>NZ_JBNAFV010000003.1:0-327500 GCF_049800875.1 Amaricoccus tamworthensis | reverse complement strand
CGATGGTACTGCGTCTTAAGACGTGGGAGAGTAGGTCACCGCCAAACCTGTCAGACACACCAAACGCTCTCTTACGGTCTCAATCAAATACCAGACGGCACGCAGAAGCCGATACGGGGAAACCTTCCCCGTCACGCAGCACAAAACTGCAACTCTGCAAAAGCGTCGCGGGGTGGAGCAGCCCGGTAGCTCGTCAGGCTCATAACCTGAAGGTCACAGGTTCAAATCCTGTCCCCGCAACCATCGTTCTAAAGCACTTTCGAACTTGCGCATAAGTCGCGGTGCGCCTCACAAGGTACTTTTGTCCTGATACAAGCCCGTCCCGGGAGGCTGGCCGCCTGAACTGGCCCCTATTTCGACCATTATTACGGCATCATTGATTTGGAATTCTGGTTGCGGAAATATGTGGGCGAAGATGTCGTTACCTGGGTGAAGGAGAATATTCATCCCCTCGACATTCCGTTTCGGCTTGCCGAGGAACATGGCATTGTTCTGCTCAATGGTTCCGGCTTTGCGGCACCAAACTGGTTCGCAAGGGTGTCCTTCGCCAATTTTGATGATGAGGCATATTTGCAGATTGGCCGTGCGGTTCGGTCTATCGCGCGTGGTTACGTTCAGGCCTACCAGGCGGCAAAGGGCGTATCAATTACCGCCTGAGGCTTCTTTTCTCTGGCCGACCTGTCAGCGAAGCAGGTCGAATGCCCGCTTCTCGGCTCTCAGATCGGCCAGTGTCTTTCCGCTGCAGCTTCCGGAACGCTGGCCGTCGACGCGTCGGGCGACGCCGTTCACTGTTATGGTGCCGACCTGACTGTCGGGCGTCATGAATATGGCTGTGCCATCGGGATTGAGTTGTGAGAAATAGTAGGCATGACCAATTTTCTCGTATTCGCAGTAAATCAAAAAAGGAAAGTCGGAGAAATCTGAGGCCTGTCCCGTTTGCGCAGGGGCCTGCGCCGTGGGCAGGAGTATTGAATAAGAGATCGTCACAATTGCGATGAGCCTGCGTATTACCGTTCGTGTCATGTCAAATGATCCTTTGGCTAATTCTGAAGCGTGCAAATAATTCAGCAGGCTGCACAGATTGGGACAAGTCAGGCACGCAGTGATTTACTGTGACATTCTGAAACGCGGCATCATGGCATGCGGATTTACTTAGTGTCCGGTCAAAACCAGCGTCTGGATCGGCATTAGGACAGCGTGCAGGCGAAGTATTGCAGCGTGCACCAGTCCGATCGTGTCGATTGCGTGAAGAACGATCCATTGCCCGGTGCTCAACCCCGGCTCGTCCAGACGTTCGTGATTGCTGGTGTAGACATTGGCGATGCACGACGCGCCCTGGGGCAGGCCATCAAGGGCACCGATATAAAGGGGTTCCATGATCACGGTGATGGTACCTGCCTGGGGCATCTGGCCGATATCAACGAGCTGATCGGTTGGTCGGACCTGACCGGCCGCAATGACATCCTGAACCTCGGTCACGACCATCGGTATGATTTCCCACGGACGGGAGGGGCAGGCGACCTCGCCCAGCATACCAGGATGAATGATCTGCGCCTGAATTTGCCCGAAACCAGCCGCGAGGCCGTTCACGTTGCGCTCCGGCACCAGGATACCAGCCGGTCGGAACATGGGATTGACCACGTCTCCGGGCCGCAGAGAGAACTGCTGCACATATCCATCCGTTCCCGCCACGACCAGGGTTTTGTCGAGCGCAACCTGCGCTTCCTCCAGTTCAGCCTCGGCCCGCGCTTTTTGCGATGGCAGCTGGAAGTCCAGTTCGGCCTGGACGGTATCCCGGGCCGCGACGGCGGCATCTACCGCGCCGATCTGTGTTTGAACCTGAACGAGCGCTCTTTCAACTTCCCGCTCCGATATTGCGCTGCTTGCCTGTCGCAACAGCTGATTTCGGGTATCATACTCGTCCCGCGCCTGTTTCAGGTGTCCGCGTGCCTGGATGATGCGGCCTTCGGCTTCCCTCAGCGTTGACCGGGCGACCCGTTGGGCCGCCTCGATTTCGGCAATTTTTCTGCGCGCCGTTTCTAGTGCTGCCCGTTCCTCCAGGTCGTCAAGACGGAACAACGGTTGGCCCGCTTCCACCTTCTGGTTTATTTCGACGAATGTCTCGGCCACGCGACCATTGCTCTCGGGTAGGATGGTCACCGTTCGAAAGGTCGAGTTCACGGCCTTGGTCGTGGGATGAAAATAGAAAACAGCGGTGATCAGGCAAATCGTCAAAATGACGCAGAGCGTGATACCCCAACGCAGTTCGTACCAAACTGAGAAGAGGTTGATTTCATGTCCGAACCTCTTGCCCTGTGCAAAGCGCCGATAAAGGTAGTCGGGCAGGATGGTGATAAGCGAGCAGAGCAGGAATTCGAGCATATGTCAGGTTTCGGTCTGGTGAGGGGCCGCATCCGTAGCGGTTGTGTCAGCGGATTGGCTTCTCGTGCCTGACAGTCCCGCCATGCGCCCGAGTGCGGCGGCCATCCGGTTCAGGGGTGTTGAAAAATCCGGAATTGGCACCAGGGCCAGCAACAGACCCACTATCCAAAAGGCATGATTGTGCGTGAACAGGGCGATGAGGCAAAGTACCGCGACGATTTCGTACTGAACCTTTTGGCCCTTATGAGCCATATGTTCGGGAAGGTGATGCAGCTTGAGATAAAATACACCTATGGCCACCACGATCAGCAGGAGCAGAACCGCCACTGCAACGAGGAGCCAGTCACCTCCGTCAGGACCCGGCACGAATGATGGCAAATAATGTGGCGCCGAAGGGTGCAAATCAGCAGCAGTTTCTGTCCCGTTGGCCACTAACGCTCTCCCCCTTTTTTCGATTCCGGGTTCACGGTGGAATCCGCGTAGTCCCATAAGTCCCAATTTGGGTCACCCGGATGACACTATCTCTATGGGGACCATTGTCCGAACCGGGAGGATGTAAGTCACTGTTAGTGCGGGACTGGTCCAGGGGGCCGCGACCGGTACGTTCGGCGTGTTAACGGTTACGTACCTCACCGTTGCGGCTTTTTGCCTGAGGATTTCTGACGAAATATGCAAGGGTGCCGGTCCCGTTTGCGGGTGCCGGTTGCCCGGTCCAGGAGAGGCAAGGCGGCCTTATGCACGCGTTGGCACATGTTCTCGCCCGGTTTCCCGAAGAGGGATCGCCAGTGCGCAGGTTGTATCTCAAAAATGCCTATTTCAGGTCCGTGTGCGAGGATTTTGCGCTGGCTAATGCATCGCTGCGCCGGTTCGAAGCTCGTCCGGATGCGAATTTACGTCCGGAAATAGGGGAATATCGCGAGATTCTGGATGAACTCGAGAGGGAACTCCGGTGGTTCTTGGAAACTGCCGACGTCGATTAGCGCGCGTCTCGTCGTGTTTGCGGCGTGGGCTTTACAGTTAACTACATACCGCCTGTGGAACCGCTGCCGCACGCCTGGCTACGATCAGTCAGGGATTTCAGGACATAAGGTTTCCGCGAGGGACAAAACCCATGCCAAAAAAGAAAATTATGCCCGTATCGGGGCAGGACAGTCGTATTGATCATTTTTTTTCGCTTCCAGGGACACGGACGGACAACTGGCGCAGCCTTCACGCGACCGCGCGGAAATGGACCCGCGACCCGCAGTTGCAGTCGGATGTCATGTCGGCATTCGAGGCGCTGGGGCCGAACGAACGTTTCTTTGCCTATCCAGGCCACAAGCTCATCGCCACGCTGCGCGACAGGATCGAGAGCGGGCAGGCCGATTCAGCGGTTTCTTTGGTCCAGCGCATTTCCGAATCCATTCTGGACCGAACTTACAAGGAGGATCCGGGTGACTGGATGACGGCAGAGGCTGCCGCAGAGGCACCTCCTGAGATCAACACGACCACCCTTGCGCGGGGTCAGTCGCACCGTCCCTATTTCGAGACTCTGTTCGTTGCGCCTGGTGCAGCCACACGGGCGGATCATATCATCGACCAAATACGTCGGCTTCGTCGACCCGAGGACCCGTTCATTTACGAGGCGGTGGTTGTCGGAAGTTTTGAGGAAGCGATCTGTGCGGTCCTGCTGAACCCCGCAGTTTCGGCGGTAACTCTCTACGAAGGGTTTGATCTGGAAACCAAGGGATCCGTTCCCGCGCTTCGACAGTTCCTCACATCCGCTGGATTGGATGCGGAGCACCTGTCGGAGGATGACCTCCCGTTGTCGCTCGCCGGCGCAATCAAAAAAATCCGGCCGGAGGTGGATATCTATCTGCTGTCCGACCGGCACGTGGAGCGCGTGGCCGGAGACCCGCGCGCATCTGATTTTCGCCGGGTGCTGTACTCGGTGGAGGAACTCCTGGAACTCCACCTCTGCATCCTTGAAGGCGTGTCCGATCGGTTTCGTACGCCATTTTTTGACAACCTCAAGAAATATGCGATGCGTCCAATCAGTACCTTCCACGCGCTGCCAATCGCACGCGGCAAATCCGTGTTCAAATCCGACTGGATTCGCGACATGGGCGAGTTCTATGGGCTGAACATTTTCCTGGCTGAATCCTCGGCTACGACCGGAGGACTCGACAGTCTTCTCGAGCCCACCGGCAACATCAAGGAAGCGCAGGAAATGGCGGCCCGGGCGTTCGGCGCGGACCACGTGTTCTTCGTGACCAACGGAACATCGACGTCCAACAAAATGGTGCATCAGGCGTTGGTGGCGCCGGGTGACATCGTTCTGCTGGATCGAAACTGCCATAAATCCCATCACTACGGTCTGGTCCTGGCAGGTGGACAGCCGCTTTACATCGAAGCATTCCCAATGACGGAATACTCCATGTACGGCGCGGTCCCCCTTTCTTCGATCAAGAATGCGCTTCTCGACCTGAAGGCGGAGGGCCGGCTTGACCGGGTAAAAATGGTGGACCTCACGAATTGTACATTCGATGGGCACATCTACAACACAAGACGGGTCATGGAGGAGTGTCTGGCCATCAAGCCGGATCTTATTTTCCTCTGGGATGAAGCCTGGTTCGGATTTGCCCGCTGGTCGCCATTTCTGCGTCAGCGCACCGCGATGGGTGCGGCGGAAGCAATTGAAACCTGGATGAAAGACCCTGCGTCTGTTGAGGAATACGAAAAGCAGCAGAAGAAGCTCGGGAAAAACCCCAAAGCTGCCAAGCTGCTCGAGACAAGACTGATCCCGGATCCGCGTCAGATCAGGCTGCGGGTGTATCAGACGAACTCAACCCACAAGTCCATGTCGTCTCTCAGGCAGGGATCGATGCTGCTCGTCAGGGATGTGGATTTCGGTGAGGTTGAGGCACAATTCCACGAGGCGGTATTTACGCACGCCTCCACCAGCCCAAACCAGCAGCTCATCGCCAGTCTGGATGTTGCCCGGCGGCAAATGGAACTGGAGGGTTATGGCCTTGTTGCGAATGCAATTGAGATTGCGCTCGACATCCGGAACGAGATTAACAGCCATCCGCTAATTTCGAAGTATTTCCGTGTCCTGGGAGCGGATGAGATGGTACCGGCGGAATACCGGACCAGCGGTTTCACGGATTTCCTGGACGAAGGCATCTCCTGGACGGATCAGGTCCGTTCGATGCACGAGGATGAGTTTTGTCTCGACCCGACCCGGATGACGCTGGTTTGTGGCACCGCCGGATTTGATGGCACCCAGTTCAAAAAACTTCTCGCCGAAGAGTTCGATATTCAGCTGAACAAAACGTCTCGAAATTCGGTTCTCCTGCAGTCGAACATCAACAACACACGGAGCGATGTGGCGCAGCTTGTCAGGGTGCTGCTGCAAATTTGCCAAAACCTCGAGAAAGATCTGGCACGGGGTGGCGAAAACGCGAGGGCAACCTTTGAGGCGCGGGTCAAGTCCCTGATGGAGGATGTACCCAATTTGCCTGACTTCAGCCACTTTCACGATGCGTTTCGGTGGGACGCCGGGAAGAAAACCTGGGAAGGAGACATGCGGTCTGCCTTCTTCAGCGCTTACTATCCTGAAGGTTGCGAATATGTACCTCTCGACAGTCCCGAGGTCGACAAGCGCCTGAAAAATGGTCCGGAGATGATTTCAGCCAATTTTGTGATTCCTTACCCTCCGGGGTTTCCGATCATGGTTCCTGGTCAGGTGATTTCGAAGGAGACCATCGACTTCATGCGCAAACTGGATGTGACCGAGATTCACGGCTTTGAGCTTGCAAAGGGCCTGAAACTCATTCGGCCAGACCACGCCAGCGAACACGTTCGGAAATAAAAACGTAGCGGCTTGCAGGAACCCGCAACGCGCGGGTCCGGTCGCCATATTTTCACAGGAGCAGGGAAAACCCATGTGGAGTTACATTGTTGAAACCCTTCGGGCCAACCCGCACGTCGCGATATTCTTCACGCTTGCGGTGGGTTACTGGATTGGAAACAAGAGGTTCGGGAGTTTCAGCCTTGGCGCCGTAACTGGCACCCTGCTGGCCGGTGTGTTGATCGGTCAGATTGGTATTGAGGTTTCCGGACAGGTTAAATCGATCTTCTTTATCATGTTCCTGTTCGCCGTGGGCTTTGGTGTCGGTCCGCAATTTGTTCGAGGAATTGCGACGGATGGAGCGCCACAGGCGGTGTTCGCCGTTGTCGTTTCAGGCCTTTGCCTCGCCACCGTTTATGTCGCTGCGATTGTCGCTGGCTACGGTCCGGGCCTCGCGGCTGGTCTTCTCGC
The DNA here is from genome assembly GCF_049800875.1 of Amaricoccus tamworthensis. NCBI lineage: Bacteria > Pseudomonadati > Pseudomonadota > Alphaproteobacteria > Rhodobacterales > Paracoccaceae > Amaricoccus > Amaricoccus tamworthensis. The sequence goes on along the minus strand of NZ_JBNAFV010000003.1, from coordinate 320,815 downwards.
GGGGGCGCAGACAATTTCCGCGTCGATTGGATTGGGAGAGGACGCAATACGTAACCTCGGTTTAACGCCGGAAGAAGCCCAGACGGAAATGTCAAGGATCCCGGTGGCCTATGCGATTACCTATCTCTACGGCACGATTGGGACGGGTTGGATCCTGGCTTTCGTTGGTCCGAAACTGCTCGGCGTCAATATTGCCGATGCCTGCAAGCAGTATGAGCGGGACGTCCTTAAGGGCGGAACGCAGGATGCCAACTACATCAGCGCCTGGCGGGCGCGGGAACTTCGTGCTTACCGTGTTAAGCCCGGCGGGGCCGTCGAAGGAAAAACCCGCGCTGGCGCGGAAGCATTTGCTGAAGGGGAGCGCATTTTCATTGAACGGTTGCGGCGCGACGGTGAACTCGTTTCACCGGGCGACGATACAACCCTGAAAGCTGGCGATGTGGTTGCGGTTTCGGGTCGCCGGGATGTCCTGGTGCATCTGTTCGGAGCGGCTGAGGAGGTGGACGACCGGGAACTGCTGGACGTGCCCGTCGAGGCGGTTGATGTGCTGGTTACATCAAAAGCAATGGATGGTCAGGAACTGATCGACATTGCGAAAGAGCCGTATACCCGCGGAGTGTATCTCAACTCCATCCGTCGTGGATCGGCTGCAGTGAATATCCCCGTGATGCCAGGTACCAAAATTCATCGTGGCGACATTCTGCGTGTGGCCGGCTCGAAAACTCATGTCGAGAGCTTTGCGAAGACTGTAGGATTCGCAGACCGGCCTCAGACGATCACGAATATGGTTCTCGTTGGTCTTTCCATTTTGATTGGTGGACTGATCGGTGCCTATGTGTTCCCAATCGCCGGAGTTCCGATCACCCTAAGTACCTCCGGTGGTGCGCTGCTTGCGGGTATTTTTGTCGGTTGGCTGCGTACGGTGAAGCCGCAGATCGGTAACATCCCTCAACCAACGCTTTGGTTTATGAACTCGGTCGGCCTCAATGTATTTATCGCCGTGGTTGGCCTGACGTCTGGACCCACATTTATCGCGGGACTTAAGGAGGCCGGATTTGGTCTCTTCGTCTGGGGAGTTGTGGCCACCTCGGTGCCCATGTTGCTGGCACCGCTCATCGGAAAACACATCTTTCGTTTCCATGACGCAATCAACCTCGGCTGTTGTGGCGGATCACGCACCTCGACCGCATCGGTGGCGATGGTCGGTGAGCAGGCGCAGAGTGACGTGCCCATGCTGGGCTATACCGTGCCTTACGCGGTCAGCAACACGCTGCTGACACTTTGGGGTCTTGTTATCGTCCTGCTTGTTACCTGATGTGAACACCCTGTTGTGCGCAATAAGAGGCGCGTGGCAGGGGCTGTTTGCAGTGCGCGAAAAACTATTGCCGGTCGCTACCTTGATGGGCCGCCTGTTTCGTTTGGGAAAGCTTACGCTTTGAGACGTCCGGGTTCGTTCCCGATGGCCCATCTTGGATCAATCGCGGCGACGGTTGAGACCAGATTGTGGATAAGGTCCGGGTGGACGTTGCGCATCATGAGATCCGCTTCCAGCCGTGAGGGCAGGTCGGGGTCAATTTTCTTGGCCTCGCGCAGTTCCTGATGCGCCTCGGCAAACTGTCCAAGTTTGCAGTGAGCGGCCGCCGCGCAAACACGCACATTTCCAACGCTTGGCGCATTGATAAGTACACACTCGCGCAACGCGGTATCGTATCGCCCCTCGGCGTAGTGATAGAGAAACAGACCCATGCGGTAGGTCGTCGCCTGCATCGGGTTCCGAATATACGATTCTTCAATCAGCGGCACCGCCAGCCCCCATTTGGCACGCATTGCATAGCGAAATCCGAGTTCTGCCAGTATTTCGGAGTCGTTCGGATTAAGGGATCGGGCATGTTGGAGCGTTTTCAAACTCTCCTGAGTAAGACCTGAGAACCATTCCGCAATTGCCCGCGCGTGATAGGCCCGGCTGGAATTGGGCGCCAACAGTATCGCCCTGTTCGCAAGCTCGAATGCCCGTTCAAGCGGGTCGGTACACGCATGACTGATATCATAAACGTAACGCACGGCACTGGAGTAAACCATCGAGAGACAGGAGAGGCCGTTGGCGAAATTCGGATCCTCCGAGACGGTTTTCTCAAGATCCCTTCTCAACGACTCATAAAGTTTCGGATCCAGCGAACGCCAATAATCGTGAAACTCAAGCAGCTTTTGATACGCCGCAAATGTGTTCGGTGCCTGCCCCGCACTTTCGCGGGCCTGACAGTCGAGAATTCCATCCCTGTCGGCAATTTTTCGCACGATTTGGCCGGCAATATCGTTGCAGACCTCCACCATCTCTGACGGCGTGCATCCCTCGTCGATTTCACATTTGAAATCATGTGCCCAGACAAAACGCCGATCCGGAGTGCGCCGGAACAGGAGGTCGACATTCAGAGCCTCTTTCGAGACCGTCACCGTCCCGAAAAGTTCATAATCGGATTGGAACTCCTGCGGTTTGTCGCTGTGGCCTACAGCATCCGCGAGATAATCGGTCGTTTCATACCCGAAGACAAAAATCTCAGTGTAGCGCGTTAATGCGGAGATCACCTGCCAGCTCAATTTGCGGCCGATCCCGGGGAAGACCGAGCAGTCCCCGGCTTCCTCAAACCGGTGAACGATCACGCTTGGTCCCAGATTGTGAAGGATTGCGGGCCCCGACGATGCACGTTCTGATCCTGAGGTTTTTTCGGTGTCGACTTTGCGGATTTCAAAAGACGGAACATAGCCGCCCTTCGGAATATTGATGGTTACACCTCCAGGATGACTTTCCTTGAGATAAAATCTTTCCAGTTCACGCCGCAGGCGTCCGGCCTCGATGCGGACGATCGAGTCGAGCAAAGGATCGAAATCGTCGCCTCGTCCAAACACCTGGGTTGCAACGCTGTATGCCTTTATCCGGTTGCCGCGTCCGGCGAGTGTTTCATCCACCACGTAGCTGAGGAAATTACGGTTTCTCGTTGAAGCCGTGAACGTTTTCGATGCAAGAATGCGCTGCAGTTCCTCACGAATTGCCGCTTCCGCTGGCGCGGAATGCCCAACTTCACTCATCGCCGTCCCCCGGATCTTGCTTTCCCGCGCGGATAGTACAATCATGCAGCAGTCTGTCGTCAACCGCTGAATTTTTTGATGCCCTGAGAAGTATCTGTCACAAAAGGTTTTTTTGCCGAGCCGGTTCTTCTGGATGTCGATAGTAGCGCGTAGGTGTGGTACCGGAGCACAGAGTGTTCAACGCGACAATCAGGTTTTTGGGTCTTCGAGAGCCCGCCGGTCGATGAAAATTTGTATTTTTGCAGGTAGTCCATGTTTTCCATTTTGGGTTGCATAAGTTTTTTGGAAATTAATCGAATTGCTAAGGCTGTCCTCGCAGGTTCGGCCTTGGCCCTCTCGCCGGTTAACGCGGCGTCTGTTGGTGCTGAAGAGTTGAGGCTGGGAACTGCCGTGCCAGCGACCACTCCGTGGGGCAGGGCACTGGAGGAGTTTTCTCACAAGGTTTCCGAACTGACGGCCGGCAACATTACCGTCGTGAACTACTTCAACAGTCAGCTTGGTGATGAACAGACGGTGGCGCGGCAACTTGCCCGCGGACGGATCGATATGGCGCTTCTCTCCAACGTGGCGTCGTCGCTATTGGTCCCGGATTACGGGCTGCTTCAGCTGCCCTATGTTTTCGACACCGTTGCGCAAAGAGACTGCGCGGTGGACGGATATCTTCACGAGGTCTTCGATGCCGAATTCGAGGACGCCGGTGTGATCCTGCTGTCCACTTTTGAGGTGGGGCGGATGGTGATCATGTCGAAAACAGCTTTCCGTACGCCGGAAGAAATGCAGGGCCAAAAAATACGCACCTCCCCGACGCCGGCGGACACACTTTTCATACAGGCGACCGGTGCGGCTGCGGTGCCGCTGGGAACACTTGATTCCATGCCAGCGCTGAAAACGGGTGCGGTCGTCGCGGTTACAACGCCTCTCGTTATGGGCGTTGCTGCTGGATATGCTGCCGAAGCGCCGCAGATCATTATGACGGCGCACGGACATCAGTTGGGTGCACTTTTGATTTCCAACAGAACCTGGGAGCGTTTGGAGCCTTCTGCGAAGGAAGCAATCAGCCGCGCCGCACTGGGTATGGCTGATCTGAGAGAAGCAACCCGCGAGGCGGAAGAAAACCTTCTGAAGGAAGCTGAGGCGGATGGCGCGGTGATCCATGAGCTTTCTCCAGCAGAGCTTGAGTCATGGAAACGGTTTGCGCCGGATGTGCGCCAAAGCATTATCACCGATCTCGGCGATCATGCTGCGGAAATCTGGGCCGGGTTGAATGAGGTAAAATCGGTCTGTGGCAGCTAGAGAGGTAACGGATGGCCAGGCTTCTTAAGGCGATTCAGGGCATCGAGGGTGCTCTTGCCGTCATGGCCTATCTGACTGTCGTGGTTTTGCTGGGATGGGAGATTATCGCGCGCGAAGTGATGGGCATGCCGGTCCTTGGTCTACAAACGATGGCTGTCCTGGTCACCGCCGCCGCAGGTTTCTTCGGCATGTCGCTCGCCACTGGCAGTGGCTCTCATTTGCGCCCGACTGTCTGCGATCGGGTTCTGCCGGCTCGATTTGATGCGCTCATAAACCGAATTTCAGATATGGTTGCCGCGCTCCTCCATGCCGCATTCGCAATTGTTTGTGTCTATTTCATTTCCGAGACGCAGGCGGCTGGTGACAGGGTCGCGATTTTCCTGATCCCGGTATGGCCGTTTCAGTTGGTTATGCCGGCTGCATTTCTGAGTAGTGGTCTGCGTCATTTGATTTTCGCGCTGAAGCCGGGGTTGCGCCCGGTCGCAGACAGTCCCTGATTTGACACAAGCGGCGCGGGAGTCTGACACTTGGCCATTACCGGTCTGATCCTGTTGACGTTTTTTCTGCTGCTTCTGCGACAGAACCTTATCGTTATATTGCTGGTGGGTGCAGCGTACGTTCACATGGTCTGGGGCGGCGGTCGGCTGGACTACCTTGCCGAGGATATGTGGATCGGCCTCAACAGTGAGGCACTGCTCGCCGTGCCCATGTTTATCGCCGCCGGAAACGTCTTCAGCCGCGGGGCGATTGCCAAACGTTTGGTGAGAATCATGACGCTCGCAACAGCTCCTCTGCCAGGCGGGCTGGGGGCTGCCGCGATCCTGTCATGCGCCGTTTTCGCGGCGGTCAGCGGCTCATCAGCAGCGACACTGCTTGCAATCGGGCCGGTCATGTATCCAGCCATGATTGAGCAGGGCTACTCCCGGAACTTCGCGCTGGGCGCTCTTACTTCGGCTGGAACGCTGGGGATAATCATTCCGCCATCCATCCCGATGATTGTGTATGGCATTGTCAGTGAAGTTTCGATTGCAGATTTGTTTTTGGCCGGTTTGATACCCGGCCTGTTGCTGGCCGGGGTTCTCGCCGCCTACGCGGTAGTCGCTAACCGCAGACTTCCTGCGCGCCTTTTGAATGGTCCCGAACTGGCTAAAGCGATCGCCGAAGGTGTCTGGTCACTGTTGATGCCGGTGATGCTGCTTGGGGGAATATTCTCAGGGTACTTTTCGCCCACCGAGTCGGCGGTGGTCGCGCTGCTGTACGGGATTTTTGTGGAGGCCGTCGTCCATCGCGAAATTGGATTTGAGGAGATGCGTGCCGCACTGATGGATACGGCACGCATGTTAGGGGTGCTGCTGCCGATTGTGGCTGTCGCGCTCAGCCTCAAGTCGCTCCTGACGGTGTTACAGGTTCCCCAGCAGTTCACTATTTGGATGACGGAAACAGTCTCAAACGGGACGATCTTCATACTTGCTGTGAACCTGATACTTCTATGCGTCGGATGCCTTTTCGATGCTCTGTCAGCCATCGTCATACTGGGGCCGCTGCTGATGCCACAGGCGGTGGCCTATGGCTTTGATCCGGTGCATTTTGGGGTGATCATGGTGATGAACCTCGAAATCGGATTGCTGACGCCTCCGCTTGGCATCAACCTTTTCGTCGCCATGATGGCTTTTCGTGCCGACTTCAGTACAGTTGTTCGGGCGGTCGCACCTTTCGCAGCACTGATATTGGCGGTGCTTCTGGCGGTGACCTTCCTGCCCGCCCTTTCTCTGGCGCTGCTCTAAATTGCTCAGGCCCGATGGCTGCGTATCATTCCAGCCTGCGTGCAACCGCTTTAACGTCTTCAGGCGTAGGCGGTGTCCAGCCGCGTTCGGAACGCTCGTGGAAGGCCCCGCGGCCACGCGCGCGGATCTGTTCAGCCTGTTCGTCAAGAAGTTCCCTGGCCCGTTCTCGGTAAGGGGCATTTTCATGGTTCGGGACAGCCGGATCGTAAAGTCCCGCCAGTTCCCGGATGGTGCGCTGGTTCTCGGATACAAAACCGCGCGCCGCCCGTTCAGCATCAAACGGATGGGTGCCCAGAGCCTCGTAGACGGATCGACCGGCCCTAACTGCGCTGTCGAAAGTATCCCGAATGACATCGCGGCACCCTGCGCCCCAAAGTTCATAGACATGGTTTCTGTCCATTGCGCGCGCGGTGATGTGAACATGTGGGTGGTTCCCGGCCACGTAGCGGACAAGTTCAGTAGACCTGTGCTTGTCGTCAATCGCCACCACCAGCACTTTCGCGTTTTCTATCCCGGCGGCGTGCAAAAGATCCGGACGGGTGGCATCCCCATAGAAGGCTCGAACACCAAAAACACGCAGGCGTTCCAGCATTCCGGCGTTATGGTCCAGCACCGTGGTCTCATGACCGGCACTGAGCAGCATCTGGTTGACCACGCTTCCAAAACGCCCATGCCCCGCAATGATGATGTGGCTCGGCGCGGTGATCTCATCCGCGTCACGCGGCTCGGCCTCCTCGTACCTGGGAAGGACAAATTTGTCGTATGCGATGAACAGCATCGGCGTGAGCATCATCGACAGGGTCACAATTAACGTCAGTGGGGCCGCGATATCATCCGGCAAAACCGAATTCGCTGTCGCAAAGGATATCAGTACGAAGCCGAACTCTCCTGCCTGCGCAAGGGCCATGCTGAACAGCCAGCTCTGTTCGTCCCGCACTTTGAAAATCCTGGCGAGCCCCATGAGCACCGCTGTCTTCAACGCCATGACCCCTAGGGTCAGGCCAATGATGACAAGCGTGTTATCGGCCAAAAGACCAAAATCGATGCTGGCACCCACGGTCATGAAAAACAGGCCGAGCAGCAGTCCGCGGAACGGATCAATGTCGCTTTCAAGCTCGTGCCGGTATTCGCTGTTGGCAAGCACGACGCCGGCAAGAAACGTTCCCAACGCCGGTGACAATCCAACCATCGTCATCAGAAGGGCTATGCCAATCACAAAGGTAAGTGCGGCCGCGATAAAAATTTCACGTAAATTAGCTTGGGCAATGAAGCGAAAGGCCGGTCGGGTCAGATACATGCCCGCGGCGACCACGAGCGCGATTGCGGCGAGAGTAAGCAAAGCGGCTTGCCATTCGGGAAGTCCATCGACCAGCGAAAGGGCCGCTCCATGTCCCTCCTCTGCACCATGAGAATCGTCATGACCCGCCAATCCCGGGATAGCCAGCAGGGGCAAAAAAGCCAGGATGGGTATTACGGCGATATCCTGGAAGAGTAGAACGGAAAAAGACGCCTGACCACCGTCGCTTTTCATCAGTCCCTTTTCGTTCAAAGTCTGGAGAACGATGGCTGTTGATGACAGAGCGAATATCAGACCGATCGCCACCGAGACCTGCCACACCTGCCCGAACGCGAAGGCGGCCGCGGCTACCAGGGAAGCCGTCAGCCCGACCTGTAGGCCACCAAGTCCAAGCAGGCGCGCGCGCATCTCCCAAAGGAGGCGTGGTTCCAGCTCGAGGCCCACGAGGAACAGCATCATGACGACGCCAAACTCGGCGAAATGCTGGATCGAGATCACGTCGACATGGAGCAGAGTAAGTACTGGGCTCAACGCGATACCAGCGATCAGGTAGCCCAGAACGGACCCCAGCCCGAGGCGGGAGGCGATGGGCACGGAGACCACACCGGCGGCCAGAAACAGAAAGGCCAGCAGGAGAAAATCCGTCATGGGCGCGCGCCTTCTTTCAGCGGAAGTGTGTCATGGGTCAAAAGTTCGGCCTCTCCCGCGCGCCTGAAATCAAAGGTATCGTCCCTGAGCGCAGTCAGCAGTGCCGTAAACCCACGTGCGTGATCCGCTCCGTCTGCAGCCAGAGCGTCGAATTGCACATAAGGTGCCGGGAAGCCCATCTGACACAGTCGTGCGGTCTGCTCAAAAGGCGTCAAAAAGGTACGGAGTTCGAAGTGCTGGTAACCCTGCTGGCTGTAGGCTCCGTGCGGACCGCCCGTGGTCAGGGCCAGCATCAGGTGTTTTCCCTTCAGGCAATCTCCGTCCTGTCCGTAGGCAAACCCGTGTTCGAACGTCAGATCGATCCATTCCTTCACCAAGGCAGGGCAGGAGTACCAGAACAGGGGAAACTGCAAAACGATCACGTCGTGGTCCAGAAGCCGTTGTTGCTCGACATCAATGTCGATGTCGTAGCGTGGATAAACCGCATACAAATCGACGCCTGTTATGCCGTCGACGGATTGGGCCGCTTTCCAGAGCGCCAGGTTGACGCGCGACGTGCCCTGTCCGGGGTGTGCGAAAATGTGCAGGACCTTGGCCAAGCCTGTCTCCTTCGATCAGGAGGCGCTCTATAGAACGTCCTGCCACTCCGTGTGTCGTGAGATTTGCGCTTTCGCAAAGGGACAGAGAGGTATGACCTTCAAACCCTCGGCACGGGCGTCATTTACCGCGCGTTCCACGAGTTTTGCGCCGGCTCCGCGTCCACGAAGCGCATCGGGAACCGCCGTGTGATCAATGATGATCTGAGTTTTGCCCACCCGGGTGTAGGTCAGTTCCGCCACATGGCTATCAATTTCGTGCCAGTAGCGGCCTTTGCTTTCGCCTTCCTCGCGATGGATTTCAGTCATGCAACTTCCTTTGCAAGAAGTTCGAGGATGCGTCCATAGTTTTCCTCGCCCTGTGCGCCGGACACAAAATGTTGCCGAGCAAAGATCGTGCCGGGAACTCCGGTTACACCACGTGACGTCCAGAACTGTTCTTTCTCGCGAACGATATCCGCCATTTCGCCGCTTTCAAGCATGGTTCGCGCCGCATCTTGGTCGAGACCGATTTTTGCGGCTTCCTCGGCCAGAACGGAAATATCGTTGAGATTGCGCCGATGGGTAAAGAAAGCTTCCATCAACGCGGCATTGGTCTCATGGCCTTTGCCCGCGTCCTCGGCCCAGTCAATCAACTGGTGTGCGCGGAAAGTGTTAACCATCCGCATGTCATCCGTGTAGTTGAATTCAAACCCAAGGGCCGCGCCAAGTTCGGTCAGTCGGACATGTGCCTCACGGGAGGCTTCGGGAGTGGTCCCGTATTTGGCGGCGATATGTTCTCGCAGGTTCTCACCCTCCGGGGCCATGTCGGGATTGAGTTCAAATGGATGCCAGTGCACCTCAATGGGAATACCGGTTTTTTCCGCCGTTTTCGCCAACTGGCGGTACCCTATGACGCACCAGGGACAGATTACGTCCGATACGATGTCCACACGGATTGGGTTTGGGGTGCTCATGGCCTGTTCCTGACGTCAGTTGGGGTTCCTGCATACTGTGTGCCGGTCGGACACCCACGCCATGTAGGGATGGCCGTGCGATTCAGCCACCCCGGATCATTTCGAAACTTTTCGCCACTGGAAAGCCATCCGTGAGTTTTTCGCCGCGTGTGTACGATCAACAGACGGCCAGAATTAATGATTCAGCCAAGGGCATTTCGTGGCATTTGAAATTGCCGCCGTGACCCACGGCAGTGATAAAGATAGACAAGTAGGAGGCGGGGTGACGTCAGAACGCGGGCCTGCTCGCGCAATTTTGGTTGTCCTGTGCGCAACGGGAATTTCGCGTTTTTCGGACTATCTTGTAACGCGGGACATTTAAGACGGGCGGCTGGTTGAGCTTTTTCCAGGTCAGCTTGAGGCAAAGCCCCTCTAAATCACTGCGCTCTATTTCACGCGAAGCTCCGGTCTACGACGCCTTGCGGTATTCAACGACTGGCTGGGTGATGTGTTGGCCACGCAAGCGTGACCAAACTCTAAGGTTGTTTTCAAGCCTCTACGGACAGGGACGGTATCGGAGGATTTCGTCAGCCCGCGTGGTGGGCCTCCTGCTGTTGATATGCCAACTGTGGCCGTCGCTGGGCCTTTTTTGCTGCAGGAGGTTCCGGGAACACGAAACGCCGTAGTAAATCGAGCTGAAACTCTATTTCCGCCGCGATGCTGGACAGTTGCTTTCCAACACCGCTCTGGCGGCCCACCTGGGTAACTTCCGGACGGGTGCAAAGATCAATGAGCGGGCTGCAGATATCTGAGAGAATGTCGACGGCCATCAACTCGAATTGGCTGGTGTCCGACAATGCGAGCCCCACATTTTTCTTGAAGGCGCCCGCAACGTTTCCAACAAAATCCTTAAACCGGAAAATGACTGTCCGTGCGCCATCTCTGGTTTGCGATATGATGACGCGGGCTCCGGACAGGACCAGTCCGGGCATCTGAATCAGAAAGTCCGGTAACACCAGCATTTGCAGGTCGTCGTTCAGGCGTCTGGTGCAGTACTTGATCGCACTGGCAAGCTCATCGACCAGGACTTCATCGATGGTGCTGTTTTTGTTGAACATTGTCGTGTTGTGAAATCCGCCCGTGAACACATCGTAGGACAGCACCTCAATGTTCTCATCATCCTTCAGGGCGAGGTTCAGAGTGATATAGCGCCCGGACACCCTGTTATGGTTTTCTACGTCCAACGGTTCCGCCCCTTCCGTGCTGTTAAGATGTTGTTCATGCGATGTTAGGAATTATTTTAAATTGGTTTACAAAAGATAAACGCCGCAGCCGCGATTAGCCCAAGTGTCTCAAATTTTTGAGAGAGTTGGGGTTCGCAAATCAAAACCGTACGGTTTTTTCGTACGCCTTGGATACAGGACTGAAGGGGGGAGCCGGCCATTTAGCGGGCACAACAATGTGCGCGGGAGGAATTAGAAAACTGCCGCCACGCCATAATACAAAATGGAAAAAAAGTTTGTCCTAAACCGAATGGATCATTGGTCGGTCAGAATTTCGCCGTCCTCGTGCAGCACCTGATTTTGCGCACTGCGCTGCAAAGGTCGGCTTCGCCGACGCGAATCGCTTGAAGAGCTGATCGCCACCCGTTCCGGCTCGCTACTGTTGAAAACGAACCGTTTGAGAAGTTCGGCCTGGAACTCCACTTCGTTGGCCCGCTCCACCAGATATTTGCACATGCGGCTGTTATCACCAATTTGAGCCAGTTCCGCTGCCTTGCAGAGGTTAAGGAGTGGCAGGCAAAGGTCGGACAATATGTTCATTGCCAGACGTTCCATCTGGCTCGTCGCGGACATCTCGAGACCAACGCTCGCCTTAAAAGCGTGGTTGATGCCCCCAACAAACTCAAGGAACCGGAAGATGACGTTTTTCACACCGTCGACTGCCAGCGACACGAAAACCCTTACGCCGGCCAGAATCAGGCCGGGCATTTCGACCACAAAATCTGGCAGCGAGAGCGCCCGCGAGCCGTCCTTGATTTTATCCAGACAGCTGCTAATCGCGCCAGAAAGTTCGGATACCAAGACATGGTCGAGTTCGCTTTTGCCCTGAAACGACGTTCGATTACGAAACCCGGGCCCCACGACTTCGCAGGATCGTACATTTATGCCGCCGTCATCCCGCAGAAATAAATTGAGGGTGAGGTAACGTGGCTTGTCATTCGAAGTCAGGTCTGAAGTCACAATGTCCGTCCTTCGCAATTCGAACAAAATTTTAGGAGATTTAGTCTTATGGGGATTTTATTGACAAATGGTAAACGAAAGCCTGTGCTGACGCAGGTGCAGCAAAACGCGGTTGTTTGGCTGCCTTGGATTTGATTAAGACCGGGAGGGGCAAAAACCCCTTATTTTAGAGGACAATTGCGGTTGAACCCGTTAGGGTTGAATTCTCTTATGTTGATGGAACCTGAAAAATGCTGGAAACGGCTGTTAAGGAAAAGCTAACAATTATTGCTGTCGGTTCGTCTGCAGGCGGGTTGGAGGCGATACGCGAACTTGTCTCGACCCTCCCGGTGGACCTGCCGGTATCATATGTCGTCGTGCAGCACATGTCGCCGCATCACAAAAGTCTGATGACGGAACTTGTCGGCCGGCAGACCTCGCTTCAGGTGAAGGACGTCACGGACGGTATCGTGCCGGAACCGAATGTCATCTATATTACACCGCCAAATACGGATGTTATCTACGACGGCACCAGTCTGCGTCTGGTGGATCCAAGTTCGGAGGTGGCGTCGCCCAAGCCTTCGGTCGATAGGTTTTTGCTCAGTCTCGCGGACAAGCATGGCGCAAAATCGATGGCGATCATTCTATCGGGAACGGGAACCGACGGCGCGTATGGCGTACAGGCGATTCGCGAAGCAGGCGGCATTACCATCGCTCAGGATGGGGAGACTGCAAAGTACGACGGAATGCCTACATCGGCCATTCAATCCGGATGCGTTGACCTCATTCTGAGCCCGCAGGCCATCGGAACCCATCTGCAGAAAATTCTGACGTCACCCCGCGATTTTGACGAGTTCCGCAAGGATAACCTCGAACAGTCGCCGAATTCCGACCTTCTCCAGATCCTGCTCGCGCGAACACGCGTCGATTTCCGTGATTACAAACAGACCACTATTGGTCGACGAATTGAGCGGCGTATGATTGCGCTCGGGATCGACACGAAGGAGGAATACACGCGTTTTTGTCGGGACAATCCCCATGCGGTTGATGCGCTGTTTAAGGACCTGCTGATTTCCGTGACGCGGTTCTTCAGGGATAAGCCTGAATTCGAGCATCTCGAACGTCTCATTCCCGAACTGATCGTGAAATGCAGTGGCCGCCAGATGCGGGTCTGGATCGCAGGATGTGCGACAGGCGAGGAGGCGTATTCCATTGCCATGCTGTTGTCAGAGGCTCTGGGCGGTCCGCAGGTGTCGCTGAAGGACCGGGTTCAGATTTTTGCCACGGACATCGACAAGGACGCCATTCAGATTGCGCGCAAAGGCGTTTACGGCCTGGCCGCTCTGAACGATATTCCCAAAAAGCTCGCGGATAAGTACCTGGTGCGTCAGGCGGACAGTGTTCGGGTCGTGGACTCACTTCGGTCAGCAATCCTTTTTTCTGATCACAATGTCTGCCAGGATCCGCCGTTCCAGAAGGTGGATCTTCTCTGTTGTCGCAACCTGCTCATCTATTTCGGCAACAGCCTGCAACAGAAGGTCATGGCCCGGTTCCACTATGCGATGACCAACTCGTCGCTCCTGTTCCTCGGAACTGCCGAGACGGTAGCCGGCTCAGATGAGCTTTTCATCCCCGAGCGGCACTCCTCGCATATCTACCGCAAGCGATCGATCCGTCGACCGGAGATCACGCCCTATTCGCGTGTTCGTGCAAACAATCAGTCGCGGCAACTGCCATCAAGGGACCAGACATCGGACTCCGGGAACTCAACTGACAGGCAGCTTTTCGAAGCTCTAGCGAAGTCGCTTGGTAAGAACTCGCTTCTCGTTACCGACGATTACTCGATCGCCCGTGTTTACGGCGACGTAAGCCCATATATCGAGATGAATCAGACCAGCAGTCTCAAGATGCATCTCGACCTGTTGCGCCGTCCGCTCCGGGAGGAAGCCAGAAGCCTCATCACCATGGCTCTCAAAAATGGCGAGCACAGGGTGGGGGTCCGTCACCTTCTGGCAAACGGCGATGACGCGGAAGTGCGCCTCGAAGCCTATCCGATTGTTGCGAAGAACATTAACGAGCGGGCTGCTCTGCTTGTAATTCGGGAAACGCCCATTGATTTCTCCAAAACCGTCCCTGCTTCCGTGGAAGACGGCACTGGCGACCCGGTATCCAATCACATCAATCTGCTGGAAAATGAGGTCGCAACCACCCGGGAGGCCCTGCAGCAAACGATTGAGGAACTTGAGACTTCAAATGAGGAACTTCAGTCGCTGAACGAGGAACTTCAGTCCACCAACGAGGAGCTTCAGGCGACCAACGAGGAACTGGAAACCTCAAATGAGGAGTTGCAGTCCACCAATGAGGAACTGATCACCGTTAACGAGGAGCTTCAGGTGACGGCCGCTGAACTCAGTGGCCGGACCGGTGAACTTGTATCCGTTCTCGAGACCACACCTCTGTCGATTTTGGTCCTCGATACAGCGCTCCAGGTCTCACAGGCCACGAATGCTGCCGTGAAAATGTATGGTCTAAGCCTGCCCATCGCGTCGCCGCATGTCAGCCAGTGCGTGTTGCCAGAAAATTTCCCGGCGCTCGCGCCGATATGCAGCGAGGCTCTGCATCTGGGTGAGCCGGCTGAGCGGGAATTTTCCTCGGAAGGCGTGCGTTACAAGCTGAGCTGCTCGCCATTTTTCGACATGAAGGGGCAGGTTCTTGGGATAACGATCGTTGTGTCTGACTTTCCGGGAATCGTTCAGGAACTGGACGTGATCCTGAACCAGACCAGCTTTCATATCATGAACCACACGGCGGATGGCACGATCATCCGGATCAGCGAAAAGATGGCCGAGTCGCTGGGCACGACAAGGGCGGATGCTGAGGGCAAGAACTACTACGATTTTGTCGATCCTGAGCACGTTCCCATGTTGAAAGATGTCGACCGGCAGCTGATCGAAGGAGAGCCTGATTCCAAACGCGTTCAGGTTGCCATTGCTACCAAGCATCGGGGTGAAAAACTCCTTTTGACGTTCGGTCGTTTTCTGCACGAGGGCAAGGACGAAAAATCACCAATGATCTTCGTTGTTGGCACGGACATTTCCGACACTGGAAGCATCAGGGATCTGGCAGCGGTAAGCCTCGAGGATTCTTGAGGATCCGCAGGTATTCCTGCGGATCCGGATTCCGTCGGGCGACGTATTGTTGGACGCCACGTGCCGGGGAATGGAGACCAGTTTACTGCTCGTGTTCACCGGCCTGAAACGACGCATTGACGTATTTCGAATATTGGTGATTTGCGGTCATTTCAGGCCTTGTGGAGATCAGATGGCTTTGCTAGAAGCCGCCCCACAAGTGAGTGCGGCTGTGGCGGAATTGGTAGACGCGCAGCGTTGAGGTCGCTGTGGGGTAACTCCCGTGGAAGTTCGAGTCTTCTCAGCCGCACCAATTTCCCAGACTTTGATACCGTTTCAGGAAACTTTGGCATAATCCGATAAACGGTCGGAAAACTCTGTGATTTTCTGGATCCTGTTGTAGTGTCGGATCATGCACCGCAATTTGATCGCACTGCGCATATATTTTCTATTCTGTTTTGGTTTCCTGATCCTTTCGGGCTGCGGTTCCATGCGCGTGCCTTCTGTCGATTTGCCCGGAGTAGGATCATCCAATGAAGGTATGGAAGCACTGGTCGAAAACAGGGTTTGGCTGGATGCGTCGCAGCCTGACCGGGCCGCAGAAGTGCTGGCATTCTTTTCGGACGGGACATTGATGAATGGCAGTTGCGGTGGGCCATTTCGCCTGACGGCCTGGCGCTGGGTGGATGAGGCCACCGTGGTTTGGGAAGACGTGGAAGACGGAGGCACAATTCGTGCGTCGGTGGTCAGCGTTGGGCCGTCCCGGCTGGACCTGATTGTGGACCCGGATGGTGCCCCCTTGGCAAGGACGTTTATTGCCGTTCGTCCTCCGGTTAACTGTGGATAATATGCGAACGGGCGCCCGTTTCGACCGGGCAGGGTTTGAGAGGGTTATCCGGCGCTGATGGTGACGCGCAGAATTCATGTGACTGGTGCGTCGGGGGCTGGCGTGACCACCCTCGGGCGGGCGCTCGCGACGAGGTTTGCCATCCCGCATCACGACACGGACGACTATTTCTGGAAGCCGACGAATCCGCCGTATCGGGATCGCCGACCGATACATGACCGTCTGCGTTTGATGAACGAGATTTTCCTTGATCGCCCGGCCTGGGTCCTGAGTGGAGCGCTCGAGAGCTGGGGGAATTCGCTCGTGCCCTATTTCGATCTTGTCGTGTTTGTACGTACTGAAGGAAACGTACGCATGAAGCGCCTCCTGCATCGGGAGGCGAAGCGACTGGGGATACGGAGGGAGCAGTTGCTGGACGAAGCGGGAAGCGATGTGCTGTCGTTTCTGAAATGGGCGGACAACTACGAAACCGGCGGTCTGTCCCGGCGGAGCCTGCACCGTCATGAAATCTGGCTGGGGAGTTTGAACTGCCCGGTGGTGAAGGTGGATGGAGATCAACCCGTCGCGCGCTTGGTTACAACCGTTGAACATGCGCTGGACGGGTGATGGCTTAGTCCCGCCTGCGGCAAGCGTGCGGGACTGTCCTGTCGGCCATCAATCGCCGCGATAGGGGCGAACGTACTGAAGGGCCATGTCCCAGGGGAAGAATATCCAGGTGTCCTGGCTGACCTCCGTTATGAAGGTCTCCACCATCGGGCGGCCGTGGGGCTTGGCGTATACCGTGGCAAAATGGGCTTTGGGGTACATCTGCCGTACCAGTTCGAGGGTTTTGCCAGTGTCGACTAGATCATCGATGATGAGTACGCCCTCTCCCTCATTCCCCATGACCTCCGGGCTTGGATGTTTGAGGACCTGCGCGCGGGACTGCATCTGCCAGTCGTAAGATTTGACCGAAATCGTATCGACGGTGCGCACGTCAAGTTCACGGGCGATTATCATGGCCGGCGCCATACCGCCACGGGTGATTGCGACAATTGCCCGCCATGATCCGTCTTCGCCGGGACCCTTTTTGTCGAGCCGCCAGGCGAGCGCCCGGCTGTCCCTGTGAATCTGGTCCCAGGAAATATGGAAGCCTTTTTCATGGGGCAGTTGTTCGGTCATGTGGTGTTCCCCCGTATCACGTGCCGGCCAAAGCCAACGGACAGGGGGCGTTCGACAGTATTGGCTGTTGGTCCGTCGATTGCACCATGATGTTTGGCCGTATCTTTCAAAATAGGTGGCAAGGGTTTAGGCGAGTGACGGCGTTCTGACAAGGATTTCGAAGTCACTCCGATCATTAGAAATGCCATGAAGCTGAAGTGCGCTCGATCCTTCGCCCGGTTAGGTTGACTTTTGACGAGGTCGGAGCCATATCGTCCCGGTGCCGGTTGGATAACACCTTCTGGTCAGGACGGCGTGAAGCCGGGGGCTGATATGGGTCTCCGTGAGTCCCGGTCGACAAGGCACGATTTTTAACTACGTCCTGATTCGCGCGGGCCGTCTCTTAGGGAGCCCGCAGCAACGCGCCGATGGCGCGGTGCCCAATGTGCTTTTACAGGTTGTAATGAACGATTTTTCGAAAATTCCGCTGGCGAAACCAATTGCCGAAGCATTGGAAGCCACCGGCTACACGAAGCCAACACCAATTCAGGTGCAGGCCATTCCGCAGGTTCTGGAAGGCCGTGACCTGCTCGGTATCGCCCAGACCGGTACGGGGAAGACGGCAGCGTTTGCCCTGCCGATCCTCGACAGGCTGAGCCGCAAGCCCGGACGGCCGCCGCACATGAGTACACGTGTGCTGATCCTTGCCCCGACCCGTGAACTGGCTGGTCAGATTGCCGTAAACTTCAAAAAGTACGGCCAGTTCCTGAAACTGACTGTCGGGACGGTGTTTGGTGGCGTGCCTATCAACCGGCATATCCGTCAGATGCAGAAGGGAACCGATGTGCTGGTGGCAACGCCAGGCCGACTGATTGACCTGATCGACCGAAAGGCCATGAACCTTGATCATGTTGAGGTGCTTGTGTTGGACGAGGCGGACCAGATGTTGGATCTGGGCTTCATTCATGCGCTGCGTCGCATTGTCCCCCTGCTTCCGCGCCGACGTCAGACTCTGTTTTTCTCGGCGACCATGCCGAAATCAATTGCGGACCTCGCGGGCCAGTATCTTAAGGATCCGGCAAAGGTATCCGTTGCGCCCGCTGCCACCACTGCGGAACGCGTGACTCAACAGGCGTTTTACGTGAACCCGGGTGACAAGCATGCACTTTTGGTCAAGACGCTGGGCGATCTGGATTACGACCGTGTGCTGGTTTTCACCCGGACGAAACATGGCGCGGACAAGGTTGTGCGAAAACTCGAACAGGCGGGAATTTCCTCCGCCGCGATTCATGGCAACAAAAGCCAGCCACAACGCGAACGTGCTTTGGCTGCATTTCGGTCGGGATATTGCAAGGTTCTCGTGGCGACCGACATTGCCGCACGGGGTGTGGATGTGCCTGGTGTGAGCCATGTCATCAATTATGAAATTCCGAATGTGCCTGAGCAGTACGTCCACAGGATCGGCAGGACCGCGCGGGCCGGAGCTGATGGACTGGCGATCTCGTTTGTCGCCAACGATGAACGTCCCTACATGCGTGACATCGAAAAACTGACCCGGCAAAAGGTCGAGGTTCTCGATCTGCCTGATGGTTTCAGCATTCCGGAAATTCCACAGTCGTCGTCGCCGGCAAATGCCGCCAAGCCGCGTGGGGCCAAACCAGGGAACCGCCGTCGCAGAAGCCGCTCCGCCGGGCGGCAGGGGGCCAACAAAAATCGGAATGGCCAGTCCGGTAACCGCAAAGCCCGTGGAGCCTCGTAGATCAAATCGTCATCAGTTTCGACGTTTTCGCTGCATTTCGATTTCTCTTCGGGATATGTCACTTTCGACCGTGAACCTTTGATGTGGATGAGTGGCAATGTCTGAAGATCAGGGAAACAATCCGGTTTTTGCCGGTGACAACCCCATGGAAACCGTGCGCAGGTGGCTGAAAGAGGCTGAGTCTTCTGAGCCAAACGATCCAAATGCGATCGCGCTTGCCACGGTCGATGCGACGGGAATGCCGAATGTGCGGATGGTTCTCCTGAAGGATGTTGAGGATGACGGGTTTGTGTTTTTCACAAACTACGAGAGCGTCAAAGCTGGAGAGATTTATGGCGCAGGGAAGGCCGCATTTGTCCTGCACTGGAAATCTTTGCGTCGTCAGATCAGGGTGAGAGGCACGGTTGAAAAAGAGGAAGGCCCGTCCGCGGACGCCTACTTCCGTTCCCGCAGCCTCAAGAGTCGCCTCGGCGCGTGGGCTTCCAAACAGTCGCGGCCTCTGTCGTCGCGTGGTCAGTTGGTGGCTGACGTCGCGCGCGTGACAGCCAGTAAGGGTCTCAATCCGGATCGGCCACCGTTTTGGGGCGGGTATCGGATCGTGCCGCAGGAAATGGAATTCTGGGCCGACGGGGCCCACCGCCTCCACGACAGGTTCCGCTGGACGAGAAACGACGCCGGTGGCTGGTCTGTCACTCGGCTGTATCCCTGAATAACGGCCCGATTTTGCGAGGTTTCGGCTGAGTGACGGCGATCACAGAACTGATTCCGCATTCAGGCTTATCCTGGTTTCAGAAAAGAGATCACCATTCTGAAAAGGGAGAAACGCCATGACCAGAAAGGCATCAAAGAAAGAGACCAGAAAGCCGGCGCAGCGCGGATTTAGCCTCGGTGACCTCGACGGCAAACTGGCTGGCGGTATCTGAAACCGGCAAAGAATTGGTACGGCTGCGCGATCATTCAACTTGTGTCGCCGTGCACAGCCCCTAAAGTCGCTCGGACTCCCATACCTTAGAGATGGTCCGATGCCAGACAGAAAAACCCTATTGCTGACGGGGGCGAGCCGGGGAATTGGCCACGCAACAGTCCAGCACTTCGCCAACCAGGGTTGGCGCGTCCTGACCTGCTCCAGACATCCATTCCCGGAGAACTGCCCCTGGGACGCGGGTGAGGAGGATCACATCCAGGTCGATCTTTCGGATCCCAATGACACCATGCGCGCGGTTGAAACCATTCGCGAGCGGCTTCCGGGCAATCGGCTGGAGGCGCTGGTCAATAACGCCGGTATCTCTCCGAAGGGGCCGGACGGTGAGCGGCTGAACACATTCACCACCGACCTGCGGGACTGGGGGCGTGTGTTCCACGTTAATTTTTTTGCAACCGTTGTGCTGGCCCGCGGGCTTGTCGAGGAACTGTCGGCGGCTCAGGGCGCCATCGTCAACGTCACGTCCATTGCCGGTTCGCGGGTTCATCCCTTTGCGGGTGCAGCCTATTCAACGTCGAAGGCCGCTCTGGCCGCATTGACGAGAGAAATGGCGCATGATTTTGGTCCGCGCGGGGTTCGGGTAAACGCAATCGCGCCGGGTGAAATCGAGACGGCGATCCTCTCGCCGGGCAGCGAATTACTTGCCGAAAAGATACCACTGCGGCGCCTTGGCCTGCCGGAAGAAGTGGCCCGCACGATCTTTTTCCTCTGTTCCGAGGAAAGCTCGTATGTCTCCGGAGTGGAGGTCGAGATTAATGGTGGCCAACATGTATAACCTGGGTCGCCTTTGCCTCAATCCGGATGACGTTTTTCGGGAATTTGCGTGACAATACATGCCATTTCGTTCAAATTTGTGGCGTGGTTCATGAATTAATGTAACCCGTTTTTAACGATCTTTGTTGCGTTGCGCGGCAGAGACGTTACCCTTGGACAGGTGGGCGGCTATATGGAATTTGTATAGCAGTTTTTCTGGTTTGATGTTCGCCGGTCCTCTTCGGGACCCGCCTTGTGTAAATGGCTATTTGGAATGCTGGTCCGTGGCAATGTAAAGTGGTTCGATACGACCAAGGGCTACGGCTTCGTCGTCACGGATGATGGCGAGGGCGATATTTTGCTCCATGGAAACGTTCTTCGGGCCTACGGTTTCACGTCCGTGGCTGAAGGTGCGTCCATTGTTCTAATGGTTCAGTCGACTGAAAGGGGGCGACAGGCCGTCGAAGTCGTGGAGATCGTCCCTGAGGTGTCAGATGTCGAAGCCGACCCGGGCACCTCACCCGCACCTTCCGGAGACCATGCCAGCGAACTTGAGCCCGCCAGGGTCAAATGGTTCGACCGCGTCAAGGGCTTTGGTTTTGTAAACATCTTTGGCAGGTCGGATGACGTTTTCCTGCACATGGAAACACTGCGTCAGTATGGATACGGCGAGGTTGTGGCCGGTGACGTTCTGGCCGTTCGCATCACGGCAGGCCCACGCGGGCCGATGGTCTACGAGGTTAGGAGCTGGGATTACGTGGCGCGCGCGAATGAATACGACAATGCCTAGGATCTTCGGCTCTTCGCTTACTTTAGCGTTGTTCCTTCCCGCATTTGCGCTGGCCGCCGAGTGTCAGGACGATGCGCTAGATATCAGGTTGGGTGAATCCACCTATCGCTTCGACGTTGAGGTTATGGACGACCGAGCGGAGCGCGCGCGTGGCATGATGCACCGCGAGAGCCTTGGCCGTTTTGCGGGAATGTTGTTTGTATATGACTACCCGCAGCCGGTCAGCTTTTGGATGCGGAACACCCTTATTCCTCTCGACATGCTGTTCTTTGACGAAACCGGGGCTCTGGTCTCCTTTCACGAAAACGCGGTTCCCCTTGACGAAACGCCGATACCGGGTGGAAATCGCATTCAGTACGTTCTCGAAATCAACGGAGGCATGACGTCCACGCTTGGTATCGATGAGGGGGCTGAATTGCGGCACCCATCCATCGACCAGGAAAGAGCCGCCTGGCCCTGCGATTGACCGTATCGCATCCCGTTTTTTAGGCTGTTTGCAAATTTCGCTTTCCTTGGACCGGAAGCCGCGCTAGACGGTGCCGCGTCGGGGCGTAGCGCAGCCTGGTAGCGCGGCGGTTTTGGGAACCGTAGGTCGTAGGTTCGAATCCTATCGCCCCGACCATTTTTTCTTCCGGTTTTTTGAAACGGTGGTGCTTTTTCGCGCTGTCTTCCGGCTGGCACATCCCAGGAAAATGATCGATAAACCGCACAAAGGCGCTCGAACCTGGGGTGTTTTACCACGGAAAGACTGAAAGTTGGCAATGCGGAAAATCTTGCACGTCGGAACTCACAAAACCGCAACGACCTCATTTCAGGCCTGTCTTAGAAATAATCGCGCTGATCTGCTTAAGCAGGGGCTAATATTCCCCGACCTGTCGAAGGTCGGACTTCACGATTCGGTGGGCCACCATTCGCTCATCGGCCTCTTGGCGAGCAAGCCGGAAAAAGGACGAAGCGTTGCTTCGCGCGTAATCAAAAGTTTCAGTTCAACAGCGGATGACGATGCGGCTTTGCTGATCAGTTCCGAGCGTTGCTATCGGCATGCTATAGGCCTGAAAAAGGACGAGAAGCCACGGCAGCGCCGCCGGAACTTTGTGAATCTGCTTGCCGAGACATTTGGCGCAGATACTGAAGTTGCCATCGTTCTTCGGCGCCCGGACAGCTATGCTGAATCCAGCTATCAGGAAACCATCAAAAAAACCAATCGCACTGATACCATTCAGTCTTTTTGGGACTCTCCGGGAGTGCGAATGCGATTGGACTACAGGTTCCAGTTGCGCCTGTTCCAGAAGGCTTTCGAACGCGTAAACGTTTTTATCTACGAAGACTTGATTCAGGCCCCCGATGGTCCGGAAATGGCACTATTGCGTGGGTTGGGCCTCAACGTGGCTCTTGCCAGTCCTCCGGAGCGCAGGAACACAAGCCTGCATGCCTACCTGACGGAGTACAAGCGACTGATGAATTATCAGAAACTCCCGCCAGCTCAGTTAAAAAACCTGATCGAAAGGCTGTTGGAAATACAGCGTGCGGGCGAATTCGATTGGATGACACGCAAAATGGCGTTCCTTGGTCTCACGCGGAGGCGGGAAATCATGGGCCAATACGAGGAAGATTTAAAATGGATTGTAAGTGAGTTTTTCGCTGAACGGGAGATGGATTTGTTCCCGGAGCCGGCTGAGGCACATCCCGTCTTTGAGCGACTGCCGATTGACGTGTTCGAAATGATACACCAAAAGGTGTGTGAAACACTGAGTGATCGTGCGTTGTTTTATGGTCCCGGTGAGGGGATGGTGGAGCGCGGGATCCGAAATGTTTCGGGTTTGTTCACAAACTCTTAGTGAACATTTGCCAATCATGGTTACTGAATTGAAACCATGATGTTGAGTCCGTGCCATGAAAACCGTTCCAGCCATCGACGCATTCCGGTTGATGAATGATCCTGCGGGCAATGGCCGGCAGGAACTGATGGGACGGGTCGAGGCCAATGCAAGGGTGCGGTTCACCGTCGCTCAGGCCCTGTCACAGGGGCGTTTGGGTTTCCATTACCAACCCGTCGTTCGTTCAGATAACCCAGGCTTTGCTGCGTTTCACGAGATGCTGGCACGCATTCGCATGCCGAACGGACAGATTTTGCCAGCGGGTGCGTTTTTGCCTACGATCGAAGCGACTGAACTCGGGCGGGCAGTTGACCGGGCAGCGCTGGAACATTCATTGAGTGTTCTCGCAAATAATCCTGGTCTTCGCCTGTCCGTGAATCTTTCGCCGCTTTCCATGGGCGATGAACAGTGGCTATCGATTCTAACCGCCGCACATCGCGGCGGTACCGGTGTATGTGGTCGACTGATACTTGAGATTACCGAGACCGCTGCGATCTCCGAAGCCGATCAGACCATCGAGTTCATGAATTTTGTGCGTTCAATGGGTCCGGCTTTCGCGCTCGACGATTTCGGGGCAGGGGCGGCTGGGTTTCGCCATTTCAGCAGGTTCCGCTTTGACATGGTGAAGATTGACGGTTCGTTTGTGCAGGGTGTTCACAGGTCGCCGGATTCCCAGGTTCTTATCGGATGCCTTTTGAAGCTCGCAAAGCACTTCGAGATGCTCTGCATCGCAGAGCGGGTCGAATGCGTGCAGGATGCGGAGTGGCTTACCGCAAATGGAGTGGACTGCATGCAGGGATACCTGTTCGGTCGTCCATCCGCCGCGGCAGAGTCGCCGCACAATCCTGACAACAGGCGGCGTGCGGCCGGGTGATCCGAACCTGGGTGGGCAGCAGCGCTACTTGTCCTTGACGATCTTGGCGAGCTGAGACTGCATTTCGGCCAGCTGCTGCTTCAGTTCGTCCAGTTCAACATCCTTTTTTGTTTCACCGTCTTTGGGCGTCTCGCCGGATTCTCCCTGTTGTGCCCCAATATTATTGGCAAAGGGAGCGAACATGCGCATGGCGTTTTCAAACCATTCCATGTTCGAGCGGGCCAGTGCCTCAAAGTTGGCAAGGGCCGGGTTTGCCTCAAACGCCTTCTGCACGTGGTTTCGCATCTGATCCTGGTTTCGGGCAAATGTGTCCATGGACGCCTCGAGATATCCCGGAACAAAACCCTGCAGGGTGTCACCGTATAGACGGATGAGTTGGCGCAGGAAATTTGCCGGCAGCATCGTGTGCCCTTTGGCTTCCTCGTCGAAAATGATCTGTGCCAATACGGATCGGGTAATATCCTGACCTGACTTTGCGTCGTTGACAACAAAGTCCTCGCCGTCGCGCACCATCTGTGCCAGATGGTCCAAAGTTACATAACTTGATTTGGCCGTGTTATAGAGTCGGCGATTGGCGTACTTTTTGATAATGATCGGTTCGGCCGCTTTATCCTGGTTCTCAGCCACGCACATGTCTCCTGGCTATTTAATTTCCACCCTGCCTGATGTTAGCCGCGTCAACCGGGCGCGAAAAGGCTTATTTTTTGCACATGCGAATGGTAGAAGGGGCACATGGGGATGAACCGCTGCGCGAGCGACACCGAAACACTTCAACCGGAAACCAGTAGCGAAGCTGAGACGGTTCCGGATCGGGTTCGCGCTGAAATTTATCTCGACCTCTGGGAAGTCCAGTTGCGTGAAGCGGCGGTCAAGGACGATCTGACCGGCCGGGAATTTCGGCGGATCTGGAACGGATGAGTGAAATTCCCACTCTAAGACAGGGAGAGCCCAGCCCTGTCATCTTCCATCTTGGAGCCGCGCTGGTGTCCTACAGTCAGGCACTGCTCGCCTCTCCACGCGCAAGTAGCGCCAACTTCCCGTGGCGCCCTGAATTACGTGGTGCCGCTGCCGGTCTGTCGCCCGCGATAGACCGCATTGAGGTTGGCCTGGAGGTGGCCCGACGTCTGCATACCATGGTCGAAGGCATGGAAAAGTGGCAGAGGCACCCCTACCGACGCCAGTTGGAGGATCCGGAGTGTATTTGGCAGGCGGGGTCCGCGCGGCTTTTGGACTATGGCCGAATAACGGAGGCGACCGATCCAATTGGCCTTCCCGTGCTGGTCGTTCCCAGTCTCATCAACAAACACTACATTCTGGATCTGGTGCCGGAGCGGTCCATGCTGCGCTGGTTGGCCGGGCAGGGAGTGCGTCCTCTTCTGCTCGACTGGGCTGGGCCGACGCAGGACGAAGCCGATTTCTCCATGGAAGATTATGGAAGGGAGCGACTGATTCCCGCGCTGCAGCATGTTTGCAATATGACCGGTCGTGATGTGTCCGTGCTTGGTTATTGTATGGGTGGAACACTGGCTGCAGGCCTGGCCGCAAACAGGCCGGAAGGTGTGGCCAATCTCGTCACAATCGGAGCCCCGTGGAATTTCAACTCGACGGTTGGCATCGCCGGAGCGCTGCGCGCAATGATCCGCGCCAATGGGCCGGAGCATGTGGTGCGGCTTCTCCGTGGTATGGGGGAAGCTTTCGGCTTCATTCCAGTAATCCTGTTTCAAACGCTTTTCTCCATGGTTAATCCCATGCAGGCCTCGATCAAATTCCGCCGGTTCGCCTCACTGGCTCCGAATGGAATGGAAGCGAAGCTGTTTGTTGCACTTGAGGACTGGCTGTCGGACGGGGTCTGCATGGCGGCTCCAGCGGCAGAGGATCTCTTGGTCGACTGGCAAATTCGCAATGCGCCCGCGCTGGGCAAATGGGAGTTTTTGGGCTCGCGGGTCGATGCCCGCAACATTCGTATTCCCACGATTTCGTTTTGTGGAAGGCGTGACACGATCGCACCTCCGCCTCTGGCCGAAGCGTTGCCGCAGGCCATTCCAGGCGGTGCGGTCATGCTTCCTGATACCGGACATGTGGGAATGGTTGTCGGTGGGAACGCCCGGAATGCGGTCTGGAAACCACTCGCGGAATTCCTGCTAACCCATAACAGTTGAGGGTATTCCCCAGTTATGCGACGAAAGTAGGCGCGTTGCGTTTGCGTGATTCGTTCCAAACGTGACGCTCTTACCGGGGCCGGCTCGTGGGGGAGCCGATTTGGAGGACTGTAATGACGAACATCGTGATCGCATCGGCCGCACGCACAGCGGTTGGAAGCTTTCTGGGGAGCTTTGCCAACACCCCTGCCCATGATCTTGGGGCCACAGCCATCAAGGCGGTGCTCGAGCGCGCGGGCGTGGATGCTGGAGAGGTATCCGAGACGATTCTCGGACAGGTTCTGACCGCCGGTCAGGGGCAGAACCCGGCACGGCAGGCGCATGTGAATGCCGGTCTGCCACAGGAAAGTGCCGCGTGGGGCATCAACCAGGTTTGCGGATCCGGTCTTCGTGCTGTTGCGCTGGGAGCCCAGCACATCCTGCTTGGGGATGCGGACATCGTGGTCGCCGGTGGTCAGGAAAGCATGTCTTTGAGCCCACATGCGCAGAACCTGCGTGGCGGTCAGAAAATGGGCGACATGAAGCTGACCGACACCATGATCAAGGATGGTCTCTGGGACGCTTTTAACAACTATCACATGGGTCAGACCGCGGAAAACGTGGCCGAAAAATGGCAGATTTCCCGTGACCAGCAGGACGAGTTTGCCGTAGCGTCGCAGAACAAGGCTGAAGCGGCGCAAAAGGCCGGAAAGTTCGATGACGAGATCGCTCCGTTTACGGTCAAAACCCGTAAAGGCGATATTGTGGTCGAGAAGGACGAATACATCCGTCACGGCGCAACCATGGAAGCCATGCAGAAGCTGCGCCCGGCTTTCACCAAGGATGGTTCCGTGACCGCTGCCAACGCGTCCGGCCTGAACGACGGTGCGGCCGTTACGCTTCTCATGACGGCGGAAAACGCCGAGAAGCGCGGTATCGAGCCGATGGCACGTATTGCATCCTACGCCACAGCGGGCCTTGATCCGTCCATTATGGGTGTTGGCCCGATCTACGCGAGCCGTAAAGCTTTGGAAAAAGCCGGTTGGTCTGTTGGTGACCTTGATCTGGTAGAGGCCAATGAGGCGTTTGCCGCACAGGCCTGCGCCGTTAACAAGGACATGGGCTGGGATCCGTCGATCGTGAACGTAAATGGTGGTGCGATCGCGATCGGTCATCCGATTGGTGCGTCGGGCTGTCGTGTGCTGAACACGCTGCTCTTCGAGATGAAGCGTCGCGATGCGAAGAAGGGCCTTGCCACGCTCTGCATCGGCGGTGGAATGGGCGTTGCCCTCTGCGTTGAACGCGACTGATTATTCGGCCTGGCGGGGAACGGCATGACTGTTGGCCCGCCATCGCCACAAAAATTTAATCGATATCAAAAGTCTAACCTTGTAGGGGGATGGAAACATGGGAAGAGTCGCACTGGTCACAGGCGGTACACGCGGAATTGGCGCCGCTATTTCGATTGCTTTGAAAGATGCCGGATACACAGTGGCAGCCAACTATGCCGGTAACGATGAGGCCGCTGCCAAATTCACCGAAGACACGGGCATCAAGACCTGGAAATGGTCCGTCGCTGACTACGACGCCTGTAAAGACGGTATCGCCAAGGTCGAAGCTGAACTTGGTCCGATTGAGGTTCTCGTCAATAACGCGGGCATTACGCGCGACGCAATGTTCCACCGCATGACGCCGGAGCAGTGGTCCGAAGTAATCAACACCAACCTCAGCGGTGTATTCAACATGACCCACCCGATCTGGCCGGGTATGCGAGAGCGCAAGTTTGGTCGTGTGATCAACATTTCTTCCGTGAACGGTCAGAAGGGTCAGGCTGGTCAGGCAAATTACTCGGCCGCCAAAGCTGGCGATATCGGGATCACCCGCGCTCTGGCTCAGGAAGGCGCCCGCGCCGGTATTACCGTGAATGCGATTTGTCCGGGATACATCGGCACCGAAATGGTTCGCGCGATTGACGAGAAGGTTCTCAACGAGCGTATTATCCCGCAGATCCCGGTTGGTCGTCTCGGCGAACCTGAGGAAATCGCCCGTGCGGTTGTGTTCCTCGCGTCGGACGACGCCGGATTTTTCTCCGGTTCGACCCTTTCACCGAACGGCGCTCAGTTCTTCTCCTGAACAAAAATTCAGGCAGAAATTGCAGAGGGCGGGTCAATCGACCCGCCCTTTTGTATTCTTATGCGCTGCGCATTCTCAGCTGGCGTTTAGAACGCGGTAGGCCAAGACTAAAAAGTGCGGGCCACTTCGAAAAAATTTCACGTATGGCCCGGCTCCGTTCGGTGTGGGCACGTTGGACGGCCTGATCGATTTGCCGCTGGGTAGGCATATTGAAGTCCATTTCCACATTCCTTAACTGTCTGCCGGTCAATTCGACCGATTTCTGACCTTGAATGTCCGAATTTATCGGGTCATCTACAAACGAGACTTTTTTGAGGTCACTTAAAAAAAACTGAACTGCAACATGCCGGACAGACTCCCATCGCTTGTGGCGTTACGCGCGTTTGAGGCCGCAGCCAGGCATATGAGTTTCGCGCAGGCCGCCAATGAACTGTCGGTCACGCCTGCTGCGCTGAGCTACCAAATCAAAAGTCTTGAGGCTGATATGGGAGCGCCGCTGTTTCACAGGTTGAACAGGGCGGTTGAGCTGACGGAGGCCGGGCGCATTTTGCTGCCTGGTCTGTCGACCGCATTTCAGGATATGCGGGGGGCATAGAATGCGGCTAAACGGTTCGTGGATCCGTCCCGCCTTACCATTACTGCCGGGCCGTCTTTTACCGCCAAATGGCTTGCCCCGCGCATGTTCCATTTCGCGGAGAAGCATCCCGATCTTGAGTTGCGTTTCATCGCGACGCTCAAGCTGGTGGATTTTGCCAGGGATGATGTGGATATCGCCATCCGGTTTGGACAGGGAGAGGATCCCGGGCTGTTCTCGGAAATGCTCTACGAGGGTTTCATCACTCCGATGATGCACCCCGACGTGGCGACCCGTCTCACGAAGCCGTCCGATCTCCTGAGTGAAACGCTGATTCACGACGACAGCCTGTCGTTTCTGCCGAACCCGCCCAACTGGGATCGTTGGTTCGAGGCCGTGGGGGTTGAGCACGCGCCTCTGAAGGGACCACGTTTCAGCCAGGCGGATCATGCAGTTGATCTCGCGCTTGAAGGTAACGGGGTGGTCTTGGGCCGCGCATCAATTACCGCTAGACATCTGCGCGCCGGCCAGTTGGTGGCGCCGTTTCGGATTGCATTGACCGCGCCTGTTCAGTACCGGATTGTCTGTCCCGCCGGCACCGAGAACCGCCCTGCCGTGGCATTGTTCAGGAACTGGGCCAGAGAGGAGATCGACAAGGACCGCTCTCTTGGCGACGGGTTCGAAAAGATTGAGATAGGTCAGGACCGGTAGGCCTGTGAGAGGAAAGACGATGAAACTGGGTATTCTTGAAGCTGGTGATGTGGTTCCGGATCTTGCCGCCCGTCATGGGGATTACCCCGCCATGTTTCGCGCTCTGCTTTCAGATGCCGACCCGGCGATTGAGTTTGAAACGGTACATGTGGTGGCTGGTGAAATGCCGGAATCGCCTGATCAGGCGGACGCATGGCTCGTTACCGGCTCGCGTCACGGGGTTTATGATGATTTGCCGTGGATTGAGCCTCTCAAGGCGTTTTTGCGCGATTGCATGGAGCAAAAAGTTCCGGTCGTCGGAATCTGTTTCGGTCACCAAATTCTCGCTGAGGCCATGGGAGGAAAAGCGGAAAAGTCGGACAGGGGATGGCGTCTTGGACGTCAGAATTATGCAGTCGTTCAACGGCCTGAGTGGATGACGCAAGTCCCGGATCATTATTTCGTTCTGGCGCTTCATCAGGATCAGGTGACGAAACTGCCGCCGAATTCGTCCGTTCTTGCAGTGAATTCCCATTGCGAATACGCGGCGCTGGCATATGGCGATATTGAGGACCCCGATGCGATCACGGTCCAGCCCCATCCCGAATTCGGACCTAAGTTCATGGATGAGCTTTTGAGGCTCCGCAGGGATAAGCCTATTCCGTCGTCTTTCGTGGACGAAGCCCTCGAAAACCTCGATGGCCCGCTGCACGCGGACAACTGGGCTAAAACGATAGTCGATTTTCTGCGCAGGAAAGCGGCGTCACGAGCGGCCGCCTGACCTTGGCTTAGAAGGGCATCCGGTCGCCCATCCACGTCTCGAATATACCTGTATTATCGGGATGCAGCCCATCGATACGTTCAAGAAGGCCCGCCACACTGTTGGATACGTTCAATGGTGCGGCGTCGGTTCCCATATCGGTTTTGACCCAGCCGGGATCGAAAGCTCCCACCGCTATCCGTTGCGGCGCAAGTTCTACCGCGAGATTGCAGGCCAGATTGGTGACCGCCGCCTTTGACGCCCGGTAGATATAGGATCCACCCGCGGCATTTGTGGATGACCCCATGGAGGACGAGATCATTGCGACTTTCGGTGATCTGGATGCGGTTAGATTAGGCAAGAGCGCCCTGACCACGTAGAACGGCCCGGCCACGTTTGTCATCATACCCTGCACCCAGTCCTCCACGGAATAGTCCGCTTCCCGAATGCCGCCGCGGGACGGGAAGATGCCCGCGTTGCACACGAGGGTATCAATCGCGATCCCGTCAAGCGAAGCTGCGAGGGCCGCACTTTCCTCAGGTCGCTTTACGTCGAGTTGCTCGACCCGGATGGAGGCGGGCAGCCGGTGGTCCGCGTCCGTGTTACGCACGGTGACGATAACGGTATCACCCCGCGCCTCTGCCTGAAGCGCCAGTTCCCGGCCTATGCCGCGGCTTCCACCGGTGATGAGGATGGTGTTGTTCAAGTCAGCCTCCATGGCGGCTCTCGAGTTTGGGTGGTCTCAAAGCATCAGTCCGACGACAACAAGCCCAAGTCCAAGTGCCGCCAGTGCAACCGATCCCAGGTTGATCCCGACCAGTTTCTGGAGTCTCGCGTTGATTTCCTCAGGCGCGAGCTGGGCGCCACGGATCCTGATTCCTTCACGGATGCAGTAACCAAGCCCGAACAGCCCGGCCAGGACAAAAACGCCGCCGACAATGGATATAAAAATCAATGGCTTCTCCAGAATTATCTGATCCGGCATACTCCGGTGCGCCAGGGGTTGCAAGTCAGCGCCGGTCACGGGTAGGACACCGGGCACCACATTAGAACAGGAACGTTTCATGGAAGACGTAGTCGAGGACGAACAGCAGACGCAATACCGTGTTACAGCAGGGGAACTGCGCCAGTTTGTAGAGCGTTATGAGCGTCTGGATCAGGAGAAGGCGGACATCGCCAGCGCCCAGAAAGAGGTGATGGCCGAAGCAAAAGGCCGGGGATACGACGTCAAGGTGCTGCGCAAACTGATCGCATTGCGCAAACGGGATTCGCAGGAAATCAGCGAAGAGGAAGCCGTCCTCGAGTTGTACAAGGAAGCGCTGGGCATGTAGTGGACAACCGCTGCGCCGTCAGAGAACCGCCTCAATAATTTGCCGCCCGTGGGACAGATTAATCAAATGGCCTGCTCCCGGGATTTCGTTTAACCGTGCGTTCGGCAGCCAGTTGGCGAGACGTTTCGAGTGATGCCTCGGCACGGAAACGTCCCGTGTGCCGTGCCACAGAGTCGCGGCCTGTGTAATGCGCGTCGCGTCAATGCTCCATTGGGACGCGGGTAGAATATGATCCCGCGCCATCGCCCGCGCGCAATCCGGTGCAAGATGCTCGACCGCTCCCTGGTAGGCGTGCCTGTGGGGCCGGTGGAGTAATAGAACCCGATCCGGCTCTATGCTGCTGGCTGCGAATCTCCTGATCGTGGCCGAAGGGTTGAAGCGGGCCAATCGCATGACCGGTTCGAGGACCGGCGTCAGCAGTTGCGGTGCAACCCTCGCCAATCCTAAGAGTAGTTTGTTCCCGGCCAACATGCCGGACAACGCTTCACGGGAATCGCATTGTCCCATGGCTCCAACCACACCCAAACCGCTGATACGGTCGGGAAGGCCAGCTGCCGCTGCGATTGCCCACTGGGCTCCGCAGGACACGCCGATAACCGGGGCATGCTCGATCTTCAGCACGTCCATCACATCTGCCAGCCATGCGGCAAAACCGGCGTGGTCCAGGCCGAGTATGTCGGATGATCCCCACCCTGGCCGGTCAGGTGCCATGATTTCGACACCGAGATCCCGCGCGACTGCCTCCCAGGAGGCGAACATGTGGCCGTTGCCGGGTGATCCGTGCAGGGCAAGGACCGGCCTGCCGCTACCGTAGTGGAAGGATCGAACAACCCCTCCGCCTGGAAGTTTATGTAACTGAAATGCCAATTTATTCGACGTTCGCAGAAGTGTTGCGACTGAACTTTATTGCCGGGACAGCCGACGGTTCTTCAAAAACATGTAGATGAGAAAAAGCGTCATTACTGTGGTCCCGTCAACTGATGTCGATTTGTCGAGACTTTTTAGCGCAATAAACGTGAAATTTTCCACAGCTGCGTGTGTGTCTGGTTAATTGGCTAATCGTTTGGCGAGAGAAAGGAGGTTCACACTCCACCGTGTTCCGTCTGCGCTTTCCGCCTTTTTGGCTTTGACAGACGCCGCAAAATTTCGAGCGTAATCAGCGGTGCCGCCAGTGAAACATAGGGCTGCATCGCGAGAGGGAACAGATCGCCGGCAAAGTTCCAGGGAAGACCGAGCGGGATCAGAAATACACCGGCCAGCGGATCGTGGGAAAATCCAAAAAGACCGAACCAGCCCACAACGAAAACCGCCATCGCAAGGGCGTAAAGGACCAGGAACACCCAGAACACTACCCGAAATATCCGCACCCTTCGCCTCCACCGTCAGCTCAACTCTCACGGTAGCCGGTGTTTGGGGTGCAAAACAAGCGGTGCCTGCGCCGGGAAGGTGTGTTCCGCGCGATTCCTTTCAACGTGGTAAATTCCGTTTTTAGCGAACCGCAACCTTTGTTCTCTATGTGTTCCTACATGGGCAGCGAATCGTGATTCTGCTGCCACCGCCAGAAGGCACTTTTCACACACAGTTGAAATGCAACCTGCGATAAGGGGGACCTCTGGTATGTCCATGCCGGTACGATTGATTTCTTTGCTTACGGGTGCGGCCCTCGTTTCAGGCTGCATGATGGAAGATATGGACGTGACACGGGCGGCGTCCGATCCGCAGCCCGTAGATCCGTCGCATTACTCGGCAAGAACCGACCACGGTCGGGTCGTCGCGGCCATCGACACGGAGGCATTTCATCCCGCGCTTCTGCAGAACCGAGTGGATTACGAGACGGAGGAGGTGCCGGGAACCATTGTTGTCGATACAAAGGGACCTTTCCTGTACCTGGTGGAGGAGAACGGCAAGGCACTGCGCTACGGGGTGGCAATAGGACGTGAGGGATTTGGCTGGACGGGGACCGGCTACATCTCACGTCAGGCACGGTGGCCGCGCTGGACTCCTCCGCCGGCAATGATCAAACGTTCGCCGGAACTGGCCAAATGGGCCAAGGGAATGCCTGGAGGGGTGAACAATCCGTTGGGTGCACGGGCGCTCTACATCAACTTTGGCAACCACGACTCCGGATACCGGATCCACGGTACCGATGCGCCCAACAGTATTGGGTACGCCGCGTCGTCGGGATGTTTCCGGATGCTCAATCAGGATGTGATCGACCTGTATGAGCGCGTGGAGATGGGTGCAAAAGTCGTCGTGATGTAGACGCTCTGCCCCAACGGCAGTTCCACACAAACTGAAACTATCGAGGTACGACTGGAGCCCCTGGTCCGGAGACGCTTGCGCGCCCGGGCCAGGGTGTCGTTTTTTCGGGGGACTTCTGGATATACCACCGCGGCTCGCGTTTCCGTGTCCATTGCAATGTTGACATGAACCGCCAGTCCTGTCGCACTGTCACGCGACGCAGTAGTTACCCGCATTTTTTCGGGGGCTGCGCGATGGCAACGGAAAATGATGTGGGAGGGACTGAGAAATGGGGACAACCAGCGGAAACGGTGGAGAAATTCGCCGGACTGAAGGTCGCGGAAAACTTTACGACAGCATTCTCGACACCATGGGCAACACGCCATGCATCCGGATCAACCGCCTCGCACCGGACAACGTCACCATTTACGTGAAGGCCGAGTTCTTCAATCCGGCGTCGTCGGTGAAGGATCGTCTGGCGATCAATATTCTGGAAGCGGCTGAACGGGATGGCACGCTCAAACCAGGGCAGACGGTCGTTGAGGCCACCAGCGGCAACACCGGTGTGGGCCTTGCGATGGCCTGCGCCGCCAAAGGCTATCCGCTGGTGGTGACGATGGCAGACAGCTTCTCCGTGGAGCGCCGACAGGTCATGCGCTATCTGGGTGCCAAAGTTGTTCTGACGCCCCGCGCTGAAAAGGGCTTTGGTATGTACCAGAAAGCAAAGGAACTTGCCGAACAAAATGGCTGGTTTCTGGCGCGCCAGTTTGAGACGGATGCGAACGCGGACATTCATGAGAACACCACGGCACGGGAGATCGTTGCGGACTTTGAGGGCAGCAGGCTTGATATGATCGTGACCGGTTATGGCACCGGCGGGACGGTCTCGGGCCTCGGGCGTCTCCTTCGCTCGGCAAGACCTGATACGAAAATCATTCTGTCCGAGCCCGCGAATGCCCAGCTTGTCGGGTCAGGAACACCGCAGGAGAGGGGAGCGGACAATGGTCCGTCCGCCAGTCACCCGGCCTTTGAGCCACACCCCATTCAGGGCTGGACACCGGATTTCATTCCGTCGGTTCTTCAGGAGGCCATCGACGGCGACTATTTCGATGAGCTGATCCCCGTAGCCGGGGCTGATGGCATCAAATGGGCGCAGCAGCTCGCGGCGAAGGAAGGCATCTTCACCGGCATCTCGGGAGGGTCGACATTCGCGATTGCGATGCAGCTTGCGGAACAGGCTGAACCCGGTTCCGTGATTTTGGCAATGCTGCCGGATACGGGCGAACGTTACCTCTCAACTCCACTCTTTGAGCCTTTTGGCGCGGAGATGAATGAGGAGGAAACGGCCATTTCCAAATCCACTCCCGGTTTTCAAATGGGTTAGGGGTCGGCAACTCCAATGGATCGACTGACTGCTTTGTTCCTGCTGGCCGCGATCTCATCGGGCCTGGCGACACATGCTTCCGCCTGCGGTGTCGAAACCGATTGCGTGGTTGGCGACCGAACCTACCGGATGGCGCTGCCCGAAGGTCATGATACGGAAAGCCCTACGGGCGCCCTCATTTTTGCTCATGGCTACCGCGGAACGGCTGCAGATGTCATGCGCAATCAAAATCTGATTGATCTCGGGAAGCGTCTCGGCGTCGCTGTTGTGGCGCTTCAGTCGGCGGCTGATGATTGGGCTCTGCCCGGCTCACCGGGGGCTGAAAACAAGGCGGATACTGATGAACCGGCCTACGTAGATGACGTGATTTCCGACCTCTCTACGCGTTTCCAGCTCAATGAGGACGAACTCGTCATGGCCGGTTTTTCCGCTGGTGGAATGCTGACATGGAACCTCGCCTGTGAGACGGACAGTGCATTCTCCGGCTTTATCCCGCTTTCCGGAACCTTTTGGGATCCGATCCCCGGGCAATGCGCCGGTGCCCCGGTGAGCCTCGTCCACTACCATGGCACCTCCGACACGGTGGTGCCCATCATCGGTCGCAAAATTGCGGATACATATCAGGGCGATGTGAACGAGGCCGTGTCCATGATGGCCGACAGCGGTGGCTACGGTCCCGGTTTGTACTTTTCGGATGACGAGCTGGATTGTGAGCGTCGAACGTCACCAGACGGACATTTCCTCGAACTCTGCCTGTTTGAGGGCACTCATCAATTCAGGATCGCGGATATCGATAGGGCGTGGCATCTGATAACTGGAAAATAGCAGGCACCTATCTCCAGCTTAAAACCACCTTGCCACTCTGACCGCTCCGCATGGTCTCAAAACCCTGCTCAAAATCATCCACGTCAAAGCGGTGGGTGATTACATTGCAAACGTCGAGGCCGTTTTCCAGCATGGCAATCATCTTGTACCAGGTCTCGAAAATCTCCCGACCGTAAACACCCTTGATGGTGATGGCCTTGAACACGATCCGCGACCAGTCCACAGGAGATTTTCCGGGTGGTATTCCAAGCAGGGCGATACGCCCTCCCATCACCAGCGCCTCGACCATCTGATCGAGCGCCCTCTGGTTGCCCGACATCTCAAGCCCGACGTCGAACCCTTCCTTCAGGCCCAGTTCTCCATTGACCTCGTCAAGGTCCCGCTCCGCCACATTGACGGGGACCACATCCGCCACCCGACCGGCGAGAGCCAGCCTGTCCGGGTTCACGTCCGTTATGACGACGTGTCGGGCACCCACGTGGCGCGCAACGGCCGCCGCCATAATCCCGATTGGCCCTGCTCCGGTGACAAGCACATCTTCGCCGATCAGATCAAAACTGAGCGCGGTGTGAACGGCATTCCCCAAGGGATCAAGAATGGCGCCAATCTCGTCGTCAATCGAATCCGGCAGCAGTACGACATTGAATGCCGGAAGCCGCAGGAATTCCGCGAATGCGCCGGGTTCATTCACGCCAATGCCGCGAGTATCCGGGTCCAGATGAAACCGGCCAGCCCGCGACTGCCGCGAGGTCTTTCCGATCAAATGACCCTCTCCGGAGCAGCGCTGACCGATTTCCAGATCCGCAACGTTACGTCCGACCTCCACGATTTCACCGGCGAACTCGTGCCCGGTCACTAGCGGAACGGGCACGGTCTTTTGCGCCCATTCATCCCAGTTCCAGATGTGAATATCGGTGCCGCAGATCCCGGTTTTGTTTATGCGGATCAGAACGTCATCCGGGCCAGGTTCCGGCACATCGCGATGCTCCATCCAAAGGCCGGGTTCCGCTTTGGCCTTAACGAGCGCCTTCATGCCGTTGGTCATTTGAGCACTCCCGTTGTCCGTCCGGCCCGCCCAAAAGCATCAAGTGCAAAATCGAGGTCCTCACGCGTCAGGGCGGAATTCATCTGCGTCCTAATGCGCGCTTTGCCCTTGGGGACCACAGGGAAAAAGAACCCCGCTACAAACACGTCGAGCTTAAAAAGCTCTGCTGCCATATCCTGTGACAGCCGGGCATCGCCCAACATGATCGGAACAATCGGATGTTCCCCCGGCAGCAGTTCAAAACCAAGCTCTGTCAAGCCGTGGCGCCAGTACTCCGTGTTCGAAAACAGCTGTTCTCGAAGGTCGTCGCCGTTTTCAACAATATCCAGCGCGGCCAGAGAAGCGGTAGCTATTGAAGGTGGAATTGAATTTGAAAAAAGATAGGGCCGTGCCCGCTGCCGCAGCAGGTCAATCACCGCCTGTGGACCCGCCGTATATCCCCCGATGCCGCCGCCGAGGGCTTTGCCAAGGGTGCCGGTCAAAATATCCACACCGTCCGCAACCCCGTGATGGGCGTGGGTGCCCCGTCCCTGCGGACCCATAAAGCCCGTGGCGTGGCAGTCATCGACCATCACCATCGCGTCATATTTATCCGCCAGTTCCACAATGCCCGGCAGGTTCGCCAGATACCCGTCCATCGAGAACACGCCATCCGTTGCGATCATGATAAACCGCGCGTCATCCTCCCTGGCCTGGATCAGGCGGGCCTCAAGGTCGGCCATGTCGTTGTTCGCGTACCGATAGCGCCGGGCTTTGCAGAGCCTGATTCCGTCGATGATTGATGCGTGGTTGAGCGCATCGGAGACAATCGCGTCCTCCGGTCCCAGCAAGGGCTCAAACAATCCCCCATTTGCATCAAAACATGCCGCAAACAAAATGGCGTCATCCTTGCCCAGGAACCGCGCCAATCGTTGTTCCAGTCCCCGGTGAAGGTCCTGTGTCCCGCAAATGAAGCGAACCGACGCCATGCCATATCCGTTGCTGTCGAGCCCGGCTTTCGCGGCTTCGGCCAGTCGGGGATCATTGGCAAGACCGAGGTAGTTGTTCGCACAGAGGTTGACCACCCGATCATGTGTCTGATCATCGGTCGTGACGGAAATCCGTCCGGCCTGCGGCGAGGTGATCATACGTTCGTGCTTGTAGAGACCGTCATCTTCCAGCCCGTCCAGTATGTCGTTGACGTGACCGAGGAACTTTTCGTTCATGAAACAACTCCTTCGCAGTTGCCGATTGCCGCGAACTGCCGCACATCCGCGATATCGGAAACCGGCACCTTCTGTCACGAGAATACAGGGTAACATCAAGGTGGAAAGGGCGATGCCGATATTTAGGGTTGATCTGACGCCCGCCACCCGCGCAATCTCCCGATATTTGGCTGAAAGGGAGCGGTTTTTTTGAACATCCTGTTTGTACATCAGAATTTTCCTGCACAATTCAGGCACGTGGCCAAAACGCTGGCGGCTGACCCCAAAAATCAGGTTGTTTTTATCACCCAACCGGACCGTCCCACTATGAAGGGGGTGCGAAAGGTCGAATACAAACCCCACCGGGGCGCGACGGAGGGCATACATCACTACCTGCGCAGTACGGAAACGGCCGTGATTAACGGGCAAGGGGCTGCCGGCAAGGCACTTGATTTAAAAAACTCGGGCTTTCGCCCCGATGTTATGGTCTCCCATCCGGGTTGGGGCGAAGGCCTCTATCTCAAGGATGTGTTCCCTGATGTCCCGCTTCTGTCGTTCTGCGAGTTCTACTATCATGGGCAGGGGGCTGACGTCGGGTTTGATCCGGAATACCCGTCAGATCTGAACTCTGAATGTCAGACCCGCACCCGAAACGCCTATCACCTCCTGTCGCTTGAGGCCGCGGATCACGGCTATTCCCCGACTGAATGGCAGAAGAAACAGTTCCCGACCGAATACCATTCGAAGATTTCAGTGATCCATGACGGGATTGACTGCGACCTGGCGAAACCCAACCCGGACGCGGAGATCAAACTCCAGAGTGGCGTCACACTTCGCCCCGGCGACCCCGTGGTGACATATGTCGCCCGTAATCTCGAACCCTACCGCGGGTTCCATACCTTCGTTCGCTGTCTGCCGCACCTGTTCGAGCGTCGGCCGGATGCGCGTGTCGTAGTGGTTGGCGGTAATGACGTCAGCTACGGACGCACGCCGCCTGACGGCAAGACTTATCGCGAAATACTGATTGAGGAGGTTAAGCCTCCTCTCGAACGGGTTCACTTCCTGGGACGGGTCGCATACTCGGACTACCTGCGCGTCCTCCAGGTTTCAGCCGCCCACACGTACCTGACTTATCCCTTCGTCCTGTCCTGGTCGATGCTGGAGGCAATGGCGTCCGGTGTGGCTCTCGTCGGTTCGGCAACCGCGCCAGTTCAGGAGGTTGTGAAAGACGGCGTCAACGGGGTGCTCGTAGACTTCTTTGATCCGGTCAATCTCGCCAATACGCTCGCGGATGTGCTGGACCGGGGAAAAGGGACGGCGGATATGCGCGCCAACGCCCGTCAGACCGTACTCGACCGCTACGCCCTGACCGACTGCCGCAAAAAGCTCATTGGGCTGATCTCTGATATGGCTGGCGGACCCCAGGTCTGAAACTGGGATCCGCCTGGAAACTCAGCTTTCCATCGCTTCCAGTTCGTCGATCATCGAACTGATCAGTGAAAGTCCCTTGTCCCAGAACTTTGGATCGCTGGCATCAAGACCGAACGGTGCCAGCAGTTCCCTGTGATGTTTCGAGCCGCCAGCGCGCAGCATCTCAAAATACTTGTCCGTAAAGTCCGCGTCGCCCTCTCGGTAGACCGCATAAAGCGCATTCACGAGACCATCACCGAAGGCATAGGCATACACGTAGAACGGCGAATGGATGAAATGAGGGATGTAGGACCAGAAGGTCTCATAGCCGTCCATGAAGTTGAACACCGGCCCAAGGCTCTCGGCCTGCACCGACATCCACAGCGCGTTTATGTCATCAGGCGTCAACTCACCGTTCGCACGGGCCGCGTGCAGCTTGCATTCAAAGTCATAGAAAGCGATCTGCCGTACGACCGTGTTGATCATGTCCTCGACCTTGCCGGCCAGAAGGATTTTCCGCGCAGCCTGATCCGGCGCGGCATCGAGCAGTTTCTGAAACGTCAGCATCTCGCCAAACACCGACGCGGTTTCAGCCAGCGTCAGAGGCGTTGACGACAGCAACTCGCCCTGATCCGCCGCGAGAACCTGATGCACGCCGTGTCCAAGCTCATGGGCGAGGGTCATTACGTCCCTCTGCTTGCCGAGGTAGTTCAGCAGAACATAGGGGTGCACGTCCGTCACCGTTGGGTGCGCAAACGCGCCAGGTGCCTTGCCCGGCTTAACCGGCGCGTCAATCCAGCCCTTCTCAAAGAATGGTTCTGCAATTTCCGCCATTTTCGGATCAAACCCGGCATAGGCATCAAGCACCGTCTTTCGCGCCTCGTCCCAGCCGATTTTCTTGTCGTCCTTCTGGGGGAGCGGCGCGTTGCGGTCCCAGACCTCCATTTTCTCGAGGCCAAGCCATTTTGCCTTCAACGCGTAGTACCGGTGAGACAGGCGGGGATAGGCCTCCACCACGGCATTGCGCAGGGCTTCGACC
Organism: Amaricoccus tamworthensis; assembly: GCF_049800875.1. Classification (NCBI taxonomy): domain Bacteria; kingdom Pseudomonadati; phylum Pseudomonadota; class Alphaproteobacteria; order Rhodobacterales; family Paracoccaceae; genus Amaricoccus; species Amaricoccus tamworthensis. The sequence continues at coordinate 280,052 of NZ_JBNAFV010000003.1, read as the reverse complement.
ACTTCCGGCTCAACATGATTCGCAAGGTGGCGCGACGCCTGTGGTGTTGGCAGCTTGCGCCACCGGTCCTCAATGGCCTTTTCCTGCGCCAGTGTGTTTGTGATCCGCGTGAACAGTGGCAGGTTTTTGCGGAAGACCGCCACCAGGGCTTCCGCGCCCGCCTGACGTTTCGATCTGTCCTGCTCCGACAGCAGGTTCAGCGTCGCTTCAAGCGGAAGCATCTCGCCATCGACCTCAAATTCGAGCCCGGCCATCGTCTCATCAAACAGACGGTTCCATGCGGCGGCACCGACCACCGACTGGTCATGCAGGAACTTCTCAAGTTCATCCGACAGCTGATACGGCTTCATGGCCCGCAGACGCTCAAGGACCGGTCGATACCGCGCCAGTTCCTCGTTTTCGTTGAGCAGGGCATCCAGTCGGGCGTCATCCACCCGGTTCATCTCGAGGCTAAAAAAAACCAGCGGTGTGGAAAACTCCGTCAGCTGCGCCTGACGGTCTCCCAGAAACTTGCCGAGCTCCGCATCCGTGGTGTTTTGATAGTATCTCAACCCGGCATAGGACATGATCCGGCCCGAAACCGACTGAATGCGCTCATACCGTTGAATGCATTTCAGCAGGCCAGCCGCGTCCAGGTCGGCCAGCTTTCCCTCATATTCACCCGCGAAGGCCGCACATTCCGATTTCAGCCAGTCCAGGTCCCGCGTCAGTTCCGGCGCATCCGGCCCGGCGTAGAGATCTGTCAAATCCCATTCCGGGAGGTTTCCGAATTCGTTTCCCGAAGCCGGGTCGCGCGCGTCATAAAGTGGGTGGGACATGGGAATCCTTCTGACTGTTTGTCCGGTTCACATGAAAGCCTGTCACGCGGTCCGGAAATTCGTTGGTCCTGATCAGGTAAAGCAATCCTGCGTCAACTCAAGAGGGCGGGCGCTGATTAGAACATTCGCCCGCCGAGGGGAACGTCCTGATCCGGTGCCAGTAGAACGACCTCACCATCCTCATCCGGGACGCCCAGCACGAGGATTTCCGAGCGGATGGGGCCGATTTGGCGCGGCGGGAAATTGACCACTGCCAGGACCCTGCGGCCTTCAAGCTCCTCGGGCGTGTAGTGTTTGGTAATCTGGGCTGACGATTTTCTCTCACCGATCTCCGGGCCAAGATCGACCCAAAGTTTGAATGCCGGTTTGCGTGCCTCGGGAAACTCTTCAGCGCGGACAATTTTGCCAACGCGGATGTCGACCTTCATGAAGTCGTCAAAAGTAATTTCAGTCATGTCTGGCCCTTTGTTGTCTTCGGACACAAAAAAACCGCCTGCCCCAATGGGGGCAAGCGGTTTCGTCATTATGCCTGTCGGAAAAAGGCCAGTATCAGGCTTTCGTGGTTGCTTTCGCAGCCAGATCGCCGAGTTCCTTCATGCCTTCCTGAACGCGTGCGGACACGATCTCGTAGGCGGAGGAGTTGGCTTTCTGAGCGGTCTCAGCCAGTTCCTGCATGTTGGCGAGTGCTTTCTCAAAAGCCGCCTTTGCAAGCTCGCCCTGTGCCTTGGCGGTTTCCGGGTCGAGTTTGGCGTTGTCGAGGCCGGACATGTGCTTGCGTGCCTCGGACATGGTTTCCTCAAAAATTGCGATCTGCTTTTTGAAGAGGTCCTGGTAACCGGCAGCAGCAGCTTTGTTGGCTTCAACCAGCGCATCCATATTCTTCTGCTGAGCGGCCATGATGGATTCAGGGTCTACGCCAGGCATTTTGAATTCGGACAGCTGTTTGGTGAAGTCATTCTGCTTGAAGAATTCCACCATCTTCTCCGCGTCGAAGGAGAAGGCTTTCGGGTCAAACATGCTTTTCGGGTCGAACATTGTACGTCTCCTTGGTTGTGGGTTTGTTTTGCTTCCCGCTCTCTATATGTTGCAGTGCAACAAAAAGTCAAGAGCTCAATGTTGCGCTGCACAATTTTCTTTTTTTATTTGGCCAGTTCCCGCCCCCTGTCCGCGGCAGCCGCCACGGCTTCCTCCATTAGTTCGGTCAGCCCGTTGCCCTCACGCATGAGCACTTTGAGGGCGGCCTCCGTCGTTCCTTTCGGACTGGTGACATTAATGCGAAGTTGTTCCGGTTTTGTGTCACCTGAGTTTGCCAACGCACCGGCACCGGCGACCGTCGTACGTACCAGCTCAAGAGCGAGATCTTCCGGCAGACCCTGCGCGACGCCGGCCCTTGTCATCGCCTCCATCATCAGGAACACGTAAGCAGGCCCGGACCCGGACACGCCGGTTACCGCGTCCATCTGGTTCTCGTTTTCGAGCCGGACCGTTTTGCCCACGGCCTGCATCAGTTTGTCAGCAAGTTCGAGGTCGCCAGGGTCAACCTGGGCGTTTCCGACTAGAGCCGTAATTCCCTCGCCAATAGCCGACGGTGTGTTGGGCATGGCTCGAATAATCGGGGAATTTCCACCAAGGCTTTCCTCGAACCGCGAAATGGGCGTTCCGGCCGCGATTGACAGGAACACGGTCTGTCCTCCGCAGAGTGCGGAGAGCTGTGGAAGAACCTCGCCCATCATTTGCGGTTTCACCGCCAGAACCGCGATCGCGGGATTCGGCGGCATCTCGGCGTTCAGCCGGAGACCATCCTTGGCCAGATTTTTAAGATGATCGGACGGTTTGGGGTCAATAACGGTAAAGCAATTTGGCTCCAGACCCTGTCTCAGCCATCCATCGAGCAGGGCCGTACCCATCTTTCCGCAGCCCACAAGCACGAGTCCGCGATCGGAAATTTCAGAAAAGTCCATTCGAATAACCCCCTTTCCGACCCCATAAGGACCCGGAAAGGGGGGGCCGGTATCAGGCGCGACCGTAGGCTTCGGAGATCACAATTCCAAGCGCGTTTTCCGCGCTGTCACTGTTTCCGGCCACAAGCTGGAACGCTGGATAAAAGCATTCGCTCGTAGCTACCGCCGCGCGGACCATATCGTTGATCTGCGCGGAAGACGCCAGGGCACCTCCAGCGAGATTGAGACTGTACCGATACGCCATCAAACGCTGTTCCGGCCAATAGGTGAACGCGCCGGACCAGCATTTATCATTTGCCATTCCCATGGATTTGTAAAGCTCGCCAAGGCATTCGTCCTCGGGATCCATTTCAAATGCACAGATCAGGCGCAGTGACTCATCTTCCTGTGAAAGCGCCAGAGTAACGGAGTAGGTGCTCCAGCCACCTTCAATTGCCATCGCAATCTGATCGTCCGCAATGCGGTCGAAATCCCACTCCCGCTCCTCAGCGAGTGTCTCAACGATGTCGATGGGGTGGATATCCTCGCAATCGAAGTCACGTTCTACAATGCTCATACCCGGCGCCTCTCTTTAAGGCCCCCAGGGCGGGGATACCCCGCTTGGGGGCGTGAGAACAACAACTGGTCAGTGAACTCTCCAACTGACCTACCACATATGGTGGTGGATGATCCGGAACCTGTAAAGAAAAATATTTTTGCCAGGTTAATTAAATCATCCACCGGATTATCGAAAAATTAGCATCGATTGTGGGCGACACTTTTTAGGGCGTTTTTGATTCCAGAGCATCCAGCCGGGCTTTCAGTGCCTCGTTCTCTTCGCGCGCTTTCTGAGCCATGGCGCGCACCGCCTCAAACTCGTCGCGTGTCACCAGGTCGCGGTCCGCCAGCCAGCGGTCCAGCATGCCCTTCATTGCCGTTTCGGCCTCGGTTTTTGCGCCCTGTGCCACGCCCATCGCGTTTGACATCAGCTGTGCAACGTCATCCAGAACCTTGTTTCGCGTCTGCATCGGGTATCTCCGTTTTGCCGTTCATACCTATATGGCGATGCTTCCGGCGTTTGCCAACCGGCTGAAAACTGCGCCTTGACTTCGATCCGCGCCCCTGGAATGCAGTGCCGACGAAACAGCCACGGGTGGACCTTTCCGGATGATCACTTTCCCAGATATCGACCCGGTCATTTTCGCGGTCGACCTGTTCGGGGTTCAGGTTGCGCTGCGCTGGTATGCGCTGGCCTACATTGTTGGGCTGCTGCTGGGCTGGCGGTATGTGATTTCGCTGTGCCGAAACCCTTACCTCTGGGGCGGCCGGTCTCCCTTGGCCCGCGAGCAGGTCGATGATCTGCTGACCTGGATGATCCTCGGTGTCATTCTTGGTGGGCGTCTGGGTTACGTGCTGTTCTATCAGCCTGGCTACTACCTTGCGAATCCCGGAGAGATCCTTGCGGTGTGGAACGGGGGCATGTCGTTCCATGGCGGTTTTCTGGGGGTCGTAGCGGGTATCCTGCTGTTCGCCCTGGTGCGGGGCCTAAACGCTATTCGCATTGGCGACGCCGTGGCCGCCGCGGCTCCGATTGGACTTTTTTTTGGACGTATCGCCAACTTCATCAACGCGGAACTTTGGGGGCGTCCAACGACCGTTCCCTGGGGAGTTGTTTTCCCTGGCGAGGCCGCGGGCTCATGCCCGGATACGTGGATTGGCCCCTGCGCCCGTCACCCGTCCCAGCTTTATGAGGCGGGGCTGGAGGGCGCAGTCCTTTTCCTCGTCATCCTTTGGGCGATTCGACGTGGTGCACTCACGAAACCAGGTCGCGTTATCGGCATATTCCTTGCGGGCTATGGTCTTTCCCGCGTCATCGTTGAAGCCTATCGGCGGGCCGACGCCCAGTACATTTCGGCCGAGAACCCGTTTGGTCATGTCATTCGTTTTGGCGCGGATTGGGGGCTGACAATGGGGCAGGTTCTGTCCTTACCGATGCTGTTTGCCGGGATAATTGTTCTGATCTGGACGGGACGCCGGGCATGACCGTTCTGGCCGAACTGATCAGATCAAAAATAGCAACCAGCGGGCCGATCAGTATGGCCGAGTACATGAGCCATTGTCTTGGACATCCCGAGCATGGCTACTACATGACCCGCGACCCGCTGGGGGTGCGTGGCGATTTCACCACCTCTCCGGAAATCAGCCAGATGTTTGGCGAGATGCTGGGCGCCTGGCTGATGCAGACCTGGGTGGATCACGGGCGACCAACTCCATTCGTTCTCGCCGAAGCCGGCCCAGGCCGGGGTACGCTCATGCGCGACATCCTACGCGTTGCCGCGATTCTGCCCAGGTTCCTCGAGGGCGCGCACATCCATCTGATCGAGATCAGTCCAACCCTTCGTGACATTCAGGCTGAGACGCTGAAGGGCCACGACATCACTTGGTGCGGATCACTGGACGATCTGCCAAGCGGCCCAGCATTCCTCGTGGCCAACGAGTTCTTTGACGCGCTGCCGGTTCATCAGTTCCAGCGCACGGATGCGCTCTGGCGTGAACGTCTCGTTTTCCTAAGAGATGGCGGCCTCCAACTCACGTGGTCTGAGCCAAAAACGGAATCTCGCCTCAACGCGCGTTTCCCCCACGCAGCCGATGGGACCATTGTTGAAGTCTGTCCCGCAGGAGAACGGATCATGTTCAAACTCTCGGAACGGATCGCGAATTCCGGTGGCGGCGCACTGATCGTTGATTACGGTACGTGGGACGGCACGGGCGACACCTTACAGGCCCTTGCAGGTCATGCCCCGACGGACCCGCTCTTTGCCCCTGGGCAGGCCGACATCACCGCTCATGTCCGCTTCAAGGGATTGGCGGATATGGCTACCGGCGCAAAAATTCACGGCCCCGTCCCCCAGGGAGTGTTTCTTGAGCGTCTCGGCATTACGGCCCGAGCCCAGGCTCTCGCAGCCAAACAATGCGGCGAGGCACACAATTCCATTGTCACCGCGCATCGCCGCTTGACCCACCCGGATGAAATGGGGAACCATTTTCAGGTAATGGGACTCACGCCAAACGCGGCACCGGCGCCGCCTGGATTTTAGCACATGACACTGGAAATTTTAACCGGCGAAAGCCTGGGCAACATCCGGCACGGCTTCTTCACCCGGCGCGGAGGGGCGTCCTCCGGTATATATTCCGGGCTGAACTGCGGATATGGGTCGGGTGACCAAAGCGGTGTCGTCTCCCTGAATCGGTCCATGGTGGCGGAGGCCATGCGGGTCCACTCCACAAATCTTCTGTCCCTGCATCAGATTCACTCTTCAACAGTCGTGACCGTCGACCCGGACAATTTTCCCGTCCGCCCCAGGGCCGACGCCATCGTAACAGACGAACCCGGTATTGCCCTCTCAGTCCTGACCGCAGACTGCGCGCCGGTTTTGCTGGCTGATCCCGATAACGGCGTAATTGGGGCTGCACACGCCGGATGGCGCGGTGCTCTTGATGGCGTCACGGACAACACCATCGATGCGATGGTCGCGCTGGGCGCCAACCGGGACGGCATACAGGCCGCGGTCGGTCCCACCATCAGCCAGCGCAACTACGAAGTCAGCCAGGAGTTTATGGAGACCTTCCTCGAAGAAAATCCGGCCTATTCCATGTTTTTCGTCAATGGACGTGACGGCCACTATCAGTTCGACCTGCCATCTTTCGTGGTTGCGAAACTGCGAACGGCTGGAGTTGATGACGCCATTTGGATCGGAGCCTGCACCTATGCCGAGCCGGACCGATTTTATTCTTACCGCCGCTCGACGCATCTCAAGCAGCCCGATTACGGCCGCCTGATATCCGCCATCGTTCTCTAGGGACTATTCCTGCGCGTCGGAAACGCGCGCGTCATACACCTCAAAGGGAATGCCAGGGGTGTCCTTTGCACAGCGTATCACAAGGCTGGTCTTCACACTTGCGACGTTTGGCGCGGAGGTCAGGTCGTGTGTCAGGAAATTCTGAAATGTTGACAGGTCGGGTGCCACGCATTTCAGTATGAAATCAATCTCACCATTGAGCATGTGGCATTCCCGCACGAGCGGCCAGGAATTGGCGCGTTTCTCAAATGCCGACAGGTCGCACTCCGCCTGGCTTGAAAGGCCAACCATGGCAAAAACCTGTACCTCAAACCCAAGCTCCCGGGCATCCACATCCGCATGGTATCCGCGAATGAATCCCTGCTCCTCCAGTGTCCGGACACGTCGCAGACAGGGCGGGGCTGATATCCCAACCCTGCGCGACAGTTCAACATTGGTCATCCGTCCATCCCCCTGCAGTTCCGCGAGGATTTTCCGGTCAATGGGATCAAGCTTGAAGGTGGGCATACTCAGTGATATCCATACGTCATCTCCCTGTTGGTTATAATCGTGCGTGCGGAAACGCAATAATATTTCGCGCAGATCACTTAATATGAAACGGCTGCAAATTGCAGCAAGCCTGCTTCACACCCGGACAACAGACGCCTATATAGACCGTTCACTTCACCAAAAGGCTTCAGGTCCATGTCGGAAACTCGTCACACCAGACTTCTCATCATCGGGTCCGGTCCGGCCGGATATACCGCCGCCGTCTATGGGACGCGTGCAATGCTGGAACCGATTCTGGTTCAGGGCATTCAGCCGGGCGGCCAGCTGACCATCACTACAGAGGTCGAAAACTGGCCCGGCGATACCGAGGTTCAGGGGCCCGAACTCATGGTCCGCATGGAAGAGCACGCCCGTGCCGCCGGGACCGAAATCATTGGCGATCACATTGGCTCACTGAACCTGTCATCCCGACCTTTCACAGCGAAGGGCGAAAGCGGCACGACCTATACCGCCGACGCGGTCATTCTCGCGACCGGCGCACAGGCCAAATGGCTTGGTCTGCCGTCCGAGGAAACTTTCAAGGGATTTGGCGTATCCGCATGTGCAACCTGTGACGGCTTTTTCTTTCGTGGTCAGGAAATCGTCGTCATTGGTGGCGGCAATACTGCTGTTGAGGAAGCGCTGTTCCTGACAAACTTCGCCAGCAAGGTGACGCTGATTCATCGCCGCGACGAACTGCGTGCCGAGAAAATCCTTCAGAACCGCCTTCTCAAGCACCCCAGGATCGAAACCCTCTGGCACCACACGCTGGAAGAGGTCGTCGGCAGCGACAATCCCCGCGGCGTGACGGGTGTGAAGGTGCGTGATGTTCGCGACGGCACGGTCTCGGAGCTGCCCTGTACGGGTGTTTTCGTGGCCATCGGTCACGCCCCGGCGTCCGAGCTCGTCGTTGATCAGCTGGAAACGCACAATGGCGGCTACGTCTACACGAAGCCCGATTCCACCTCGACCAGCATCGACGGCGTGTTTGCGGCCGGAGACATTACCGACCACATCTTCCGTCAGGCGGTCACATCCGCCGGTATGGGCTGCATGGCCGCTCTGGAGGCGGAAAGATTTCTCGCATCGCTGGAAGAGCCGGTCGATGAAGTCGCCGCCGAGTAGTCCGGCACAAAAAAGGGCAGGAGTTTTTCCTGCCCTTTTTTTGTATCAGTGAACGCTTACCGGTGAAAATTCGTTGCGTCGTGCCATGACGAACGCCTGATCTCTGTCACCGACCAGTGCCAGAACCTCTCCGGATTCGGCATGAACGGCGTACACTTTGGCCAAGCCGCCTATCTGGTCGCGGATTTCCTGCGGCAGATCGGTTGCCTTGACGTCGCGAACGTAAACGATCGATTTGTCTCCCTTATCGGGAAAGCTCGGGTAATCAGTCATTTTGACCTCCTGACTGTCAACTGCTCTTGCCGTTGATCTTGATTGTCTGGACGATGCTCTCAGGCTCTACCCTTTTGAGTTCGACGTGCAGGAGGCCGTTTTCAAGATGCGCTCCCGTCACGTCCACGCCATCGGCGAGAACGAAACTGCGCTGAAACTGTCTGCCTGCGATTCCCCGGTGCAGAAATATCCGTTCACCCTCGTCGTCCTTCTGGCGACCACGGATCACCAGCTGGTTCGATTCGACGGTAATGGTCAGATCTTCTTCGGCAAATCCGGCCACGGCGAGCGTGACGCGATACGTCGCCTCATCCCTCTGTTCGATATTATACGGAGGGTAGCCCTCATTGCCGGTTTTGACCGTCCGTTCGACCAGCCGGTCGAGATTCTCAAAACCCAGCAAATAGGGATGGGAGGCGAAAGTTACCTTGGTCATTCATCCAAGTCCTTGCAAAAGCGACTCTGTTTTGATGGCCCCTTACGGCGACCAACTGCATTAAAGATGGTATTGATGTCCCCAAAAAACAAGGTCTTCAACCGGGCTGCCACCGTTGCCGCGCATTAAATGATCGTTATACTTCACGCGGTATTGCCAGGATCATGCACATGAACAATCCTCCCACGATGCAGCGCGCGGACGTATTGCGCATTCGGCTGGACATGCTTCAGCGCGAACACCGTGACCTGGACGAGGCGATCGCCGCACTGGATACGGAAGGGCGGGCCGACCCGCTTGCCGTGCGTCGGCTGAAAAAGCGCAAACTGGCGTTGAAGGACGAGATTCAGCGTATCCAAGACGAGATTTTCCCCGACATCATTGCCTGAACCCGGATTGCACCCATACGCTCCTGATTGTATAGCGCCTTTTTGGCGGTGAGGAGCGTCCACGAAATGAACAAACCTTTGGTAGGCGTCGTAATGGGCAGCCAGTCCGACTGGGAAACCATGGCCGTTGCCGTGGACATTCTTGAGGCGCTGGAAGTCCCCTATGAGACCAAAATCATTTCCGCTCACCGCACACCGGACCGCATGTTTTCCTACGCTGAAACGGCGGCGCAGCGAGGCGTGAACGTTATTATCGCAGGGGCAGGCGGAGCCGCCCATCTGCCCGGTATGCTGGCCTCAAAAACCCGCATACCTGTATTCGGTGTGCCGGTGCGTTCCAAGGCTCTCTCCGGACTGGATTCCCTGCTCTCGATTGTTCAGATGCCCAAGGGTATTCCGGTCGCCACCTTCGCCATCGGGCCGGCTGGCGCTGGAAATGCGGCGCTGTCGGCGGCAGCCGTGATTGCGGTAAACGATCCGACACTGGCCGAACGTCTCGACGCATGGCGTGCCGCGCAGACCGAAAGCATTGCGGAGGAGCCGACCCGTGACTGACGCACTTCCCACCGGCAGCCGCGTAGGCATACTCGGCGGCGGACAACTGGGCCGTATGCTTTCGGTCGCGGCCTCCCGCCTTGGAATGACAACCCACATTTTCGAGCCAGGAGCAAACCCGCCCGCCGCTCATGTGGCGGACAAGGTGACGCAAGCGGGCTACGACGATTTGGCCGCACTGGAGGCGTTCGCCCGCTCCGTCGACGTCGTGACCTACGAATTCGAGAACGTCGAACTCTCTGCCGTGGACGTTCTGGAACCGATCGTGCCCGTGAGACCTGGCCGCCGCGCCCTCGAGGTCGCCCAGGACCGTATTGCCGAGAAGGAGTTCCTTGCCGGTATGGGCCTGCGTCCCGCGCCGTTCCGGAACGTCTCCAGCCTCGATGACCTCCGGGAGGCCATTGCTGAGATCGGTACACCCGCGATCCTTAAGACCCGTCGCTTCGGCTACGACGGCAAAGGTCAGGCCCGCATCAAATCGGCTGAGGACGCTGCCGGCGCGTGGGAGGCTGTCAACGGCGCCCCTTCGGTGCTGGAAGGTTTTGTCGATTTTGACCGCGAGATTTCCGTCATTGCCGCCCGGTCGCTTGCGGGGGAGGTCAGCGCTTACGATCCCGGTGAAAATGTCCACCGCGACGGCATTCTCCACACCACCACGGTGCCTGCGAATATCAGCGCAAGCCTCGCCCAGGACGCGGTGCTCACTGCTGGTCGCGTCCTCAATGCGCTTGATTATGTTGGTGTGATCGGTGTGGAAATGTTCGCCACAAATCAGGGTCTGATCGTCAACGAGTTCGCGCCGCGTGTCCACAATTCCGGTCACTGGACCCAGGACGCCTGTCTGACAGACCAGTTTGAAAATCACATCCGTGCCGTCTGCGGCTGGCCGCTCGGCGACGGACAGCGTCATTCAAATGCGGAGATGCTGAACCTGCTGGGGGATGACGTGTTCACTGCTCCGGCACTTACCGGCGCGGCGGTCCATCTCTATGGCAAGGCCGAGGCGCGGCCCGGGCGCAAAATGGGGCACGTCAACCGCATCACGCCACGGACCTGACCGGTTCAGCCGTAGACGTTTTCCTTGCCGAAGTGTTTGGTGAGGAGATAGTAGATCACCGCCCGGTACTTGTTCCGGTTGGATTTGCCGTAGGTCTCAATCGCCGCATTAATTCCCGCATCGAGTTCCGGACCGTCTGACAGGCCCAGCTTCTTCATGAGAAAGTTGTTGCGGATGGTGTTGAGTTCCGATTTTTGGGACGCGGCGACCGTGGCTGCGTCAGCGTTATAGATCGACGGCCCAAGTCCGATCACGACCTTCTTGAGCAGATCCATATCGGCGCTTACGCCGCATTTGTCCTTTAGTTCGGACGCATACATTTCAATCAGATCGTCCCGCTTGCCCATTGGTCTCTCCCGGATTTTCTCGGCAACTAATTTGTTACGCCGAAACTGACCCGTCGTCGATGTTACGTCAAGAAATTCCGTGCCGGCTGGGATGGTTCAATCGACATCCTCAACAATGACCGAACCGCTTAGGGCTCCCCGATTTGCGAGTAGGAAGGGTCAAGTGCATAGAATTCGAAACAGATTCTACGGTTGGGAAAAAGCGCAAAAAAAACGGGAGCCCGAAGGCCCCCGTTCCTTATAATTGACCGTATGGGTCGGCTTACATCATGCCGCCCATGCCGCCCATTCCACCCATGTCCGGCATTCCGCCGCCACCGGCAGCGCCTTTGGGCTCCGGTTTGTCGGCGATCATTGCTTCGGTGGTGATGAGCAGACCGGCAACCGATGCAGCATCCTGCAGAGCGGTGCGGACAACCTTGGCCGGGTCGATTACGCCGAAGGAGAACATGTCGCCATATTCTTCGGTCTGAGCGTTGAAGCCGAATGCGTCATCAGTGGATTCGATGATCTTGCCGGCAACTACGGCACCGTCAACACCGGCGTTCTCGGCGATCTGACGCAGCGGAGCCTGCAGAGCGCGGCGAACGATGCTGATGCCTGCAGTCTGGTCGGAGTTTGCGCCGGTCAGGTCGGCCAGTTTCTTGGAGGCCTGTACAAGGGCAACGCCACCACCCACAACAACGCCTTCCTGTACGGCGGCGCGGGTTGCGTTCAGAGCGTCGTCAACTCGGTCCTTGCGCTCTTTTACTTCCACTTCGGATGCACCGCCAACGCGGATCACGGCAACGCCACCGGCCAGTTTTGCGAGACGCTCCTGGAGTTTCTCACGGTCGTAGTCGGAAGAGGTTTCCTCGATCTGCTGACGGATCTGGGCAACGCGTGCCTCAATCTCGGCTTTCTCGCCAACACCGTCAACGATCGTGGTTTCGTCTTTGGTGATTGTAATCTTGCGTGCGGTGCCGAGCATGTCGAGACCGACATTTTCAAGCTTCATGCCGAGATCTTCGGAGATAACCTGACCACCGGTCAGAACAGCGATGTCCTGCAACATGGCTTTGCGGCGGTCGCCGAAGCCAGGTGCTTTAACCGCTGCGATTTTCAGACCGCCGCGCAGTTTGTTCACGACGAGGGTTGCGAGGGCTTCGCCGTCAACATCCTCAGCAATGATCAGCAGCGGTTTGCCGGACTGGATAACGGTTTCCAGAAGCGGAACCATCGGCTGCAGTGATGAGAGTTTCTTCTCGTGCAGCAGGATATAGCAGTCTTCCAGATCTGCGATCATTTTGTCGGCGTTGGTGATGAAGTAAGGCGACAGATAACCGCGGTCGAACTGCATGCCTTCAACAACTTCGGTTTCGGTTTCGAAACCTTTGTTTTCTTCGACGGTGATAACACCCTCGTTGCCAACTTTCTGCATCGCGTCCGCGATCTGGTCGCCGATTTCCTTCTCGCCGTTGGCGGAGATGGTGCCGACCTGTGCGACTTCGTCGGTACCGGAAACCGAACGTGCCTTGGACTTGATTTCCTCAACAACGATGTTCACGGCCTGCTCGATGCCGCGCTTGAGGTCCATCGGGTTCATGCCGGCCGCAACGGACTTCATGCCTTCGCGAACGATGGCCTGAGCCAGAACGGTCGCGGTAGTGGTGCCGTCGCCAGCTTCGTCATTGGTGCGGGACGCGACTTCGCGAACCATCTGTGCACCCATGTTTTCGAACTTGTCTTCCAGTTCGATTTCCTTGGCTACGGTTACGCCGTCCTTGGTGATGCGCGGTGCGCCGAAGGACTTGTCGATAACGACGTTGCGGCCTTTCGGGCCCAGGGTCACCTTCACGGCGTCTGCCAGAAGGTCAACACCCTTCAGCATACGGTTGCGGGCGTCGGTATCAAATTTGAGCTGTTTAGCACTCATGTGGGAAACTCCCTAAAAACTTGTCTGGTGTGTTCGGTCGATCAGGCGGCAGCGGCAGCGGCGGACGCGGACAGAATGCCCAGGATGTCGCTTTCCTTCATGATCAGCAGGTCTTCACCGTCGATCTTGACTTCGGTGCCGGACCATTTGCCGAACAGGATGCGGTCGCCAGCCTTGACGGACATTGCGATGAGCTCGCCGGAGTCCTTGCGTGCGCCTTCGCCAACGGCAACGATTTCACCCTCGGAAGGCTTTTCCTTCGCGCTGTCGGGGATGATAAGGCCACCTTTGGTGGTCTCCTCGCTTTCAATGCGACGTACCAGTACACGGTCATGCAGAGGCGTAAATTGCATTTCGGAGTTGCTCCTTGTTGCTTTCCGTTCCCTCACGGAACGGTTTGCGTTTTCCCTTTAGCACTCCACTTGGTGGAGTGCTAACAAGGCATATTTATGAAGGGGGTCTCGACGAGTCAAGGGAAAGCTTCGGGGAAATTTTAGCGACCGGACTTTATGTTCGGCGTGTTTTCCGCTAGAGGCGGGCGCGTTGTAACCAACTTTTGCCGGAGCCGCAATGACCCAGATAATTCAATCCCTTGATGAGGTCGATCCGGGGTACAACGTACTCTTCTGCGACCTGTGGGGCTGCCTGCATAATGGCAAAGCCGCATTTCCCGATGCTGTTGCGGCGCTTGAAAAATTTCGCTCGGGCGGAGGCAGGGTGGTCCTTCTCACCAATGCCCCGCGTCCCTGGCGCTCGGTCCGAACGCAGATCGACCGCCTCGGTGCCTCACGCGAATGCTGGGACCTGATCGTCACGTCCGGGGATGCCGCGCAGACCGCCATGGCCGATGGTTTTGTGGGTCGCAAGGTCTATCACGTTGGTCCTGAGAAGGATCTCGTCTTTTTCGAGGATGAGAACGGCAAACCATTTGATGTGGGACTCGTTCCGCTGGACGAGGCCGAAGGTATCGTCTGCACCGGGCTTTTCGATGACCGGTCCGAAACCCCGGAGGATTACCGGGCCACCATCCTCTATGGCGTAAACAAAGGTCTGAAACTTCTCTGCGCCAATCCGGATGTTATCGTCGATGTGGGTGAGACCCGGATCTATTGCGCGGGAGCCATTGCGGCGGCCTATACCGAGGCGGGCGGACAGAGTTACTACTTCGGTAAACCTCACGCCCCCATTTATGATCTGGCCCGGCGGCGTCTGGAAAACGAAAAGGGAATGGACCGGGATGGGACGGATATTGTCTGCATCGGGGACGGTATATTCACGGACATAACGGGTGCGATGGGTGAGTCCCTCGATGCGATATTTGTCACCGGTGGCCTGGCCGCGGAGGAAACGGAAACCACTCCCACTTCGGGCCCCGACCCGAAACAGCTGGACCGGTTTTTGGCGGAGGCCAAACTGTCACCCAAATACGCAATGGGTTTCTTGCGGTAACAGTCCGCACAAAATGAAAGCGCCGGGCAGGTGGCCCGGCGTTTTTAAATCAGGAATGGGTATCCGCGAACTTTGCTTTCGCCTCGTCTGGGGCTTCCGTTTGATGTTTGTCGCGCCATTCGTCAAAGGGCATGCCGTAGACGATCTCGCGCGCCTGCGCCTTGTCCATATCGATGTCCCTGGCGTTTGCGGCTTCCTGATACCAGCGGCTCAGACAGTTCCGGCAAAAGCCCGCGAGGTTCATCATATCGATATTCTGAACATCGGTCCGCTCACGCAGGTGGTCCCGCAGCGCGCGGAATGCGGCGGCCTCAAGTTCGATTTCGGTCTGTTTATCCATTTTCGCTCTCCCTTGCCCGCGTCTCATCAATGATCGTTCCCAAAATCGGTGCCAGTCTTGCGGCCCAGGCCTTCTGGGTTGAAGCCGTGTCGATGAGATCGTGGCGCAGCTCAATCAAAACATGGGGAAAACCGCGATCGGTTCCGTGGCGGCTCATGGTATCGCCCTTCAGCTGACCCGAATATGGCTGATTGTCCCCAATACAAAGATCGTCCTCCCGACGAAGTCTTTCAATGAGCGGTTCGGCAATTCGTCCATCCGCGTCCCAAAGCACGCCCACATGCCATGGGCGCAATCCGCGGCCTTTCAGCTGGGGCGTATAGGAGTGAACGGATATCAGTGCGGGCTGCGGGTGAAACTCCTCGGCCCGGTCGATCAGACGCGTGACCTCGTCATGATAGGGGCGGTGGAACCGGTTCAGCCGATATTCCACATCCTCGGGCTTAACATAACGGTTGCCGGGGATGATCGTGCCGTCATAAAGC
The DNA here is from genome assembly GCF_049800875.1 of Amaricoccus tamworthensis. Lineage (NCBI taxonomy): Bacteria > Pseudomonadati > Pseudomonadota > Alphaproteobacteria > Rhodobacterales > Paracoccaceae > Amaricoccus > Amaricoccus tamworthensis. The sequence continues at coordinate 264,535 of NZ_JBNAFV010000003.1, read as the reverse complement.
CGCATCACCAGCGTCGGATCGTCCTCGCCCCGGTTGGGATCGATCACCAGCCGCGAAAACCGCGACAGGATTGCAGGGGCGTTCATCAGCCGGGCCAACTCAACCGACACATCGGCCGCTCCGATATCCCAGGCAATATGCCTGTTCATATCCGCGTCCGGCAGGCCAAGCGTACCACCGTTCACGTCCTGTGGCACGATGTTCGAGGCGTGGTCACACAGGATAAGCGTTCCGGAGCGTACATCTCCATTAACGACTTCATACGGCTCCTCGCGGAGATTCGGTCTCAAATCATCTGGCATGGCGCGGATATATGGCCTTTTGCCGCGCTGCACCAGATGCAAGCTGCTACGGCGCTTCAGTCGAACAGCCGGTTAAGCTGTCGGTTTCATCTGCCTGGGTGGTCTTAGAAGGAAGTAATGCTGCCTTTTGGTGTGTATTCCCATGCGTCTGACAACTGGTTTGTCGGTTCGATGTGCGGTTGCGAAAATGTTCGTTTTGGTTTTCGAATTTGATCATACTGAACATATTGGGTTTGCGCACAGGGCCGAATCCCGTTAACTGCACTTAGCGAATTTTGCAGGGGCAGGACATGGCACCACTACGCAGGCAGCGAAATCTGAAGATCGTAGCAACCCTCGGACCGGCGTCGGAATCCCGGGAGATGGTGAAGGCACTCTTCCTCGCGGGCGCGGACGTGTTCCGCCTCAACATGAGCCACGGTTCACAGGAAGAGATCGCCAAACGCCACGCGACCATCCGCGAGGTTGAGGAGGAGGTCGGGCGGCCGATCTGTATTCTGGCAGACCTTCAGGGGCCGAAACTTCGCTGCGGCGTTTTCAAGAACGGCAGCGAAATGCTGGAGGAGGGTGCTTCATTTCGGTTCGACCTGGATGATGTGGAAGGTGACGAAACCCGCGTATGCCTTCCGCATCCGGAAATCTTCCAGGCCCTGAAGCCGGGGTCGACCTTGCTTGTCAATGACGGCAAAATCCGCCTGAAGGTGACAGACTGTTCCGAGAACCACGCGACAACCGAGGTGTTGGTCGGCGGTGAAATTTCCAACCGCAAGGGCGTCAATGTCCCTGACGTGGTTCTGCCACTGGCGGCCCTTTCGCCGAAGGACATCAGCGATTTGGAGTTCGTTTGTGAACTCGGCGTGGACTGGCTGGCGCTGAGCTTTGTGCAACGCGCCGCGGATGTTCAGCAGGCACGGGAGCTTGCCAAAGGCCGCGCCGCGATCCTGTCGAAAATCGAAAAGCCCGCTGCGGTCGACGCTTACGGCGAAATCCTGCGGGCCTCCGACGGCATCATGGTTGCCCGTGGTGACCTCGGCGTGGAACTGCCCGTTACCAGTCTGCCGCCGATCCAGAAGCGTCTGATCCGCAGCGCCCGCTCCATGGGTAAGCCGGTGATCGTCGCGACCCAGATGATGGAAAGCATGATCGAGAGCCCGGTTCCAACACGGGCCGAGGTTGCCGACGTTGCGGCCGCGATCTACGAGGGCGCCGACGCCGTTATGCTGTCGGCCGAAAGTGCGGCGGGCAGTTATCCGGTCGAAGCGGTCACCACGATGGACAGCGTGGCCCTGTCCGTGGAGAGCGATGACATTTACCGTCAGGTGATCGAGGCGTCCCGTACCCCGCACCGCGAAAGCGTTGCCGATGCGATTACGTCCGCGGCCCGGGAGGTCGCGGAAGCCACTAACATCAAGGCGATCTGCTGCTTTACTGAAACCGGCACCACAGCGTTGCTTGCGGCCCGTGAGCGTCCGCGTGTGCCCATTATTGCCCTGACACCGCTGGCTGGAACCGCACGGCGGCTCAGCCTGTCCTGGGGGCTGCACTGCGTCGTAACGGATGTTGTCGGCCGCTTTAAGGAAGCGGTTGTGAACGCCGCCCGGTCCGCCCGGCGCGACGGATTCGCGACCGAGAGCGAACGCATCGTGATCATGGCCGGTGTGCCGTTCAGTACGCCTGGTTCGACCAACATTCTTCGTGTTGCAGTGTGCAATGAGAAGGCAATTTATGAGGGCTGGGAAGAGGATTAATCCCCTTCGGCCCGGATTTCCGTTCGGTTTAAGCGGAAACTCTTGAAAATTTCGGCTAAGAAAGTTTCGCGCCCCTCCCTGAGGGGCGTTTTCTTTTTATGCATAAAACCATTGGGTTATGTCGTTCCCGGCTATTAGGTGCCAGCGTTGGTGCCCCACTTAAGACAATTCTCGATACTGGAAAGCAATAAAGTTATCCAAACTGAGTCATTTTATGATATAAGTTGCGCGAGGGTATTGATTTTGAAATTCCACTGCCCTACAGAATATTGCAGTGCAATGCGTAACGGATGATTGGATACGGAGATGTTGGACGGTGAATGTCGGGATCTGCCAGTTGGCACGATATATATTGAGGATCTAACGGTTGGTATGAGCCGCCGGCTCGTGAAATCCATTACTGACCGCGAGATTGGCATGTTCGCGGATCTGTCCTCCGACCATAACCCGGTGCACATGTGTGATGAGTACGCGAGCGGCACGATCTTCGGCGGCCGCATCGCCCACGGAATGCTCACCGCCGGGCTGATTTCCGCCATCATTGGTCAGCAGTTGCCGGGCCACGGTACGATCTATCTCAAGCAGAACCTGACCTTCTTCGCTCCCGTCAGGCCAAATGACCGGGTTGAGGCCACGGTTACCGTTGCGGAAATTGACCACCGCCGCAGCAGGGTTACCCTTGAATGCAAATGCCGCGTGGGCGATACGGTGGTTTTAAAGGGCGATGCCCTGGTTCTCGCACCGGCCAAGGCCGCAGACTGAAGGGTCGTTCCGGCCCGATAAGGGCAATGAAACGACAGCTTGACTACAGAAACCTGTCCGGGGACGACCGCGGAACTGCGGTCGCAATCGGCAACTTTGACGGTGTTCACCTCGGCCATCAGTCCGTACTGGCTCTCGCCCGCGCCGCGGCCGTCAGCCACGACGCTCCGTTCGGGGTCGTGACGTTTGAGCCGCATCCGCGCAGCTTTTTCCAAAAGGACGCACCGCCGTTTCGCCTTATGACGGCCGATGTTCGCGCGAGGCGTCTTGAGAAGCTTGGGGTCGAACAGCTCTATGAAATTCCCTTCAATGCCGATCTTGCCAGTCTAACGGCGGACGAGTTCGTAGAGGATATTCTCGTTGCTGCGCTGGGCATTGTGCATCTGGTTGCCGGTGCGGATTTCCGGTTCGGCAAGGGTCGCACGGGAGATGTCGATTTTCTGAAGACGGCAGGGGCGAAGTTAGGCTTTGACGTCACGGTCGCTCCACTGGTCTCAGACGGGGAGGGGGATTATTCCTCTACAGCCATTCGCAACGCGCTGGCTGATGGCGACCCGGCGACCGCCCGCCGTATCCTTGGCCACTGGCACCGGATGGAGGGTCAGGTTCAGCACGGTGACAAACGTGGCCGCAACCTCGGGTATCCCACCATCAACCTCGATCCAGACGGTCTCCACATACCGAAATATGGCGTATATAGCGTTCTCGTCGATGTTCTGACCGGTCCGCACGCCGGCACCTATGCCGGTGCGGCCTCCTTTGGCGAACGACCCACCTTTGGGAAAAACGCACCAAACATTGAGGTTTATCTGCTGGATTTCAGTGGTGACCTCTACGGCGAACTCGTTTCCGTAGCACTGGTGGACTACCAGCGTTCGGAATGGAAGTTTGATGATGTCGAGGCACTGAAATCCCAGATGGCACTCGACGTGCAAAAGGCGCGCGCCACCACAACGCCCTTTTTACCATGACGCGTCAGGATGACAGCGATCCAATAGACCGCACTGGTTTGCGGCCCGAATTCTGGCGGCGGTACCCACTTGATGAGCTTCCGCGTCGGGAGTGGGAGGCGCTGTGCGACGGATGCGCAAAATGCTGTCTTGTGAAACTCGAGGATGAGGACAGCGGTGAAGTGCATTACACCAATATCTCCTGCCGGCTCCTCGATACTGGTGCGTGCCGGTGTGGAAACTACCCGCTGCGTCGTCAGCTTGTGGCAGGCTGCGTTGTGCTGACCCGTGACAATATGGAGGAGGTGCTGCAGTGGATGCCGCACACCTGCGCCTATCGTCTGGTGTTTGATGGCCACGACCTGGAACCGTGGCATCCGTTAATCTCAGGGGACCGCAATTCGGTGGCACGGGCGGGCAAATCTCTGCCCGCAAAAACCGTGCCGGAGTATGAGGTCGACGAGGATGACTGGGAGGACCACGTCATCGAGGATTTCGGGTGAGCTTTTAACCGGCCTTCAATTCCGCCAGATGGGCATCGAGGAACGCCAGGCGGTCGTTCCCCCAAAACAGTTCATCCCCGACGATATACGTGGGCGCACCGAACACGTGGTTTTTCAGGGCTTCATCCGTATTTGCCTCAATGGTCTTTGAAGCGGCCTCAAGTGCGGCCGGATCCTGATTGGCGTCAAATCCCGCAGCCTCAAGGCATGAGGCGACCACTTCCTCATCCGCGATGTTCTTTTCCTCCGCCCAAACGGCCCGGCAAAAACCGTGGCACAGTTTCCCCGTATCGCCTCCGCCTACACTGTCCGCAACGATAATGGCGCTGCTGACCGGTACCGGATTGGTCGGCCAGTGCGCGGGCTGAACGTTCACCGGCAGACCGGCCATTTTCGCGGAGCGTGCAATGTCTTTCAGGCGGTATTTCTGCCGCGCAATGGGCCTGTCTTTTGGCATCGCCGTCCCGGTTTCTTGAAACAGGCGGATCAGATTGAACGGGCGGTAATTGATCTTTGCACCATGCCGCGCCGCAATTTCCTCAAGGCCGAGGCCCGCAGCGTAGCAGTAGGGTGACAGTGGAAAGTAATAATAGTCGATCTCGGTCATGGAGGGCTCCTGAATGAAGTTGCAGGCAATGTTCTGGGTATTCAGGGGCTTTGCAAGGCCCGATTCCCCTGATACCCCACCTGGCAACTCCAGAGCGCAACTGCCAAAGGTCCGCCATCCATGCACCAGCTCTTCCGGCCCAAGCTCATCGCGGGAAATTCCAACCAGCCGCTGGCCAAGGGAATAGCCCGGCGCATTTCGATCCACCGGGGCGAACCCGTCTCTTTGGTCGATACGCGGGTGGAAAGGTTCAACGACGCCGAGATCTTCGTTGAGGTCTATGAAAATGTCCGTGGTGAGGACATGTTCATTATTCAGTCGACCTCGAACCCGGCGAATGACAACCTGATGGAACTGCTGATCATGTGCGACGCCCTGCGCCGCTCGTCAGCCTATCGCATCACCGCAGTTATCCCGTATTTCGGCTATGCCCGCCAGGATCGCCGTACAAAGGCCCGTACACCGATCAGCGCGAAACTGGTGGCAAACCTGCTGACCCAGGCCGGCATTGAACGCATTCTGACCATGGATCTGCACGCCGCGCAGATTCAGGGCTTCTTCGATGTTCCGGTGGACAACCTCTACGCCTCTCCGGTTTTCGCGTTGGATATCCGTCACCACTTCAAGGATCTCAAGCGGATAACCGTTGTCTCGCCCGACGTTGGCGGCGTGGCCCGTGCCCGTGAACTTGCCGAGCGTATTGATGCGGACCTTGCCATCGTGGACAAACGCCGCTCCGCACCGGGCGTGGTAGATTCCATGACTGTCATTGGTGAGGTGAAGGACCGCATCTGTATCATCGTTGACGACATTTGCGATACGGCCGGCACTCTGGTGAAGGCCGCCGACCTGCTGAAATCCCAGGGTGCGGCGGAGGTTCATTCCTACATCACCCACGGAGTTCTGTCCGGTCCAGCGGTTGAGCGCGTGACCAAGTCCAGCATGAAGAGCTTGGTGATCACCGATTCGATCCAGCCGACCGAGGCGGTCAAAAAGGCCAAGAACATCCGCATCGTTCCCATGGCGCCTTTCTTCGGGCAGGCCATTCTGAATATCGCCAACGGCACCAGCGTCTCGTCACTCTTCAAGTCCGAAACGCTCGAGCCGATTTATGAGGCCCTGTATCCGACCGCCGAGTAGCGTGTGAAGTTTCCGGGGTCGCAGCCTTGGCCCCGGACCGCGGAATGCATAGGTGCCTCTCAACGGAGGCATTCAATGCAGCATTTTTCATTACTTGACCTGTCCCCCATCCCGGAGGGCGGCACCGCGTCCGACGCATTGTCAAACACGGTCGATCTTGCCCGTGCGGCTGAAGTGGCGGGCTATCACCGCTACTGGCTGGCGGAACATCACAATATGCCTGGCATCGCCAGTGCCGCGACATCCGTTGTGATCGGTCACGTGGCCGGTGCCACGAGGACCATGCGGGTCGGCGCCGGTGGCATCATGCTGCCAAACCATGCGCCCTTGATGATCGCGGAACAGTTCGGGACGCTGGCCACGCTTTACCCCGGACGCATTGATCTTGGTCTGGGCAGGGCTCCGGGAACTGATATGCCGACCGCCCGTGCGCTGCGTCGCAACCTGTCCCAGGAAGACACGTTCCCGCAGGATGTCCAGGAATTGATGGAGTACTTCGGGGATGACCCCGGTCCGGTGCGTGCTGTTCCCGGCACCGGGACGCATGTGCCGGTGTGGATCCTGGGATCGAGCCTCTACGGAGCGCAGTTGGCGGCCTATCTCGGTTTGCCCTACGCGTTTGCGTCGCATTTTGCACCGGCGATGCTGGAGCAGGCCATAACCATGTATCGCACGACATTTCGCCCGTCCAAGACACTGTCGCGGCCGTATCTGATGGTCGCGGCTGGCGTCTGCGCGGCGGAGACCGACGCTGAGGCGAACCGGTTGCGCTCTTCCCAGATCCTCGCGTTTTCGCGCCTGCGAACGGGCAATCCCGGACCGCTGCCAAAACCTGTTGACGACGTGACCGAAGAGGTGCCGCCGATGGTGTTGGAACAGGTCAACCACGCTCTGTCCTGTTCGGCAACAGGGTCAAAGGCGACGGTCAGGGATCAGCTTCGAAGGATTGTCGAGCGGTATCAGCCGGATGAACTGATGGTTACGGGCATGGTTCACGATCATGAGGCGCGGGTGCGGTCGTTTGATATGGCCGCCGAAGTGCTGTCGGATCTGAAAGAACTGGCTCCGGCGGTCTGATTTTTCAGTTTCGACTTTCAGGATCGCGCAATTTCAGATCGGGCAGAATATCGGCGAACGAGGGTCTGCCGCCTGGCAATTTCGCGGGCGAAAAACCGCGACCCCGACCGAGCATCACCAGCCCGTGGATAAGGGACCAGATCATGATCTCGGTGCTGTAGGGTGCGTCGGATACCGGTTCAAACGGGGCACAGGTTTCCACCAGAACGTCAAAGGCCGGAGGTTGCAGACGTGGCGTGTCGGGAAACGTGACCTCGCCGCTGAACATGAGCTGAAGCAGGTCCGGGTTTTCCTCCGCAAACGCTTCGTATCCGTGCGCGATTGCAATCAGGCGGTCGCGGGGATTGCCGCTGGCCTTTTCCCGCGCTTCCACCATGGTTTGCGAGAAATCCTCGAAGCCCTGAAGCGCGATGGCGCCGAGCAGGCCTGACAGGTTGCCGAAATGGTGTTTTGGCGCCGCGTGGGACACGCCAACCCGTGCCGCGCAGGCCCGAAGGCTCAGGCCTGCGCGGCCCTTTTCCCGGATCAGTTCCATGCCGGCTTTCACGAGGGCGCGTCGGAGATCTCCGTGATGATGCGTTTTTTTGTCGGTTGGTGCGGTCATAAGCCCGTTTCTCCAAAAAACTTGACAGTGTCAAGTAAATCCAATATTGACGCTGTCAAGTTATGGAGGTTCGACAATGAAATCCGCGCTGTTCCCCATGCGACTTATGGCTGCGCTCAGTTTTCTGGTGGCGCTGGTTTCCTACAGGTTTGTGGTACTTGGACTGTCGGGAGCGTTCCCGGACATGATCGGGCATATTGATCTGCGCAGGACGGCCTTTGCCGCTCATGTGGTTGCCGCACCGGTGGCGCTGGCGACCGGGGCGATGCAGTTTTTCCCAAAACTTCGGTCGGGCCGCCCCTGGCTGCACCGCTGGAACGGGCGCTTTTACGGATTTGCGGTTCTGGCCGGAGGTGTGGGTGGCCTGGTGCTGTCAGTGGGGGGCGCCGCGGACCGGCCTGTTGCCGCGCTCGGTTTCGGGACGCTTGCCCTGGCTTGGCTGGCAACGACGGCGTTTGGCATATTTCAGGCACGGGCGCGCAACTTCAGCGAACATCGCAAATGGATGATTCGTTCCTTCGCGCTCACATTTGCGGCAGTGACCCTCCGGTTGATGCTGCCGGTTTTCTTTTTCGGGTTCGGAATGACATATGCCGAGGCGTCAAACTGGGTTGCCTGGTTGTGCTGGCTGCCGAACCTGGTGCTTGCTCAATGGCTGATCCGGCGCGGACCGGTGCCGATCCCGCCCAAGCTTGTTTGACGAGGGCGGACGGCGCCATGTCCTGTCGCCCGCCCCGGAGCGTCTGTTCAGATCAGGTTGCCATCCGCGTCAATGCCGGTCTTGCCACCGAGATAGCGGTGTAGCGCCGCAGGCAGCGTGATCGAACCATCCGCCTGCTGGCCATTTTCCAGAACCGCAATCAAACAGCGACCGACCGCAACGCCGGAGCCGTTGAGTGTATGAACGAATTCCGGTTTTGCACCTTCCTCGCGGCGGAAACGGGCGTTCATGCGCCGGGCCTGAAAATCGCCGCAGACGGAGCAGGAACTGATCTCGCGATAGGTGTTCTGTCCGGGCAGCCAGACCTCAATGTCGTGGGTCCGCCGTGATCCGAAACCCATGTCGCCCGTGGCAAGAACCACCGTTCGGAAGGGCAGTTCAAGTGCCTCCAGAATGGCCTGGGCGCATTCCGTCATCCGGTCGAGTTCCGCGCGGCTGTCCTCCGGCCGCGTGATCGAAACCATTTCGACCTTCTCGAACTGATGCTGACGCAGCATCCCGGCTGTATCGCGGCCGGCGCTGCCCGCTTCCGAGCGGAAACACTGGCTGTGCGCGGTCATGCGCATTGGCAGCTGTGCATTCTCGAGGGTCTGGCCCGCTACGAGATTGGTCAGCGTGACCTCGGACGTCGGAATCAGCCACCAGCCATTGGTGGTCTGATAGCTGTCCTCGCCAAATTTTGGCAGCTGTCCGGTGCCGTACATCGCCTCCTCGCGCACGAGCACGGGTGTCCAGACCTCAGTCAGACCATGAGTGTCAACATGGGTGTCGAGCATGAACTGTGCGAGCGCGCGGTGCAGACGGATCATTGCGCCTTTCAAAACCACGAACCGGCTCCCCGAAAGGCGGCCCGCGGCGTCGAAATCGAAACCGGGCTTTGCGCCTGGGATTTCAAAATGCTCCACCGGATCGAAATCGAAATTGCGCGGGTTGCCCCAGCGGTGGATTTCCACGTTGTCGTTTTCGTCCTCACCGTCCGGAACATCATCCATCGGCAGGTTGGGCAGGCCCATGAGCAGCTCGTTCAGCCGTGTGTCCTCGGTCTTTGCCTCTTCCTCCAGGCGGGCGATTTCCGTCTTGCTGTCCTGAACGATGGCACGCAGCCGCTGGAACTCATCCTCGTCCCCACGGGCTTTGGCGGCACCCACCTGCTTTGACGCGGCGTTGCGGTCGGCAAGTGCCTGTTCCGCCGCCCGGATTTTGGACCGGCGCGATTCGTCCAGAGACAGAATTGTTTCGGACATGGGCTGTGCGCCCAGTCGTCTCAAAGCCGCATCGAATGCGTCCGGTGTCTCGCGAATTGCGCGTATATCGTGCATTTTCTGGTCCTCAATTCAGGGTGCCGTGCTTATGCCGTAAAGCATCATGTTTTCAAAGGTTGTTTTTCGGCCAGATCTCTCAGGATTTCTACAGCGCGGCTTGGCACTTTTCAGCGATGGCCGTGCCCGCCGCCCAGCCGGAGGACCAGGCCCACTGGAAGTTGTAACCACCGAGCCAGCCGGTCACATCCACAACCTCTCCGATGAAATAGAGATTGGGGACAGAGGTCGCTTCCATTGTGTTTGAATTGAGCCCCCTCGTGTCGACGCCGCCCAGGGTAACCTCGGCGGTGCGGTAGCCTTCCGAACCCGTGGGCCGGATAACCCAGCGGTTCAGATCGTCCGCAATCACGCGCAAACGGTCGTTGCCGAGGTCGCCGATACGGCCGTGGCCTTCCCCAAGATGTGCGGCCAGGCGGTTGGGCAGATGCCGGGCAAGGACATTCGAAAGCGTCTTGCCTCCTTGGGCCTGCCGGTCGCGACGCAAGAGTTCGAAGGCGTCATGGCCGGGCAGGAGATCGATCTGAACCGGATCGCCTTCGTGCCAATATGAGGAGATCTGCAGAATCGCCGGGCCGGAAAGCCCGCGGTGGGTGAATAAGACCGCTTCTTCAAACGCGGTCCGGCCACTACTGGCACGCGCGTCGAGCGCCACACCGGCTAGTGGTTTGAAACTGTCGAGAAAATCAGGCCCGAATGTGAGAGGCACGAGCCCCGCTGCCGTGGGCACGATATCCAGCCCGAACTTCGTCGCAATCCGGTAACCGAAATCCGTTGCGCCCATTTTGGGAATGGATTTGCCTCCCGTCGCGATCACCAGATGCCGGCAGGTGATTTGCCCCTGTCCCGTGGATACTGCCCAGCCGTCGCCACTGCGCTGCACGTCCTGCACGGGACAGTTCAGGATGAGTTGCGCGCCGGTTTTTTCCATCTCCTGGCGCAGCATGGAGATGATGTCCCTCGCGGAACTGTCGCAAAAAAGCTGGCCGAGTTTCTTCTCGTGGAAGGCAATGCCGTAGTCGCGAACAAGAGCCACAAAATCGTGTTGGGTATACCGGCGCAGCGCCGATTTGGCGAAGTGGCGGTTGCGGGAGATAAAATTGCCTGGCCCACAGTTCAGGTTGGTGAAATTACACCTCCCCCCGCCGGAGATACGGATCTTCTCTCCAGGCGATTTGGCATGATCGATCAGGGCCACGTGGGCGCCGCGTGCCGCCGCATGGGCCGCGCACATCATTCCAGCCGCCCCGGCGCCGATGATCAGGGTGTCACAGGTTTTGGGAGGTTTCATGAAACCCCTGTTGCCCTAACGCGATTTATCGAGCGCCCGCGGATAGATGAAGTCGACAAGAACGCCACTTTCCCAATCGATTTTCGACCAGTTCTTCACATCGAAATCGATGATGGACGTTGCTCCGGTTGGATAACGATGGAACTCCCCGTCTTTGGGATGCTCGGGCAGGGCGCGCTGGGCGAAATCCCCTATCCCAGGCTGATGGGCCAGAAGCAGAACCGTGTCAGCTGTTTGCCCGCGCAGGTGCTCAAGAATTTTTTCCGCGGTGCAGTGGTAGAGTTCCGGTGAATATTCCGCCGGAACCTCGCCGATCTCAGCCGTAATGCCATCCCACGTCTGGCGTGTCCTCTGCGCTGACGAAACCACCGCATTCTGGGGCAGGTGGCCTTTTTTCTTCAGCCAGCGGCCGATCAGGCCGGCACTGCGGACACCACGTTTGTTCAGCGGGCGGTCGATGTCGCGCTGGTCGGGATTGACCCAGCTCGACTTGGCATGTCGTACGAGAATAAGACGTTTCATGTGCCTTCCGTGCCATGAAATGCGGCCATGTGGAAGGCTGATTGTGCGTCCTGCCGTCGATATTGTCCGACCGGACAGGCGCGGCGCACGGCGCAGCCCCTCGACATGCAATCGTGTCCCTCCGGCTGATCGAGCCAGGCGTGGCAGGCCTCAGTGTCATAACCGTCCTCCGTTAATGCCGAAACGGGACAGGCGGTCAGACAGGGCTTCCCGCAGGTGTCGCACGGTCGGACGGGCTCAGCCGGAATGTCGATTTCGTAAGGTAACGCGAGGGCCCCGCGATAGGAGACGAAGAGCCCGTAGCGGTGATGGACAAGGAGCCCGACCGGCGATGACCAGGCTCCGGCCCGTTGTGCCCAGGAAATGAACGGAAGCCAGGGCGGGCCCCCAAAGGGAAAAAGAGCGCTGCCCCCGAGGTTGTCCGCCAGCCCTCCGATGACGCGCAGGGACCATCTGTCCACCGGGTCCGCCTGACCGTCCAGGTATTCCGCCGAGGCGCTAAAGACATCCCAGAATTCACGTCCGTTTGGCCCGAGCATGACCATACTCTTTGAACCCTCTGGAACGGGGTCATCATCCCGCACATGAAAAACGCCGAGCACATCGAGCCCGCTATTGTTCGCGGCTTCCGTAATTTCCGTCAGATTCATTTTGACCGGAACGGCAGCATGAGGGACCAGCCCAAACGGCCCGGCCGGTCATCCTGCCAACGCAGGCCGGTCTTCATCCCTTCATGCCCCTCGCGCGGCTGCGGTATGTAGGTGCGGAACATGCGGTCCCAGATCGAGAGCGAAAATCCGTAATTGCTGTCGTGCTCGTCGCGATGAACCGAGTGGTGAACGCGGTGCATGTCCGGCGTCACCACCACCTGGCGCAGCACCCGGTCCACGCGGTCGGGCAGTTTAATGTTCGAATGATTGAACATGGCCATACCATTGAGCATGATCTCAAAAAGAATGACGGCCAGCGCCGACGCGCCCAAAAGGTAGACAAGCCCGATTTTCAGCAGCATCGACAAAGCGATTTCAATGGGGTGAAACCGGATCGCGCTGGTCACGTCGATATCCACATCCGCATGATGCACCTGATGCAGACGCCAGAGCAGCGGTATCTTGTGCGTTGCCAGATGCTGTGCCCAGATGGCGAGATCCAGGGCGAGCACACAGATCAGAACCTCAACCGCCTGCGGCCAGTCGAGCGCGTTGAACAGCCCCCAGCCGCGCGCCGATGCGTCAAGCGCTGCCCCTACCGCCAGGAGTGGCAGGGCAAAAGCCATCAGGCGGAGCGTCAGGCTGTCCAAAATGACGATGCCCCAGTTTGTGAACCAGCGCCGCGCCCTGGTCTGTTTGCGGGGCCGCCGGGGAGCAAAGGTCTCCACCGATGCCAGAATGACAAACAGTCCCAGAAACACACCCAGACGAATGACAGCTTCGTTTTCCATCCTGTCAAAGTCCCCAAGAACGGGGCCAGGTCAATACACGCGGGTTCAACTTCCCCTGATCAGGGTCCCGGCGCCATGTTCCGTAAACAGCTCCAGCAGCGTGGCATGGGGCGTGCGCCCGTCCAAAATCACCACCGCCCGAACACCACCCTCAATGGCGGCGAGTGCGGTTTGGGTCTTGGGAATCATGCCGCCGGAAATCACACCGGTTGAGGTGAGGGTCCGCACGTCATCCGCCGTGAGGTGTGTCAGGACATTCCCATCGGAATCCTTCACACCCGCCACATCCGTCAGCAGCAGGAACCGCGCGGCCTTGAGCCCGGCGGCAATTGCACCGGCGGCGGTGTCGCCATTGACGTTATAGGTCTCACCCTCGCGCCCCATCCCTATCGGCGCGACCACGGGGATGAAGTCGGAATGCAGAAATTCCTCAAGGATACCCGGGTTGATCTCTACCGGTTTGCCAACAAAACCGAGGTCGATGCCAACCTCCTTGCCGTCGCGGATATCGGTGCGGATGTCCTTTTCGCAGATCATCAGGTTCGCATCCTTTCCGGACAGGCCGACACCCTGGCCGCCCTCGTCATTGATGGCCTGAACTATGCGTTTATTGACCCGGCCGGACAGAACCATCTCGGCAATCTCCACAACCCGCTCATCGGAGACGCGTTTGCCGTCGATGAATTCCGACTTGATGTTCAGCCGTTCCAGCATGTCATTGATCATCGGCCCGCCGCCGTGAACGACAATCGGATGGATATTGCACTGTTTCATCAGGACAATGTCCCGGGCGAAGTTGCTGAGCGTATCGTCGTCCTTCATGGCGTTGCCGCCGAATTTCACGACAATCGTTTCGCCGTCATAGCGCTGCAGGTAGGGCAGGGCTTCCGCCAGTGTTTTGGCCGTCGCCACATTTGTTTCCCAGTCCGACCCGGATTTTTCCATACCGTTCCCCAAATTCATGTTCTGTGCCGATGCCGTTATTGCGAGTTGCCCTTGCAGCGATGAGGCGGAATACTACTCCCGTGACATCAGGACAAGGAGGCCTGAGCCATGAAGAGCAGCGTAATACCGTCCGTTATGGTCTGTATTGGACTTGGAGCCTGCACCGTGACACCCGGCGGAGAGGGCGGGCCACCGCCTCCGGCGGGTACGGGCGGCTGCGAGTTTCTGTTCCGGAACTACGATCTGGTCGAGGACACCATGTCCACGCCATCGGGTTTTCGCGATCGCATGACCGTGCAGCCGGAACTGGCCTTTGAGGCGAACCGTCTGCGCCAGGCCGGTTGCCTGACGAATGCGGATGATCTGGCCGGTGCGGCTTCGCTTCCCGACCCGGCGCCTGTTAGCGGCGCCACCCCCATCAGTCCAATCAGCGTGCATGCCGGTGTCGTGACCGACATGGCGGTGGATGATCAGGCCAAACAGTTTTTCATCGATCGCGGCATCCGCGCCCGCTCCGTCGGCGCTGCCGGGCTTGGCCGCCGAATTTACCTCGGACCTTTCGACACGCGTGAGGAACTGGACCAGGCCATGGATCTCGCCCGGCAGGCCGGCTTTGTCGCCCCCTATCCGGCAAGGTTCTGACCATGAAACGGAATGCCTGTTTTCTTGCTGCCTTGGCCGCCATTCTTATCGGATGCAGCTACTCCCGTCCGTTCCGTGATCCGGAAGTGTGCCTGGCCAATTTCGAGCGGCTGGAACGGATCGGACGTTCTACCGCCCAGCTTCGGTTCGATTACGCATCCGAATCGTGGGAGCACCCACCACAACTTTCGCGTCAGATCCAAAAAACCGTCACTGAGGGGTGTATCACGCGGTTTGAGGACCTTGTGCTGCCCGATCAGCTGGAGGAAATTCAGGACGGTTTCGCCATCCGGAATGATGAGCGCAGTATACCGCCGACCGCCATTCAGGCCGGTGTGGTCAATGGCCTTGAAACATCGGCAAAAGCCAAGACCATATTCCTGACACTTGGCTACGGCGTTCGGACGGAAGGTGTCATGCAACTGGGACGGCGGGTTTTCATCGGTCCGTTTACGTCGCAGGGCGCTTTGGACCAAGCGCTGGGTGTTGCCCGCGAGGTCGGTTTCATCAGTCCCTATGTCACACGGACCCGGTTTTAGCCGTGTCAGCTCTGCTTGAGATAGGCGACTAGGATGTCCCTTGCGGCCTCCAGATCGGATTTGTGGATCATCTCGGTAACCGTATGAATGTAACGGGTGCCGACCACAATCCCGATGGCCCGGGCTCCCGCGGCCGACTGCTGGGCCGCGGCGCCGTCCTGTCCGCCCGCGCGAAGCATGGTGCGCTGGAAAGGGATGTTCTTTTTGAGCGCGAGTGCCTCAAATTCCTTAACCAGTTCGCGGTCCGCGATGAAGGAACTGTCGCGCACGTGCAGGCCAAAACCCTCGCCCTGTTTCGTCGTCCGGTCCTGTTCCGGTACGCCGGGCGTGTCGCAGGCGAGCGTCGTGTCCACCCCGATGCCGATATCCGGGCGAATGGCAAAGGATGAGGTGCGCGCGCCGCGCAGCCCAACCTCTTCCTGACATGTAAAGGCCACGTGGATTTCGCTTGTGTGCTTGGTTTTGCCAAGGCCGCGTATGGCCTCGATGCCCAGCCAGCAGGCGATACGGTTGTCGAGCGCTTTGCTGACGATTTTGTCGCCAATTTCGATGAAGGGCTCGTCCATGACCACCATGTCACCGACCTTCACCACGTCACGGGTTTTATCCCCGAGGCCCACATCCACGAAGAACTGTGTAACCTCCGGAACCTTCTTGCGGTCTTCGGGGGAGGCGATGTGAACGGGTGGTCCACCGGGGTTCATCACGCCTTTTATGTCACCGGTATCGGTGCAGACCATGACCCTTCTCGAAAACAGGTTGCGCGGATCAAAGCCGCCAACGGGGTTGAGATAGATGAACCCCTGTTCCGATACATGGCTGACGAGAAAACCGATCTCATCCATATGGCACAGAAGCATGATTTTGGTCGGATCGTCACCTTTTCTGGCGTTTCGTTTGCATAGAAGGGACCCCATCGGGTCGGTCCGGACCTCGTCGAACAGCCCATCCACCTCTCGCGTGATAATGTCCCGTATCCGGTCCTCATTTCCCGGTACGCCAGGGGTTTCGCAAAGTTCTTTCAGCAGGTCCAAATTCATGATCGACTCCCGATTAATGAATCGAGGATGAACCCTCGGAATTGCGCGGGCAAGAGAATATGTCCCCATATCTGGAGGCGGAGCCGGTTTTTGGCGGTTTTCAGCTTCAGCTTGCGGCTTTTGCGATTATTGCGCCGCGTCGTTACGGATTAAAAGCAGTGACGGAACTGGACTTTTTGATCTCCACGACCAAATAACTCCAACGCTATCAAATTCGGCAGACATCTAACCCGAGAGGACACACATGGCCAATCCGCTTCTGGAAGACTGGGACACACCGTTTGGTATCCCACCATTTGACCGGATCTCGAACGCGGATTTTCGTCCAGCCTTCGATGTGGCCATCGCCGAAGCGGAAAAGAACATCGATGCCATCGCTGAAAATCCCGATGCTCCAACCTTCGGGAACACGATTGAGGCACTTGAGCGTTCTGAAAAGCTCCTCGACCGGGTTGCGTCGGTATTTTTCAATCTATCAGGCTCGAATTCCAATGACGAGATCGAAGCTCTGCAGCGTGAACTGAGCCCCGAGCTTGCGTCATTTGGCTCCAAAATCATGATGAACCGGGCACTGTTTGCCCGCGTCGATGACCTCTTCCAAAAGCGCACGGAGCTTGGCCTGTCGGATGAACAGGTGCGGGTCCTTGAACTCTACCACAGGATGTTTGTCCGTTCCGGAGCGAAGCTCGAGGGGCAGAACCGCGAGAGGCTTGCGGCTGTGCTGGAGCGACTGGCTTCCCTTGGCACATCGTTTTCGCAGAACGTCCTGGCCGATGAGAAATCCTGGCACATGGAACTGTCCGAAGACGACCTCGCTGGGCTCCCGGCTTCGCTTGTGGCGAACGCCGCGCAGGCCGCATCCGACCGTGGCATTGATGGCCATGTGATAACGCTGTCGCGCAGTCTCATCGTGCCGTTCCTGCAAAACTCCCCGAACCGCGAGTTGCGCCGTAAAGCCTTCGAGGCCTGGGTGGCCCGTGGAGCGAATGGCGGTGAAACCGACAACCTCGCCATCGTGACCGAGACACTTAAACTGCGGCAGGAGCGTGCGGAACTGCTTGGTTACGGCAATTTTTCCGAGTTCAAACTTGAAAACCAGATGGCGAAAACCCCGGATGGGGTGCGCGATCTTTTGATGGCGGTCTGGCCGAAGGCACGGGCCCAGGCGTTGGCCGATGCGGAAAAACTTGAGGAGCGTCTGCACGCGGATGGCGTCAATGACGCGCTGGCGGCCTGGGACTGGCGCTACTACTCCGCGAAACGCCAAAAGGAGGAGCACGACCTCGACGAGGATGAGGTCAAGCCATATCTCCAACTCGACAACATGATCGCTGCCGTGTTTGACGTGGCCAACAGATTGTTTGGCCTGTCGTTCGAACCGCTGGACGTGCCCCTCTATCACCCGGATGCCCGCGCCTGGGAGGTCCGTAAAGGCTCCACTCACATGGGCGTGTTCATTGGCGACTACTTCGCCCGGTCGTCCAAACGCTCTGGGGCCTGGTGTTCGTCTTTCCGCAGCCAAAGCCGCCTGGATGAGGACGTGCGCCCAATAGCGGTCAATGTCTGCAATTTCGCCAAGGCGCCCGCTGGTTCGCCCGACCTGCTCACGTTTGACGACGCGCGGACGCTCTTCCATGAGTTTGGTCACGCGCTGCATGTACTGCTCTCCGACGTGACCTATCCGTTTATTTCCGGCACAAGCGTAGCGCGCGATTTCGTGGAGTTGCCGAGCCAGCTCTACGAGCACTGGTTGGAAGCGCCGGAAGTCCTCAACACCCACGCTCGACATGCCGCGACGGGAGAGCCGATGCCGAAGGACCTGCTCGACCGCCTCCTGGCAGCCGGCAACTACGACCAGGGTTTCGCGACGGTGGAGTATGTGTCCTCCGCGCTTGTGGATCTTGATTTCCATTCGCGGCCGTTTGACGGGGAGCCAATGGCGACGCAGGAGAAGATTCTGGCCGATCTGGGAATGCCGGAGGCCATTGTCATGCGCCATGCCACGCCGCATTTTCAGCATGTATTCTCCGGTGACGGGTATTCGTCGGGATATTACTCCTACATGTGGTCGGAGGTTATGGACGCGGACGCGTTTGCAGCCTTTCGGGAAACCGGCGATGTCTTTGACGCGGACACGGCGGAAAAGCTCGAACGCAACATCTACAGCGCTGGCGGCTCCCGCGAAGCCGATGAACTCTATATGGATTTCCGTGGCAAGATGCCTGGAGTGGAGGCTCTTCTGAAGCAGCGTGGCCTGACCGGCGCCTGATCAGGGTGTCACGGGATCCTTATGAATGATCACATCGGCCTGGGGCATGGCGTCGAGGATGCCATGCTTTACGGAGGCGCTTATGGCATGGGCCTCGTTCAGGCTGAGAGCCCCGTCGAGCTCCAGGTGGAGCTGTACAAAGACCCGTGATCCGGATGTCCGTGTCTTAAGATCGTGGAACCCGAGCACATTGGGATGAGCCTCGATCACGTTCTGGATCGTTTCAATGTCGTCGATGTCGGCCCGCCGGTCCATCAGGGAATGCCAAGCGGCGACCCCGATGCGGCGGGCATTCAACAGAAGGAAAATTGCCGCCGCCAGGGCAATGACGGGGTCAAGCCAATCGATCCCGAACAGGCTCGATGCGGCTAGAGCGATCATTGCGCCAATGGCGGGCACGAGATCGGACAGGTAGTGCAGTCGGTCAGCCGCCACAATCTTCGACCCGGTCTCCCCCGCAACCTTGCCCTGCCAGGTGATCAGCAGGGCCGTCGCCAGGATGGAAATGGCCATTACGACGATCCCGGTGCTCTCCGCGACAAGCGAGCGGGGAGAGAAAAAACCGAGCCATCCCTGCCATGCAATATACCCTGCCACGGCCATCACGAGTATCGACTGCGCCAGAGCGATCAGGTCCTCAATCGACGTGTGACCAAACCGGTGATCATCGTCGGGAGGTTTGGCGGCATACAAAATTCCGACAAGACCGTTCAGCGAGATCATCAGGTCCATGAGGGAATCGGCCAGTGACGCGCCAATCGACAGCGATCCGGTGGTTTTTACCGCCCAGTACTTCACCAGTACTAGAAAGAGCGCCGTGCCTATGGAGGCCAGCCCGGCCGTCATGTTGAGTCGGTGTTGCGGTGACATGCGTAATTTGTGACCGTTCAGCGATACTTGTGGGTGGTTGTGCCGTTTGCCTGGTGATTTGTTAACCATTTAAGCTTTGAAATCCTGCTTTGACAGCAATTCTGGAAAACTACCAGCAAATATCCGCCTATATTATTCAGGGACTTTATCGTGGGTGGAAATCGGGCTTATCGTAACCATGGGTTGTGCATTTAAAGGTTTAAAGGGAGTGTGCGTGATTTATGCCCTCCTTTCGCCTGTGTAACGGTAACCGCGTTGTGACTGTATAAGATAAAATGCGTCTTAATAAGTTGCGTATTGTACTTGCCATTCCCGCAGCGGGAAAATAAATAACAGCTATGGCTCCAGTTGATCGCACGAGTTTATTGACTGGTTGTAATGCCGTTTCCAAAACCAGATGACCGAATGGGCCGGGGACCGGCCGGGTCAACAAGAGGCGTGATGAGCGAAGAAAATAACATAGAACGTGGCGAAGTACTGGCGCTGACCGCGGAGATTGTTTCTGCCCATGTGGGCAACAACGCGGTGGTGCAGGGCGACGTCCCCGATCTTATCGAGGCCGTGTTCGGCAAACTGTCCGAACTGGCTTGCGGTGAAGAGGAAAAGGCAGTGGAGCTGACCCCGTCGGTTCCGGTGCGCAAATCGGTCACTGACGATTACATTATTTGTCTTGAGGATGGCAAAAAGCTGAAAATGCTGAAGCGCCACCTGATGACGGCCTATGGCATGACGCCGGAGGATTACCGGAGCAAGTGGGGTCTGAAACCCGACTATCCGATGGTTGCTCCAAACTACGCTGCCAAGCGTCAGGAACTGGCCAAAAAGATTGGACTGGGCCGCAAGCCGCGCGCCAAGTCCTGACCACTGCTTGCGCGGCACTGCCCGCAGCGTTAATTGAGGTGCGCGGCCGCTGGGTCCGCGCACTTTTTGCTTGTGAAAGTTTCTGATGTCCGAGTCCGCGAAAAAGCTGTTTGTTAAAACCTATGGTTGTCAGATGAATGTCTATGACAGCGAACGGATGGCTGCGGCTCTGGCTCCGAAGGGCTATTCCCGCACGGAAACGCCCGAGGACGCGGACCTGATTCTGTTAAATACCTGCCATATCCGCGAAAAAGCCGCCGAAAAGGTCTACTCGGAACTGGGTCGCCTCAATCCGCTGAAACAGTCCAATCCGGACCTTCGCATCGGAGTCGCCGGCTGCGTGGCGCAGGCCGAGGGTGAAGAAATTCTCTCCCGCGCACCGGGCGTGGACCTCGTGGTCGGCCCGCAGGTCTACCATCGCCTGCCAAAAATGCTGGAACAGGTGCAGGCCGGTGAACGGCCCCTGGAAACCGATTTTCCGGAAGAGGATAAGTTCGACCATCTCCCCGACTGGGCCGCGACGCGCAAATCACCGACGGCATTCCTGACCATTCAGGAAGGCTGCGATAAATTTTGCGCGTTCTGCGTGGTGCCATACACCCGCGGGGCCGAGGTTTCGCGACCCGCGGGCCGCGTGGAGCAGGAAGCGCGGCAGTTGGCTGAGCGTGGCGTGGTCGAAATCACACTGCTCGGCCAGAACGTGAACGCCTATTGCGATGTTGATGGCGTAACTTTGGCCGGTCTCGTGGACCGGCTGTCAAAGATCGAGGGCCTGCAGCGAATTCGCTATACCACCTCGCATCCGAACGACATGGCCGATGACCTGATCGACGCTCACGCGCGTGAGGAAAAACTCATGCCCTACCTGCACCTGCCGGTGCAGTCGGGCAGCGACCGCATTCTCAAGGCCATGAACCGCAAACACACGGCTGCGGAATATCTCGCGCTGATCGAGCGGATTCGCGCGGCCCGTCCGGATATGGCGTTCTCAGGCGACTTCATTGTCGGCTTTCCTGGCGAGACGGACGAGGATTTCGAGGCGACATTGCGAATTGTTGAACAGGTCCGATACGCCCACGCCTATTCCTTCATCTACTCGCCGCGGCCAGGCACACCCGCCGCCGGGCGCGAGGATGTACCACAGGACGTGAAATCCGAGCGTTTGCAGAGGCTTCAGGCACTCATCAAACAGTATCAGGTGGAGTTCCAGGAAAATCTCGTTGGGCGCACCCTGCCGGTGCTGCTGGAAAAACCTGGACGCAATCCGGGGCAGATGACGGGCAAATCGCCGTATTTGACGGCAGTGCATCTTGACGCTCCAAAATCTCTGGCCGGGTCGATTGTCGATGTACGGATTACGGCCTCGGCACCAAATTCCCTGTCGGGTGAACTCGTTGGCTGAAATTGGCGGCCAACAACCTTGCACGAAGCCCATGTCTGGGGCAGTCTAAAAACATCACTAAGTCCATTCTTCGCCGGAGGGCCTTTGCCTATCGACAATCTGGATCCGACGGGCGGTGGTGCCGCCCAGTCCGACAGTATTCTTGAGTTCCCCGATAATCGTCTGTTGATCGATCTGTGTGGCGAACTGGACCGAAACATCGTGCAGATCGAGGAACGGCTGGGCATCGCGATCCACCGGCGCGGCAACCATTTGGCCATCCACGGCGACGAGCCCGAGCGGCAGGATGCGGAGCGCGTGCTGCGTAATCTCTATGCGCGTCTCGAGGCCGGTCGCACCGTGTCGTCCGGAGAGATTGACGCCGCGATTCGCATGGGAAGCGATTCCCCCGCACCCGGAGAGGTCGACCGAAAACAGCTCGCCGATCCGCAGATGGAAATGTTCGGCGGCGAGAAGATGGAAATCCGGACCCGTCGCAAAATCGTCGAGCCGAGAACATCCGCCCAGAAGCAGTATGTTCGGAACCTGTTTCGGAACGAGCTTGTCTTCGGGCTTGGGCCCGCGGGTACAGGCAAAACCTACCTTGCCGTTGCCGCGGCCGCCTCGATGTTCATTGAGGGTCGGGTGGATCGAATCATTCTGTCCCGCCCCGCGGTTGAGGCGGGCGAGCGTCTGGGGTTTCTGCCCGGCGACATGAAGGACAAGGTCGATCCCTACATGCAGCCGCTCTACGATGCGCTGAACGATTTCTTCCCGCCCAAGCAGGTGCAGAAGATGATCGAGGACCGCGAGATTGAGATCGCGCCCCTCGCGTTCATGCGCGGGCGTACCCTGTCCAATGCGGCTGTCGTGCTTGACGAGGCGCAGAATGCCACGACCATGCAGATGAAAATGTTCCTGACCCGTTTGGGGGAGGGCGGCCGCATGGTGATTACCGGCGACACGACCCAGATTGACCTCCCGCGTGGCGTCATGTCGGGCCTCGTCGAGGCCGAGCGTGTCCTGCGTGACGTGAAGGGCATCGGCTTCACCCGTTTCTCGGCCGAGGACGTGGTGCGCCATCCGATGGTCGCGAAGATCATTCGCGCCTACGAGACGGCCAGGCCCTACGACAGCTGAATGCCATGAGCCCTGCTGACACCGGCCCCGTAGATCTGGTTGTCGAGGACAGCCGCTGGGAGGCGGTGGGCCTTGAGGATCTGGCCGACCGTGCGGCGGTTGCGACCCTGACGGAAATGGGGCGCGATCCCATGGGGCATGAGATCAGTCTTCTGGCCTGCGACGACGCGCGCATCCGAACGCTCAACGGCGAGTTTCGCGGAAAGGATGCCGAAACCAATGTCCTGTCATGGCCCGCGTTTGAAGGCGACATTCCGCGCAGTGATCCTACGGGTCTGGTTTTTCTGGGAGACATTGCCATTTCCTTCGATACGTGTGAACGGGAGGCACGGGACGGCGGTAAGAGGTTCGAGGGCCATGTCAGCCATCTTATTGTGCACGGAATCATGCATTTACTCGGTTTCGACCATGTTGAGGACGCTGAAGCTTACGAAATGGAAAGAATTGAGGCGAATATTCTTGCAACCTTGGATATCGCGAACCCATATTGAGACTACGCGGTTAGCGACCGTGATCTTTTTGGACAGGAGAAATGGAAGAACAATCTAGCGGGGGCAACACCGATAACGTTGCTGGCGCCGACGAACCGGACCCTGAAAGTCCTGGCAAAACGTCCATGATTTCGCGCCTCTTCGGGTTTTCGAATGCCGGTGATGAGGAACGCGAACCTAATGCGGTTCAGGTGTCCAACGCCACGGAGTCCCTGCGGGCCCAGGACATGCTGGTGAACCTGCAAAACATGCGGTCGCTCAAGGTCAACGACGTGAGTGTTCCCCGCGCCGACATTGTCGCCGTACCGGTTGAATCGGGAATAGATGAGCTTCTGGAGGTGTTCCAGACGAACACCTGGAGCCGGTTGCCGATTTATTCCGAGAATCTCGACCAGCCCATTGGCCTTGTGCATCTGAAGGATTTCGCGCTCCGCTACGGTTTTGGGAAGCCGACGGATGATTTCGACCTTCGCACGCTCGCCCGCCCGCTGCTGTATGTTCCGCCCTCCATGCCAATCGGTGTTCTGCTGCACAAAATGCAGATCGCCCGAATTCACATGGCGCTGGTGATTGACGAATACGGTGGCGTTGACGGTCTTGTCACCATTGAGGATCTGCTGGAACAGATTGTTGGTGAGATTGCCGACGAGCATGACGAGGACGAGAGCAGCCTCCTGATTCAGGAAAGCCCCAACACCTACGTTGCCGCGTCGCGGATGGAGCTTGATGATTTCGAGGCCGAAACCGGACTGGCGCTCGCCATGCCCGACAAGGATGAGGAGGTCGACACCCTCGGTGGTCTCGTGTTCCGCATCGCCGGTCGCGTGCCGGAGAGGGGCGAGATCGTGATCCACGAGGACGGCCACGAGTTCGAAATTCTCGACGCGGATGCGCGACGGATCAAACGTTTGCGGGTCAGCATCAAGACGGATCATTCCACCGGCACGATCGCCAAAGCCGCCGAATAGATGCGCCCCGGATGACAGGGATTCGGGCGCGGATCCGCGACCTGACGGGCTGGCGGGGGGTGTTGTGCTCCCTGCTGGCCGGTATGGTTCTGGCGCTCGGGCATGCGCCCGTGTCACAATTCTGGCTCCCGGTCCTGGCCCTTCCGGTCATTCTATGGCGCCTTGAGGGCGCGACCGGGCCGCGTGGTGCCGCGCGGGTCGGATGGCTGGTGGGCCTCGGATATTTCTGCGTTCTGCTGAACTGGCTGGTTGAACCTTTCATGGTTCAGCCCGAAATCCACGGTTGGATGGCGCCTCTTGCCCTGATCGGCATGACCGGCGGTCTCGCTCTGTTCTGGGCGATTGCATTTGGTTTTGCCCGGCACCTTTCCGTTCCAGGCAGGTCGCCCACGCTCCTGCTGGTCTGCTGCTGGACCGCCACTGAATTTGCGCGCGCCCATATTCTGACCGGATTTCCCTGGGGTCTCCTGGCCTATATTTGGGTGGAGACGCCCGCCATTCTGGTCGTCTCGGTCATCGGCTCGCACGGCCTTGGTTTTCTCACGCTGCTGGCCGGTCTTATGCTCGGGCATTCAAGCCTTCGGACCGGCACGGTTGCGGTTGCCTTGATCGCGGCATTTTTTGGTTTCGGTATCTGGCAGCTCAATCAGCCACTTCCGGAACGCACGGAGCCCCTCCGCGTGCGCATAGTGCAACCCAATGCCGCGCAGCATTTGAAATGGCTTCCGGAGTACCAGCCGGTCTTTTTCGAACGCCTGCTCAGTGAAACCCGCAAACCGGCGGAACGTGCCCCTGACGTGGTAATCTGGCCCGAGACGGCGGTCCCGTTCCTGCTCGGCGAGCAGCCCCAATACCAAACACTGATCACCGACGCGGCAGGGGACGGTGCCGAGGTCATACTCGGCATACGGCGGCTGGAGCGGACTGATGCTGGAAACAGATGGTTTAATTCGCTGGCCGTTCTTGGGCCGGATGGCGAAGTAATTGCGGATTACGACAAACATCATCTTGTGCCATTCGGTGAATACATGCCGCTTGGCCATCTTGTCGGGCGTCTCGGCATTACCGGATTAACCGGAACGGGCTTCTCGGCCGGGCCCGGTCCGGAGGCTCTTGAGACGGAAAATTTGCCAAGTTTTCTGCCCCTTATCTGCTACGAGGCGGTCTTTCCGCATGAAATGCGGGCACCGGGGATTCGCCCGGAGTGGTTAATTCAGGTCACCAACGACGGCTGGTTTGGAAAATATTCAGGACCACAACAGCATTTTGATCAGGCCCGTGTTCGCTCTATTGAACAGGGTCTGCCAATGGCGCGGGCGGCCAACACGGGTATCTCCGCGATTATTGACGCCCGGGGGCGTGTCATAAGTTCTTTAAATTTAGGGGAATTTGGCTCCATTGACGCCGATCTGCCAAATTCTCTCCCACCAACACCCTATTCCCGCTTCGGTGATTTGCCGGCGATTGTCGTAGTTGTCTCAATTTTTATGTTAACTCTACTAAAAGTTATTGGTGGCGTTTCCATCCGCGAAAGACAATAACTCGTTTCAGGAGTAACTGAGGATCCTGATTTCCAGTATCGGGATTAAACCGGGCAGTAAGACCGGGGGGATTTTCAGATTGTATAGAGTACTAGGTGGGTTGAAGAGTGTCTGTTACCTCATTTGCGAATATAGTGGATAAGCATGTCGGGCAAAGAATGCGTGCCCGTCGTGAGTCCCTCAAAATCAGTCAGGGCCGTCTTGGCCGTCATCTTGGAGTTACTTTCTCCCAGATCCAGAAATACGAGAAGGGATCGAACCGGATTGGCGCGGGCCGTCTGTACCAGATCGCGCTGTTTCTCGGTGTAGGTCCGGAATACTTCTTCGAGGGTATTGCGTCCGAAGGCACCCAGGATGCGGGCACGCCGGTTCAGGCCGTCGCGGCGAATTCGGACGAGATCCGGGTTCTGACGGATGCGTTCTCCGTGATCACCGACAGTGTCACACGTGCATCGGTTCTGGCTCTGGTTCGCTCCCTGTCTGCTGAACAGCGTAAGGGCCGTCCCTTCGGCCGTTGACCACTTACGTTGCACTGTCGTAGGGAAGCACCTGAACAAATAACTCTTTTGACGACAGGTGCTGATCATGAGCAGTCGGGGAAATTACCTCTTTACGTCTGAATCGGTGTCCGAGGGCCACCCGGATAAAGTCTGTGACCGCATTTCAGATGCTGTTCTTGACGCCTTTCTAACTGAGGATCCGGAGGCCCGCGTGGCCTGTGAGACCTTCGCGACCACTGACCGGGTCGTCGTTGGCGGTGAGGTCCGGGGTGCACCAGGGATTCTAAGTAAGGTTGAGCAGATCGTCCGCGACTGTGTCCGTGACATCGGCTACGCGCAGAAAGGTTTCCACTGGGAAACCCTTTCCGTCCTGAACCTGCTGCATGGTCAGTCCGAACAGATTGCGCAGGGCGTCGACGCCTCCGAGAACAAGGAGGAGGGCGCCGGCGACCAGGGCATCATGTTTGGTTTCGCGACCGATGAAACCCCGGCGCTTATGCCTGCACCGATCCATTACTCCCATGCCATTTTGCGCAGCCTCGCCGAGGCGCGCAAAAGCCGCAAGGAGCGCCGTCTTGGCCCCGATGCCAAGACGCAGCTTTCCCTGCAGTATGTGGATGGCCGCCCGGTCTCCGTGTCCTCGCTCGTTCTCTCAACCCAGCACCTCGACGGCAACATGACGTCCGCCGACGTGCGCGAGATGGTTGAACCTTATGTCCGTTCCGTTCTGCCTGAGGGGTGGCTGACCGACGATACGATCTGGCACGTGAACCCCACGGGCAAGTTCGTAATCGGTGGTCCGGATGGCGATGCCGGTCTGACCGGCCGCAAGATCATCGTGGACACTTACGGCGGCGCGGCCCCGCATGGCGGCGGTGCATTCTCCGGCAAGGACCCCACCAAGGTTGACCGCTCCGCAGCCTATGCCGCCCGTTATCTCGCGAAAAACATCGTCGCCGCCGGTCTGGCGAAGAAATGCGTTCTGCAGGTCTCCTACGCGATCGGCGTGGCCCGGCCGCTGTCGATCTATGCGGACACGTTCGGCACCGGCACCGTGCCGGAAGAGGTGATCGAAAAAGCCGTGTCCAGCGTGATGGATCTCAGCCCGCATGGTATCCGGACCCATCTCGGCCTGAACCGCCCGATTTACCAGCGCACCGCAGCTTACGGCCATTTCGGACGTGAGCCGGATGCGGATGGCGGCTTCTCCTGGGAGCGGACCGATTTGACAGATGCGCTGAAGGCGGCTGTATAGGCGCCTGACCAGGATCTGACCGGACCAGAACATGACTGAAGAGACCCCCGCCGGGGAGCAGCCGTGGATACGGCGCAAACTGTATGGCCGCCGCAAGGGCAAAGCGCTGAAACCGTCGCAGGAGCGGCTGATTGGGGAACTGCTCCCCCGGGTGAACATCCCCGGGGTGGCCGGCCCCGAGGACCCCGACCGTCATCCGGTGGACCTTACTGCTCTTTTCGGTGACGCACGTCCTGTCTGGCTTGAGATCGGCTTCGGCGGCGGCGAGCATCTGGCGCACCAGGCTTCGAAGAACCCTGATGTCGGCATGATCGGGTGCGAGCCCTACGTGAACGGTGTGGCAAAACTGCTTGCCAAGATCGACGCCCAGGGGCTTTCAAATGTTCGGGTCCATCCCAGCGATGCGCGGGACATGATCGAACTGCTGCCCCAAAACAGTCTCGACCGCGTGTTTGTGCTCTACCCCGACCCCTGGCCCAAATCCCGCCATGCGGGGCGCCGGTTCATCAACCCCGGCAATCTCGATGGGCTTCAACGCGTGATGAAACCGGGGACGCATCTGCGCCTCGCCACGGACATCCCGCAATATGTCGAGCACGCGCTGGAGGTGGTCGAGGCCCATGAGGCGTTTGACATCGCTACGCCGAAAAAACCCGACTGGAGCGTCGCCTGGTCCGACTGGCCCGGCACGCGGTATGAGGCGAAGGCGCTCGCGGCCGGTCGCAGTCCGCATTATCTGACATTCATTCGGAAATAGCGCGAACGGTTATCAGCCCTGGTGGACCAGCGAACCGGGATACTCTAAAGACTTCGCCGAATTTACCGAAAGGAATGACCGTGTCGTCACATGGAGAGCCCAAACCCGTTTTCGCCCGCGCCACCCGTGGTCTTTCCGGCATCGCAACCGTTCCCGGCGACAAGTCGATTTCCCACCGGTCGCTGATCCTCGGCGCTCTCTCAATCGGTGAGACCAAAATCACCGGTCTGCTGGAGGGCGATGACGTTCTGGACACCGGGCGCGCCATGCAGGCGTTCGGGGCCCAGGTCGAGCGCAAGGGCGAGGGTGAGTGGTCCGTCCATGGCGTGGGCGTCGGCGGGTTTCGCGAACCGGATCAGGTCATCGACTGCGGCAATTCGGGCACGGGCGTGCGGCTCATCATGGGCGCGATGGCCACCTGCGACATTTCCGCGACCTTCACAGGTGACGCAAGCCTGCGCAGCCGCCCAATGGGTCGCATCACCGATCCGCTGGAACTCTTCGGCACCCGGTCCTGGGGCCGTCGCGGTGGCAAACTTCCCCTGACCGTTGTAGGCGCGGCCAATCCCGTACCTGTTAAATATACAACACCAATGCCTTCGGCTCAGGTCAAATCGGCAGTGTTGTTGGCCGCCCTGAATGCGCCGGGAACAACTGTCGTGACCGAGCGGGAGGCGACACGCGATCACACCGAACGGATGCTCGCGGGCTTTGGGGCGACCATTTCGACCGAGCGGACAGACGAGGGCAACGTCATCACCCTGACCGGCCAGCCCGAACTGACGGCGCAGACCGTCTCCGTGCCGCGTGATCCCAGCTCTGCCGCGTTCCCGGTAGCGGCCGCCCTGCTGGTTGAGGGCTCGGAAATCACGGTGCCAGGCGTCAGCCTCAATCCCACACGTTCCGGCTTCTATGACACCGTGCGCGAAATGGGCGCGGACATTGAGTTTTCCAACTCCCGTGAGGAAGGCGGCGAGCCCGTCGCTGACCTGATCGTGCGGTTCTCGGCACTCAAGGGCGTCGAGGTTCCGCCGGAGCGCGCCGCCTCCATGATCGACGAATATCCGATCCTGACGGTTCTGGCCGCCAATGCCGAAGGAAAAACCGTCATGCGTGGCGTGAAGGAGCTGCGCGTCAAGGAATCCGATCGCATCGACGCCATGGCCCGCGGCCTCGAGGCCTGCGGCGTGACCGTCGAGGAGGGACCCGACTTTATGATCGTCCACGGCCAGGGGCCGGGCGGTGTTGCGGGCGGCGCCACGGTGGAAAGCCGTCTCGATCACCGCATCGCCATGTCGTTCCTCTGCCTGAGCCTGAGTACCCGCGACCGGGTGACCGTCGACGATGGCAACCCGATCACCACCAGCTTCCCGGATTTTGTGAACCTGATGCGCGGTCTTGGCGCTGAGATCGTCGACGCCGTCCCGGCGCAGGCCTGAACCTCACGTTTTCGCGAGTGCCTTTTGCCTGTGCAGCCGGTTTAAAATTTGGAAGGTTCGCCCGCATCGGCCCGCTCAAGGGGAAATCCGTTTGCATGCAACCACCTGGGACCGTATTTCTCGATACCAAAGCAGGGAGGATGGCATGAAATTTACCGTTGCGGTGGACGGACCGGCGGCTGCGGGTAAGGGTACGATTTCACGTCGTCTGTCAAACGATTTTGGATTTCGCTATCTCGACACCGGGCTTCTCTACCGTGCGGTTGGTGTCATCGCCCTCCATGACGGACAGGGTGTGCTTGACCCCCACTGGGCGGTGGAAATAGCCCGGCGCCTGACCGAAGACGACATGGACCGCGACGATCTCCGCACCTCCCGTGCCGGTCAGGCCGCTTCCAAGGTTGCCGCATTGCCGGAAGTTCGTGAGGCCCTGCTCGAATTTCAGCGCGCCTTCGCCCGTCGCGAGGGTGGTGCGGTACTGGACGGTCGAGACATCGGCACGGTGATTTGCCCGGATGCGGATGTGAAGCTTTTCGTCACCGCGTCGGACGAGGTCCGGGCTGCCCGCCGCCATGCGGAACTCAATAACGGACAGAGTTTTGAGCAGGTTCTGGCCGACCTCCAGGCCCGCGACGCAAGGGATGCCGGGCGGGATACCGCCCCCATGGTTGCGGCCGGCGACGCCCACTTGCTGGATACGACAAAATTGTCTATAGACGCGGCCGTCGAGCAGGCGACAGCCTGGATTAACGAGCGCCTTTGATGGTTTGAGACAGCGTCTCAGCCGCAAGGCGCTGTTTTTGCAGGTTCATTTCCGTGAAAGACCGGTGGAATCAACCGCCCGGCCAGAAACATGAACTTTGGAGAACTATATGCCAGGTACGGCAACAATGGAAGATTTTGAAGCTCTTCTGAATGAGAGCTTCGAGCTTGTTACCCCCGACGAGGGTTCCGTCGTCAAAGGCACCGTCCTTGCCATCGAAGCAGGACAGGCCATCATCGACGTAGGCTACAAAATGGAAGGCCGCGTCGACCTTAAGGAATTCAGCGCCCCCGGCAAAGCCCCCGAGATTGAGGTGGGCGACACCGTTGAGGTTTACCTCGACCGTGTCGAGAATGCCCGTGGCGAAGCCGTTCTGAGCCGTGACAAGGCCCGCCGTGAGGCCGCTTGGGACCGTCTCGAGAAGGCATTCGAGAAGGAAGAGCGCGTCGAGGGTGCAATCTTCGGTCGCGTCAAGGGTGGTTTCACCGTCGATCTGGGTGGCGCGGTTGCGTTCCTTCCCGGCTCCCAGGTGGATGTGCGTCCCGTGCGCGACGCCGGCCCCCTGATGCACATGCCGCAGCCGTTCCAGGTTCTGAAAATGGACCGCCGTCGTGGCAACATCGTTGTGTCCCGCCGTGCTGTTCTCGAGGAAAGCCGTGCCGAACAGCGCGCCGAGGTTATCGGCAAGCTCCAGGAAGGCAACACCATCGACGGTGTGGTCAAGAACATCACCGAATACGGTGCGTTCGTTGACCTGGGCGGTGTTGACGGTCTTCTGCACGTTACCGACATGGCATGGCGCCGGGTCAACCACCCGTCCGAGATCCTGAATATTGGCGAAACCGTCAAGGTACAGGTCATCAAGATCAACAAGGACACGCAGCGTATTTCGCTCGGCATGAAGCAGCTTCAGGACGATCCCTGGAACGCTGTTGAAGCCAAGTTCCCGCTGGGCAGCCGCCACACCGGTCGCGTTACCAACATCACCGACTACGGTGCGTTTGTTGAGCTTGAGCCGGGCGTTGAGGGTCTCGTCCACGTCTCCGAGATGTCCTGGACCAAGAAAAACGTCCATCCGGGCAAAATCGTTTCCACCAGCCAGGAAGTTGAAGTCATCGTCCTGGAAATCGACACCGCCAAACGCCGTGTCAGCCTTGGTCTGAAACAGACCCAGGGCAATCCGTGGGAAACCTTTGCCGCCACGCACCCGAACGGCACGCCGGTTGAGGGTGAGGTCAAGAACATCACCGAATTCGGTCTGTTCGTTGGTCTCGAGGGCGACATCGACGGCATGGTTCACCTCAGCGACATCGACTGGGACCGTCCGGGCGAGGAAGCCATCCAGGATTTCCGCAAGGGTGACATGGTCAACGCTGTTGTCACCGACGTCGACATCGAGAAGGAGCGCATCTCGCTCTCCATCAAGGCTGTTGACGGCGATCCGTTTGCCGATGCCGTTGAGGGCGTCAAGCGCGGTGACATTGTGACCGTAACCGTGACCGCAATCGAGGACGGTGGTATCGAGGTTGAGTACGACGGCATGAAGAGCTTCATCCGCCGCTCCGACCTGTCCCGCGACCGCTCCGAGCAGCGCCCTGAGCGCTTCACGGTTGGTAACAAGGTCGATGCACGGGTTACCAACATCGATCCGAAATCCCGCCGTCTCGGCCTGTCCATCAAGGCCCGTGAGATTGCAGAGGAAAAAGAGGCCGTTGAACAGTACGGTTCCTCCGATTCCGGCGCGTCCCTCGGTGACATCCTTGGTGCGGCCCTGAAGCAGCAGGACGACTGATCCAACCATGAACGCCATTGAGCGTGATTTCTACGAGGAGCGGCGCCGGAAGTGGCGCCGCTCCGCATTTTGGAAGGGCTTCTTCGTTGCGGTCCTTCTGGCCATCGTTATTTCCTTTTTTGCCTTTTCCGACAGTTTCCGCGGCAGCCGTGAGCATGTGGCCCGCTATCAGATCAACGGCATAATCTCCGACAGCATCGAGCGCGATGACCTGTTGAGCGACCTGGCGCGTGACCAGGACGCCAAAGCCGTGATCCTCCGCATCAACTCCCCAGGCGGCACAACCGCCGGGTCCGAGTCGCTGTTCGCCTCCATCCGCAAAATCGCCGAGGACCGGCCCGTGGTCGCCGTCATGAGCGAGGTCGCGGCATCCGGCGGCTACGTTGCCGCCATCGCGGCCGACCACATCGTTGCCCGCGGCAACACCGTCACCGGCTCCATCGGCGTCATCATGGAATACCCGGACCTGACCAATGTTCTGGACCGCCTCGGCATTGAGGTGGAAACGGTCAGATCATCTGAACTCAAGGCCGAACCCTCGCCGTGGCGTCCAACAAATCCCGCGGCCCGGGCCCGTGACGAGGCGCTGGTCGCCGAGAGTTTCATCTGGTTCCGCGACCTTGTTGGCGAACGTCGTGACCTGTCCGGGGCGGAGCTTTCGGAAGTCGCCAATGGTGGGATTTTCACCGGACGTCTTGCGGTGGCAAATGGCCTTGTGGATGAACTCGGCGGCGAGTCCGAGGCCCTGGCCTGGCTCGATTCGCAGCAGCCGGGCGTCGGCTCCCTTCCGGTCTACGATTGGAAAATTGAGCAAGATGAACCGCTTCTGGGTCGATTATTGGGCAGAATCGGCATCAGCAAGACATTTCTTTCGGAAATTTCCCGCCAGGGTGACTTAATGCTCTATTCCATCGGTCAGTGAATCCTGCCAATATGCCCGCATAAGGAAATCTGAATTCCTGGTGTTAGCGGAAAAAACACTGACAACGATTCAATAGGGACGGCGATGATCAAATCCGAACTGATTCAGAAGATTGCCGAAGAAAACCCGCACCTGTATCAACGTGACGTTGAGCGTATCGTGGGTACCATCTTTGATGAAATTATTGAGGCCATGGCGGATGGTCACCGTGTTGAGCTGCGCGGCTTTGGCGCGTTCTCCGTCAAAAGGCGCGACGCCCGGCAGGGACGCAACCCCCGCACCGGGGATGCCGTCGAGGTTGAGGAAAAATTTGTTCCTTTTTTCAAGACTGGTAAACTGCTTCGCGAACGCCTCAACGAGGAATAGTTTCGCGGCACTGAACTCTGGGGGCGCGTATGCGGACTGTAAAAATCATTATCCTCGCGGTCATCCTTCTGGCGATCGTGGTACTGTCGGTTGCCAACCGTGAGCTTGTAACGCTCAACATGCTGCCGTCGGCGCTCGACCACCTGATGCCGGGAATGCGTTTTGAGGTTCCGCTTTTCGTGGTGATCCTCTGCTCGATCGTGATCGGTCTCGTGATCGGCTACCTCTTCGAGTACCTGCGCGAATACAAACACCGCCGCCTGGCCTCCCAGAAGATCCGCGAGGCCGACAACCTCAAGCGTGAGATGGAAGGCCTGCGTCGGGAGGTCAACAAGCCCAAGGACGACGTGCTTGCCATCCTTGGGAACTGACGCACACTCATGAAAATCAAGATCTGCGGTCTTAGAACCCGCGCCGATGTCCGGGTCGCGGCGGAGGCGGGTGCCACCTATGTGGGCTTCGTCTTCTTCCCGAAATCCCCCCGCAACATCACGCTCGGTGATGCCGCCTGGATCGCCCCGGCCCTGACTGGCGACATTCTGGGAGTGGGGCTGACCGTGGATGCGAGCGACGAGGACCTGGCC
This sequence comes from Amaricoccus tamworthensis, assembly GCF_049800875.1. Lineage (NCBI taxonomy): Bacteria > Pseudomonadati > Pseudomonadota > Alphaproteobacteria > Rhodobacterales > Paracoccaceae > Amaricoccus > Amaricoccus tamworthensis. The sequence goes on along the minus strand of NZ_JBNAFV010000003.1, from coordinate 230,483 downwards.
GCGATCCTCGAGGCAATTCCGCTAAACATGATCCAGCTGCACGGCCATGAGAGCCCTGACCGCGTGCGTGAGGTGCGGGAGCGCTTCGAATTGCCCGTGATGAAGGCCGTGGGCGTTGCGACCCATGAGGACCTCGAGGCGCTGGATGCCTATAGCGAAGTGTCCGACATGGTTCTGGTCGATGCGCGCCCCGAGCCCAACGCGGACCGTCCCGGCGGCAATGGTCAGGCCTTCGACTGGAGCCTCATCCAGCAGCGGAAATGGACGGTGCCCTGGCTGCTCGCCGGTGGTCTCAATCCCGAAAACGTGGGCGAGGCCATCCGGTTCACCGGCGCGACCCAGGTCGATGTGTCCTCCGGCGTTGAGAGCCGGGCAGGGTACAAGGACCATGACCTCATCCGGTCATTTGTGAAGCAGGCCAACGCCGCCTCCTGACCGGTTCCCTCTCGACGTGCCGTTGCGGCCTGTTTACAACGGCCCAACCAGGCATGAGCCATTCCAAAAGGCGGTACGATCCATGAACGTCAATACTCCAAACTCCCTTCGTGCCGGTCCTGACGAGCGGGGCCGTTTCGGTGATTTCGGCGGACGCTTCGTCTCAGAGACGCTCATGCCGCTGATCCTCGACCTTGAGGCCGAGTACGAAAAGGCCAAAAGCGACCCAACCTTCTGGGCCGAGATGGACGATCTGTGGAAACACTATGTTGGTCGCCCCAGCCCGCTCTACCACGCCGAACGCCTGACGGAGCACCTGGGCGGGGCTAAGATCTACCTCAAGCGCGACGAGTTGAACCACACCGGCGCGCACAAGATCAACAACGTGCTGGGCCAGATCCTGCTCGCCCGTCGCATGGGCAAAACCCGGATCATCGCGGAAACCGGCGCCGGTCAGCATGGCGTGGCCACGGCAACCGTTTGCGCCCGGTTTGGCCTGAAATGCGTGGTCTTCATGGGCGCCACGGATGTAGAGCGCCAGAAGCCCAACGTATTCCGCATGAAGCTCCTCGGGGCCGAGGTCGTGGCCGTGAAGGCCGGTGCCGCGACGCTGAAGGACGCCATGAACGAGGCCATGCGCGACTGGGTCACCAATGTGGACGAGACCTTCTACTGCATCGGTACGGTCGCCGGGCCGCATCCCTATCCCGCGCTGGTGCGTGACTTCCAGTCCATCATCGGCAAGGAAGTCCGCGAACAGATGCAGGAGCGGGAAGGCCGTCTGCCGGACTCGCTTGTCGCCTGCATCGGCGGTGGCTCAAACGCCATGGGCCTGTTCCACCCGTTCCTCGATGACACCGACGTGCGCATCGTCGGCGTTGAGGCCGGCGGACATGGCGTTGACGACCGCATGGAGCACGCCGCGTCCCTGACCGGTGGTCGCCCGGGCGTTTTGCACGGCAACCGCACCTATCTGTTGCAGGACGCGGACGGCCAGATCATTGAGGGCCATTCCATCTCAGCTGGCCTCGACTATCCCGGCATAGGTCCAGAGCATTCATGGCTCCACGACATTGGCCGCGTGGAATATGTCAGCGTGACGGACAAGGAGGCGCTTGAGGCGTTCAAGCTGTGCTGCGTGACTGAGGGCATCATCCCGGCGCTTGAGCCGTCCCATGCACTCGCCCATGTGACCAAAATCGCGCCGGACCTGCCGAAGGACCACATCATGGTCATGAACATGTGCGGCCGCGGCGACAAGGACATCTTTACCGTCGCCGAAGCCCTGGGTGTTGATATCTAAGCGTATTCCGGCCCTTGCGGCCGGAACGCGCCGCCTCAGCCCACCATGAACAGGTGCAGCGCAACCGGCCCGTGGGCGCCGAGTTGCAGCACCTGACCAATATCCGCAGACCGTGACGGTCCGCTGACCATGTTGACTGTCCGCGGGTCCAGTCCCCGTTTGCGGAAGTCGCCCCACATGTCCTCGAATCCGGACCGCAGATCCTCGGTGCGCAGAACCACAAAATGCGTTTCGCCGAGGAAGGTCAGCGTCACCGGGTTGTCTGGCCCGGAGGTCAGGACCAGTGTACCGGTCTCCGCGATGGCAAACTGCGCCCGGCTCAGCGTGACGGGCTCTTCCAGCCGCCCCGGACCGCGTGAGACATCCAGTGACCCCCAGTCCTGTGCGTGGAACATCGGGTCCTCGCCCATCCGAATTGCGGCGGGCAGGTTGCGCTTGCGCAATTCCCGCGCAACGGCATGGGCAATCTCGTCCTCGCTGGAGACCCGTGTGACGGTGGTGTCGTTCGCTTCAAGTTTCTCAAGAAACTGGCGCAGTTTCTGCGGCCCCGTGGCCTGGCCCTGATGGGGCACGATGCCTTTGGGACCGGTAATCATCCGCTCAGCCACCTGAGCCTCGCGGTCGGTTGCGGCTTCCGGGCGGGCCAGCGCCGCGTCACGGACGCGGGCTAGGATGGTGTCTCGGGCGCTCATCGTTTGCCTGCCTTCCACTGGTCCATGAAGGTGCCGCCCTGCGGAGCGGGGAAGTCACGGAACTTCGTCCAGCCGCCCGCCAGTGGCAATTTTGAGAATTTTGATTTGCCCGTGATCCCCAGCGAACGGTTGGCAATACGTGCCGCAAGCCGGTAGGCCCAGGGGCGCTGCGCGGCCCAGGCCCAGACGCCGAGTCCGTAGCGGGTGGCCGACGGGGTGAGGTTCTTTTCAAATTCCCGTTCACGCCAGCTTCGCATCATCTTTGGCAGAGGGATCCGCATGGGGCACACGGCCTCGCAACGCCCGCAGAAGGTAGATGCGTTGGGCAGCTGGCCGCCTTCCTCCACCCCAATGAGTGAGGGCGTCAGAACGGCGCCCATCGGCCCTGGATAGACCCAGCCATAGGCATGGCCGCCGACGCTCTGGTAGACTGGGCAGTGATTCATGCAGGCGCCGCAGCGGATGCAGCGGAGCATTTCCTCGAACTCGGTGCCGATCATGTTCGACCGGCCGTTGTCGAGCAGAACGACGTGGTATTCCTCCGGCCCGTCCGGGTCCTCGCTGCGTTTGGGTCCGCTGGAAAATGTCGTGTAGACAGACATTTCCTGACCCGTGGCCGATCGCGCCAAAAGACGCAGGAGTGTGGCGCTGTCCTCGAGCGTTGGGACGATTTTCTCCAGTGATGCCATGACGATATGAACTTTGGGCAGCGACTGCGACAGGTCGCCGTTGCCCTCGTTCGTCACGATCACCGACTGTCCGGTCTCCGCGATGAGCATGTTTGCACCGGTAATGCCGACCTCGGCCTCAAAATACTTGGCCCGCAGCTCCGCACGGGCCTCGGCCTGAAGGCTGGCAAGTTCCGAGAGGTCACGGTCCGGAGGCAGGTGTGCGTGATGCTTGCGGAAGGCCTCCTCAATCTCCGGCACGGTGACATGTACGGCGGGGGCGATGATATGGCTGGGGATTTCGCCGCGCAGCTGGATGATGTATTCGCCGAGATCCGTTTCGACGGGCTTGATGCCATGTTCGGCAAGATGGTCGTTGATCCCGCATTCCTCGGAGATCATCGTCTTGCCCTTGTTCACGGTTTTCGCGTTTGATTTCCGACAGATATCAAGAACGATCCGCCGCGCGTCCTCGGCGGTTTCGGCCCAGTGAACATGCCCGCCCGCTTCCGTGACCTTTTTCTCGTAGGCCTCCAGATAGAGGTCGAGATTGGCAAGAACATGGTTCTTCATGTCCCGCGCCTGATCCCGGATGTCATCAAACTCGGGGACATTTGCCCGCGCAGCGGCGCGTTTGGCGATGAAATTCCCTCGGGACCCGCGCAGGGCGGCCTGGAGGTTGCGGTTGACCAGCGCCTCCTGGGAGTTGCTTTTGAAGGCCGAGGAGGTCGGGACGTGTCCGCTCATTTGTCCTCTCCGATGGCAGGGGTTTTGGTGTCTCCAGCAAGGATTTCAACCACATGCCGGGCCTTAAAGGTGCGTCCCTCGCGGCTGGCCTTGCCGGCCATGTTCATCAGACAGCCGAGATCGCCGGCCAGTACCATGTCCGCACCGGTATCCGCAATGTTGCGGGTTTTGTCGGAAACCATTGAGTTTGAGACGTCGGGAAACTTGACGCAGAACGTGCCACCGAAACCGCAGCAGACATCGTTCTCAACCATTTCCCGCAGTTCCAGCCCCTCAACCGACCCCAGAAGCTTGCGGGGCTGTTCGGAGACGCCAAGGCTGCGCAGGCCGGAGCAACTGTCGTGATATGTCACGGAGGTCGTCAGGGCCTGTTTTACATCGCTGATGCCGAGCACATCGGTCAAAAAGGACGTGATTTCATGGGTTTTCGCGGCGAGTGCCTTCGCGCGGGCGACCATGGCCTCATCGCCCTTAAACATCTCCGCATAGTCCTTGACCACCGTCGCGGCGCAGGAGCCGGAGGGGGCGACAACGTAGTCAAATCCTTCAAATTCCTCGATAACCTGCGCGGCCAGTGCCTTTGCGTGCTCCCGGTCGCCCGAATTCCAGGCGGGCTGGCCACAGCAGGTCTGGCGCTGCGGAACCTCGACGGTGCAGCCAGCGTCCTCCAGCAGTTTTACCGTTGCGAAACCAACGGAGGGGCGAAACATGTCAACAAGACATGTCACTAGCAGGGCAACGCGGGGTGCGGACATGGAAGGACTTTCGCTTCAGGCTACTGTTTTTTCGGCACTATAGTCACACCCGACCGGACCACAAGCGGGTCGGGAGCGCAATTAAGGCTTCACATTCCGGGCGGGGTCATATAGACGCGCGCATTCGTGGCCCTACACCCTTGGAGGAAGGCCACCTGACACTGAAAAAAGGAAAAAGCCAATGGCAAAAGAGACACCGGTTCTCGACGCTACGGCGCGCACCGAAAGCGGCAAGGGGGCCGCTCGACGGGCACGCAAAGCAGGTCTGGTCCCAGGCGTGATTTATGGTGGCAACAAAGAGCCCATCAAAATCAACGTTAAATTCAATGAGTTGCTGAAGCGTCTGCACGCGGGCAAGTTTCTCTCGACCCTGATCGACGTGATTGTTGATGGCGAGAAGAACCACGTGATCTGCCGTGGTGTGCAGCGTGACGTTGTAAAGGACCTGCCGACGCATGTGGATTTTCTGCGTCTGGGTGACAAGTCCCGTGTGAGCCTGATGATTCCCGTTGAGTTCATCAACGAGGAAACCTGCCCGGGCATCAAGCGTGGCGGCGTTCTGACCATTGTGCGCAACGAGGTTGAGCTTCGCGTGACCGCAGGCAACATCCCCGACCACCTCACCGTGGACCTGGCCGGCAAGGAAGTGGGTGATACCATTCACATTTCCGAGGTTGACCTGCCGAAAGGCACTCGTCCGACCATCGACCGTGACTTCGTTATCGGCAACATCCAGGCACCTTCGAGCCTGCGCTCCGAGGACGATGAGGAAGCCGGTGATGAGGCTGAGGCAGCGGAAGAAACCGCAGAGGCTTCCGAGGAATAATTTCCGCCTCGAACGTGATGAAATACGGAACGCGCTACGGGAAATCGTGGCGCGTTTTGCTTTTGAGGTGGCGCATCCGGTGACTCATTTGGCACAGATGAGCATGAATTTGGCACAGATTGAGAGTCAGATGGCACAGATTGTGAGTCAAATGGCGCAGATTGCACGGAAAGGAGACGTTTCGTGAAGCTTCTCGTTGGTCTTGGGAACCCTGGTGCGAAATATGCGGCCAACCGGCACAATGTTGGTTTCATGGCCGTCGATGCCATTGCGGACGGTCATGGATTTGGTCCGTGGCGGAGCAAGTTCAACGGCGTCATTTCCGAGGGCCGCCTGGGCGGGGAAAAGGTTCTGCTGCAAAAGCCGGAGACCTACATGAACCTGTCCGGGGATGCGGTGCAGGCGGCGATGAAATTCTACAAGCTGGAGCTTGGCGACGTCATCGTGTTTCACGATGAGCTTGACCTGGCACCGGGCAAATTGCGGATCAAGACCGGCGGTGGTCATGCGGGGCATAACGGGCTGCGGTCGATTGACGCGCATCTGGGACCGGGGTTTTCGCGGGTGCGGATCGGGATCGGGCATCCGGGCGACAAACGGCTGGTGTCGAATTACGTGCTGGGCGATTTTTCGAAATACGACAATGACTGGCTGGAGCCGATGCTGGACGGGATATCGGAAGGGGCCGACGATCTGGTGCGGGGGGATAACTCCGGGTTCATGAACGCGGTGGCGCGGCGGCTTGCGCCGAACAAACCGCAGAAGCAGGCGAAAGCGCCGGAAGCCAAACCGGCCAAAAAACCCGCGCCGGTGGCCGAGCCGGAACCGGAGCCGTTGGACGAGCGCACGATGCTTCAGAAACTGGCGGACCGGTTCAGGTAGGATCGGGCGGTCAGGTCTCGAACAATGTCCGCGTCCTCGGGACAGGAACCAAACGCCCCTTTGCATGTTGGTTTTTCAACCTCGAGGAACCGCAATGACAAAGACAGCGAAGACCAGTTCCGGCATGCATGTTGAGACGACCGAGCAGCCGGGGCTTTTGCGGTTCTTCAGTTTCCTCGCGCTTTTTGGGTGTGCCGCTCTCGCGGTGTCCATCCTGATCGCGGATATTGTGGTGCCGGATCATGACTGGATTGACGACACGATCAGCGATCTCGGCGCGGGGCGCTATGAGTTCATTGTTGATATTGGCCTCTACGCCTTTTCGGCGGCGCTGATCGGGTTGGCGGTCTCGGCCGCGCATGTGCATTTGGGCAACCGGGGCTGGAGCGTTGGGATCGTCGCGCTCGTTCTCTTCGGTCTATTGGTGTTTCTGATCGGCGCACGCAACGAATACGGTGATGCTGACAGCGACGGCTGGGTCATTCATGTGTATCTGGTCTATGCCCTCGGCGTAGCCCTCGCCGTTATATGCTTTGCCATGGCGCGCGGGGCGGGACGCGCCAGCCCGCGCTATCGTACGGTCCTGATCGCCAGCGGCGTTGTCTGGGTGGTGTCGGCGCCGGTGTTTTTCTTTCTGCCCACGGATGTGGACGGTCTGTACGAACGCTATCTCGGCGCGGTGTCTTTCGTGCCTGTCCTGACGCTTGCACATCTGTTTTACCGGCGCTCAAAGCTTCAGGGATGAGCTGAGGTTCCCCGAAGCCGCGTTTTTGCCATATTTCCTCGAAAAAAAATCGACGGAAATTCACTCGGCTTCCGTTGAAGGCGTAGTGAGATTTTACGGAGGATTGGGCGTTGTCCAGAAGTTGGGTTGCAGCGGGCTGCTTGGGGATTTGTGCGCTGACGGCAGTGCCGGGAACGGCGCGGGCGGAGACGGTTGAGATCTATCTGCTGGACATGCTCGACAATATTCAGGCCGGGTACTGCATTGATATCGCGGGTGGGCGGGAGAAGCAGGCGCGGGCCGAGGACGGACTTCAGGGACATACCTGTTACAGCCCCGGCGGGGCGCTGGGCTGGGACCAGACTTTCGAGACGGACCGGTTTGCCGGGGGCGAGCTCTATATGGTCAACTATGATGTCTGTATGGAGGCCGCGGCGCTTGAGGCGGGCAGTGCACTGGAACTGGCCGTGTGTGATGGCAGCGACGCGCAGGGATTTGAGTTTTCCGGTGAGGGCACCATCTCCGCCACGGCGGCGCCGGAGCTGTGCGTGACGGTTGGCGAGGCGACCCGGTCGGGGCGCAGTGACGTGAACCAGATCAAGGAACTGACCCTGGAGGAGTGCAGCGGGGATATGGCCGCGTATCAGACCTGGGATGTGCGCAGTTCGCTGGAGTGAGCGGTTTGGTTCTGCCCAAAAATAGTATCCTTTTAGTGTCTTGACGGGCACTGGGCACAGGTCCTGCCACCATTCCCGGCGTGTCGGCACGACACGCCATGCCCGACTTTCCCCCCGGGAGGGCATCCCGACGTCGGCCCCTGCTCAGTTCGTCTGCGGGTCTACGCGACACGCGCCAGCCAAACGGGTCGAAGCCCTCCCAAAGTCGGGCATGGCGCGTCGTGCCTTGGGTCAGGGCAGGGGGTGGAGACGCTAAAGCGCCACCCGAGGTCCGCGACGCCCTCATCGAGAGGGCGCGACGTCAAGTCAGAAAAAAAGGCCGATCGCTTGACCGGCCCTTCGGGCGATTATCCCTCCTTGCGGAAGAATTTCTTTTCGCGGGGTTTGCCGTCCCAGCCGGGTTTGCCGCGGTGGGGGCGGTCATCGCCGCCGCGATGGGGCTTGCCGCCGTCGCGGTCGCCGCGGCCCGGTTTGCCGCCGCGGTCGTCGTCGCGCTGTTCCCATTTGCGGAGCAGGATGGCGTTGAATGTGTCGCGGCCGATCTGGCCCTCGTGGCACCAGACGCAGGAAATCATGTCGCCTTCGACGCCCTCAACGGCCATGCGCATCGAGCCGGCCTGCAGGACGACGAGGTCCCCCATTTTAAGATCACTCATAACGTAACGTACTTTCATGTTGCGCGGGGCACTTCCCCGCTTCTCCGGACCAATGTCCAGCGGCGCAGATAGGCTTTTCCCGGGGTCCCCGCAAGTGGCCCCGGGTCACTGTTTCGGGAAAAAGCCGGCAATGGTTTCCGCAATCCGCGCATGTTCCACGATGCGCTCGTCATGGCCGCGGTCGCAAACATATTCCTCGCCCGGATCCTCCTCCTTCAGGATCTCAACGGCGTTCGGGGTGCAGACGCCGAGAAAGTCGAAATGGGCGAGGCCGTCCGGTTCCAGATAGGTTGAGGTGTCCGCGGGCAGGGCGGCGGCGATGGCGCGGGCCTCGACGTCGAGGTTCAGGCCCATGATGTCGTCGGGCGCGCCGTAGACGAGCATGGGGCGGTCGATGGCATTGAGGCTCGCGGTGGAGAAGGTCTGGACGCCGCCGGGGTCGAGCACGGCAAAGGCCCGGATGCGCGGGTCGGAGAGGTCGGCTTCCATCTCTGCCTGGTCCTCCGGTGTTTGGGCGATGTGCCAGCGGTCCATGATGCCGCAGACGAGGTCGTCGGGCTGAACCGTGCAGAAGGCGTCGAAGCCGTCGCTGTCCCAGCGGCCGCCCGCGAGGGCTATGGCGGTGAAGCCGCCAAGCGAATGTCCGGCCATGTAGATGCGGTCGGGGTCGATGGCGAGCGTGGCGTCCTGCCCGGTGAGGTGGTCGATCACGCGGGTGACGTCGCGGGGGCGCTCCCAAAGCTGGCGGCTGAGATCCGGGTCGCGGGACCAGGTGGAACTGCCCGGATGGTCGATAGCGGCGACGGCGTAGCCCTGGCGGGCAAGCTCCGCCGCGAGCCACGCCTGGTTGCGGGCGTTGCCATACATGCCGTGGGAGAGGACGACGAGGGGCAGAGGGTCATTGATGGGGTCGGCACCCTCAATGGCCGTGATGCCCTGCCAGACCGGGTTGCCGAGATGGGTGTCGGCGCCAGCGGTGCCATCGGTAGGGTACCAGACGAAGCCTTCGAGCGGGCGGGTGTCATGGGCGATGATCAGGGGCGCGAGGCCGGTTTGCCAGGGGTCGGCCTGGGCCGTGGTAGTGAGGGCTGCGAGCAGGGTGGCGTGCAGAAGGTGTCGCATCGGTGTCTCCGGGTTCGGGGCTGTTCGTTGCGGTTCAGGTTGCGTATGAGCGGGGCTGAAACAACGGGGGGAGACGGTTTGTCCTGTCCTCGATCCCGATACAGGACAGGAAAGGCGCGATATGGGACAGGCTGACAGTGGAAATCTGGTGTCTTTGCCCCTGCCGTTCCTGACGTTTCTGCTCTGCGCGGCGCTGGCCGTGGTGGTCTGGCGGCTCGATACGGGCGTGCGGGCGTCGCGGGTGTTTTTTGCGCTGCTCTTTGCGTTGTTCGCGCTGGAGGCGTTTCTGGTCGGGCTGCGCTTTGGCTACGGGATCGACCTGTTCGTGGGCGTGCAGCGGGTTTTGCCGCTGCTGGTGGGGCCGGTTATGTATCTGGGATTTCTGGCGCTGGCGGAAGGCCCGGAGCGGTTCAGGCGGCTGGCGCGCTGGCATTTGGCGGTGGCGGCGGGGCTGGTTCTGCTGACGCTGTGGCGGCCTGTCGCGGTGGACTGGGTGATCGGGGCTCTGTTTGCGTTTTACATCGGGGCGCTGGTTCTGCTGTGGCGGAAGGGGAGCGATCATCTGGTGCATGCGCGGCTGGGCCTGTCGCGGGGGCTGTCGAACTGGATGCTGCGCGGGGCGGGGCTGATGGCGTTCGTTCTGGTGATGGATGTGGCGATTGCGGCCGATTTTGCGCTGTCGGGCGGGCGACATGTGCGGACGCTGATTTCCTGGGGGTCGGTGCCGCTGATCCTGCTGTTTGGCGCGGTGCTGTTTGCGCTGCCACGGCTGGTGGTGGAGCGGCCGCAGGTGGAGGCGGTGCCGGCGGAGGCGCCGGATGACGGGGTTTTGCGGGCGGCGCGGGAGATGCTGGAGGAGAGTGAGCTGTATCTCGACCCGGACCTGACGGTGCAGCGGCTGGCGCGGCGGCTGCATGTCCCGGAAAAGACCCTGTCGGCGGCAATCAACCGGGGCGAGGGGATGAACGTGTCGCAGTATGTGAACGGGTTTCGGGTGCGCCATGCGGCGACGCTTCTGCGCGAAACGGATGCGAGCGTGTCGGAGATCGTGACGCGGTCGGGGTTTCTGACCCGGTCGAATTTCTATCGCGAGTTTCAGCGCGTGTACGGCCAGACCCCGGCGGCCTGGCGCAAGGGCGGCTGAGGGGCGGTTTATGTCCCGGCACCTGAATGTTCAGCGCGGCCTTTGCCGGTGCCGTCGACCACGGAGAAGGAGCCGTCGGATTCGAGAATGACGGCGGAAACGTCCTCAAAACCCCGGCGGCCCTCGGTGCGGATGACGGTTTCCAGTTCCTCCTGCGTCACCCGTGATTTTCGCATGGCCTGGTGCAGGGGCTCGCCGTCGCGCAGGAGCAGCGTGGGCTCAGAACGCACGGCGCGGGCGAAGGTTTTGGACCGGACGGACAGGGCCGTGACGCCGTATTGCAGGAGGATGAGCAGAATGAGGGCGGCCGCGCCTTCGGCCAGGGCGATGTCCTTGCTGAGCAGGATTGAGGCGAGGGTGGAGCCGAAGGCCACGGTTATCACGAGGTCGAAGGCGTTGAGTTTCGCCAGGGTGCGCTTGCCCGAGACCCTCAGTGAGACGACGAGAAACATGTAGGCCAGGGTGCCGACGATGACCGCGCGGACGATCCCGTTCCAGCCCTGAAAAAACATTTCCATCCAATCCATGCTCAAATCCCCTTGTGCGTAAAGTGCCCGCAGCCGTCACCGTTTGGATGGAGCGCGCCTGGGAAGCCAACGCGGCAGGTCGGGTTGGTGTTCCGTGTGGGCGGGATCAGAGGTAGCGCAGGCGGTGTTTGCCCAGAAGCTCTACCAGGATGGCCTTGGCGTGCTGGCGGTGCTTGCGGTGGATGGTTCGGGCGGTGTCCGGGTTGCCGTCGCGGATTGCCTGGTAGACGGCGCGGTGGTCCTCGTTCGACTTGGTGGGCAGGGGGCGCATGAAGAGCGTGGTGGTGCGGGCGCGGCGGACCTGGTCGCTCATCATGGCTACGATGGCCTCGATGCGGCTGTTGCGGCCGAGACGGACCAGTTCGCTGTGGAAACGGTCATCGGCCTCGGCCCAGGCGTCGAGATCGGATTTCGCGATGGCCGCGTCCATGTCGTCGATGGCCTGGGCGAGTTCTGCCAAATCAGCCTCGCCGTAGTTGGCGGAAGCCGCGCGTTCAGCGGCGTGGCTCTCAAGCTCGGTCAGGACGTCGTAGACCTCGGCCATGTCCTCGGGCGAAAGTGGCAGGATGCGGACACCCTTGCGCGGGCGCAGTTCCAGTAGCCCCTGGCTGCCCAGTGTCAGCACGGCCTCGCGAACGGGGGTGCGGGACATTTCCAGCAGGTCGGCAAGCTCGGATTCCAGGTGGTCGGAGCCGGCGGCGAGCTCTCCGGAGAATATCCGTGACCGCAATTCCTGTACGGCCCGCTGGGAACTGGAAAGGGATTTGTCCGGCATGGGCGAGGCTACTCCTGAAGGGCCAGTTTGCAGCCCCTGCTGGCGGAATCGTAAATTGCCGCCTCAATCCGTTCAACTGTCAGATAGTCGCGGGCGAGGTTTTCCAGCGGGGCGCCGTCCAGAATGCCCGCGACCACATGGGTTTGCAGGGCGTGGACACAGTCGCCGCCAAACCCGTCCCAGTCGTCGGGGGGGAGCAGGGTTTTGGCGGTGTCGCTGCCGAAGCGGCGCAGTTCGACGGCGCCGCTGCCGTGCAGGGTGATGGTACCTTCGGTGCCCTCAAACAGGGCCTCGCCCATGGTGCGGCGGAGATTGTCGGCGTTGTGGTCGAGATGCCGGTTGCCGTCGTAAAGCGCGCGCGCGCCGTTGGGGTGGTCAAAGAGGATGTAACCGGCGTCCTCGCCCGCGATGTGCGGATTGATGCGGCGCAGGTCGGCATAAACGCTTACCGGATCGCCGAGCAGATAGCGGAAGGTGTCGACCCAGTGGACGGCGGTTTCGTGGACGAGAAAGCGTTCCATCTTCTGGAAATAGGGCTGGCGGGCCAGATAGGCCTCCGGTCCCTGGCCGTCGCCGGGGCGCATGCGGAAGGTGACCTGGAGCGTTTGGCCGATATCGCCGCGGTCGAGTGCCTCCCGGATGGTGCGGTACCAGGGCTGAAAACGAAAGTTTTCGTGCACGATGATGGTGGCCCCGGCGGCTTCGGCCTCTGCGGTGATGGCGCGGGCCTCATCGAGATCGATGCAGAAGGGTTTCTGGCAGATGATCCATTTGATGCCGTGAGCCAGGGCGGTTCGGATGGTGTCCGCATGGGCCGCCGGGGGCAGGATGATGTCGAGCAGGTCGGGGGACTGCTCCGCGATCATTCGGGCGGGGTCGGTATAGGCGGGGAGGCCGGTGGCCCCGGCTTTCGCTGCGTCGTGGTCGCACGCGCCAACCGGGGTGGCCCGGTCCATTCTGGCCCAGCTTCCGTAGTGGAACTGACTGAAATAGCCCGCGCCGACGCAGGCGACCCTGATGCCGGTACTGGCACTCATGAGACGAAGAGGGTTTCGAGTACGGCGTTTGCGGCCTCTTTGGTGCCGGCGGTGCCGCCGATGTCACGGGTCAGGACCTCTCCACGGGCGACCACGTCCTCCACGGCCTCGCGCAGGCGGGCGCCGTCCTGGACCATCGCGTCATTGTCATGGCGCAGACCCAGCCAGTCGAGCATCATGGCGGCGGAGAGGATCATGGCCAGCGGGTTGGCAAGCCCCTGGCCCGCGATGTCGGGCGCGGAGCCGTGGCAGGGCTGGAAAACGGCGTTTTCGAGGCCGATATCGGCGGAGGGGGCGAGCCCAAGGCCGCCCATCAGGCCCGCGCCGAGGTCGGAGAGGATGTCGCCGAACATGTTCTCGGTTACCAGAACGTCGAAATCCCAGGGTTTCTGAACCATCCACAGCGCAGTTGCGTCCACATAGGCGTGGTCGGCGATAAGGTCGGGGTGTTTGGCGGCCTCGGCATCGAACATTTCGCGGAAGAACGCGAAGGCGCGGAAGACATTGGCCTTGTCGACGCAGGTGACCCGGCCCGGTCCGCGACCGGTCTTTTTGCGCGTGGCGGCGAGGTCGAAGGTGAAGCGGAAGAGTTTTTCCGAGATCTCACGGGTGATGAGCAGGGTCTCGCGGGCCTCGTCCTTCGTGACCTCGCCGCAGCCCTGGGTGTGGAAGAGACCTTCGGTGCTCTCGCGGACGAGGACGAAATCAATGCCGCGGTCGGCGGGCAGGTTCAGCGGCGTTTTCTGGCCAGGTTTGACCGTGACGGGGCGGATGCCGGCAAAGAGCGTCAGCGCCTTGCGCAGCTCGATCTGGGGCGAGATTTCGGTGCCGTCCGGGTAGCGCACGTCCGGCAGGCCCATGGCCGAGAGCAGGATGGCATCGGATGCGCGGGCAATGTCCATGGAGGCTTCGGGCAGTGATTCACCGGTTTGGGCATAATGAGAGGCACCGGCGGGCGCGTCGGTAAACCGCAGGTCGTAGCCATCCGAAGCCGCGGCCATGCGCTCAAGGATATCGAGCGTGGGGGCCGTGATTTCAGGGCCGATGCCGTCGCCGCTAAACACCGCAATGCTGAAGGTCTTGTTCATTCCCGGGCCTCTTTTCCTCGAGTTGGTGTGGACGATTTTTCCGACTTGTCCAATCGAAAAGTTGACAAAGCATTTTTTAATGCATACGCAAATAAATGCAACAAGGGAATGCGAGATCCATGGGAGGACCGAAAAAATGACTTCAGGAGCTGTAAAGCTGATCACCGCAGCCGTGCTGGCCGCCGGGGCGGGCGGGGCCGCCGCCGCGCAGGAATATCCCTTCCGCGACATCACGACCGCCGTGGTCTGGGGCGCCGGTGGCGGAACGGACAGCATCAACCGCATGATCATGGCCGAGATGGAAAAGCACCTGCCGGTGTCCATCAATGTCATTAACCAGACGGGTGGTGTCGCCGGGTCGAACGGCCTCGTCTATGTGATGAACCAGCCCGATGACGGCTACACCCTGGTCGGCCTGTCCGAATCCAATGTCACCGCCGCCGTTCAGGGGGGCTGGGACAAAAAGTTTGACTACTGGCATCCGTTTATTGTTGGCGGCTCGCCGGATCTGATTTCGGTGCCGGCTGACAGCCCGTACAATACGCTTGAGGAACTTGTGGATGCCGCGAAGGCTGATCCGGGGACCATTCCGGCTGCCGCCTCCGGCGCGGGGTCAATCCATCACCTGAATCTGCTGGCCATTCAGAACGGTGCCGGGGCAGAATTTCTGTTTGTGCCCTATCAGGGCTCCGCACCCGGTCAGGAGGCCGCGATTGCCGGTGAGGTTCAGCTTGTCGTGACCTCTCTGGCCGAGCAGGCCGCGCTGATCGAGGGCGGGCAGCTCAAGCCGCTCGCGATGCTGACCCCGGACAGTGCCGAGATCGCCGGGACCACCGTGCCGTCGGCGTTCGATATCTATGACGGGCTGGACCAGTACCTGCCGCTGATGCAGGCGATTGGTTTTGCCGTGCATGACAGCGCCTCGGACGAGGTGAAGGGCGTGCTTGGCGAGGCGTTTGAGCAGGCGATTGCCTCGGATGTGGTCGCCGAATGGGCCGAGACCAACAACTACACCGTGAGTGGCGCCTATGGCGAGGAGGCGCAGGAGATCTTCTCGACGCTGGAAAGCAACTTTGCCTACACCCTTCAGGAGCTTGGCGCGACCGAGGTTGACCCGGCCAGCCTCGGTATCGAGCGGCCCTGATCCGCGACACCTGACCGGTCGGGTGCGGGTTTTTGCCCGCGCCCGGCCAACCGACGACTGCATGGGGCTGGGCGATGGACGACGAGACGCAAACCCTGCGTACCCGCGATTTCTGGGGCGCTTTGGCACTGATGGCGCTGTCAGTGTTTTTTCTTTGGCGGACGATGGACATACCGCTCTGGGGCGGGAACCGGGCGGGGGTGAGTTCCGCCGCGTGGTACAATTCCGCAGCCATCGTGCCCCTGGGAATTTTTCTGGCGCTGTTTGTTCTGTCCATTGCGCTGCTGGTCATTTCCGTTCGCGCGGGTGGCGCCCAACAGGCGCTGTCGGCCGTGGGGATCGGCTGGGACGCGGATGAGGCGCTGCGGTTCACGACCATTGGCATCATTCTGTTTTTCTATGTCGCGGGCCTGGTGCCACGGGTGGATTTCGTTCTGTGCAGCGGGCTGTTGATTACGGCCCTGACATTTGGATTTCATGGCGGGCACCGGGGGCGGATGGTTCTGTCGGCCTGTGCGCTGGCGCTCTGTGGCGGGTATGCGTTCGCGCGGCATTTGCCGCAGGCCGAATGGGCCGCGCATGACGATGACTGGCTTACCCTGGTGGTCTGGGTGATCCTGACCGGGTACATGCTGTTCATCGGGCGGGGCGACCGGGTGTTGCGGGCCGTACCGGTGATTGCGGTGGTCGCGCCGGTTCTGCTGGTCTGTGCCATGGCGTTTGGCTTTCGGCAGAACGTGCCAAACCGGGGTGGGCTGGTCTTCAAGCAGATCGAGTACCACTACTACGTGACCCTTCGCCCGCTGTGGAGGTCCTGAGATGGAGTTCCTTCTGACACAGCTCTCGGGTTTTGGCGGGGCGTTTCTGGCGCTGGTCGTTGATCCGCTGACCTATATTTATCTGGTGGTGTCGGTGTTTCTGGGCATCACCTTCGGGGCGCTGCCTGGGCTGACGGCGACGCTGGCGGTGACGATCCTTACGGGGTTTTTCGGGAACAAGATCCCGCTCGACTATTCGCTCATTGCGCTGCTCGGGGCTTATGTCGGCGCGATTTATGGCGGGTCGTACCCGTCGATCCTGCTTAACATTCCAGGAACGGCGGCGAGTGCGGCGACGGCGATGGACGGCTATCCCCTCGCCAAGGCGGGACGCGGCGGTGAGGCGTTGGGCCTGACGACCACTGCGAGTTTTATTGGCACGCTGATCGGGACCCTTGCGCTGCTGGTTTTTGTCTGGCTGCTGCTTTTGCTCTCGAAAAACATCGCGAGTCCGGAGAAAGCCCTGCTGGCGCTGTTTGGCATTCTTCTGTCGGGAACGCTGATGTCCGAGGACCTGGTCATCAAGGGCTGGATTTCGGGGCTGATTGGCCTTGCCATGGCCATGGTGGGGCTTGATCCGCTGCTCAGCGAGCCGCGCTACACGTTTGGGTGGTCCTACATGCTCAGCGGGTTTCAGGTGGTGCCGGTGCTGATGGGTGCGTTTGCGGTGCCGCAGATCATCGAGGGGATGCGCCACATGGAACTGGGACAGATGGTCCAGTTGAAGGGCCGCATTCTGCCCAACATGGCCGCGATCCGGCGGTATCTGCCCACCATTGCCCGCTCGGGCGTGATTGGCACGGGTGTCGGTGCGCTGCCCGGTGTCGGCGAGGACGTGGCCGGCTGGGTCAGCTATGGCGTCGGCAAGACCGTGAGCCGGGAGGGCGACAAATTCGGCAAGGGATCTCTGGAAGGGCTGCTGTCATCGGAGACGGCGAACAACGCCTGTATTGGCGGGGCGCTGATCCCGCTTCTGGTGCTGGGTATTCCGGGCTCTCCGCCAGCGGCGGCGCTGATGGGCGCGTTCAAGATCAACAACATCATTCCTGGCCCGACGATTGATCCCGCGATCATCCTGCGGGTGGTGGCGATCATGGTGCTGGCCTCGGTCACGATGTTTATCATGGGGCTGTTTACGGCGCGGATTTTCATGAAAATCCTGCGCATCCCCCAGGTGGTTTTTCTGCCCATTGTCATGGTTCTGACGACCATTGGATCGTTCAGTGTGGGCGGCGGGATCAATGACCTTTACCTGATGCTGGGCGTGGGATTTGTCGCCTATTTCATGAACCTGATGAAATATCCCATCGCGCCTCTGGTGATTGGCGTCATACTTGGTGGGCTTTTTGACGAGACGTTCCGCCGGTCGCTGCTGATTTCGGGTGGGGATCTCTCGGTCTTCGGGTCCCGTCCGGTTGCGGCCGTTTTGCTGGCGCTGAATCTGGCGCTGATTTTGAGCCAGGTGCCGACCGTGAAGAGGGCGTTTGGGAAACTGCGTGGGAGATTTGCGTGATGTTTGCGGTTGTTGTGCTGTTTCGGATCAGGGAGGGTGAGATGGCCTCGTTCCTGCCGGCGATGCGGGAAAACGCGCGTGTCTCGCTGGCGGAGGAGGAGGGCTGTCACCGGTTTGACGTCTGCACGGATGCGGGGCGGCCCGATGAGGTGTTTCTCTATGAGCTTTACATCGACCGGGCGGCCTTTGACGCACATCTGGCCAGTCCGCATTTCAGGGCATTTGACGGTCAGGTGGCGCGGATGGTGGCCGACAAGGAGGTGCGTACATATGGGGAGGTCGTGTCGTGAGTGAGTGGGAGGTTTTCGCGATAAAATACGCGGACCGGAACGCGCGGACCCGTGCCGACAGTTTTATCTTTGATGACAACCACGACGCGCCCCATGCGATGGACTATTTCATGTGGCTGCTGCGGCGAGGGAGCGAGGTGATCCTGGTCGATACGGGCTATGACGACGCCGAGGCCACGGCGCGCGGGCGGCCCATCCGTCTCGATCCGGTCGCGGCCCTGGCGCCGTTCGGGATCCGGCCGGAGGACGTGTCCCAGGTGATTGTCACCCATCTGCACTACGATCATGCCGGTGGGCTGCACCTGTTTGCCAATGCGACGCTGCACCTTCAGACCGCGGAGATGGCCTATGCGACCGGGCCGTGCATGTGCCACGACACGTTGCGCATGCCGTTTACCGCCGGGCATGTCTGTGAGGCGATCAAACGGCTCTATTCCGGCAAGGTGATTTTCCACGAGGGCGATGCAGAGGTTGCGGAGGGCGTGACGGTGCACTGCATCGGGGGCCACAGCCGCGGGTTGCAGTGCGTGCGGGTGCGGACGCGGGCCGGGTGGCTGGTGCTCGCCTCGGATGCGGCGCATTTCTATGAGAATTTTCAGGCGCGCAAACCCTTTCCGATCGTGGTGGACCTTCAGAACATGCTCGACGGGTTCGCCACGCTGGAGCGTCTCGCCTCGTCGCCCAGGCTGATCGTGCCGGGGCATGATCCGCTGGTGCGGGAGTATTTCCCCAGTGAACTGGCCGGGCACATCCACCGGCTGGATGCGGGTCCGGTGAAGGGTGCGCGGTCGTGAGGATTGGAGTGATTGCAGACGATTTTACCGGCGCGTCCGATATCGCACTGACCCTCGCGGAGGCGGGGATGCCCGTGGCGCAGTTTATTGGTATTCCGTCCGGGTCCGCTGATCCGGACCTGGGGGCCGGGGTGGTGGCGCTGAAATCACGCACGGCCCCGGTGGATGAGGCGATTGAGGCGTCGATGGCGGCCTGTGACTGGCTTCTCGCGCAGGGTGCGGAGCAGATCATCCTCAAGGTCTGCTCGACCTTCGATAGCACCGAGCGGGGCAATATTGGCCCGGTTCTGGATGCCCTGGCCGCCCGCGTCGGGGCCGGTCCGGTGATCGTCTGCCCGGCGTTTCCGGAGAACGGGCGCAGCGTCTATATGGGGCATCTCTTTGTCGGTGACCGTTTGCTCAATGAGAGCGGGATGGAGGACCATCCGCTGACGCCCATGCGTGACGCGGATATTCGCCGGGTTTTGGGTGCGCAGTCCAAACGGGTCATTGCGCATGTACCGGCCGCAACCGTGCGGCAGGGGGACGCGGCGATTGTTGAGGCTTTGGCTGGTGACGCCCATGTGGTGGTTGATGCGATTGCCGATGAGGACCTCATAAGAATCGGCGGGGCGGCGGCCGGTTTGCCTCTGCTCTGTGGTGGATCGGGTATCGCGCTGGGCCTGCCGGGGAATTACGGGTTTGAGGCGAGCACGCCGACCTGGGAGCCGGTGGACGGGCCGGGGGCGGTCATTTCAGGGTCGTGCAGCCGGGCGACACGGGCGCAGGTGGCGGAGTATCTGCAAAAGGCGCCGGCGCGGCAGATCGAGGCGCGGCAGGCGGTTGAGGGCGCGTATGATCCCGATGCGATTGCCGACTGGGTTCTGGCGCAGGATGTGGCGCCGCTGGTGTATTCATCGGCCGATCCGGATGTGGTGAGGGCGGCGCAGGAAACCTTTGGCACGGAGAAGGTCGCCGGAGCCATCGAGGGGTTGTTTGCCGCACTTGCCAGGCGGCTGGCGGCCCGGGGGGTAAGGCGGCTTGTGGTGGCGGGGGGTGAGACCTCCGGCGCGGTTGTGCGTGGGCTTGGCGCGCGGGAGTTGCAGATCGGGCCGCGGGCGGCGGCGGGCGTGCCGCTGATGCGCAGCGGCGATCTCGCCCTGGCGCTGAAATCGGGGAACTTTGGCGGGCCGGCATTTTTCGCGGAGACACTGTCGCTGATGGAGACGGGGCGTTGAGCGAGGAAGCGAAACTGCGCGAGGACATCTGTACCCTCGCGAAATCCATGTTCGACCGGGGGCTGACCTGTGGCGCCTCGGGGAACATTTCGGCGCGGCTGTCGGACGGAAGTGTGCTCGTGACGCCGACCGGCCAGGCGATGGGGTTTCTCGATCCGGCGCGGCTGAGCCTTTTGGACCAGGATTTTCGCCACGTCTCGGGCGATGCGCCGACGAAGGAAACGCCGCTGCATTCCGCGTTCTACGAGACGCGGGAAGGGACGGGGGCGGTGGTGCATCTGCATTCGACCCATTCCGTGGCTCTGTCCATGCTGCCGGAAACCGACCCGGACAGCGTGCTGCCACCGCTTACGCCCTACACGATCATGCGGGTAGGGAAGGTGAAGCTGCTGCCGTTTTTCCTGCCGGGTGATCCGGCCATGGGCGATGCGGTGAGGGGTCTTGCGGGTGAACGCTCTGCCGTGCTGCTGGCCAATCACGGGCCGGTGGTGGCGGGGAAGGACCTCATGGCCGCGGTGTTTGCCATGGAGGAGCTGGAGGAAACGGCCAAACTCGCGCTTCTGACCCGCGGGATGCAGCCCAGGGGCCTGTCGGACGATGATATCCAGGCCGTGGTGCGAAAATTCAACGTCGACTGGTAGCGGCCGTTACCTGAGTGCCTCCACAAGCGGCTCTCCCAGCGCGCCCGAGGGCGGTTTCGTTCCCAGAATGGCCGCAATCGTTGGGGCAAGATCGACGGTTTCCACGCGACGGGCAACACGGGCGCGTTCGATGCCCGGGCCTGCGATGATGATCGGAACGTGGGTGTCGTAGGTCCAGGGCGAGCCATGGGCCGAAGCGACCCGCAATCCGTCGAAATCCGCAATAAACCAGTGCGGCTCAAACACAATGTAAATATCGCCCGAGCGGTCGGGGTGGAAGTTCGCGAGGACGGCCTCCGGTATCCGGCCCGGCGGTATCGCACCGTCGCGCAGGGCGGTTGCCGGGATGGCGTGGGCAATTCCCGGCAGGCGCTCAAGTTCCGCGGATACCGCGCGTTCCACTGTGGCCTGATCGAGACCACGCGCCAAAATCTCTTCGGTGTCGAGATAAAGATACGGGTTCGAGAAATTGCGGATCAGGTCCCGGCTTTCCCCGAATTCGGCCGTCAGGCGGACAAAGCCTGGCTCCGTGTCGACCCGGTCGAAGTCGAACGTGCCCGCTTCAATACCGAGCGTTGCAAGGTAGCCTGGATGCTCCGGGGCGCCATGATCCGATGACAGGACAACAAGGGTATTGTCGAGGCCGATACGCATGTCCACATGTGCAAGCAGATCGGCAAGGGTTTCGTCCAGTCTCATAAGGTTGTCCTCGGCTTCAAGGCTGGAGGGCGTGAAAAGATGGCCCACGTAGTCGGTCGAGGAGAAGCTGACCGAGAGGTAGTCCGGTATGCTGTCCTGACCCAGCCCCTCCGCATCGATGATCGCCCTGGCGAAATCGGCGGTGATTTCGTCTCCGGCGGGGCTCAGTGTGAGACGGGTGGTGAAATACCTGTCGTCAATGTCGCCCCAGGCATGGGGGAAGGTGCTGCCGAAACCGGGGAAATCCGTCATCCAGGGCGGGGCGACGGTTTCCCACGGCTGGTCGTCGCGGCCGCCGAAAAGGTAAGTTTCGGCTGGCTCGGACAGGTCCCAGAGCTGCCCGGCATAGCTGGCGACCTTTCCCGAAGCAATCCAGTCGGCCACCCATCCGGGATAGTCGTCGCGGTAGAAGGTGCTGGTAACAAACCGCCCTTCCGATTTGGAGAACCAGTAGGCGGTGCCGGCATGCCCGGCCATGGATATGGCGCCGCGGTCCTTGATGGAGACACCGAAAATTTTGGCATCCGGCCCGTAATGAAGTGCGATTTCGTCGGAGATGGTGGAGGTGATGATGTTGCGTGGTGAACGCCCGTCGGTGGACGCGGCGCGCTGGGTGGGGTCGATTTCGGTACCCGCATCGACGCCCTGCGCGCCCACCAGGGGAAAGTCCGCATCCTGAACGTTATAGACCTGTTCGCCAGCGATCCGGTCGAACCAGAGGTTGGCGACCATGCCGTGGATGGCGGGGTCGGTCCCGGTGGCGAGCGTGGTGTGGCCTACGATGGTCTCGGTATTGGCATGGCGGTGATGGGCGTTGGTGAAATGAACGCCGGTATTGAGAAGCCGCCGGAACCCGTCTTCCCCGAGGTTCCTTGCGTAGCGGTCGAGCAGATCACCGCGCAGCTGGTCAACGGTGATCTGAAGGATGAGCCGGGGCGGGGTATGGGAACCGCCCTGCTGTGCCAGGCCAGGCGCGGCGAATGTGAGACTGACGGCCAGGGCGTAGGACATCCGGCGGGTGCATGAGAGGAATGGCACTTTTATGGGTTCCTTTCGGCGACCTGCATGTTGTGGCTGGGTACGGGGCGGATGACCGCCCCATACCGGTTCGTGTACTTGTCTGTGGGTTACTGCTGACCCAGGCCCTCAAGGCGGCGCAGCTGTTCCAACACGCCCTGTTCCTGGAACGTCCGGTAACTTACGTTCGCCAGGTTGAAAGTCTGGCCGATCTGGAACGGGTAGTCGGGGATCGACAGGAGGAACTCCTCGGCCTTCGCCGCGACCGGCACGAAGAGCCACATGTTGTCGATCATCCAGCGCATGTACATCTCGGACTCGTCGGGTGCGCTCTCAAACGGATCAGCGCGCAGGTTCACGATCTCGGGCCAGGCCGGAACGTCGCGGACCGCCGTGGCCATGTTGCCTTCCAGCAGGGCGAAACTCAGCTTCCAGTCCTTCCAGCGGATGGCGTTCAGCTCCCCGCCCTGGCCGAAATACATGATCTCCTCGCGCGGACCCTCGTCGACCTCGCCCCGGAAATAGGGCAGGAAGTTGTAGCCGTCGGGATGCACGCGGAACTCCTTCCCGTTGGCGGTGTGGCCCTCTTTCAGTTTTTCCACGATGTCGGGCTCACCCACTCCGGCGAGCAGCGTTGGCATCCAGTCCTCATGCGACATGATGTCGTTGTAGATGGTGCCGGGCTCAATGACGCCCGGCCAGCGGACCACGGCGGGCACACGCATGCCGCCTTCCCAGGTGGTGCCTTTCCCCTCCTTGAAGCGGGTCGTGCCGCCATCGGGCCAGGTAAAGGTCTCCGCCCCGTTGTCGCTGGAATAGAAAACGATGGTGTTGTCCGCGATGCCCAGCTCGTCGAGTTTGTCGAGCGCCATGCCCACGTGGTCATCATGTTCCAGCATGCCATCGGCGTAGATGCTCACGCCGCTCCTGCCTTCCAGACCGGGGGTCAGGCGGGTGTGGACATGCATCCGCGTGGTGTTGAGCCACACGAAAAACGGCCGGTCCTCGGCCACTGCCCGGTCCATGAAGTCAAACGCGGAGGCGATAAACTCCTGGTCGGCGGTTTCCATGCGTTTGCGGGTCATCGGCCCGGTATCCTCGACGCTGCCGTCGGCACTTGCCCGGATCACGCCGCGTGGACCGAAATTCTCACGGAATTCGGGGTCATCGGGATAGTAATAGGTTTCCGGCTCCTCCTCGGCATTGAGGTGATAGAGGTTGCCAAAGAACTCGTCGAAACCGTGATTGGTCGGGAGATGCTGGTCCTGGTCGCCGAGGTGGTTTTTGCCGAACTGTCCCGTGGCGTAGTCATGGTTTTTCAGCAGCGAGGCAATGGTCGGCGTCCATTCCGGGATGCCGTGGTCGGAGCCGGGCATGCCGATGGTTAGAAGGCCGGTCCGGAACGGATGCTGGCCCAGGATGAAGGCGGCGCGTCCAGCCGTGCAACTTTGCTGGGCGTAGTAGTCGGTGAACAGCGCGCCCTCCTCGGCGATGCGGTCGATATTGGGTGTCTTGTAACCCATCATGCCGAGATTGTAGGCGCTGATATTATCGTAGCCCACGTCATCGCCCCAGATGACGAGGATGTTGGGTTTTGTCTCCTGCGCTGATACCGGGTCGGCGGGCGCCGAGGCGATCAGTGCAACGAGCCCAATGACCGAAGCAAACCGTGATTTCATGCGTCTCTCCCCTCTGTCGGCGAAACGGCGTGCCATTGCGGCTAACCTTCGGCGGTACCGTGTTCGCGCGTTTCGAACGCTTTCGACCTTACAAACTATTCACCGCCGTTGGGTTTTTTTTTGGGGCGGTTGGGACAGTTGTGATCGGCGCCCAAGCGGACAGGGAGGCCGGGGTCAGGGTGTGTCGTCCAGGACTTCGGTTTCGACATGGCCGTGGCGGGCAAGGTTTCGGGCGACGAGCAGGCAGATCATGGCCCAGGCGCCGCCCGCGAGCCAGCCGGCGGCCACATCCGTGGGCCAGTGAACGCCCATAAAGACCCGGCTGACGCCGACGCAGACCGCGAGCAGAACGGCGACGGCGAGGGTGTAGATTTTCAGCATGCGTCTGGGCTGAACCCGCGCGATCAGTACGCCCAGCGACAGATAGGTTACGGCGGCCATCATGGAATGGCCCGACGGGAAGCTGGCGGTGTGGACAATCGAGCCGTGGGGGACGAGATCGGGCCTCGGGCGGTCGAAGAACTCCTTGGCGAAGCCGCTGATCAGGATGCCGCCGCCGACGGCCACAAGAATGTAGAGCATGGATGTCCAGCGGTGGCGCAGCAGGAAGAACACGGCCACGACGACCGTGGTGAGGGTCAGAACCGCGACGCCGCCCAAGGCGGTGAAGTCGCGGCCCATTTCCTCCAGCCATGGCGGACCGATCGGGTTTGAGAGGTCCCCCGGGGTGCGCAGGAGCAGCAGTATGTCGCGGTCGAGGTTGCGGGTTGACCCCTCCACAACCTCGTCCACCAGTTCGGCCAGGGCCCAGCCCGCGGCCACGATGATGCCCATCAAAACGAGGGAGGTCATCTCGACATGGCGGCGGCTCCAGCTGATCAGGTCGGACTGGCGGTGGTGGTTCATGTGTTTGCGCCCCCTGTCGGCGTTGGTTTTGTGGCGGATCCCGTCTGTCACATTCAACGGTCAGAAGCGGGGGAAGTTCCGCCACGGGGCGCGGAGGGTGGTCAGCCCAACCGGTGCCCGGGGCCGACGCGCTGCAGGGTACTGAGCACGCCGTCGATCGAGGCGATTTCATCCTTCAGGCGCAGTTTCGAGCGTTTCAGGCGTCCGAGTTCGATGTTGCAGGGAAGCGGCCGGCCCATCTCGGTGGCAATATCGCGTTCGAGACGCTTTTTGCGCATGTTCAGCAGCGAGGCGCGTGCGGCGAGAGACAGGTTTTGGGGGGTCGGTATGGCATTCATTGCAGTTTCTCCTTGTTTTGATCCGGCCCTGGTCGGGTCCCTGAGGTTGCGGGGGCCTGGGGCGGCCTGGAAGGTCCAGGCGGTCACGGCTCCCGTCCCCTGAATTTGGGGATTTCGGGGGTTTGAAAAAGACAATGAAATTCCTTATTTCGATAGAAGTTTCCTATTGAAGTTGCGGAAGGGATGCGGCGGCGGATGAAGGCGTTACCGAGCCTCAAACAGCTTAGATACTTCGTGGCTTTGGCCGATACCGGGCATTTTGGGCGCGCGGCGCGGCAGCTTGGCATCGCGCAGCCGTCGCTCAGCGTTCAGATTTCCAATCTGGAGGAGCTTCTCAACCTGCGCCTGTATGAACGGGGGCGGGGGCCGTTTCGGCTGACCCCGGCCGGGCGTGAGGTGCGGGAGCGGGCCGGGGAGATTGTGGCCCAGGTTCAGGACCTGGTGGATGTGTCGGTCTCCCTGCAGGCGGGGGCGTCGGGGACCATTCGGCTGGGGACGACGCCAACGATAGGCCCCTATCTTCTGCCGCAGGTTGTGGGCGCATTGCACCAGGCGCATCCGGAGCTGAAACTCTATGTGCGTGAGACGACACCGCGTGACCTGCTCGCTGAACTGGAACTGGGAGAACATGACGTCATTCTGACGCAGTTGCCCGTGTCGGGGCATGACCTGGTGGTGGACCGGCTCTATCGCGAACCGCTGGCCCTGGCGGTTCCGGTCGATCATCCGCTGGCCGGGAAGCAGGGCATTGTGGACGCGGATATCGAGGGGCTGGTGATGCTCAGTCTCGGGCCCGCTTATGTGCTGCACGACCAGATCAGTGCGCTCTGCGGCGAGGTCGGGGCGGGGCTTCAGCGCGACTACGAGGGGACCAGTCTCGACGCGCTGCGCCAGATGGTGGGCATGGCGATGGGGGCGACGTTTCTGCCGCTGCTCTATGTCGCGTCGGAGGTGGAGGGCCGGGACACGACCATCGCCGTACGGCCGTTCCGCCAGGGGCGGTTCACCCGGTCCGTGGGCCTCGTGCGGCGCCGCTCCTCGGGCAAGAACGCGGGCATCAACCACCTCCGCACCATTCTGCGCTCGGTGGTGCGGACGGAGTTTGCGGGCAAGGTGACGCCGGAGGGCGGGTGAGCGGCGCTCACTCCCCTTTGCGCAACTCCCGTATGGCTGCCAACCTCTGCCGCACCAGGTCGATATGCATGCGCATGGTATAGGCGTATTCCTGGTAGCGAACGGGGAGTTTGAGGTTCACGACCTCGCGTTCGATGTCGAGGAGGCGGGTCTCCAGGCTGTCGAGGTCGGCGCCCTTCATGTTGCGCAGGGCGTCGTGTTCGATGTCGAGCAGTTCGGGGTAGCGGCGGTAGACGCGGGAATGCATCCGCCAGCGGTAGATGCCAGGCAGGATGCGCATGAGCGGCACCAGGATCACGAAGAGCGGCAGGAGCAGGAGCGCGAAGCTGTTGATCTGGGCCACGACCCACCAGGGCAGGTAGTTGTAGAGCCCGCTGGGTGGACCGGAGAGCAGGTTGGCGGCCTGGGCGTTGACGGCCATGTTCAGGCCGGTGGTGTTGGGGAACTGGTTTTTGTCTGTGATCAGGTCGCGGTCGGCATGGATGGTGCGCGCGGCGTTCACCAGCCGGTCAACGAGGGCCGGGTGCAGGTCGGCCTGGGCCACCAGCCGGCCGATCATGGCGATGAGCTCGATGTCCTGAGCGGGATGGACGGCGGCATAATCAAGGCCGGAGCGGGGAATTTTGGCCAGCTGTACGAATGGCAGCTGCCGGACCAGGGCCTCGCCGTCGCGCACCGCGATGGGCGGGGTATCGTGGCGGCTGAACAGATCCTGAAGGTAGGGTGCACTGACCGGAGCGACGAAAAGCGCCACATCCGCCTCGCCGGTGCGCAGGGCATCCACCGCCGCGCTGCCGCCGATGGGCAGGGCGTTTTCGGTGATCAGGCGCGTGTCCATGGCTGAGACCAGCGCGTCGACCACATAGCGCGTGCCGCTGCCATCCTCGCCCACTGCTACGTTGAGCGTGTCCCAGTTGATGGGGTCGGACGGGTTGATCAGCATGCCCCGGTGGAAAATCCACAGGGGTTCGAGGAAGGTCGCGGCGATGGCCTCAAGGTTTTCGGTGTTGCCGGTGAGTGGGATGCCACCCTGGAGGAAGGCCACGTCGGCCTCGCCACGGCCGAGAAGGTCGGCGTTCTCAACCGATCCGGCGGTGTCGATGATACTGACCTCGACCCCGTCCCTGGCGAGGGCTGTCCGGTAGCGCTGTGCCAGCTGGTAATACGCGCTGTCCTCGCGCCCGGCGGCGAAGGTCAGGCTGTCAGGCGGCAGCAGGTCCTGGAGGCGTTTGAAGATGATGAGCCCGGCCAGGCCCACCAGAATGGCAAGAAGCAGGATTTTTGCGCCGCTGAGGCCCGTCCGGTTTGAAAACACGGTGTTTCCTCCGCTGGTCTGGTGGGTCCGCGGCGCGGGGGCGGCGTGTCGTCAGACCGAGTGAACCGCGCTGCTGAGACCCTCAACAAATTCAAGAACGGATCCGGCATCCGCACCTTCCGCCAGTTTTTGCACGATGGCGGAGCCCACCACAACACCGTCGGCCACCTCGGCCATGGCGCGGGCGCCTTCGGGCGTTTTGATGCCAAAGCCCACGCAGACAGGCAGGTCGGTGGCGGTCTTGATGCGGGAAACCTCGGGCTGGACCTTCGCGGCATTTGCCTCCGCCGCGCCGGTGATGCCGGTGATGGAGACGTAGTAGACGAAGCCGGTGGTGTTGGTGAGCACCTTGGGCAGGCGTTTGTCATCCGTGGTCGGTGTGGCGAGGCGGATGAAATTGATGCCCTCGCGGGTGGCGGGGATGCAAAGCTCGTCATCCTCCTCCGGCGGCAGGTCCACGATGATCAGGCCGTCGACGCCCGCGGCGGTTGCATCGGCGAGGAATTTGTCGACGCCCCTGGCGTAGACCGGGTTGTAATAGCCCATGAGCACGATGGGGGTGGTGTCGTCGGTTTCGCGGAAGGCACGCACCATTTCCAGGGTGCGGTCCATGTTCATGCCGGCTTTCAGTGCACGCTGACCCGCAAGCTGGATGGCGGGGCCGTCGGCCATGGGGTCGGTGAAGGGCATGCCAAGCTCGATCACGTCGACGCCCGCGCCGGGCAGCCCCTTGATGACCTCAAGCGAGCGGTCGTAGTCCGGGTCGCCGGCCATGACGAATGCCACGAAGGCCTTTTTGCCGTCATGGGCCAGTTGCGCGAATTTGCGGTCGATACGTGTCATGTGTCCTCACCCGATGTCCGGGCATGTGTTTGACCCAGGAAGGGGGGAGAATCAAGCGGGGAGGTAGGGGGTGTTGGCATATGCTTTCCGCGTTAAATGGCGGTTGCGATGAGCCGTGCCAGCGCCGGGCCGGGGGGTGGCGCTGCCGCGGGCTGTACGGCGCGGTTTTATGGTGCCGTGGACTGTCTTTGGTTCAGCGGCGCGGGACCGTCGACGGAGCGCCGGCCCATTGGGCCGGACCGGCGCTGGCACGGCGGGGTTGCACCCCTTGATTCCGTGCCAATGGTGGCTCGCTGAAGCGTCGCGCGGCCCCCCGCCACACTTGACCCCCATGCCCTGCCTGCCCTAGATGCGCCAAACGCGAAATTGGAGGCTCGGATGGGCTTTAAGACCGGTATTGTTGGGCTGCCGAATGTGGGAAAATCGACGCTGTTTAACGCGCTGACGCGGACGGCGGCGGCGCAGGCGGCGAATTTTCCGTTCTGCACGATTGAGCCGAATGTGGGCGACGTGAACGTGCCGGATGCCCGGCTCGACAAACTGGCCGCGATTGCCAGTTCAAAACAGATCATTCCCACCCGCATGACCTTCGTGGACATTGCCGGGCTGGTGAAGGGAGCCTCGAAAGGTGAGGGGCTTGGCAACCAGTTCCTGGCCAATATCCGCGAATGCGACGCGATTGCCCATGTCCTGCGCTGTTTCGAGGATGACGACGTCACCCATGTGGACGGGCGCGTTGATCCGGTCGCGGATGCCGAGACCATCGAGACCGAGCTGATGCTCGCGGATCTGGAAAGCGTCGAGAAGCGGATTGCCGGTTTGGTGCGCAAGCTCAAAGGCAATGACCGCGACGCGCAGGACCAGAACCGGCTCCTGCTGATGGCCAGGGACGCGCTGGAAAACGGTAAGCCGGCCCGGTCGGTTGAGGTGTCTGCGGAAGACGCGCGGAACTGGCGGTTGTTGCAGCTTCTGACCTCAAAGCCCGTGCTTTATGTTTGCAACGTGGACGAGGACGCGGCGGCGGAGGGCAATGAGTACTC
This sequence comes from Amaricoccus tamworthensis, assembly GCF_049800875.1. Lineage (NCBI taxonomy): Bacteria > Pseudomonadati > Pseudomonadota > Alphaproteobacteria > Rhodobacterales > Paracoccaceae > Amaricoccus > Amaricoccus tamworthensis. The sequence goes on along the minus strand of NZ_JBNAFV010000003.1, from coordinate 201,037 downwards.
GGCCGCGGTTGCCAAAATGGCGGAGGCCACGGGGGCTGCGAGTGTCGTGATCTCGGCGGCCATTGAGGAGGAGATCGCCCAGCTCGACGACGCGGAGCGGGACGAGTTCCTGGAATCACTCGGGCTGGAGGAATCCGGGCTCGACCGCATCATTACGGCGGGCCATGCCCTGCTCGGCCTTCAGACCTATTTCACCGTTGGGCCGAAAGAGGCGCGGGCCTGGACCATTCCGGTAGGCGCGACGGCGCCACAGGCGGCGGGCGTGATCCATGGCGATTTTGAGCGCGGTTTCATCCGGGCCGAGACCGTGGCCTATGACGATTTCGTGGCTCTGGGCGGGGAACAGGCGGCGCGCGAGGCGGGCAAGCTGCGCGCTGAGGGCAAGGCTTACCAGGTTAAGGACGGCGACGTCCTGCACTTCCTCTTCAATACCTGATCCCGCGGGCGGCCGGTCAGCGTTCGGTCACCAGCAGACGGGCCGCCAGACCGGCAAAGACCACAGCCGCAATACGGTTGAGGATCACCTGCGCCCGCGGCGAGTGTTTCAGATGCTCGCCGAGAAAACCCGCGCAAAGGGCGATGCCGCCAAACACCACCACGGTTGCCAGGATGAAAAACCCGCCAAGCACCATGAGCTGCGGCGCAAGCGGCCCGGCCGCGGGGTCCGCGAACTGGGGCAGGAAGGCGAGGAAGAATATCGCGACCTTGGGGTTGGTGATGTTCATCACGATGCCACGGCGGTAGAGCCGGGACAGCCCGGGCTGCGTGCCGCCCTGGTCCGCCATCCGCGTGCTGCCTGCTTTCACGGCCTGCCAGGCGAGGTACAGAAGATACGCGGCTCCGATCAGCTTGATGGCGGTGAAAGCCATGGCCGAGGTCGCGACGATGGCCGCGACACCCAGGGCGACAGCGGTGGTGTGGACCAAAAGTCCCGTGCAAAGACCCAAGGTCACCGCGAACCCGGCGGGGCGGCCGTAGAGGGCCGACTGGGTCAGCACGAAAATGTTGTCCGGGCCGGGCGCGAGCCCCAGAGCCACGGCCGCGAGCAGGAATACGGACAGAACCTCCGGTTCGGGCAATAGCTGTGCTCCCTCACATCTGCCTTGAGGCCCGTGCGCTTAGCGCGGGCGTGGGGCACTGTCCATGCAGGCCGGCGACCATAATCGGATCGCGACTACATTATGAGCCGATTTTGTGGTATGGTCCCGACGCGGTCGCGCAGATTTGGAGCGGGCCGGATTTCAGATAATTTATTTCGGGAGTGAGTTCATCATGCAAAATACACATATCGTTCTGCGTATGCCGAACCCGGCGGATGAGGAGTTTCCGGGCGTCGGCTCCTTTGGCGTGACGCGCCATTTCAGTTCGGAAACCGAGGCTGAGGCGACGATCGAGTTCGAGACACTTGATGCCAATGGCCGTCAGGAGATCGCGCGGGATCCGACCGTGCGGGCCATTGCGCCGGACATGCCCACCCGTCTGATCGCGCCCCTGGCCGATATGGGCCTCGCGGACGCGACAACAGCCTGGGGCATTGACGCGGTTGGGGCCTCGAACAGCGCGCTGACCGGCGCGGGAACGCGGGTTGCGGTGCTCGATACCGGCGTGGATGCGGGGCATAAGGCGTTTGCGGGTGTGACTTTCACCCAGCGGGACTTTTCCGGCGACGGCGATGGCGATCTGAACGGGCATGGCACGCATTGTGCGGGCACGATCTTTGGCCGCGACGTGGAGGGCACCCGGATTGGCGTGGCGCCGGGCGTGACGGATGTTCTGATCGGCAAGGTGCTGGGCAATGATGGCGGTGGCAGCTCGAAAATGATCTTCGACGCCATTGAATGGGCCGCCCGTGAGGAGGCGGACGTGATCTCCATGTCGCTGGGCTTCGATTTTCCCGGCTTCGTGGCATGGCTCGTGAACAATGGCTGGCCGCTGGATGTGGCGACCTCTGCTGCCTTGGTGGGCTATCGTGAGAACCTGCGCATGTTTGACGCGCTGATGGAGGTGGTTCAGGCGCGGGCGATGCTGGGCAACAGTTCCGTGGTGGTGGCCGCGGCGGGCAATGAAAGCCGCCGCAATGACAATCCCAATTTTGAGGTGTCGGCCAGTCTCCCGGCTGCGGCCGAGGACGTGATTTCGGTGGCCGCCGCCGGGCAGGGGCGGGACGGATACCGGATCGCCTATTTCTCCAACACCGACGCGACGATTACCGGGCCTGGCGTCAATATTCTCTCAGCAGCGTCGGGTGGCGGGCTGAAAACCCTGAACGGCACTTCCATGGCCTGTCCGCATGTGGCCGGTGTCGCCGCGTTGCTCTGGCAGGAGGTGCGCGACGATGCCGCTGTGCCATCCGACGCGGAAACCGTGCGGGCGCGTCTGCGGGTCCGGGCCAGGGTGGACGGGTTTGCGCCCGACACTGATCTGGCCGACCGCGGTGCGGGCATGGCCTTTGTGGGTGGCTCACCCGGACCGGCGGTCGCCGATGCCGAAACCGACGCGTTTGAGGGCCAGCCGGTTTGAGGATATCCGGGGCGGCGTGTGTCGCCCCTTGCCATTTCGGCCGGATCAGCCGCTGAAATAGTCCTTCAGCACGCGGGCGTACACGTCACGCAGGGCGGTGATCTCATCGACCGGGACGCGCTCATTGATCTGGTGCATGGTGTTGCCGACAAGGCCGAACTCCACAACCGGGCAGTGGTATTTGATGTAGCGCGCGTCCGACGTGCCGCCGGTGGTGGACAGCTCGGGCGTCACACCCGTGACGGCCTCGACCGCCTTGGCGACAAGCTCCACGAAGGGGCCCGGCTCGGTGATGAAGCTTTCGCCGGTGACGCGGAACCTGACGTCGATTTCAACGCCAAATTTGCCTGAGACGAGGGCGGCCTCTGCGCGGATCATTTCCGAGAGGCTGTCTGAACTGTGCCGGTCATTGAAGCGGATGTTCATCATCGCGCGGATTTCGGCGGGGATTACGTTGTTGGCCCTGTTGCCCACATCGACGCTGGTGATGGCCAGCGTAGACGGGTCGAAATGATCGGTGCCCTGATCAAGCTCCATGCTGGCGAACCGGTCGAGCAGGTGGACCATGGCCGGGATCGGATTGTTCGCCTTGTGGGGGTAGGCGGAATGGCCCTGGGTGCCGGTGGCGGTCAGGTAGGCCGTGATCGACCCGCGACGGCCGATTTTGATCATTTCACCCATGTTGGCTGGGCAGGTCGGCTCGCCCACGATGCAGTGGTCGATTTTTTCGCCCGCCTCTTCCATCCAGTCGAGGATAGCCTTTGTTCCGTCCACGCCGTCGCCTTCCTCATCGCCGGTGATGGCGATGGCGATGCGGCCCTCGGGAGGGGTGTTTGTGACAAAGTCGATGGCCGCGGCCACGAACGCCGCGTCGGCGGATTTCATGTCCTGGGCGCCGCGGCCGAACATAATGCCGTCGCGGATTTCCGCGGCAAAAGGCGGGTGGTCCCAGGCGTTTTCGTCACCGGTCGGCACGACATCGGTATGGCCGTTAAAGCCAAGCGTTTGGCCGCTTTCGCCCCAGACGGCATAGAGGTTGGCGATACCGTTGCGGTCGGGGCGCTGGGTGCGGAAACCGGCCTCTGACAGGAGCTTTTCCAGCAGCTGGATGGCGCCGCCCTCCTCGGGTGTGACGGAGGGGCAGCGGATCAGGTCGGCGGTCAGCTGGACCGGGTCGGTCATTTGGGGCTCCTTGCGGATAAAGTGTGGGCCGGTGTCATGTCAGCTGTTCCGCCCGGTGTTTACGCCGGGCAGCGCCGCCCCTGGTTTGGCGCGGATGCGTCGCAGTGGCATATCCACTACCGCCCGCTCCTGCGCTTCGGCCGGGCGGCGAGGATCACCTTGAAGTTCCGGTCGGCGGAGAGCTGCTTCCAGTGGCCAAAGTTCGCGTCGAGCGCGGCCTCGTAGGGCAGCTGCCGGTTGGCGACCATGAACAGCGTCGCGGCGGGTTTCATGATGCGCGCGGCGGTGGCGATGAAGGCGGCCCCCAGATCGGGCTCCGCAGCCCGACCCTGATGGAAGGGCGGGTTGCAGATCACCGTGTCATAAGGCTCCGTCATGCGCGGCAGCGAAGGCACATCGGCCCAGTGAAACCCTGCACGCGGATCGGCCACATTGCGCTCGGCACAGTCCAGCGCGCGGCGTTCAGCCTCATAGAGGTCAATACCGGTGATCTTGTCGCAGGTATGCAGCGCAAGTGCCGAGAGCCAGCCCCAGCCCGCGCCGAGATCGGCAACACGGCCACGCACCCGCTTGTCGAAAGCTTCCACCAGACGGTGGCTGCCCGGATCCGACCCGGCGGGGGAAAACACACCGGCCATGGTCCAGAAACCTTCCTCATTCTTCGCGGGCGCGGCCCCGGCGGTCCAGTCCTCGGCCTCCGCCGGCAGGGCGCCGGGACGTTCGAAGAAGGAGACACGGCCATGGGCCTTGACCCAGGTGCTGGCGGCGGGCAGGGCCTTGCCGACCTGGCGCACCAGGCTGTCGATGCCATCCGTCTTGTTGCCGTTGACCGCGAGCGTGCCGCCGGAGCGGAGCATGGCGAGGCCACGGGCCACGTTGCCAAGGTTCTCAGCGCGGCTGCGGGTGGCGTTGACGATCACAAGACCCGCGTCCTCGGTCTCGACCCGCGGGCTGACGTTCAGCCCCTCATCTGCGAGGCGGTCATGGGTGGGGCGAAAGGACTGCTCGCACAGAACTGGCAGGTCGCGCGTCAGGAACCCGGCGGGTTCGGCGCGCAGAAACACTGTGGAGCCGGTCTCGGGCAGGCGAAGTTCGCCGGCGTCAACGGCAAGGGACAGACGGTCGGTTTTGGACATCGGGTTTCAGGCGTTCCGCCTATTCCCTTTCCATGGTGCACTGAAGCGGGTGCTGGTTCCGGCGGGAGAAATCCATGACCTGGGTGACCTTGGTTTCGGCAATCTCATAGGAAAAGACACCTACAACGGCCAGGCCCTTGCGGTGTACGGTCAGCATAATGTCAACAGCCTGCTGATGGCTGATGCCGAAAAACCGCTCCAGCACGACGATGACAAATTCCATCGGCGTATAGTCGTCATTGAGCAGCATCACCTTGTAGAGCGGTGGCCGTTCGGTTTTCGGGCGCGTTTTGGTAATTACGCCGGTGTCCCCATCGGGGTTTGTTTTGTCTGCAGCCATGAGTTCCGTCCTGAGCGATCAGGTGTCGTTCACGGGGTTATACATGAAAATCCCGCCGCGCGAAAAGGGTCCCCGGCGGGGCGGTTCACGGATAATCCCGCCTGAACGGCACAAAATTCCGTCAGGGTTAACTGTGAACCCCGGTGCCGCGGTTCAACCCCGCAGGCCGGGGCCGGTGCGGCCTGGGTGATTCACCCCATACAAAAACGCCCTGGAACCGGCGGGTTCCAGGGCTCGCGGCTTGAGCGCCAGGCACAAAGGGAGGAGAGTACCTTAAGCGGTCGGGCCGTATATCAGGCCGTGTAGGACTTCATGGTCTCGGTGGCGGCGGTAACGCGTGCGCCGAGCGGAGCCGTGATGTCTTTCGCAGCTGCAACGTAGATTTCGTTCATCTTGGTTGCCTGGCTTACGAAGCCTTCAAAAGCGGACTGGGCAAAAGCGGACTGCTTTTCAAACAGTTCGGAAACGGTCTTCGCGCTTGCCAGATCCTGAGCGGCAGCAACACCGTCGTCATAGGCTTTTTTCGAGTAGGCGCTCATCTCGGAAGTGATGCCTTCGGCAGCCTTGGCGGCGATTTCGGAAGACTTGACCATTGCTTCAACGTTTTCCTGGCTGAATGCAGTCAGGTCTTCGAAGCCTTTGGACATTTTTTCAAACTGCTCGGAAGCGGTTTTCTGGGTCTCGGCTACGAAGTTTTCAACTTTTGCGGTAGCATCTTCCACGGTGGAAGCAGCTTCTTTTTTTGCGGCGGCGGCAGTCTTGGTCGTGCGAGCAGTCATTGCAGTTCCTCCATAGGGACGTTGTTTCGATGACAGACAACTAGGGTCTTTGCTGCGTTGCGTCAAGGCTGTTTTGTGCAGTGCAACAAACATTTTTTGAAGGAAATGTCACGCCGTTTGGCTTTCCGCCGGAATCTGTTTGCCAGTCGCGATGAGCGTGTTACATTAAATCAAAATAAAGCATTCGCCGTGTAGTGTTTGCGATAAATTTGAGGCATGGGCGCGAAATGCGCCGGAGGCAGTGATGTACCAAACCGTTTCCCGCGGGTTGTTCCTCTTGATATGTTTGGCGTTTTTTGCCGCTACGGCCCAGGCGGCCCAGTACGCGGCGCTCGTCATGGATGCCAGAACCGGCAAGGTTCTTCATTCCAGGCATGCGGATACCCGGGTTCACCCGGCGTCTCTTACCAAGATGATGACCCTTTATATCGTGTTCGATGAGGTCCAGAAGGGCCGGCTTTCCTTGAACCAGAAAGTTCGTATTTCGAGCAATGCAAGCGCCGAGCCGCCGTCTAAACTGGGGCTGCGTACCGGTCAGACGATCGAACTGCGCTACCTGATTCGCGCGGCTGCCGTGAAATCGGCCAATGACGCCGCGACCGCCCTGGGCGAGGCCGTGGCCGGATCGGAGGCCGAGTTTATCAAGCGCATGAACGCCTATGCCAAGGCGATGGGCATGACGAACACCTCGTTCCGCAACGCACATGGTCTCACCGCCACCGGGCACATGTCCACCGCGCGGGACATGGCGAACCTGGGCCGTCGGCTTTTTTATGATTTCCCGCAGTATTACAACCTGTTCAGCCGTCAGTCGACTTCGGCCGGGATCAAGACCGTGCGCAACACCAACCGCCGGCTTCTGTCCGACTATCCTGGCGCTGACGGCATCAAGACCGGATATACCCGTGCCGCCGGATTCAACCTGGTGTCCTCCGCAAAGCGCGGCGACAAGCGGGTGATCGTGGCCGTGATGGGCGGACGCTCCAGCGCGACGCGCAATGCTGAGGTCGCCCGTCTAATGGATCTGGGCTTTGACCGGATGCCGCGGACTGCCCGGGTAATTCCGCCCGCGCCGCTAAGATCGCCGACAACCGTTGTGGCCGCCGCGTCGCAGACACCAATTGCCGTTGCGGCCCTGACCATGCGGCCCATGCCGCGGTCGATGGGTGTGGCCAACACGGTGGCCCGCAACAATGCCGGTATCGCCGCCGCAATCGCCGAGGTGAATGCCGAGCTGGCCGCCTCCAAGGAGCAGGCCGGTCTTTTGAACTTTGCCCGCCTGATGGGTCGCCCCGCGCCGCGTCCCGCGGCCATGGGGGGAACCCCGCCCGCGCCTGATGCCGGATCCGCCTCGACCTTTGCCTCCGGTGCGGCCTCCACCGCCATTATTGATGACACGCCGCCCCAGCGGCCGGAGCAGATCAAACGCACGGTGCAGCTGGCCATGGGCACCACGTCCAACACCTCCACGGGTGGCAATGACTGGGGCGTGCAGCTGGGCGCTTTCCGGGCCAAGGGCGATGCTGAGCGTCAGCTTCTGACCACCGCGCTCAAGGACGTGCCGCATCTGAGCGGCGGCCTGCGCCGGATCGAGACCGCGAATCTCGACGGCGTGCGGGTGTTCCGCGCCCAGTTCGTGGGCCTGTCCCAGGCGGCGGCCGTGTCGGCCTGTGAGGAACTTGCGCGTCTAAGTTCCGACTGCGTGCCCATCGCACCGGGCACCTGAGGCAACAGCCCTCAACCAGACAAAAGAAAACCGGGTCGGCACAGCGCCGGCCCGGTTTTTTTTGTGTTCAGGGGGAGGGGAGCGTGGCGCCGCTACCAGATATGGCGCAGGTTGGGGAGATCAGAGAATACCGCGCGTCTGGTCACAAGCAGCATGTCGTTAAACTCGGCGGTTGCCGCTATCAGGCGATCAAAGGGATCGATATGCGCCCATTCTGGGTTGCTGGCGTATCGGAAAATTTCAGGGGAGAACTTTGCCGTCTGTGCACCCTGTTCCTCGGGAATGTCGGCGAGGCGGTGAACGACCGGGTGCATTTCCGGCCAGTGGCCAAGCCGGATTTTCTGGCCGAGGTCCATGACGCTGATCTGGCTGACGTAAACCGTTTCGGCGTTGGAGATGACCCGGACCGCGACCTCCGAGAGGCTGCCCAGATGCGCGAAGGAGGATACCCAGACGGGCGTGTCAAGCAGGACCCGCCTCATCGGCATGCGTCGGAGCCTCCGTAATCGCCGAACGCCAGTTTGAAGAGTTTTTCCGGGTTGCCGAGTTCCCCCTCCAGAAGCCCGAGGCGGAAACCCGAGCGTGTCCCCTGTGCCGGGAGCATGCGCGTGTCGCGGGTGTTTTGTGGCGCTGAGCCAGCAGATTTCTGGCGATTTTCCTGGATGGTATTGCAGTCCATCGTGTCGTTCCTGTTGGTGTAACCTGATGTCGAAAGCGGGCGTGCGCGCGGCGCCCATGTGTCAGGATGTTCGTTAAGGTTCGTTCATGCTCCCTTTCCGTCAGCTCTGAACCCGTCGGATTCGTTTAAACCTTTAAAATAACATTCTAGAAATTTTGCACTACCATACAAGCGGTATACGTATCTTCAATACTACTTAGAGTTGCATGTGATGCAAGCAGGCAACTTACTGAGCGGTTGCTCAAATATCCGGCGAAAAAATTTAGCGGTGTGGCCGGGTCAGGCGTTGGCGGCCTGTTTCTCACCCGAATCGGCCGGCTCGGCGAGGCCAAGGGAGCGCATGAGTTCGCGAACCTCCTGACGGGCGGCAATGTTCGACATGGACATGGCCTGGGGATCATCCGGGCGCAGGTCCAGCAGGGTCAGGCCCGAGAGAAACATTTCGCGGAAGATCACCCGCTCGGAGAACCCCGCAACCAAGCGGAACCCAATACGCGCGGCGAGATCCTTGAGCGCGGCCCCGACCCGGCGTTTGTTCTTGGCGTCAATGGTCGACATCCGGTTGCGCAAAACCACCCAGTCCATCGGCTTGCGGCCGGAGGCGGCACGTTTCTGCCGCGCGTTCCAGACCATCTCCGAATAGAGCGATGGCCCAAGAATCTTGCCATCCGCCGGATCGAGCCGGGCGAGCATGTCAAAATCCACCAGGCTGTCATTCATCGGGGTGATGAGCGTGTCGGCACGCGCATGGGCAAACCGCGAGTAGGGAGTGAATGAACCGGGGCAGTCGATGACGATATAGGCGCATTCCGCGCTCAACTCGGCCATGGCCTGGTCGAACAGCGCCTCATCCTCCGCCTCCGCCTGTTCGCGGCTGTCATTCGTGCTGGCGGCGAGTTCGATCTGGACCGGCATGGGCAGTTCGATGCCATGACGCTCCATATAATTGGTGCGGTTGTCGAGATAGCGGAACAGGCTTTTCTGCCGCAGATCGAAATCCAGCGCGCCCACGCGGTATCCATCGCGAACGAGGGCGGTGATCAGGTGCATGGCCGTGGTGGACTTGCCGGAGCCGCCTTTCTCGTTACCCATGACGATGACATGTGCCATACCGCGAAACCTGCGCTAAGAATCAAAATGGCGCATCCCCGTTGGGAACACGCCACCATATCTAGTTGAATCAGATGATTCGGGGAAGGCTCAGAAGCCAAGACCCTCGTATTTCTTCTTGAATTTGGAGACCCGGCCACCGGTGTCCATCAGTCGGGCGGAGCCGCCGGTCCATGCGGGGTGAACGCTGGGATCGATCTCCAGGTTCAGCACGTCACCCTCGGAACCCCAGGTGGATTTCGTGGTGTAGGTTTCGCCGTTGAGGAGCTTGACCTCGATGGTGTGATAGTCGGGATGGATGTCTTTTTTCATCGGAGCTCTCCTCAGGCCTTCTCTTTTTTCGGCCGGTAGTTGGTTTTCTCAGCGATACGGGCCGATTTACCGCGACGCTCACGCAGGTAATAGAGCTTGGCGCGACGGACCTGGCCGCGACGGACCACGGTGATGCTTTCGATGTTTGGCGAGTGGAGCGGAAATACGCGCTCGACGCCCTCACCAAAGGAGATTTTGCGAACGGTGAATGCCGCGCCGATACCGTCGCCGCCGTTGCGGCTGATGCAGACGCCCTCATAGGCCTGCACACGGGTACGGGTGCCCTCGGTCACCTTGTAGCCCACGCGGATCGTGTCGCCGGAAGAAAAATCCGGAATGTCCTTGCCGAGCTCCGCAATCTGTTCGGCCTCGAGCGTTTCGATGATGTTCATCGGTCTCGTCCTTCTACTGCCCGCCTTTACCGGCGGTGGTCTGCGCGTCCGATTGCTCTGCCTCTCCTGCCGGGTGCCGCATATGCGGGCCGCTTTCGCCCACATAGGCCCGCCAGAGATCTGGACGACGTTCCTTGGTCAGCCTTTCCGCCTGGGTTTGCCGCCATTCGGCAATCCGGCCATGATGTCCCGAGAGGAGTACCTCGGGTATCGTGTGACCTTCCCAAGTGGTCGGGCGGGTATATTGAGGGTGCTCCAAAAGGCCGGAGGAGAATGATTCCTCGACCGACGACTCAGGATTGCCCAGGACGCGCGGTATAAGGCGAACGCAGGCATCAATCAAGGCCATTGCCGCAATTTCCCCACCCGTCATCACAAAGTCGCCGAGCGAGACCTCGCGAAGCCCGCGTGACGTAATAACCCGCTCGTCAAGTCCCTCAAATCGCCCGCAAAAAAGCGTAACCCCCTTGCCGCGCGACAGAGCCGCCGCATCGGCCTGGTCGAAAGGCTTGCCCCGCGGCGAGAGGTAAATCACGGGCCAGTCCTCGCGGCAGTGTCCGCTTTCCGCCGCATCAATTGCCGCCGCCGCCACATCCGGGCGCAGAACCATGCCCGCGCCGCCGCCCGATGGCGTGTCATCGACGCTGCGGTGTTTGTCCGTGGCAAAGTCGCGGATGCAGGAGGTTTCGAGGTTCCAGTGCCCGTCCTCCAGCGCCCGTCCGGTCAGCGATGCGCCAAGCGGGCCGGGGAACATGTCGGGGAAAAGCGTGAGGACTTTGGCGGTCCAGGCGGCGTCAGTCATCCCGGTCGCCCAAAATCTCCGCCGGCGGGTCGATCACGATGCGTCCGCCCGCAATGTCCACCGTAGGCACGGTCGCGAGAGTGAAGGGGATCAGCAGCGCGTTCTGGCCCGGAATGCGAATTTCCAGGATATCGCCCGCGCCGTGATCCATCACCGCGCCTACACGCCCGATTTCCGTGCCGCCGGTGTCGATGGCCGTCAACCCGATGAGGTCGGCGTGATAGAACTCGTCCTCTTCCGGCTCCGGCAGGCGCGCGCGGGGGGCATAGAGGCGCGTGCCTTTCAGCTCCTCAGCCTCCTCGCGGGTGGTCACACCCGAGAGCCGGGCCGCGAACGCGCCCTTGATGGCCTTGACGATGCGGATGTCGAAACTGCGGCCGTCCTCGCTGGTCAGCGGGGCATACTCCGCGATGGAGGCGGGATCGGCGCAGAAGCTTTTCAGTCGCACGTCGCCGCGCACACCCCAGGCACCGGCAATGGCACCAAGACAGACGAGGGATTTGTCAGCGGGCATGGGCGGGCACCGGGCTTATGGTTTCCACGGCCCCGTCACTCCGTTTGAAACCGCCAGAAGGGCAGGACGGGTGAGAGGGGCCGCGATCAGGTCAGACCCCGGGGAAGGGCGGGCCATCCCCCGGAACAGCGGATTATTCCGCTGCGGCTTCCTCGGTTGCTTCCTCAGCGGGAGCCTCGGAGGCGGCAGCCAGCTTGTCGGCTTTTTCCTTGGCGCGTTCCTGGGCGGCTTTGCCCGGCGTGCCGGATTTCGGGTTGTTGCGGGTTTTCTTGTCAAGAACACCGGCGGACTCGAGGAAACGGCTCACGCGGTCGGTCGGCTGTGCGCCCTGGTCGAGCCAGTACTGAACACGCTCGGCGTTCATCACGATGCGGCCTTCGTTGTCCTTGGCGAGAAGCGGGTTGTAGGTGCCCAGTTTCTCGATGAAACGGCCGTCGCGCGGCATACGGCTGTCGGCGGCTACGATCGAATAGAACGGGCGTTTCTTGGAACCGCCGCGGGCGAGTCTGATTTTCATGGCCATGGGTGTTGTCTCCTGTTCATGTCCGGTTTTTGGGCGTGTGCCCGTTTTCACTGATGTGTTCGTGGTGCCTGATGACTTCCGAGATGATGAAGTTCAGGAATTTTTTGGCGAAATCCGGGTCGAGATCCGCTTCCGCCGCCAGCCGTTCGAGCCGTTCGATCTGCCGCGCCTCCCGCGACGGGTCGGACGGGGGCAGCTCATGCTCGGCCTTCAGCACGCCAACGGCCTGGGTGTGCTTGAACCGCTCGGCCAGCGTGAACACGAGGATCGCGTCCAGCCGGTCGATGCTGTTGCGGTGGCCTGCGAGGATTTCGGCGGCTTTCTCGACGACGTCACTCATGCGCGCCACCAACGGGATACGGGTGCGATCATGATCATTTCTTTTTCCCCAGTCCGCCGAGGCCAGGGGGCAGGCTCATGCCAGGGGGCAGGGCGCCCGGACCAGGCATGCCACCGGGCATCCCGCCTGGCATTCCACCGGGAGGCATGCCGCCACCCTTGCCCATCAACCCGCCAAGACCGCCGCGCATCAGGCCCTTGAGACCCTTCTTGCCGCCCATCTTCTTCATCACATCCGCCATCTGGCGGTGCATTTTCAGAAGTTTGTTGAGCTCCGACACCTCCATGCCCGCACCGGCGGCAATGCGCTTCTTGCGGCTGGCCTGGAGGATCTGCGGATTGCGGCGTTCGCGTTTGGTCATGGAGTTGATGAGCGCGATCTGACGGCGCAGCATGGTGTCGTCGAGACCCGCGCCCTCCATCTGCTTCTGCATCTTGCCCATGCCAGGCAGCATGCCCATCACGCCCTGCATGCCGCCCATTTTCATCATCTGTTCAAGCTGGCTCTTCAGGTCGTTCATGTTGAACTGACCCTTCTGGAACCGCTTCATCATGCGCTCGGCGGCTTCCTGCTCCACCGTTTCCTGGGCTTTTTCCACCAGCGACACGATGTCGCCCATGCCGAGAATGCGACCAGCGACGCGTTCGGGGTGGAATTCCTCCAGCGCATCCATTTTCTCGCCAAGACCGACGAACTTGATCGGCTTGCCGGTGACCGCGCGCATGGACAGGGCCGCACCGCCGCGTCCGTCGCCGTCCATACGGGTCAGAACCACGCCGGAAATGCCCACACGTCCGTCGAACTGCTCGGCCACGTTGACCGCGTCCTGACCGGTGAGGCCATCGACCACCAGAATGCTCTCATGGGGTTTGGCGGCGTCCCGCACCGCCTCAACCTCGGCCATCAGCTCGTCATCCACGTGCAGACGACCCGCCGTGTCGAGCATGACCACGTCATAGCCGCCCAGCGTCGCCTGCTGCTTGGCGCGTTTAGCGATGGACACCGCATCCTGACCGGGAATGATCGGCAGGGTATCGACGCCGATCTGCGTACCCAGAACCGCCAGCTGCTCCATCGCGGCGGGGCGGCGGGTGTCGAGCGAGGCCATCAGCACGCGCTTGTGCTCACGGTCCTTCAGACGCTTGGCGAGTTTGGCGGTGGTGGTCGTCTTACCCGACCCCTGCAGACCGACCATCAGGATCGGGGCGGGCGGGCTGTCGATTTTGAGCGCACCGGCATTGGCATCGTCACCGGCCAGCATCGCGATCAGCGCGTCATGGACGATCTTGACGACCTGCTGACCCGGGGTGACCGATTTGGTGACGGCCTGGCCCTTGGCGGCCTCACCAACGGTTTTAATGAAGTCCCGGGCCACCGGCAGCGACACATCCGCCTCCAGCAGAGCCACACGCACCTCGCGCAGCGCCAGCGAAATGTCCTCGTCGCTCAGCGCACCCTGCTTGGTGAGGTTTCCGAAGACGCCGGAAAGCCTGTCGGACAGATTTTCAAACATGCGCGTCTCCATTTGCCGCGACGCATGGGGGCACCCATGCGCAAAACCAGAAAAACGCCGGTGGGCGCAACGCGCTGACCGACGGCGATCCCGCAAACCACGGGACCGGAGTGTTCACGGACTCCGGGTATCGCCGCGGGGCATAGTGGGTTTTGCGGGAGGGGTCAAGGGGTGGGGATGGTTCCGCCCGAAAGGCCCAAATAATTGACCTTCTGGCGATTTTCATGTATAGTTTAGAAACTATCCAAAACTTTCGACAGAAAAAGAGAGTTTTCGATGAAGCATTGTTCCATACTTTTACTTACTTTCGTTGCAGCGGCTGGTTGCGAGACAACCATACCTGATCCCGGTAGTGACATGGAGCGGCCCGAGGTTACGTTGCAGATCAACGACGGTCGCATGTTTGTTCTGCTAACGAACGATCCGGATCGGGAAATCGATACCAGACAGTGCGATGACGGGGAAAGGCCGATCATCTTCGGGCGGGGAGATTTCAACTGGCCCATCAACTACCATCTCACCAGGCGATACCCACTGAGCCTGCTGATCAGCGCGTACGACAGCGGAGGTGTCGCGGAAATCAGGATTGAAATGGCCGGTGACGAAGGATTGAGCGTAACCGATGCGCCCGAAACTGCCACAATCGTTTACCGTGATGGAGACCGTTTCATACGCGGGGGTAACACCGCAATCGGAGACTACACAGCAACGGTCACGCAGGCCTTCCCGTTTTCTGACCCGAGATCGGGCCGGGCATTGGCCTTGCGCTTCGATCCCGCGATGCTGTCGGCTTATCTGTCTTTCCAGGTCTATGACTATTCCGGGAACCGAATCGATGGGCAGGCCCTAATCCTAAACGAAAGCCACAGGGATATCAGGTGTGGGTGATCTCCCAATGATCTGCTGACATCGTTGCTCCGAACGGAAAAGGTGATCCAGTTCGGAGGGTTGAGCGTATTCTCCCAACAACGGGAGGTTACCGATGAAAAAAACCATGTGCGTTTTGGCAGCCTTGATGGCGTTCCAGGCGGGGCCGGGGATGGCGCAGCTGGTGCGGATCGAGACGGAGGCGAAGTTTCGCGAGGTCGTGGAGGGCGCGCTTCTGACGCGGCCTTTGGTCAAGCTGACCGTCACCGGCGACGGGCGGATCAGCGGCACGGGTGCCTTTGACGACATCCAGGGCCGGTGGCAGTGGGATGGCGACTATTTCTGTCGCGAGATGACCTGGGGCTCCCGCGAAATCGTTTGGGACTGCCAGACCGTGTCGGCGGCGGGCGACACAATCCGGTTCACGGCGGAACGTGGCGCCGGGGACAGTGCGGAGTTTTCGCTCAAACGTTGACCCGGGCCGGGGTCGTTTCCCCCGCCAGTTCAATCAGCCGCTCCGCAATGCGGTCGATGCTCAGGATGGCGTCGGGGTGGTCGTCGCGGATCACGTTTTCCGGCATGGCACTGAACAGAGCCTCATCCGGCGACTGGACCAGCATTTTGGCGTCCACCGTGTCGAGGATCTGCGCCCCCAGCGTGCCGTCATGCATGGTCCCCGACAGAACCACGCCGATCCCGTGTTCCCCATACACATCCGCAAGGGAGGCAAACAGCACGTCGATGGACGGACGGAAGCCCCTGCGGTCGCCATATTCCTCCAGCATGATGCGGTTGCCGTGGAAAAACGGCTGCGCCTCGGCGGTGAAGGTATAGATATGCCCCGGTCGCATCAGCAGGCTCTCGGTGACCGTCACAACCGGCGCCCTGGCCTCACGCTGCAGGATCTGCCCCAGGCGGCTCGGCGGGCGGGTGTGCAGCGCAATCACCACCGGTGCCGTCAGCGTCGGCGGGATCAGCGGCACCAGGTCGCACAGCGTCTCAACACCCCCGGCGGAGGCGCCAATCACCACGACATGGCGAAAACCGGTATCGCCGTCATCCCTGGTGCTGATGGTTTCCTGTTTCAAGCCTGCTCTCCCCGTATGGTCGGTTTCCGATCATTACACGGCACGACCCACATGAGAACCGCGAATTCAGGGGTGCTTGGCAGAGCGCCCGCGTGTTGGTAATGGGCGTGCCATGTCAGACATCGTTGTTGCCGCACTCTATAAATTCACGCCGTTTGAGGACCCGGAGGCCATCCGGGGGCCGCTGCGCGCACTTTGCGACGCCGAGGGCGTACGCGGAACCCTCCTGCTGGCCCATGAGGGCGTGAACGGCACCATCGCCGGAACCCGCGCGGGGATCGATGCGGTTCTGGCGCATCTGCGCGGTTTGCCGGGCTGCGCGGACCTGGAGTGGAAGGAAAGTTCCGCCGACCTGATGCCCTTCGCCCGCATGAAGGTGCGGCTCAAGAAGGAGATCGTCACCCTCGGCCAGCCCAGCGTCGACCCGACCGCGCATGTCGGCACCTATGTGGAGCCGAAGGACTGGAACGCGCTGATCCGCGGCAATGACGTGGTGGTGATCGACACCCGCAACGACTACGAGGTCGGCATCGGAACCTTCAAGGGCGCGGTTGATCCCAACACCAAATCCTTCGGCGAATTTCCCGACTGGTGGCAGGCCAATAAGGAGCGGTTCGCGGGGCGGAAGGTCGCAATGTTCTGCACCGGCGGCATTCGCTGTGAGAAATCGACCAACTACCTGATGAATGAGGGCGTCGAGGACGTCTATCACCTCAAGGGCGGTATCCTGAAATACCTCGAGGAGGTGCCGGAAGAGGAAAGCCTCTGGGACGGGCAGTGCTACGTCTTTGACGGGCGCGTCTCCGTCGGGCACGGGCTGGTCCAGGGTGACTACCGCCTCTGCCACGCCTGCGGCCGGCCGATCTCGGCCGGGGATGAGGCCTCGGAGGTGTTTGAGGAGGGCGTGTCCTGCCCGGCCTGCGTCGATGAGTATGACGGGGTTGCGAAGGAACGGTTCCGCGAGCGTCAGCGCCAGATCCGCCTCGCCCGCGAACGCGGTGAGGCACACATGGCCGGCGGTGGCCGCTCCACGGACTAGCTTCGGTCAGGCGTCGGCCAGCACCACCATCCGGTCCCGGATTTCCGCAAACGCCGCCCGCCACGCGTCGCGCAGTTCCGGCGTGAAATCGGGACCCAGGGTTTCCCCCATCGTGATCATCAGGGCCGAGCCCATCGGCTCGAAATGCTCCCGCCGCACCCCGAGTGCGCTGTGGGAGGCCGCAAGCCCGTTCAACTCGTTGTCCAGCGATTCCGGATCGTCGAGCAGAAACGCAATGGTGTTCAGGGTCGAGAAGAACTTCATCCCCTGGCCCGCAAGATCCTCGCGGAACATCGGACGAAGCCCAGGGTCAATGGAAAACAGGGTCTCGTAAAAATCGGTGGATGCGGGTTTGAGATGCTCGCGGACCTTCGGAATGCTGTCCTTGATGAGCCGGATCTGTTCGTCTGTCAGGGTCATGCCTACCTCCTGCCTTGCTGGACCTGCATGACACGATTCCCGCCCCGCCGCCTTGATATGGCACAAGCCGCACACGCTCGATGGTCGTGTCCGTTCCCGCGCGACCGCGCGCGGCCGGTTCAATCAGGGCGGGTTTTTAACGTGCAAAATTTTTATGCACCCCGGGAACCTTTTTCGCCGCTCACGTGTTTGTAGGACATGACGGGGCCGGGACAACGGATCCCGGCAAAACAGAGAGAGAAAGGGCAGAAAATGAGAAATCTGATGATTACGACGACAGCCGCAAGCGCACTTCTTCTTGGCGGTTTCGCTTACGCCCAGACAGACACAACCGACTCCGCTGGCGAGCCGCTCATCGAGCAGGACTCTGCAATGGAACCGGCAGCAGAGCCTGCAACCGACGGTGAAATGGTTGATCCCGCCGCTCCGACCATGGCTGAGGGTGACCGCGAAATGATGACAGCACCGGAAATCTCGATGGATGGTTACGAGGCCGCTAAAGCCGAGGAACTGACCGCTGACGACCTGACCGGCGCGGCCGTATACGGCGTCAACGATGAGGAAGTAGGCGAGATTGGCGAGCTTCTGCTGACCGATGACGGCCAGATCGACCGTGCCGTAATTGAAGTCGGTGGCTTCCTGGGCCTTGGTGAAAAAGCCGTGGCACTGACGATGGACGAGCTGACAATCATGCGTCCCGATGACGGCAGCGACTTCCGCGTCTATGTCGACAGCACCGAGGAAGCACTGGAAAACCAGCCGGAATACGACGGGTAATTACTGACCTCCCTTGACTTGGCCGGGCCTTTGGGCCCGGCTTTTTTTGTATGGGGCCACCGGTTTTCGTGGCAGACCTGAATTCAGGCAACAATAATCACACCGCGGGGGCGCACCGATTATGGATGAGTTGAGAACCACAAACCGCCTTTTGTGCGGCATGCTCGTCCTTATGGCGCTCGCAACCGCTTATTTTGCCAAGGATATTATCCTTCCCGTCGTCCTGGGCCTGATGTTGGCCCTCACCCTCGGCCCAACCGTGCGGGCCTGTTCGCGGGTGGGGTGTCCGCCCCCGGTGGCGGCGGTGCTGATCATCTTCTCGCTGTTCGGGATTATCGCCGCGGCGGTTTATTTCTTCAGCGGGGCGGTCACCATCTGGTTTGACGAAATCCCCGTGATCATGGCGGAACTGCGCGGCAAACTACGGGCCATTATTGAGTCGTTTGAGCATGTGCGCCAGGCCTCGGAACAGGTCGAGGAGATGGTCGTCTCGGCTGAGGAGGGCGGGGAGCCCCGTGCCGTGGTGGTGGATCAGCCCGGACTTTTGACCACCGCCGTCAGCACCTTCGCCAGTTTCACCACATCGCTCGCCGTGGGCATGGTGCTCGCGGTGTTCCTGCTGGGTTCGGGCGGTCTGCCCCAGGCCGGAACCGCCGCCGTTGGCCGCCGGTCGCGCGGTCAGCCAACCGACGCCTCGGCCATCATCATGGTGATCGAGCGCAGCATGTCGCACTACCTCTTCACCATCACGCTTATCAATGCCGGTCTGGGCCTGTCCATCGGCATCGCGATGTACCTCGTCGGCATGCCGTATGCACCGGCCTGGGCGGTCGCCGGGTTCTTTCTGAACTTCCTTCCCTATGTCGGGGGGCTGATCGGAACCTTCGGCGTCGCGGCCTTCTCGATCGTGACGTTTGAGAGCCTGTCCTACGCCTTTCTGGCGCCCGCGCTCTACCAGCTTCTGACCACTTTGGAGGCACAGTTCGTTACCCCAGTTTTGCTCGGAATGCGATTGAGGCTGAACGCGGTCTCCGTGTTCCTCGCGGTGATTTTCTGGTCCTGGCTCTGGGGTATACCCGGCGCGCTGCTGGCCGTGCCGATTCTGGTGATGATCAAGGTAATCTCAGACGAGGTCGAGGGCCTCGCCTGGCTCTCCAGGCTTCTCTCCGGCCCCCCGGTGGAGGAGACGGAGAAGAAGGCCGACGCCTGACCCCTACACCGCCGCCATGCGCAGCGGCGTGTTCCGCACCGGCAGGTGGATAAGCGCCGAAAACGCCCCAACCCCGATGCCAACCCACCAGACGAGGTTGTAGGTGCCGGAGACGTCATAAAGCTCCCCGCCCAGCCAGACACCCATGAAGCTTCCAACCTGGTGGCTGAAAAACACGATGCCATAGAGCGTGCCCATGTATTTCACGCCATAGATCTGCGCGATCAGACCACTGGTCAGGGGCACGGTCGCAAGCCACAGCGACCCCATCACCAGCGAAAACACGATCACCGTCGTGGGTGTCATCGGCGTCATGATAAACAGCGTCGCGGCAATGGTCCGGCCCAGATACACCAGCGACAGCACGTATTTCCGGTTTATGTATTTGCCCACATACCCCGCCATCAGCGTGCCACCGATATTGGCAATTCCAATAAGCCCAATGGACAGCGCCCCCACGGCCGAGGTCGTGCTGATACCCAGCCCGTCCAGAATACCCCCCGGCGCCACCGGCCCGCAGACCTCCGTGATGAAGGCCGGGAAATGCGCCGTCACAAATCCAAGCTGATACCCGCAGGAGAAAAACCCGAGGAAAATGAACGTAAAACTCGGATCCTTCAGCGCCTCCTTCAGTGCGCTCATCATCGAAACCCCATCATCCCCCGACGACGGCTTTTCAATCCCACGCAGAATGGGCGTCAGCAGAATGGTCGCCAGCACCACAACGGCAAACACGAGGAAAACCCCGGACCAGTCCATGAACCGCAGCAGAACATCCGCGATCAGCGGCCCGGCAAACTGCCCCGCCGAACCGATGGCCGTGGCGATGCCAAGTGCCATGGAGCGGTTCTCGTCCGACGCCGCACGCCCTACAACCGCCAGGATCACACCAAAGCCCGTGCCCGCGATGCCAAAACCAATCACGATATTCAAAAGCTGATGCCCCAGCGGCGTCGTGGCCCAGGCCGAAAGGGCCAGACCCCCCGCATAGGCAATCGCACCCAGAATAATCGCGCGCCGGTCCCCGAATTTCTCACCAATCGCGGCAAAAATCGGCTGACCAAAGCCCCAGGCCAGGTTCTGGATCGCAATGGCCATGGAAAATTCCGCCCGCGGCCAGTTGAACTGCTCGGCAATCGGGATCTGAAACAGTCCAAAACTCGCACGGATACCGAACGCCACCAGCAGGATAAGGCTGGCGGCAACAAGCACGGGCGTGAACAGGGGCGCGGAAGTTTTATGCATGTTAATGTCCTGAAATTCAGGCGCGGACACTCGCCGATTGCCGGGCTTTGGTCAATTTCCTTTTGACGCTTGCGTCCGGGTTGCAGGCTGGTAGGGATCAGGAGGATTTGAGAGGAGAACCAGACCGTGGTCGACTGCCTGTACCGTGATGACGCCTATGCAACCGAATGTGATGCGGTGGTGACGGAGGTGGTGGACGGCCAGGGGTTCGAGCTGGACCGGACCGTGTTCTACGCAACCTCCGGCGGCCAGGCCGGGGACACCGGCACCTGCCAGCGCGCCGACGGTACGGAGGTTGCCATTACCGGCACCATCCACCCCGAACGCGACCGCGCCCGCACGCTGCACCAGGTCGCGGAAGGCACGGCCCTGCCGGAGGTCGGTGAACGGGTGCGCGTGGTGCTGGATTTCGACCGGCGTCTGCGCCTGATGCGGATGCACACCGCGCTGCACCTGCTCTCCGTCGTGTTCCCGTTCGGTGTCACCGGCGGCACCATCACACCCGACAAGGGCCGGCTCGATTTCGACATGCCCGACGCACCCGAAGACCTTGAGGGCGCGGCCGCGCGTCTCAACGACATGATCACGGCGGATCACCCGGTCACGGATGAATGGATCTCCGACGGGGAAATGGCCGCGCGCCCGGAGATGGTAAAAACCATGTCCGTAAAACCACCCACCGGCCAGGGCCGCGTGCGGCTGGTGCGCATCGGCGCCGGGGATCAGCCGGTGGACCTTCAGCCCTGTGGCGGCACGCATGTCCGGACCACGGCGGAAATAGGACCGGTGCGGATTGGCAAGGTTGAGAAAAAGGGGCGAAACAACCGCCGCATCAACCTGCATTTTGTGGAATAGCGCCGGGGTGGTTTCCCCCGGGCATATGACAAACCGACGCTGCCGCAGGAGGGCACGCGCATGAGCCAGGGGCCTTTGGTCAAATACCGTGCGATGGTCGCCAGCGGCGAGCTGAACGCCGATCCCGCACAACGACTTGCCGTGGAGAAGCTCCAACTCCTGTGGTCCCGCCTGCGCGACTACAATCCGTCCCAGCCAAAACGGGTCGGCCGCGGTCTCTTCGGCTGGGGCCGCGAAACCATCGTGCAGGAGCCGGTTCCTGGCCTCTATCTCTATGGTGGGGTAGGGCGCGGCAAATCGATGCTGATGGACCTTTTCCATGAGAGCGCCACCATCGAGCCGCGCCGCCGGGTCCATTTCCATTCCTTCATGCAGGAGATGCACGAACAGATCAACGCGGCCCGAAAAAGTGGCAAAGGCGACGATCCCGTAAAGGTTGTGGCGGAGAACGTGGCCAAAAGCGCCACGCTCCTGTGCTTCGACGAGATGCAGATCACCGACATTACCGACGCCATGCTGGTCGGGCGCCTGTTCGAACAGCTGTTTGAACGCGGCGTCGTGGTCGTGACTACTTCCAACCGGCATCCCGACGACCTCTACAAGGACGGGCTCAACCGGCATCTGTTTCTGCCCTTCATCGAGATCATCAAAAAACGTCTCGACATCCACAAGCTCGAAAGCCCCGTGGATCACCGCCTGGCCCGCGCCCGCGGTGAGCAGGTCTATTTCACACCGCTGGACGCGGAGACTGAAAAGGCAATTGACGCGGCCTGGGAAAAACACGCCTCCGGCCCCGGTGAGCCGCTGGAGATCGAGGTCCACGGCCGCGTCTTCACCGTGCCCCGTTTCGTGCGGGGCGTGGCGCGCATGTCCTTCGACGAGCTTTGCGGTCAACCCCTGGGCGCGGCGGATTACCTGGCGCTGGCACGGAAGGCGCGGGTTCTGATTTTGGAAGGGATTCCAGCGCTTTCGCGGGCCAACAACAACGAGGCCAAGCGGTTTGTGACGCTGGTGGATGCGCTCTATGAGGCGGGCATCCTGTTTATCTGTTCAGCCGCCGCCGAGCCGGACCGGCTCTATACCGATGGGGCCGGTGCGTTTGAATTCCAGCGCACGGTGTCACGGCTGGAAGAAATGCGAAGCTCGGACTGGGGCGGCTGAACGCCCGGGCGGGGGGCCGCCCAGGCAGGTCTGGTCCGGGTGTGTGACGAACCAGGTCTTTCAGTCGTCCTGCCAACGCTCGGCAACAACCTCATCCAGGGTCATGTTGGAAGCTTCGGCTTCCGTCAGATCCGTTCCGGCGATCAGCTGGGTGAAAGCACCTTCAGACATCTGACCACTGGCGCGAAGATCGCCCAGCGTGGTTGCGGATACGGCACCTGCGGCGGTGACGGTGAGAAGTCCGGCGACGGCAAGGGATTTGGCAAAATTGGTCATTGCTGTTCTCCAACTCATGTTTTGAAACGAAACCGTTTCGTTTCTAATTTCGATATAGGATCGCATCACTTGTCGCGCAAGACTAAACGAAACAGTTCAGTTCACATTTTATTGAGGTACTGCGTCGCAGGGTTGTGGACAAGCGTTATTGCCCCACGTAGCGTGAGTTCAAAAAAGGATCAGTCAGGGACAATGCAGTCATCGGAAGACAAACCGATCTGCCCTGTGGCCGTCGCCGACGGTGAGATGGGTGAGCGTGCGCGCAAAAAGCTGGAACAGCTTATTGAGGGCGCGCGCCAGGTCTTTCTGGAAAAGGGGTTTGGCGGGGCCAGTGTCGATGACATCGCCCGCGAGGCCGGGATTTCCAAAGCCACCATGTACCGCTACTTCCCGGACAAATCGGCCATTTTCAATGAGATCGTGCGCCGGGACTTCAAACGCCACGCGGATATGATGGAGCAGGGGAGCGTCGACCTCCCCCTTGAGGAACTCCTGCGCGCCCATGCCAGGAAACACGTCCGCCTCCTGACCTCGCCCTTCATGCAGGGCATGTTCCGCGCCGCCGTGGCGGAATCCGCCCGCGTACCTGAATACGGCATCAACTTCTTTGAATCCGGCCCTGACAAGGGCCGCCGCTGGCTTGCCCCGGTATTACGGGCTGCCGCCGAACGCGGCGAAATCTCGGTGCCGGATGCGAATGCCGCAGCCTACCAGTTTTTTGCATTATGCTCTGCGGAAGTGTTCTACAAATCGCTCTTTGGCGTCGTTAAACACTATTCCGAGGAGGAACTGGACGAAAAAGCCGATATGGCCGTCCGGGCCTTTTTGAAAGCCTATTCCGTGGAGTGAGGCCGCTATTCCGCGTCCTCTTTTTTCTTCGCCTTGGCGGTGCTTCTGGTCCGCTTGCGGACCGGTTTTGCCGCGGCTTTCGGTTTCTGTGGCCGCATCCGCACGTAGCCGTCGCCCCGGCTGACCTCGTATTTCTTCGTCGCGGTGATCAGGTCGATCAGCTTGGTATGCCCGAAGGTCCGCGTGTCAAATTCCGGCGAAAGGTTGTTGAGCCGCTGCCCCACCGTACCGAGGTTGAACCAGCCATCCGCATCCTCGTCCAACTGATCCAGCGCCTTGCCAATGAGGTCCGTGGCCTTCGACAGTGGCTGTTTCGCGGATTTGCCCGACCCTTCGGTCTCCTTGTCTACGCTGGCGAAGTTTTCCGAGAAGATGAACCGCGTACAGGCCTGCCGGAAACTCTCCGGCGTTTTCGCCTCGCCTATGCCATACACATCCAGCCCCTGTTCCCGGATGCGGGCCGCCAGCCGTGTAAAATCGCTGTCCGAGGACACGAGGCAGAACCCGTCAAACCGCCCCGAATGCAGCAGGTCCATCGCATCAATCACCAGCGCAATATCCGAGGAATTTTTGCCCGTCGTGTAGGCCGGCTGATGCTGCGGCAACAGCGCGTGGCGGGACAGGATGCTGCTCCACCCGCGCGAATTGCCGGAGGAAAAGTCGCCATAGATCCGGCGCAGGCTCGCCTCTCCGATCTTGGCAACTTCCTCAAACAGCCCGTCGGCTACCCTGGGCGAGGCATTGTCGGCGTCGATCAAAACGGCCAGCTTTGGGGCCCGGTCCGCCATCCTAGCGCAGCGCCTGCAACACGCGGGAGGACGGGTATCCGTCCGGCGTCATGCCATTGTCAGCCTGGAACCGCCGGATCGCAGCCGCCGTATCCGGCCCGATTATTCCGTCCGTGCCGCCGGTGTCATACCCGGCCGCGGTCAGTTTTTCCTGCAGATCCATCTTCTCCGTCCGGCTCAGATTGCGGTCACCCCGCGGCCAGGATTGCACAAAGGGACCGCCCCCCGCAATCCGGTCGCCCAGATGCCCCACACCAACCGCATAGGAGGTGGAGTTGTTGTAGCGTTTGATGACGTAGAAATTCTGGTACACGATAAACGCCGGACCATTCACACCCGCCGGCGCAATGATCGCCCCGGTCCCGTAATCGGGCAGGGGCGCTCCGGACAGAAGCGTTACGCCACGGCTGGTCCAGTCGGTCACCGGACGCCGGTTCGACTGGTCAACACTGCCCCAGTTGAACCCCTGCGGCAGACGCACCTCCAGCCCCCAGGGTTGGCCATACTGCCAGCCCGCATCGGCCAGGTAGTTCGCGGCGGAGGCCAGCGCATCGGTCGGATCCTCGGACCAGACATCGCGGCGCCCGTCGCCCGTGAAATCCACGGCGGTGGACAGGTAACTCGTCGGGATAAACTGCGTATGCCCCATCGCCCCCGCCCAGGACCCGCGCATCCGGTCTGGCGTGATGTCACCCGCCTGAATGATACGCAGCGCGGCAATAAGCTGTTCCTCGGCAAAGGACCTGCGCCTTCCCTCATATGCGAGCGTGGCGAGTGACTCGATCACCGGAATGTCGCCCCGGAACGTGCCGTAATTCGTCTCCATGCCCCAGATCGCCAGCACGGTCTGCGAATCCACCCCATAGCGGTTTTCAATCGCCGCCATGATGGAATTCAGATCCCGCTGTTTCGCGCGCCCGTTCGCCACGCGATCATCGGATACGGCCGTGTCGAGGTATTCCCAGATCGGCTTGGTAAACTCCGCCTGTCGGCTGTCGAGGTCCACGACCTGCTGGTTCACACCCACACCGCGAAATGCCGCGTCAAAGGTCGCGGGCGCAATGCCCTGGGCGATGGCACGGCTGCGGAAACCGTCGCGCCAGGCGACAAAATCGCCCGGCTGCGGGCTCACCGAACGGTGCATGGGCGAGGGCCCGCTGTCGGGTGTGGAATTTGCCTGAACACCACAGCCTCCAATGATCAGGGACAGGATGGCGGCGCTGAAAGATAGGGGCCTCAAAGGTGGTCTCCGCTTCGGTGTGCTGCCGCCTGATTCTACCCATGGGGGAATCGGATTGAAAGAGGAATGATCCCCTCAGCGGCGTTTTCGCCGGTCACGTTTTGCGTCCACCGCCCTTTTTTTCCTGGCCCGCACGACCCTGCGCCGGGGCGTGCCGCGCCCCCGCCCCGAAGGCGGTGTCGGCATTTTGCGCCCCTCAACCTCAAGTAGTTCAAACAGCAGCCCGCCCGTGATCGGCATGGCCTCCTGCAGACGCACCACAACCTGCTGCCCCAGCCCCAGAACCCGGCGGGATTTCTCCCCCGTGAGCGTGTTCTGCTCCGCGTCCCAGGTGAAATATTCCGTCCCGATGGCCGAGATCGGAATGAGCCCGTCCGCCCCGGTCTCATCAAGCCGGATAAACAGCCCGAACCGCGCCACGCCCGAGATCGTGCCCTCAAACTCCGAGCCCACACGATCCGCCAGATACGCGGCCAAATACCGGTCATTGGTATCCCGTTCCGCCAGCATCGAGCGGCGTTCAGTGTTGGAGATGTGCTCGCCCGTCTCGACGAGATTTTCCTCCTCCTCCGGCGTCAGCCCGTCGCGGCCCCAGCCATGAGCGCGGATCAGCGCCCGGTGCACCACCAGGTCTGCATACCGCCGGATCGGCGAGGTGAAATGACCATATTTCGGCAGGTTCAGACCAAAATGCCCGAAATTCTCCGGCGCGTAATAGGCCTGGGTCATCGACCGCAGCACGCTGAGATTGATCATCTCCGCAAACTCCGTCCCGGCCACCCCGTTCAGCAACCGGTTGAGATGCGCCGTTTTCAGAACCTGTCCCTTGGCCAAAGTCTGACCCACCGTCGCGGCGGTCTCCCGCAGCGCGTCGAGCTTTTCCGCGTTGGGTTCCTCATGCACACGATAAAGCAACCCAATGCGTTTGCCTTCCAGCGCCTCGGCCGCCGCCACATTGGCGAGGATCATGAACTCCTCAATCACCCGATGCGCGTCAATGCGGTCGCGAAATGCCACCGAGGTCACCTTGCCCTCATCCGACAGCACGATTTTACGTTCGGGCAGATCAAGATCCAGCGGCTCCCGGCGCTCGCGGGCCGAGTGCGCCGCTTCCCATGCCGCCCAGAGCGGCCGGATCACCGTGTCGGCCAGCGCCTCAGCCGCCGCATCCGGTTTGCCATCCGCCGCGTTCTGCGCCTCGGTATAGGTGAGGCTGGCATGGGACCGCATCATGCCCCGCGTAAACCGGTGGCTGATCTTGGTTCCGTCCCGGTCGAGCACCATGCGCACCGCAATACACGCCCGGTCCACATTCTCATGCAGCGAACACAGATCCCCCGACAGCCGGTCGGGCAGCATCGGCACAACCCGGTCGGGGAAATAGGTCGAATTCCCCCGCTTCAGCGCCTCCGCATCAAGCTTCGATCCCGGCCGCACATAATGGGCCACATCGGCGATTGCCACCCAGACCACATGACCGCCGGGATTGGCCGGATCGTCATCCGCATGCGCATAAACCGCATCGTCGTGATCCCGCGCATCCTCCGGGTCAATGGTAATGAGCGGCAGCTCCCGCAGATCCTCGCGCTCGCCCAGTGCCGCAGGCTCCGCCGCCTCCGCTTCCTCCAGCGCCCCCTCGGAAAACTCAACCGGAATGCCATGCTGATGGATCGCCACGAGCGAGAACGACCGCGGCGCCATCGGATCGCCCAGCCGTTCGATAACCTGCGCCCGTGGCAGCCCGTGACCACGCGCCGGTCCCGCCTGCTCGGCCTCCACCAGTTCGCCATCCCTGGCTCCCCCGGTAGCCCCAGGCGCCACGGCCCAGTCCCGGTCGGATTTCTTGTCGATATTCTCAATGCGGCCGCCGTCGCCGGTCTCCCGGAAAATCCCCAGGATCCGCCTCGGACCACTGCCAATCCGCCGGATGATCTTCGCGGTTTTCGGCCCGTCGCCCTCACTCTCCGTCAGACGCCCCAGCACCCGGTCACCGGGGCCAGGCGCCGTGTGCTTGGCGCTCGCGAGCAGCAGAATGCGCGGCGGCGGGGTCTCATCCTCCCACTGCGCGGGCTCCGCCCACAGATCGCCATCCGCATCCGCACCCACAACCTTGAGCACCAGCACCGGTGGCAGTTCCCCCGCCGGACGCACCCTGCGCCGATGCTTTTCAATCAGCCCGTCCCGCGCCATTTGCGCAAGCGTCTGTTTCAGCTCAATTTTCGCAGCCCCTTTCAGACCGAACGCACGGGAGATCTCCCGCTTGCCGCTTCGGGTGGGGTTTTCACGGAGAAAATCGAGGATTTCCTGCTGGGATGGTGCTCTGTTCATTTGGCCCGCCTAGCACGGCAGAGGGGGCCGTGGCACGGGGAAAATTTTTGCCCCGTGCCACGCGGCTATTCCCCGCCATCCTCAATACGGTCCCCCGCCTGGGCCTGCGCCCGCACCGCCTCCGGTGACAGGCCGGTCCAGCCGGTGAAGGCGCGCACAAAACCCGCACTGCCGGAAAAGTTCAGCAGATTGGCAATCTCATCCATCCGCAACTCCGTTTTCTCCAGGTAATGCCGCGCAAATCCCTGCCGCACCGCCAGCAGTTCCTCGCGAAACTGGCTGCCCTCGGAGCGCAGTTTGCGGTGCACCGACCGGACGGGCAGGGACAAAACCTCCGCCACCTCCTCAACCGTGTCGCGCCCCGCGGCCAGCCCGGCGGCGATGATCGACCGCACCTTCGGCCCCATCTCCGTCCCGCTGCGCAGCTCCGACAGACGCGGTCGCAGCCCCGGATCGAACTTTCGCCACATCGGATGCCCTGCCGTCAGGAAAGGCCGCGCCGCATCCTCGCGATCAAACTCGATGCCGCTGACCTCGCCTTCCTCAACCGGCACGCCGAAATAAATCTCGAACATGGTTGGATCGGGCACCGCCACATGCGACACCACGCGCCGCGGCGCAAAAGTAAACCGCGTCGCCATCCGCGCCAGATGCGTCACCGTCACCAGCTCAGTGGCAATGAGCGAGCCCGGCGGATTGTCCTTAAGCCCCGCAATCTCCGCCCGAACCCCGTCCTCAAGCCCGGTCACCACCAGCCGCATCGGCCCGCGCACCGGATAAAACCGCGCCATCCGGTGCAGCCCCTCCTCAATGTTGCGGCAGCTGATCCAGGCGAAAACCAACGGATCAAACGGCACGTATTCCACCTGCCGCCCCAGCAGCACGGGAAAGGCCGGCTCATCCACAAACCCCTCAAAACTCCGCCACAGCCGGAAATAGGCGTCCTGTGTCAGCCGCACATCCCCTTCCGAAAACAGCCCAGGGCTCAACCCCGCATGGGCCAGAAGATCGGTCCCCTCCACCCCGTAATCCCGCAGGGTCCGGGGCCAGTGCCGTTCAAGCACAAATTTGTTCCTGGCTGGTGTCATAATAAACGCCCGATATGTCTGAAATCCGCATCCCGCTCCGCCCGCAAATCCCCGGACGGAGCCCCAAAGGGGGCCAGTCATACATCCCGCGCCTGTCAAAATTCATAACACACCGCCCGCGCCGGTTCAGCGTTCGCGGGTTTGGGCGGGGGCGCAACGGGGGAGGGATTTCAAATCGACCCCATCGCAAAAACCACCCAGGCACGGAACAAAGGGGCTTCAGCCCCGCCGCGCCTGCGCCGGTCCGGACCCAAAGGGCCGGCGCCCGTCAACTTCGCCCCCACGATCAACCGAAAGAAGCACACTCCACCATAAAACCGCGCCACCCCGGCGTCCCGCACGCCACCCCCGGCCCGACGCAGTCACGGCTCCCCGCTAACGGTTAACGGGTTGGAATATGGGGCTGATTGCTCTGCAACCGCGAAACGGTCTCGGAGCGCAATGATGGCGTCGGGGCCAAACTACCGATATGACGCGGCGCAGCGAATGCCCGGTACTGAAACGCATTGCCGAAAACGGCACGGGCGACGAGCACCGGAAGGTGCCGGGCGTGCTCGACTGGTCGACCGGCATCTACAATCCGCGCGTGGATGTGACGAAGGAGACGACGACGCCCTACGCCTCCGACCGCGACGTGTTTCTGTTCCTGGTCGATGACCTGAACCCGATCGAGGCGGGGCTGCTGCCCGATGGTTCGCCCGACCTCTACTTCCGTGGGTTCTATTGCTGGAATTCCGAGGTGGGCGCCAAGACGCTCGGCATCGCCAGCTTCTACCTCCGCGCCGTCTGCCAGAACCGAAACCTGTGGGGCGCCGAGGACTTCCAGGAGATCACCATCCGGCATTCGAAATACGCCGCCTCCCGCTTCGCCCACGAGGCCGCCCCGGCGCTGAGCCGCTTCGCCGAGTCCTCGCCTGCGCCCTTCATCGACGGCATCCGAGCCGCGCGCGAGAAGATCGTCGCGCGGTCGGACGAGGATCGTGAGGACTTCCTGCGCAAGCGCGGGTTTTCGAAGGCGGAGACGGGGCGGATCGTCGAGACGGTTCTGGCCGAAGAAGGCCGCCCGCCCGAGATCGTGTTCGACCTCGTGCAGAGGATCACGGCGACGGACCGGTCGAAGCCGCAGCAGGATGCGCGGCTGGTGATGGAGGGGAAGGCTAAGGCGCTGTTGGAGAAGGCTGCAGTTTAGCCAGCACTCAATTCGACTTGATCCTCCTGCGAGCGCGCCTCACTTCATCCAAACTCTCGACAATTGCACGAAATAGTCTCAGCCCAATGAGCACTGCAACAAATCGAATGTAGCTAGCTGCTTGCTCAGTTTGACTGATAGTTTGACTGGTGCGCTCCAAAGCTGAATAGATTCGGAACAATCGGGCGTTTTCATCCAGTCGCTTCGCAAGATAACAAAACTCTCGCACACGGCTTACTGCTTCAAAAACCTCAGGCATGGATAGAAGGCCATCATCTATTCCCAGCCTCTCGCTACGTGCTTGACGGTAACCTCGGCCTCTCATGAAGGGAGGTAGTTCGATGGCGACGCCTTCGCAGGTTGTTTCGATGGGGACCTCGTGAAAAAGCGGTCCCCCAGAACTTTCCCAATCTTGTTCTGCGCAGAATCGTGGAATCAGATCGTATGCCAAACGTACGCCTCGGGAGGCTTCAGACAAAGAAATCTCCGGGAGATCGTTAGCGCAATAAGCGAAAGCCTCCTTGTGAACCAAGAACAACCTTTCCTGAGTTTGATTCTGAAGTTCCCGCGTTCGCTCCGCGTTGGGTGCAGCACTCTCTATTTCAATTTGTGCGAAGGCAATGGCTGCAGCTGTTGCTGCTCCAAGATACCAAGCAACGTCAATCAGCCGAAATGCTATCGTTGCATGTGGAGGTCGCTGTTCGATCGGAGAAATAACTGCTCGCCCGAACAAGAGGGCAGCAGCCAACATTGTCATCCACAAAGTGGAAGTGAAGTCAAAAAGAAATCGTCTCCCAAGAATATAGTCGGAAGCGTCTACCTTGCCACTTTCAAAAAGAACGCGAGCCAGCCAATCGGCGGGTGAGTACCATATCAATACAACCAAGCCTAAAGCGCAGAATGCCATCATTCGTGCAATTGTTCTGACTTGGTTGGTCATGTTGGGTTTCCTCTGGATACACCGATGGCGTTGCCAAGGATCCATGATCAAGTAAACGCGCGCAACTTGCCATTTCTGTCTCAGCCCAAGCAACCTTTCTAGGTGTGCCGCGACGGCGGCGTGCTCCGGCCCGTAATGAATGATTGCACGGTTACTAGAGTGAGAGGGGTGCCGGGTTTTCCGTGACGGGTTTGGAGGTCGAGAGAGTGGCTCCCGGCTGGCCCGTCGTGGAGAACCCCGATGACCAAGCAACAGAAGATCACCCTCAGCGCCTCGCGCGACATTCCCTTTGGGCAAGCTGATGCTCAGCCAGTCGAACGTGCGCCACGTCAAGGCGGGCGTGTCGATCGAGGAACTGGCCGAGGACATCGCGCGGCGGACGCTGCTCAGCTCCATCACCGTGCGGCCCGTGCTGGACGACAGCGGCGCCGAGACCGGCATGTACACGATCCCCGCCGGCAGGCGGCGGTTCCGGGCGCTGGAGCTGCTCGTAAAGCAGAAGCGCATGAACAAGACCGCGCTGGTGCCCTGCATCGTCCGCAAAGACGGGTTCGCCGAGAGTGTTTAGCGCGTGCCGCTACACCCGCTCGACCAGTTCCGTCCCTCCCAAGCGATGGGTAGAGAAGCGTCGTGAGCTAAAGCTGACGTTCATCGATTGGCCGCTTAATCCGCAGCGTCGCCACCCATCCAAACCGCTCTCGAACGACTCTCCAGAAGCGGTGGTTCGACCTGTTCTAGCGCCTACAGACCCATGGCCCCCGGCCGCACCATTCACCGCAAAACCCCACCCAAAAACCCCCCGTTTTGGAAAAACCCCGTGCAATCTGTGCCATTTGATTCACAATCTGTGCCAAATCTTTGCAGATCTGCGCCACCTGCCTGGCCAATTGGGACACTCAAATGACCTGTTTCGCACGGGCCGCACAGGGTACTTGACCGGGCGGGGTGGCCCCCCTATAAGCCACGCTTCACTGGCGCGCCGGCTCAAAAGGGCTGCCGAGTCGTGCCTCAACACCAATCCTGACAAGGAGCTGGAAATGCCCAAGATGAAGACAAAGTCGAGCGCGAAAAAGCGTTTCAAGGTAACGGCTTCCGGCCGCGTACTGGCCGCCCAGGCCGGCAAGCGGCACGGCATGATTAAACGGTCCAACAAGTTCATCCGTCAGGCACGGGGCACCACGACCCTGTCCGATGCGGATGCGAAGATCGTTAAATCCTACATGCCCTACAGCCGCTAAGGAGGCCTGAAACATGTCACGCGTAAAAGGTGGTGTGAAAACCCACGCCCGTCACCGTAAAGTCATCAAACAGGCCTCCGGTTACTACGGCGCCCGTTCGACGAACTTCCGCACCGCAAAACAGGCCGTCGACAAGGCGCAGCAGTATGCGACCCGCGACCGCAAGGTCCGCAAGCGCAACTTCCGTGCGCTCTGGATCCAGCGCATCAATGCCGCTGTCCGCGCCCATGATGCCGAGCTGACTTATTCCAAATTTATCAACGGTCTGAGCACTGCCGGTATCGAGGTCGACCGCAAGGTTCTGGCCGATCTGGCCGTGCATGAACCCGATGCGTTCAACTCCATCGTGGACCAGGCCAAGGCCGCTCTGGCGTAAGCCTCAACCGGTTTTCGGAAACGAAAAAACGCCCCGGATGTCCGGGGCGTTTTGCGTTGCGGCATGGTGATTTTCTCACATGTCCTGGCGCGGGTTCCAGGTCTTCGTTTCGCGCCATTTTTCCATGACCCTGGTGAGATCCTCATCCGCCTCGTCAGGTAAAACGATTTTAAGCGACACCAGCTGGTCGCCCTTTTTGTCGCCCTTCGCCACACCCCGTCCACGGAGCCGCAGGACCTGACCGCTGCTGGCCCGGGGCGGGATGTTCAGGGCGACCTTGCCCGTTACCGTCGGCACCTCCACCTTCGCGCCCAGCACCGCCTCATCGAGCCGGATGGGCAGCTCCACATGGATGTCCTCGCCCTCCCGGCGGAACACCGGATGCTTCGACACCGCCACCGTGATCAGAGCATCCCCCGGCGACCCTCCGGCCACGCCCGGCGACCCCTTGCCCCGCAACCGGATGGTCTGCCCGTCAGTCAGACCCTGCGGAATTTTGACGTCCAGCGTCCCACCCCCCGGCAGTGTCAGCCGCCGCGTTCCGCCGAGAACCGCGTCGAGAAAACCGACCGTCATGTTCAGCTTGCGGTCCTGACCTTTCGCCTGGGCCTGACGCCCGCCACCCCACTGGCGCGTCTGCCCGAACATCTCGCGGAACAGGTCGGAGAAGTCCCCCACATCCTCCGGCCCAGCACCGCGCGAAAAGGCGGAGCCCTCGCGACCCGAGTGCTGGCGATAGAACCGCTGCTGCCCCTTTTCCTGGCCGGTCTCGTCGATCTCGCCCCGGTCAAATCTGGCCCGCGTGTCCTTGTCTCCCAAAATCTCGTAAGCGACTGTTGCGGCTTTGAATCTCGCCTCTGCCTTCGGGTCGTCGGGCTTCAGGTCCGGGTGGGATTCCTTGGCGATCTTCCGGTAGGCTTTCTTGATCTCTTCCTGACTGGCATCCCTTGACACGCCAAGGGCCGCGTAGGGGTTTGGTTGCATGAGGGTGTCCGTATGAATTCGGGTTAAACCGTGATTTTGGTGCGGGATATCATAATGTCAACGTCCCAAAGGGTGATCCGCTTGCAATTGACGGGGCTTGTGATAGGCGTCTGCGCGGAAATTTGACTTAAACGGGATGCGGACATGGACGGGATAGCCGACCTTCGCGACAGGTATCTGAATGAAATCGGCGGCGCGGCGGACGAGGCAACGCTCGAGAACGTGCGTCTCGCGGCTCTCGGCAAAAAGGGAGAGGTCTCCCTGCTGATGCGCTCGCTGGGCAAGATGTCGCCGGAGGAACGCAAAACGGCCGGACCGGCGCTCAACGCGCTCAAAAACACCCTGAATGACGCGATCACGGAAGCAAAGGACCGGCTGGCCGCCGCCGCCCTCGACGCCCGGCTCGCGACCGAATGGGCGGATGTAACGCTCGGCGCGCGCCCCTCCCGCCAGGGCAGCGTACATCCCATTTCCCAGGTGACCGAGGAGGTCACGACGATCTTTGCCGACCTTGGTTTCTCCGTCGCCGAAGGCCCGCAGATCGAGACCGATTTCTACAATTTCGATGCGCTGAACATCTCCCCCGAGCATCCCGCCCGTCAGGAGATGGACACGTTCTACATGGCCCGGGCCGAAGGCTCCAACGCCGCACCGAACGTGCTGCGCACCCACACCTCGCCGGTGCAGATCCGCCATCTGGAGGCCCACGGCACACCCTGCCGCGTGATTGCACCCGGACGCGTCTACCGGTCCGATTATGACCAGACCCACACACCGATGTTCCACCAGATCGAGGGCCTGGCCATCGACCGCGACATCAACATGGCGAACCTGAAATGGGTCCTGGAGGAGTTTTTCTCCGCGTTCTTTGGAACTTCCGTCAAAACCCGGTTCCGCTCGTCCTATTTCCCGTTCACGGAACCCTCGGCGGAGGTCGACATCCAGTGCGAATGGGTCGACGGCCAGGTCCGGGTGGGGCAGGGCGATGACTGGCTCGAGGTGCTCGGCTCAGGCATGGTTCACCCCAAGGTCTTGAAGGCCGCGGGCGTTGATCCCAATGAATGGCAGGGCTTTGCCTTTGGCATGGGCATCGACCGGATCGCGATGCTGAAATACGGCATCCCCGACCTGCGCGCCTTCTTCGACAGCGACCTGCGCTGGCTGCGCCACTATGGATTTGGCGCGCTTGACGTGCCCACGCTGCGCGGCGGTGTTTAACACCGCTCCGGCCGCCTTTCTTCCCAGGCACGCAGGCCTGGTCTCAACACTGCACCGACGTCACACCGGGACTCCGACATGAAATTCACGCTTGGCTGGCTCAAAGAGCATCTGGACACCACCGCTGATCTTGAGACGATCACGGATGCGCTGACCGATCTTGGCATGGAGGTGGAGGGCGTCACCGATCCCTCCGAGGCACTGGCACCGTTTACCGTGGGTCACGTGCTTGAGGCCGAACAGCACCCGGATGCGGACCGGCTGCGGGTTTGCCGTGTTGCGACGGCGGATGGTGAGAAGCAGATCATCTGTGGCGCGCCCAACGCACGGGCCGGCATCAAGGTCGTCATCGCCTCGCCCGGCGACTACATCCCCGGCATTGATACCACCATCAAGGTCGGCAAGATCCGCGGCATCGAGAGCTTCGGCATGATGCTGTCCGAGCGGGAGATGGAACTGTCCGACGAGCATGACGGCATCATCGAACTCGACCCCTCGGCTGAGGTCGGTCAGAAGTACCTGGACCTGTTCCCCTCCGATCCGGTGATCGAGATTGCGATTACGCCGAACCGCCCCGATGCGCTGGGCGTAGCCGGTATTGCCCGCGACCTGGCGGCCCGTGGTTTGGGCAAGGTCATCACGCCCGAGATTGAGCCGGTCAAGGGCAACGAACCCTGTCCGAAACCCGTCTATCTCGCGCCTGATGTGGCGACCGAGGCCTGTCCGCTTTTCACGGGGCGTCTCATTCGCAACGTCAAAAACGGACCCTCGCCCCAGTGGCTCCAGGACCGGCTGAAGGCCATCGGTTTGCGCCCGATTTCCGCGCTTGTGGACATCACCAACTACCTGACCTACGACCGCGCGCGCCCGCTGCACGTGTTTGACGCGGACAAGGTTCATGGCGCGATCACCGTGCGTCTGGCCCGCCCGGGTGAAAAACTCGTGGCGCTGGACGAAAAGGAATACACCTTCGACGGTTCCGAGACGCTGGTCTGCGACGATAACGGCCCCGAGGGGATCGGCGGCATCATGGGTGGTCTGGCGTCGAGTTGCACCGATGAGACGACCAACGTCTTTGTCGAGGCCGCCTGGTTCGATCCGACCCGCACCGCCCGCACCGGTCGGCGTCTACGCATCAATTCCGACGCGCGTTACCGGTTTGAGCGGGGCATCGACCCGGCCTTCACGCAGCACGGCATGGAACTCGCGACCAAGATGATCCTCGATCTCTGCGGTGGCGAGCCCAGCGACATTTTCGTGGCCGGTGACGTGCCCGACCATTCGCGCAGCTATTCCCTGCGTCCGGCCCGTGTGTCGGAACTGGTGGGCATGGATGTGGCCCGGGACGAGCAGACCCGCATCCTGACCGCGCTTGGATTTGGCGTGACCGACGCCGGTGACACGCTCGATGTGGCCGTTCCCGGCTGGCGTCCGGACGTACAGGGCGAGGCCGATCTCGTGGAGGAGGTCTCCCGCGTCGTCTCGCTGAGCCAGCTGGAAAGCCAGCCGATGAAGCGCCCCGCGGGCGTGGCGGGCCAGGTCCAGACCCCGATGCAGAAACGCGAATTCGCCGCCCGTCGCCAGATCGCGGCGCTGGGCTACAATGAATGCGTGACCTACAGCTTCATCGACCAGGCCTCCGCGGCGCTGTTCGGGGGCGGTGAGGACAACATGCGGCTGGAAAACCCGATCTCCAGCGAGATGAGCCACATGCGCCCCGCGCTTCTGCCCGGTCTTTTGCAGGCCGCGGCCCGCAATCAGGCCCGTGGCTATTCCGACCTGGCGCTGTTTGAGGTCGGCTATGCGTTCCACGGTGGCGAGCCGGGGGAGCAGCATCTGTTGGCGTCCGGCCTTCTGACCGGTCACACCGGACCGCGCGACCCACATGGCGCCCGCCGTCCCGTTGATCTCTATGACGCCAAGGCGGATGTGGAGGCGGTTCTGTCCCGTCTGGGCGCGCCAGCGAAACTCATGACCCGCCGTGATGCCCGCGAGTGGTGGCACCCGGGTCGGCACGCGATGCTGTGTCTTGGTCCCAAAAACGTGCTGGCGATTTTCGGTGAGATCCATCCGCGCGTTCTGAACGCCATGGATGTGAAGGGACCGGCGGTTGGTTTCACCGTGTTCTTCGAATCCATTCCGTTCCCCCGTCAGAGCGGTGCGACCCGCCAAGCTTTGAGCCTGCATGACCTGCAACCGGTCGAGCGTGATTTTGCGTTCGTTCTGGATGCCCAGGTCGAGGCGGAGGACGTGCTGAAAGCCGTGCGCGGTGCGGACAAGAAGCTGATTGCCGATGCGTCCGTGTTTGACGTTTTCTCCGGCGAGCGGGCCGAGGCCCAGATGGGAACGGGCAAAAAATCGCTGGCCGTCTCCATCCGGCTGCAACCGGTCTCCGCAACGTTGACCGATGCGGAAATTGGTGACATTTCCAAAAAGGTGGTGTCCGCGGTCGAAAAATCTACCGGCGGAGTATTGCGACAGTAAAAAGGGGGCCGTCGTGACATTGAAAGTTTATCTTTCCGGCGAAATTCATACCGACTGGCGTGACGAGATTGAGGCCGGTGTGAAAGCCGCCGGTCTCGACGTCAGTTTTTCAGCACCCGTTACGGATCACGACGCATCCGACGACTGCGGTGTTGCGATCCTGGGGGGTGAGTCGGACAAGTTCTGGCACGATCACAAGGGTGCCAAACTTAACGCCATCCGCACCCGCAAGGGCATAGCCGACGCGGATGTGGTCGTTGTGCGCTTTGGCGAGAAATACAAACAGTGGAATGCGGCCTTTGACGCCGGAATGGCGGCGGCTCTGGGCAAGTCGCTGATCGTACTGCACGGGCCCGACCACCAGCATGCGCTCAAGGAAGTCGATGCCGCGGCACTCGCCGTTGCGGAAACCCCGGAGCAGGTTGTTCAGATGCTGGTTTATGTTGAGACCGGTCAGCTTCCCGGCTGACCGGAAAAGAGCATTTCTGCAGGAGGGTTTGAAAGCATGCTCAAGGAATTCAAGGATTTCATCGCGCGGGGCAATGTCATGGACATGGCCGTGGGTATCATCATGGGGGCCGCGTTCACGGCGATTGTGACTTCGCTGGTCGATGATCTGGTGAACCCGCTGATCGGTCTGTTCACCGGGGGCGTTGATTTTTCCAGCCACATGATCCGTTTCGGTGAGGGCGACAATGCCGCCTCGTTCATGTACGGCAACTTCATCAATGCCGTGATCAAGTTCCTCATCATCGCCTGGGTTGTGTTCCTTCTGGTCAAGGGTGTGAACCGGATGAAGGAAATGGCCATGGAAGAGGTCACCGAGCCGGAACCCAAGGAGCCCGATGCCCCAAGCTCCGAGCAGCTTCTGGCCGAAATCCGGGACCTGATGAAAAACCAGCAGGCCCCGTCCTGACGCCGTAGGGCTTATCCCACCATATCGGCGGGCGCGCTGACCTCGATGTCGAGCGCCCGACCGACCGCTTCATAGGTCAGATGCCCCGCATGGGTGTTCAGACCGGCCAGCAGATGCGGATCATCCGCGCAGGCCTGCTTCCAGCCCTTGTTGGCAATGGCCAGCATGAACGGCATCGTCGCATTCCCCAGAGCAATCGTCGACGTCCGCGCCACCGCGCCCGGCATATTCGCCACGCAGTAATGCATGATCCCGTCCACTTCATAGATCGGATCGTCATGGGTCGTGGCTTTTGAGGTCTCGAAGCATCCGCCCTGGTCGATCGCCACGTCAACAATCGCGGCGCCGGGCTTCATGGAGCCGAGCTGTTCGCGCGTGACGAGTTTCGGGGCCGCCGCGCCAGGGATAAGAACCGCCCCGATCACCATGTCGCTTTCCGCCACCAGTTCCTCGGTGTTTTCGCCCGACGCATAGCGCACCCGGAAGGTCGAGCCAAACACGTCGTCGAGATAGCGCATCCGGGGCAGGGACTTGTCGAGCACCGTCACCTCCGCGCCCATGCCCGCCGCGATCCGGGCCGCATGGGTGCCGACGACGCCGCCGCCAATCACCGCCACTTTCGCCGGGCCAACCCCCGGCACGCCGCCCATCAGGACACCGCGGCCGCCATTTGCCTTTTGCAGGGTCCAGGCCCCAACCTGCGGCGCGAGGCGCCCCGCGACCTCGGACATCGGCGCAAGCAGCGGCAGACCGCCCGCCCGGTCCGTGACCGTCTCATAGGCAATGGCGGTGACGCCGCTTTTCATCAGATCCTCGGTCTGGGGCCGGTCGGCCGCCAAATGGAGATAGGTGAACAGGATCTGCCCCTCGCGAAGCCGCGCGCGCTCCTCCGCCTGGGGTTCCTTGACCTTCACGACCATTTCCGCCGTCTCGAAAACCTCTTCGGCCGTGTCGAGAATGGACGCGCCCGCGGCGGTGTAATCCTCGTCGGCAAAGCCCGCTCCGACACCCGCACCGGCTTCGATCACCACCTCATGCCCTGCAGCGACCGCGTCCCGTGCCGCGGCCGGGGTCATGCCGACGCGGTATTCCTGGTTTTTGATCTCTCTGGGGCAGCCAATGCGCATTGAGTCTCTCCTGTTGAAAAAGGTTCGATATTTCACGGTAACGCGGGCAAAGCAGGAAGTGTTTGCGAAAACCTGTCCCGGAACGTAAGCGTGTGTGAAGAATCTTCGATGATTGCCAAATTTACGCGGGAAAATTGTGCCAATGGCTTTGGATGTGCTGGATTGCCGAATTCTCAACCTGCTTCAGCAGAGGGGTCGCATATCCAACCAGGAGCTTTCCGACGAGGTCGCCCTGTCCCCCTCCGCCTGCCACCGCAGGGTTCAGCGCCTGGAGAAAAGCGGCATCATCCGCCAGTATGTGGCTCTGCTCGACGCCCGCTCCGTTGACCGCCGCACCACCGTTTTCGTGGAAATCACGCTGTCCGGCCAGTCCGACGAGATCCTCGACGCGTTCGAGAAGGCCGTTGCCCGGGTGCCCGACGTGCTTCAGTGTCACCTCATGGCCGGGACGGCGGATTACCTGCTCAAGGTCGTGGCCCGGGACAGCGAGGACTTCGCCCGCATCCACCGTCAGCATCTCGCGCGCCTGCCC
This sequence comes from Amaricoccus tamworthensis, assembly GCF_049800875.1. Classification (NCBI taxonomy): domain Bacteria; kingdom Pseudomonadati; phylum Pseudomonadota; class Alphaproteobacteria; order Rhodobacterales; family Paracoccaceae; genus Amaricoccus; species Amaricoccus tamworthensis. Next base: position 160,934 of record NZ_JBNAFV010000003.1, on the reverse strand, counting down.
GGTGTGGCGCAGATGCATTCCAGTTTCGCCCTGCGCACGGTTGTTGAGACCACCGCCCTGCCGCTTTGATAATTCCTAGCCCAGCAGCCACAGCGCCAGGTACAGCACCGCCATTCCCGCGATGATCGAGGCCAGCGCATCGCGCCGCCACGCGCCCACCACCAGGGCCGCGGAGGCCGCCAGAATGCGCGGCAGATCCGGCTCACCCCCCGTGGCCTCAGGCCAGACCACCAGAGGCGCGACCAGAGCCGGCATCACCGCCACCGGCACATAGCGCAACAGGCGTAAAATCCATGAGGGCAGTTCCCGGTCGCCAATGATCCCGATGAAGGAAAACCGGATCAGATAGGTGCCGATCCCAAGCGCGACAATAACGGACCAGATCAGGGTGTCATTCATGCCGCCCGCCTTTCCAGCCAGACCTCGGTCAGCGCACCCGCCACCATGGCAACCGCCGCCGCGACCAGCATCCAGAGGTTATAGGGCATCCAAGCCAGGTTGAGCGCCACGACAATCGACACGACCGCCGCCACCAGATGCGGCAGACTGCGCAACGCGGGTGCAAAGAGCGCGATAAAGGTAATCGGTATGGCGAAATCGAGCGCAAACTCTTCCGGGATCGCCTGACCCACAACGGCCCCCGCCAGGGTTGAGGCATACCAGGCGGGACAGATCGCGGTGATCGCCCCGAAGAAATAAGCCACCTTGCGCGTCACTGGCTCATTCGGGTGCATGGTGTAGTGGTTGATGGCAACGCCGTAAGTCTGGTCGGTCAGCATGTAGGCGGCCAGCGCCCTCTGCCACAGCGGGGCCGGTCCAATATGCGGCGCGATTGAGGCTGAATACATGGCCATGCGCAGGTTCACGGCAAGCGACGTGGCCAGAATGATCAGAAACGGCGCCTGTTCGCCAATGAGCTGCAGCGCCGCAAACTGCGACGCGCCCGCGATGACGAGGAAACCCATCGCCAGAATCTGCACCAGATCCCACCCGGCCTCACTGGCCAGAACGCCGAAGAGCATGCCGAAAGGAACCACCACGAGGATAAAGGGCGCGCAGGCCCGCAACCCGGAAAAGAAGGCTGACCGGTCGGTTGTCGATCGCATTGTTCCAGCTGTCCTTTGCCCTGTTACCGGGCGTCTGTCCTGGTTATCTTGCCGTCTCTGTTCGAATGGAAAAACGGCTCATTGTGATGGACAACCGGTATCTGATTGCTCCGGAACCCGCCAGTTCAAAACTGACCCGCGAGGTCACCGGCATCAGCCATGAGGGGGAGGAGGTCTCCCTGCGTGTGGTCGAGGAACGGCCCCTGACGATCTACCTAAACCGGCAGGAAATCGTTACCGCCATGACCATCGGCGACCACCCGGAATACCTGGCCGTTGGCTATCTGCGCAATCAGGGCATGCTGCTGCCCGACGACGTGATCACCGGCATCGATTTCGATGAGGAGGTCGAGACGGTCGTCGTGCGCACCGAACGCGCCACGGATTACGAGGAAAAACTCAGCCGCAAAACCCGAACGTCGGGCTGCGCCGTTGGCACGGTTTTTGGCGATGTGATGGAGGGGCTTCAGGGCCTGACGCTGCCCGAAGCGACCATCCGCACCTCCGACCTCTATTCCCTGGCAAAGGAGATCAACACCACACCGAGTCTCTACCTCGAGGCCGGAGCGATCCACGGCACGGTGCTCTGCCGAGGCAACCGGCCGCTCGTCTATATGGAGGATGTGGGCCGCCACAACGCCGTCGACAAAATCGCGGGCTGGACCGTGCTGGAAGGCGTCAAGACGGCGGACAAGCTGCTCTACACCACCGGTCGCCTGACATCGGAGATGGTCATCAAAACCGCGCTGATGGGTATCCCCGCCCTGGTCAGCCGTTCCGGTTTCACCGCCTGGGGCGTCGAAATCGCCCGTCAGGTGGGGCTCACGCTTGTGGGCCGCATGCGCGGGCGGCGTTACGTCTGCCTCTCGGGCGCCGAGCGCATTGTGCGCGATGCCGACTTAGCATCGGTGGCGGATGAACCCGCTAAATCCCGGCGCAAATCCGCGGGGCCGGACGAATGATCGCCGGTGTGATCCTCGCCGGTGGGCTCTCGCGCCGCATGGGCGGTGGCGACAAATGCCTGCTGCCCCTGGGCGGCCGTCCCATTCTGGGCCACGTCATCGACCGGCTTCGGCCGCAGGTGGACCTGCTGGGTCTGAACGCAAATGGCGATGCCGCACGTTTTGCCGACTTTGGCCTGCCGGTTTTCCCTGACAGCATCGAGGGCTACGCCGGGCCTCTCGCGGGTGTGCTGGCCGGGATGGACTGGGCCGCGGGGCAGGGCGCGGATCACATCGTCACCGCCGCCGCCGACACGCCGTTTTTCCCAACCGATTACGTAATTGCCCTGCGCACCGCCAGGGTCGCGGATGAAAGTCCGCTTGCCATGGCCATGACCCCGGGGGAGGGCGACCGTCTGGACCGGCACCCGACCTTTGGTCTCTGGCCCGTCGATCTGCGCGACGACCTGCGACAGGCGCTGGAGGGCGGTCTGCGCAAGGTCGTGGCCTGGACGGAACCCCATGGCTGCGCCCGTGCGATTTTCCATGACCGCTCGACCGATCCGTTTTTCAACATTAATACTCCCGACGACCTGGCTAAAGCCGGCGAAATGCTCGATGCGGAGGGGGCGTGAAGGTATTTGGCATCACCGGATGGAAAAACTCCGGCAAGACCACCCTGGTGGAAAAAGTCGTGGCCGAAATTGCGGCGCGCGGTTTCTCCGTCTCCACCGTCAAACACGCCCATCACGGCTTTGATGTCGACCAGCCTGGCCGCGACAGCTATCGCCACCGTGAGGCGGGCGCGCGGCAGGTCCTCGTGGCATCCTCCAACCGCTGGGCGCTGATGACGGAACTTCGCGACGCGGCGGAGCCGGGGCTTGATGACCTGCTCGCTCAGCTTCAGCCGGTGGATATCGTCATCGTTGAGGGCTACAAAACCTGGCCCCACGACAAGATTGAGGCCCGCCGCGCGGAAACCGCCCAGGCTCCCATCGCGCCCTCCGATCCGGCCATTCGCGCCATCGCCTCGGACGGCCCGTTGCCCGACCCCGGCGTGCCGGTGCTGGACCTGAACGATGTCAGTGGCATCACCGATTTCATTCTCGCGCATGTGGGGCTGCAATGAACCTGCGCAATGACTGTTTTGCCCTTCCTCCCGGCGTTGACTGGGTTCCGGTGGATGACGCGCTTTCCTGCCTGCGGGATGCGATCACACCCATTGAGGACGAGGAAATCATACCTCTGTCCGAGGCGGGCGGGCGCATCGCCACGCGGGATGTGCTGGCCCTCCGCAGCCATCCGCCCGGTGCGAATTCCGCCGTCGATGGCTACGGATTTGCCCATGAGGCTTTAGACCCCCGCGCCAACAGTTTCACCCTGCCACTCGTGGAAGGACGCGCCGCCGCCGGTGTGCCGTTCCGCGGCACCGTGCCGCCAGGCTCGGCCATCCGCATCCTCACGGGCGCGCTGGTGCCCCCCGGTGTCGATACCGTGGTGCTGGAGGAGGACGTGACCGTAGCCGATGGCCACGTCCATATCCCCGGACGCGTTAAGCCTGGCTCGAACACCCGCGCGGCCGGTGAGGACAAAAAAGCGGGCGAGGGCATTTTCCCGGCGGGCACGATCATCCGCTCAACGGAAATCGGTGCGGGTGTCGCCACGGGGATCGCCCAGGTCCGTGTCAGGCGGCGGCTCCGTGTCGGGGTTCTGTCGACCGGAGATGAGGTCGTGCCGGCGGGTCGGCATGCGAAACCGCACATGACCTTTGACGCCAACCGCCCGATGCTCATGGATCTTGTGCGTGCCTGGAACATGGAGCCTGTCGATCTGGGCCATGTGCGCGATGACGGGGCGCTGGTGGCGGAGGCGCTGGACTGCGCCATTGACACCACTGACGCGGTTTTAACCAGCGGCGGCGCGTCACAGGGCGATGAGGATCACGTTTCCAAAACCCTCCGCGAACGCGGCAGCCTGAACACCTGGCGCATTGCCGTCAAACCCGGCCGCCCGCTGGCGCTGGGCATGTGGAGCGGGTTTCCAGTCTTCGGCCTTCCAGGGAATCCGGTGGCGGCCTTTGTCTGTGCGCTGATTTTCGCCCGGCCCGCGCTGTTTCGTCTGGGCGGGGCGGACTGGCTGACGCCGCAGGGCTACATGCTCCCCGCCGGGTTTTCAAAAAACAAGAAACCGGGCCGCCGCGAGTTTCTCCGGGCGCGTATCGGTCCGGATGGTCATGTCGAGGTGTTCCCGTCCGAGGGCTCGGGCCGGGTGTCCGGGCTGTCCTGGGCGCAGGGGCTGGTGGAGCTTGAGGACGGCGCACGGGAGGTCAGACCCGGTGACCGGGTCCGCTACATTCCCTTTTCCGAATTCGGTCTCTGACCGGGTTCCCGGTCAGTCGCGGAAGTTGCGACTGCTCTTGATCTGGTCCCAGGCCCAGACAACCTCGTTCAGGCGCGCCTCGTCGTCACGCCGCCCGCCGTTCATGTCCGGGTGCAGGTCCTTGACCAGCGCTTTGTAGAGCTTGCGGATCTCCGGCTTGGTCTGGGCGTCGTTCGCCTCCAGAATATCCAGCGCCCGGCGTTCGGTTGCGGGCAGACGTCGGCGCGGACGACCCCTTGACGGATCGTTGCCCGGGTTCATCGTGCCCATTTCGCCAAGCAGTTCCATCGGATCATCCAGGCCAAACCGCTGCCAGGCGCGGCCCTCGGTATGCTGATGGGTTTTGTGCTGGTTTACGGATTCGGCAAACGGCTTTGTCGAGCGCTCCCAGACCCGGTCTGAGGCAAACTGCTTCTCCAGGTCGGCATCCGAACTGGTTTCAAAGAAATTCCATTTCAGATTGTACTCGCGAATATGTTTCTTACAGAACCACAGAAACTCGTCCAGGTGATCCGGGGACCGCGGCGCGCGGAACTTGCCCGCCTCCTCGCAGTCGGGATGCGCGCATTTATGACTGGACGTCTCAATGGCGCCGGACCGGCCGCGGGCGCGGGCTCTCCGCTTCTTGTCTGCGGAAACGGATATGTCGAAATCGAAGGGGGAACTTTTCCGCATGATTATTCCGAATCCTTTCGTACTTGGATACCCAGGCGGGACAGATTAAACGTTTGATCGGGCTGGCCAAGCCCGCAGATTGACCGGATGGGCAGATGAACAAAAACAGGGCGCGTGTGTATGACACACTGGAGCAAAAACTTACAGAGGCTTTTGCGCCGGATTACCTCGAAATTATCGACGAAAGCGAACAGCACCGTGGCCACGGCGGCTGGCGTGAGGGCGGTGAAACCCACTTTCGCATCGTCATGAAATCGGCAGCACTGAACGAACTTTCAAGGGTTCAGCGCAGCCGGTCGGTTCACAGAGTGCTTGAGGCCGAACTGCAGGACCGCATCCACGCCCTGTCCCTCGATCTCTCTGGCACCTGAAATCCCCGGGGCGTCAGTCCCGCGTGACGGGCCCCAGCTTGGGCGAGGGCCGCAGGGGTGAGGGCGTCTCGGTCGAGGACACCGGCGGCTGCCGGCGGCGCACACCCGCCTCCTGCACGCGGTCGGTGTAACTGCCGTGCGATGGCGCGGGCTCTTCCCCGTCCAGTTCATCCTCCACGGCCGGTTCATATGGCGCGGAGAAACTCTCCGTCCGCACGTTGCGCGCCATCGGGCTCGCCTCAAGCTGCGGATCGAGCCCCGCACGCTCCCGCCGGAACACCAGCACGGCAACGCTTTCCTCGGTCGCGCGTTTCAGGAAGCCGCGCGGGGTCTGGGTCGCCATGTTCTCGGCCCGCAGGTATTCCCAGCCATCCCGCGCGTGCTCGTTGATGGCATCGGTCAGGGTCAGCGCAAACAGTTCCGCAGGATCACTGATTCCCTTGGCCTTTTTGCTCCGGTGTGGTGCCGGGACCACCTTGTAGTCGAAATACGCCATTCCAGTCCTTCCGCATCCCGTCAGGAGATGTTGAGTTTGCTCCGCACCAGTTCGTTCACGGCCTTTGGATTGGCCTTGCCCTGGGACGCCTTCATGACCTGACCCACGAACCAGCCCGCCATGGACGGCTTTTCCTGGGCCTGCGTGACCTTGTCCGGATTGGCGGCGAGGATCTCATCGACGATCGCCTCGATCGCGTCCATATCCGTGACCTGCTTCATGCCACGGGCCTCGACGATCTCCGCCGGGTCACCGCCTTCGGTCCAAAGGATCTCAAAGACTTCCTTGGCGATCTTACCCGAGATGTCACCCTTTGCAATCAGATCGATCAGACCGCCAAGCTGTGTGGGGTTGATCGGGCTGTCCTTGATGCCGTGGCCTTCCTTGTTCAGCCGGCCAAACAGCTCGTTGATGACCCAGTTCGCCGCCTGCTTGCCGTCGCGGCCCTCGGCCACCGCTTCAAAATACGCGGCGGAGGCGGTTTCCGCCGTCAACACGCCCGCGTCATACTCGGTCATGCCAAACTCGGTCACAAACCGCGCTTTCTTTGCGTCCGGCATTTCCGGCAGGTTCGCGGCAATCTGATCCACCCAGGCCTGCTCGAATTCGACGGGCAGGAGATCTGGGTCGGGGAAGTAGCGGTAGTCATGCGCTTCCTCCTTCGACCGCATGGAGCGGGTTTCGCCCTTGTTCGGGTCGTAGAGCCGGGTTTCCTGCTCCACCTTGCCGCCATCCTCCAGGATGGCGATCTGCCGCCGCGCCTCGAAATCAATAGCCTGCTGGATGAAGCGCATGGAGTTCATGTTCTTGATTTCGCAGCGCGTACCAAGATGCGAGAAATCCTGGGTCGCCTGGTATTTCTCGTAATCCCCGGGACGGCAGACACTCACGTTCACGTCCGCCCGCATGGAGCCTTCCTGCATGTTCCCGTCACAGGTGCCGAGATAGCGCAGGATCTGGCGCAGCTTGCGCACGTATTCCGCGGCTTCCTCCGGTCCACGGATGTCCGGGCGGGATACAATCTCCATCAGGGCAACGCCCGTCCGGTTCAGGTCGACAAAGCTCAGGGACGGGTCGAGATCGTGGATCGACTTGCCCGCGTCCTGCTCCAGGTGAATGCGCTCGATCCGCACCTTGCGCGCGATGCCCGGCGACATGTCCACCAGAACCTCGCCCTCGCCCACAATGGGGTGGTAAAGCTGGCTGATCTGGTAGCCCTGCGGCAAGTCGGGATAGAAATAATTCTTCCGGTCAAACCGCGAAAACAGGTTGATTTTCGCCTTCAGCCCCAGGCCCGTGCGCACGGCCTGCTCGATGCAGAACCCGTTCACCACGGGCAGCATTCCGGGCATGGCGGCGTCCACCAGACTCACATTTGTATTGGGGTCGGAGCCGAACTCGGTCGAGGCTCCGGAAAACAGTTTGGATTTGGAACTGACCTGGGCATGGACCTCCATCCCGATCACGAGTTCCCAGTCCTCCTTCGCACCGGCAATCAGCTTCGGTGCGGGCTCTTTGTAGGCAAGCTCGGCCATGCGTCCATCCATCGTTTAAAAGCGTGGATTGCATACATGCCGGGGCCACCGGCGTCCAGCAAAAGGCGCGGTTGGATTAAACCCCGACCCGGCCAGGCCGAAGTCGCGACCGCCGCTTGCCGGACGAGGGGCGCAACAGCTTCTGCGTGCCACTGACTTCACCGCCAAGCGAGAGCGTCGCGTCCCGCAAAACCTCCGTGGCCTCCACCGATCCCGATGGCAGGGTCGCTGGATCAATCGGCTCTCCGATCTTGATGCGATAGGGCTGGCGGGTTTTGTTCAGAACCTCGTGGAACAGCGTAATGTCCCGCAGGGTCGGGTGAATCATGTCAAACAGATAGAACTGCAGCGAATTGCGCGCGGTAATGTGCAGCGGCACGATGGGCAGCTCAAACTTCCGCGCCAGCATCGCACAGGACGGCATCCACGGCCGCTCATGCAGCCGCAGCCCGCGCCGCTTCGCAAGTCGCCCCGAGGGGAACAGGATGCAGGGACGACCCTCCTTAAATGCCCGATGGGCATAAATCATGGTCTCGCGATTCTGTCGGTGCCCACGCTTGTCCTTGCGCCACTCAACGGGGGCCAGGTAGCGGTCAAGCTGCGGAAACACGCGCAGCGCGTCGGAATTGGCAAAGAAAAACAGGTCGGGCCGCTGCGGCGCAATGGCATTGTAGAGCGCAAGCCCGTCCGCAATGCCCGTGGGATGGTTCGCCGTAATGATAAACGCGCCGCTTGTCGGCAGGTTTTCAAGCCCCGTGGCCTCGACATTGCGGGTAAACATCCGTGTGGCGGTGTCCATCACCTCGGTGCCTGGCATGGCGGCCAGCCGCTCACCGATGCGAACCGTGCGTTCATAGCCCAGCATCTGGCGCAGAACGTTACGCGCGACGGCAACTCCCGTACCGCTTCGGCTCAGCCAGCCCGCACGTTCCTCAATAAGCTGATCTATGATGTCTCTCATGGCGCGTTGCTAGATTTCGTTTCTGACCGAATTCTGTCAGGTTTGTGAAGGTTTGACGACTGACATTTCACACCCCCGGGTCTCAAATGTAAAATCAGACATGACCGGACAAACGCACGGCCCGCCGAATTGTTCCATAAAAAATGCGATTAATCAAAGTGACGTCGAAGGACTGGTCTTTTGCATGTTTCCCGATAGGATACTCCATTATTTTATGTCTTTAATTTGGAACGGATTATGGAAAATGACACCCAGGGCGACACCGGGCTGAAAGACTTCAGGTTTACTGGAACTGCGCGCGAGTGGTTCGGGATCTGGATTGTGAATCTTCTGCTCAGTATTGTGACGCTGGGGATCTATTCGGCATGGGCGAAGGTCCGCCGAAAGCGGTATTTTTACCAGAACACCTGGGTCGTCGACCGGAATTTTGACTACCATGCCACGGGCAAACAGATTCTGATCGGTCGCATCATCGTGGTTGTGGGTTTCTTTCTTTATTCGTTCCTTTCGGCGATTCCCGCTCTGGCCCTGCTGCTGACGGCCGTGCTGGTCTTTGCCATCCCGTGGCTGATCACGCGGTCACTGGCGTTCAATGCCCGCATGTCGAGCTGGTCCAACGTGCGGTTCGCCTTCACCGGCCGGACCTGGTCGGCCTTCCTGGTCTTCGTCATGTACCCGCTTCTATCCGCGCTCACGTTGTTTACGACCTATCCGTTCGTGACCCAGGCCAAGCAGGAATTCATCACCGAAAACCACAGGCTCGGAACCGCCGAATTTTCAATGGAAAGTGGCGTAAAGCCGTTCTACGTGGCGCTGCTGAAGGCCATCCTCTGGGTTGCGGCCGCCATTTCCGCCATTGTCCTGCTTGGCGCCGCCGGCGTCATTGTGGTGAGCGAACTAGACAGCAACCTGGCGACGCCCAGTCCCGACCTGGCCGTGCCCTCCGCCTGGCGCGAGGTGCTACAGGTCCTGACGGTTTACGGTTTCTTCTTTCTCATCATAGTTCCGGCTTTCACCGTCTACGGCGTCATGGTGCGCAACGCGGTGCTGAACGCGGCGGAATTGGACGGCAAACACCGGTTTCGTTCCGACATCCGCGCCCGTGAGGTCATCTGGATCGTCATGAGCAACGTGGTCGCGATTGTCTGTACACTAGGCCTGATGATCCCCTGGGCCCAGATCCGTATGGCCCGCTACCTCGCCGACCATACATATGCCGTACCCAAAGGCTCCGTGGACGAGTTTGTCGGAACGCAGCAGGCCGCAAACTCCGCGGTTGGTGACGCCTTCACCGACCTTGAGGGCGTGGATCTGGGTGTCGCGTTCTAGGGTCGGACGAGTGACTGCCGACACCCCCAAACCCACAAAACTTGCCACGGGCCGCGCGTTCGAGGCCGGGAAGTCGCGGCCGCATGAGAACGCCAGCCTCGTGATCCGCAATCACCCGGCACCCGAAGCGACAACCCTTGAGGTGCTCGATTCCTCCGGTGCCATCATCACCAGCGCGCCGCTGCCCGCGGTAAAGGTCGATCCCCCCACCAACCCGGTCTCCCGCCGCGTGTCCTTCCCCGATGGCACCGTTTTCGACACCAGCGACAGCCACGCGATCAGCCAGCTTGCCACCCATGCCGGGGCGGTGTTGCAGGAGCGCATGGAGACCTGGGGTCCGCACCTGGCCGTGATCGTGGGGGCCGTGCTCGTCTCGGCATGGCTGCTTTACCGCTACGGGCTCGACATTCTCGTGGCACTTGCGGTCTGGCTGACACCGGCCGCGCTGGTTGAGGAAATGGACCGGGGCATCGTGACCTCCGTCGACTATGTCATGGCCGAACCCACGGAACTTCCACGCCTTGAACAGGAGGAGGTCGATCGCATTTTCACCGCCCTGGTCGACGCTCTACCCGAAGAGGACCGCGCGGCCACCGGTTACAGTCTTGAGTTTCGCGGCATGCCCGCGATTGGCGCGAACGCTTTCGCGCTGCCCGGCGGCACGGTCATCATCACCGACGACTTCGTCCGGCGTTTCGGCCAGCGGGACATCCTCGCCGGGGTTCTCGCCCATGAAATCGGCCATGTGGTGGAGCAGCACGGCCTGCGCAGTGTTTACCGCTCCCTCGGCATCTTCGTCCTCGTGGCCTTCCTCGCCGGCGACACCGGCCCGGTCATCGAAGACATACTGCTGGAGGGCAACCTCATCCTCTCACTCGCCAATTCCCGTGAGGCCGAACTGGCCGCCGACCGTTTTGGAGTGAACCTGGCCCAGGATGCGGGATATGATCCGGCCGGGCTCGCCACGTTCCTCGACCGGCTTTCGGTCCCGGGCGGCGCACCGCCCGACTGGCTCAGCACCCATCCAAACAGCGCCGAGCGCGTGGAGGCCATCGAGCGGCAGATCGACGACCTGCGGTGAGCGCTGCCGTCAGTCTTCGGCCAGCAGCCGCCCGACCATTTCCGCCGTGTCCTTTGAGAGCCCGTCAAGCGAGGCCAGCCGCTCCAGTTCCGTCCGGATCAGGGCCTGGCGCTGCCCGTCAAAGATCTTCCAGTTGCCCACCAGCGACGTCAGCCGCGCGGTTGTCTGCGGATTGACCGGATCAAGCCGGATCAGCCAGTCCATCAGCAACCGGTAGCCCGATCCGTCCGGCCGGTGGAAGCCCGCCGCATTCCCGCCAGCAAAAGACGCGATAAGCGAGCGCAGCCGGTTGGGGTTCTTCCAGTCGAAATCCGGATGGCCGGTCAGCCTTTCAACCGTGGCAACCGCCGCCTCAGGCGGCGTGGCCGTGGCCTGGACCGCAAACCACTTGTCCATCACCAGCCGGTCCTGCCGCCAGTCCTCATAAAACCGCGCCAGCGCATCCTCACCGCGCCCCGCCGCCACAAGCTGCGTCAGCGCACCAACCCGCTCCGTCATGTTGTCCGCCGCGTCAAACTGTTCCGCAGCCGCCTTCGCCTCCGGATCTAGCGCCGTAATGAAATCCAGACACCGCGCCCGCAAAGCCCGGTGCCCGGCCGCCGTTGCATCCGGCGTATACGGTCCCGCCACCGCGTTTTCCGCATACATCCGCTCCGGACGGTCCCCAAGAGTCTCCGCAATGGTCTTTTTCAGCCGCGTCCGTGCCTCATGGATGGCCAGCGGGTCCGGGACCATTTCATTCGCGGCCATGTCGGAAATGACGTTCTGCACCGTCGGCAGGCCAAGCGCCAAAGCCCGGAAGGCCGGATCGGGCTGCGGGTCGTCCGCCACGACGCACAAAGCCTCCAAATACTCCGCTTCCGGCTCCACATCCGCGTCCTGCGACATCCGGCCAAGCAGGTCGAGCGCGTGCGCATGTCCCGCCTCCCAGCGGTTGAACGGGTCCACGTCATGGGCCAGATGGAACGACCGCTCCGCCGCACTTAGACCCTGTTCCAGGATCACCGGCGCCGAAAACCCGCGCATCAGGGACGCGCGCGGCTTTTCCGGCAAGGTCCACTCAAACGTCTCTTCCGCGCGCGCAAGCTCCAGAACCCCGGATTCCATATCCGCGCCGTTGTGCCCAATGAGGCCATAGGCCACGGGAATGACCAGCGGTTCCTTGTTCGGCTGACCCGGCGTTGGCCGCGTTTCCTGGGACAGCGTCAGGCGATAGGTGCCGTCCTGATAGTCTTCCGCAACCCGCACGCGCGGCGTTCCGGCTTGGGAATACCATTTGCCAAAATGCGACAGATCCCGGCCCGAGGCGTCCTCAAACACTTTCAGCCAGTCCTCGATGGTGCAGGCCTCACCGTCATGGCGCTCGAAATAGAGATCCAGCGCCGTCTTCCAGGTCTCCTCACCCACCAGACCGCGCAGCATCCCAATGATCTCCGCGCCTTTCTCGTAGACCGTGGCGGTATAGAAGTTGTTGATCTCGATATACTTCTCCGGCCGCACCGGATGCGCCAGTGGCCCGGCATCCTCGCTGAACTGCTGCGAGCGCAGACGGATGACATCCTCGATCCGCTTCACCCCATGGGAGCGCATGTCACCGGAGAACTGCTGATCCCGGTACACGGTCAACCCCTCCTTCAGACAAAGTTGGAACCAGTCACGGCAGGTGATCCGGTTCCCGGTCCAATTGTGGAAATACTCATGCGCGATGATCGCCTCGATATTGGCGTAATCCGTGTCCGTCGCGGTCTCAGGCGAGGCGAGAACATACTTGGAGTTGAAGATGTTCAGCCCCTTGTTCTCCATCGCCCCCATGTTGAAATCGTCCACGGCCACGACCATGAACCGGTCGAGATCGTATTCGCGGCCATACACTTCCTCGTCCCAGCGCATGGACCGTTTCAGCGCATCCATTGCGTATTCACACCGTTCCAGATCGCCAGGCCGCACCCAGATCTGCAACAGTACGTCACGCCCCTCCATGGTCGTGAACCGGTCCTCAAAGGCCTCGAGCTCACCGGCAACGAGCGCAAACAGGTAACTTGGCTTCGGGTGCGGGTCCTCCCACTCGGCCCAGCCGTCGCCCTGGCCCACAAGATTGCCGTTTGACAGTAGAACCGGCGCGTCGCCCTCGATGCGCACCTTATAGGTCGCCATCACGTCCGGACGGTCCGGGAACCAGGTGATCTTGCGGAACCCCTGCGCCTCGCACTGGGTGCAGTACATGCCGTTGGACATGTAAAGCCCGTCGAGGCTGGTGTTGTCGATGGGCGCGATTGTGTTCGTGGCCTCCCAGACAAACCCCTCCTGCGGCACATGGGCCGCCGCCACCGTCAGCGTCTCGTCCCCGGTGCTCAGGGCCTCACGGGGCAGGGGGCTGCCGTTGATCGAAACGGCCTCTATTTCCAGCCCGTTGCCGTTCAGAATCAGGTCCGCCGGACCCTTCGCACGGGCCGGATTGGGATAAAAGGTGATCCGTGAGAATACCTCCGTCGTTTTCGGGGCCAGCCGGAACGTCAGATCAACCTGCCGCACCAGATAATCCGGCACGCGGTAGTCGGACAGCCTGATTTCAGGGTCGCGCTGGTCGGTTCTCATTGTGAAATTACCCCGTGTTATCCGGCTCCTGCGGCGGGCAGGGCCATTAAATACCTGTTAGCCTCTCGACTGTACCCATGATCAGGCCTATCTTTAAGGCCAGTCCATCACAACGATATATTGTTCATGTCGCGCCCTGTAATAGGTATCATCGGAAACGCCGGTCTGATTAATAATGAATATCCCGTTCAGGCCGTGGGACTTTCCAACATCGAGGCGGTGGCCGATCTCACCGGAGCCATCCCGCTCATGGTGCCCGCACTGCCCTCGGTTGGCGCGATCTCCGATCTCACCTCGGCCTGCGACGGGTTTGTGTTCACCGGCGGGCGGCCCAACGTGCATCCCGACCATTACGGCCACAAACCCACCGAGAAACACGGCACCTTCGATCCCGACCGCGATGCCGTGACCCTGCCGCTCATTCGCGAATGTGTCGCGCGCGGCGTGCCGGTTTTCGGGATCTGCCGGGGGTTTCAGGAATTCAACGTGGCTTTCGGCGGCACGCTCCATCCGGAGATCCGCGAGATCCCAGGCCGCCTCAACCACCGGATGCCTCCCGATGGGACGCTTGAGGAAAAATTCGAACTGCGCCACACGATCACCCTTACCGAGGGCGGCTGGTTCCATGACCTGTTCGGATCGACCGAGATCATGGTGAACTCCCTGCACGGCCAGGGCATCGAGGATGCCGGCCCCCGCGTCGTGATCGAGGGCCACGCACCCGATGGCACGCCCGAGGCCATCGTCATCAGGGACGCCCCCGGTTTCGCCGTGGCCGTTCAGTGGCACCCGGAATGGAAAGCCGCGGAAGACCCCGTGTCCCGCCCGCTCTTCCAGGCCCTCGGCGCCGCCGTCTCCGCCCGCCACCGCGCAAAGGACCAGGCCCGCTCCGTGGCGTGACGGCGTAACCTTCAGTTCAGATGGAGTTTGTCCGGCGTCTCGCGCAGCCCGGTCTGAACCGGCACCGCCTCAGTAGCACAGCACCGGAACGATTGCTTTTTCAAAGCCTTCGGGGGCGCCGTCATCCATGCTGAATTCCGGCAGGCCCTGCTGCGGATGCAGGTCGTGGCCGGTCAGGAAGGCCAGAAGCTCCTCGCGGTTCAGAGCATAGTTGATATTTTGGGGCAGGGTGCCGGTAGCCTCGGCGATGTACCGCTCCGACAGGCGGGACACCACAATGCCCATAACCTCGCCGTTATTGTCGATCAGCGGCCCGCCGCTGTTGCCGGGCTGAACGGGCGCGGAGAAGCTGAAGAAACGCCGGTCGTCATTCACATCCGCCAGCGAACTGACGTTGCCACCGGTCAGGTGCAGCGAGGTGCCCGCGATGTTGTAATAGGGAAACCCGGCCGCGTGCAGCTTCTGACCCAGGCGCGTGTGTTCCTGGTCGGTCAGGGACAGCCAGGTATCCGCCTGCACCGGGCTGGCCAGCGCCGCCACATCGAGTTTCTTGTTATGGGCCAGCAGGGTCAGCGGCGTGCCGTCGCCCAGGCTGATCCGCCCGCAGCCCTCGATCACATGCTGCGCCGTGACCAGTATGCTATCGTTGACATAAAACGCCGTTCCGCTCGCGTCCGTGCCGGGCTCCGCGGGCAGGAAGCCCGTGCCAGGAATGGCCAGTTCAAACCCTTCACCCTCATCCGTGCCGTCGAACGCCTCCAGCGTTTCCCGCACGATATATTCCAGATGCCCGCCGCGCGGCAGTTCCCAGTACTGCGGATCACGCGCGCTGATGCTGGTGCGGATCAGGTTGAGCATGTTGGCCTGGTCCGGCCCGCTGGCAAGATAGACCGTCGACCAGTGGCCGTCGACCTGGTCGGAGCGGGTGTAGAATGACCGTCCGTCTTCCAGATACCCGCTTGTCACCAGCAGATGATCGTCGCGCACGATCGACAGAACGTCAGGGTCCACGCTCGCCATCTCCGCCGCCGAGTGCCAGGCCCGTGCGAGTTCCGCCTCAAACGAATTGGTCAGCAGCGTCAGCGTGCCCGTCCGGCTCCACCAGCGCAGACCGCGGTTCTCCGGCTCCGGCTCGGCCAGAATCGCCTCCGGCACCGCCATGGACATGCCAAGTTCCGGGAACTCGCGCCAGGTCCAGCCATTGGCCTCCATATCCGCGAGAAAGGCAATGACGAGGTTTGCGACGTGAAGGTTCTGGGGCGTGTCCTCAAACTCGTTGAGAACGTAGTCTTCCAGAGCCGCCATGCTCCGCGCGTCCCAGACACCGTCCACACGCCCGTCATGTTCGCCGGACAGGGCCAGGGCCAACTGCAAAATCCGTTTCTCCGGGGCCTGAAATTCCGTCTCCTCGAACGGCTCATAGAGCACGGCCTCATCGGCGGACGCCACCTGAACCGCAAAAAACTGACTGACGATCAAAACAATAAAAAAACGAAGCATTCACGTCCCCAATTCAACCCCAGGGCAAAATTAGCATGGACCGGCGCTACGCCAAAGATTTATCACTCCTTTTCGTAAACAGCGTCGAAAGTTTCGTTCAATTTGAGTGTATTAACCTCAATTCCCGGCGCCGCGCACACCCGGCAAACAGGCGCAAACCACGCCTGGGCCGATTCTTTTTCGCAGTTTCACGACGTTTTTGGTCGGGTGGCGATACCCTGGTGTCAGAGCATCGCCGGCACGACCTGATCCGGTGGCCGGTGGCCATCCGCGAAGGTCTTGATGTTGATGATCACTTTCTCGCCCATCTCGATCCGGCCCTCTTCCGTGGCCGACCCCATATGCGGCAGCAGCATCACGTTGGGCAGTTCGGTCAGGCGCGGGTTGATGTCCGCCCCGTGCTCATACACATCGAGCCCCGCACCCGCGAGTTCGCCCGCGTGCAGCATCCGCGTGAGCGCATTCTCGTCGATCACCTCACCGCGCGCCGTGTTTACGATATAGGCGCTGGGCTTCATCAGTTTCAGCCGCCGCGCGTTCATCAAATGGAAGGTCGAGGGCGTATGCGGCACGTTGATCGACAGAATATCAATCCGCGCCAGCATCTGGTCGAGGCTTTCCCACCAGGTCGCGCCGAGGTCCTGTTCAACCTCCTCATTGATGCGCCGGCGGTTGTGGTAATGGATTTCCATCCCGAACGCCGCGGCCCGTCGCGCCACCGCCCGGCCAATCCGGCCAAAGCCCAGAATGCCAAGCCGCTTGCCCGCGATCCGGTGCCCCATAAGCGCCGTCGGGCTCCAGCCTTTCCATTCACCGCTGTGCAAAAGCCGCTCACCCTCTGCCAGGCGCCGCGGCACCGCCAGGATCAGCGCCATAGCCATATCCGCCGTGTCCTCAGTCAGAACGCCTGGCGTGTTCGACACCATGATCCCGCGCTGCAGCGCGCTGGCCACGTCGATATGGTCAAAACCCGCGCCATAATTGGCAATCAGCCGCAGCTGCGGTCCCGCCTGAGCCAGCTGGTTCGCGGTAATCCGGTCCGTAATGGTCGGCACGAGAACATCCGCCTGCGCCATCGCCGCCCCCAGATCCGATGCCGACATCGGTTTGTCGGACGGATTGAATTTCACGTCGAACAGCTCCTGCATCCTTGCTTCCACGGGTTGGGGAAGGCGGCGCGTTACAAAAACGCTCACAGGCTTTGTGGACATGATGATTCCTGTTTCTCTGTGTTCGGATTTTGGTTACTCTTCATCACTAATGGCATGGGCAGGTCCGGTAAATCCAGACACTATCCGGCATCGGGTTGAGAGCAGTAAAAAAATGACGTTCCGCGTCACCAGAGCAGTCCCCGCCTTTTTGGTGCTGGTTGCATGTGCGATCGGCACACCGCTCCGCGCTCCGGCGCAGGAGGCGCCGACGATTGGCCCGGACTCGCTGCTGCCGCTCCCCCGATACGTGTCGATTCGCGGTGATCGCGCCCGCGCCCGCCGCGGCCCGAGCCGGGACCAAAAGATCGACTGGGAATACGTCCGCCAGGGTCTGCCCCTGCGCATCACCGCCGAATACGACAACTGGCGCCGCGTCGAGGATTTCGAGGGGCAGGGCGGCTGGATGCACAAATCCCTCCTGTCGAACGTGCGGACCGGTCTCGTTCAGGGCGACGGCCTCGTGACGGTTCTGGACGATCCGGAGGACGGTGCCGAAATCCTCGCCAATGCCGAGCCCGGCGCGGTCCTGCGGCTGCGCGAATGTGGCCCGGACTGGTGCGAGGTGTCGGCACAGGGTGTGGAAGGCTGGCTCCGCCGCGAGGCGCTCTGGGGCATCGACCCGGGCGAGGTCATCGACTGAAGCCTTCGGATTTACTCCGGGCGGCCCTTCAGCCGGATCACCACATCCACCCGCGACAGCTCCGCGCCTTCGGGAATAACCGGGCTTGAGGCGAGTTTTATCGCGTGGTTGGGCGCATCGGTCAGCGTGCTCTCATCCTCCCAGAAGTAGTGGGGATGATCGTCAACGCGCGTGTCGAAATACGACCGCGACCCGTCAACCGTGATCTCGTTCATCAGCCCGGCATCGCAAAACGCGCGCAGGGTGTTGTAAACGGTGGCAAGCGAAACGGACACATCCCGCAGACCGGCCGCGTCATGGAGACTTTCGGCGGTCACGTGGCGGTTGTTTCCGTCACCGATCAGCAGTTCGGCAAGCGCAATGCGCTGACGCGTGGGACGCAAACCGCCCGAAGCCAGCCAGTGTTCGGCGCGGCCCCGTGCCATGTCTTCGGTTTTGGTAGACTGAACAGTCATGCCTTGAGACCTGAATTTCGTGTTGCCCCCTTATAGCGGTTTTCAGGGTAAATTCCAGTTGGCTTTCGCGCTGTCATTAAAAATTGGTGGTGCCTCTGGCACTTGCGCCCCATTTGGTGCGGATGTTACTAGACGATGATAACCACGCAACGACCGGATTGGGGAAGAAATCGCATGTCCGACAGGCCAACAAGCATTGACTATGACGGGCTGATGGCCTGTGCCCGGGGCGAAATGTTCGGACCCGGCAACCCGCAGCTTCCCGCTCCGCCCATGCTCATGATGGACCGCGTCACCGAAATCTCGGCCGATGGCGGCCCGGACGGCAAGGGTCACGTCGTGGCGGAATTCGACATCAAACCCGACCTGTGGTTTTTTGAGTGCCACTTCCTCGGCGATCCGGTCATGCCTGGCTGCCTCGGCCTCGACGCCCTCTGGCAGTTGACCGGCTTCAACCTTGGCTGGCGCGGAATGCAGGGCAAGGGCCGTGCGCTGGGCGTTGGCGAGGTCAAGTTCACCGGCATGGTCACGCCGGATGTAAAACTGGTGGAATATACGGTAAACTTCACCCGGGTCATTGACCGCAAGCTCAAGCTTGGCATGGCCAACGGCATCATGAAAGCCGACGGCGAGACGATCTACACCACCACCGACATGAAAGTCGGCCTGTTCCAGGATTAAAAAGGGGGCATACCCATGCGCCGAGTCGTAATTACCGGTATCGGTATCGTGTCCTCCATTGGCACCGATGTTGATGAGGTCACCAAATCCCTGAAGGAAAGCCGCTCCGGCATCTCCTTCGCACCCGACCATGCCGAACACGGGTTCCGCAGTCAGGTCCAGGGCAAACCCGACATTGACGTGTCCGAGCACATCGACAAACGCCAACTGCGTTTCATGGGCGACGGGGCCGCGTTCAACTATATCGCCATGACCCAGGCGATCGAGGACAGCGGTCTTGAGGAGAAAGACATCTCCAACGAGCGCACCGGCCTCGTCATGGGTTCGGGCGGCCCGTCCACGCGCAACCTGTTCAACGCACATCAGATCGTGATCGAGAAGGGCTCCCCCAAACGCATGGGCCCCTTCATGGTGACGCGCGGCATGTCGTCCACCAACTCGGCCTGTCTCGCGACGCCGTTCAAAATCAAGGGCGTGAACTACTCCATCACCTCCGCCTGTTCGACCTCAGCCCACTGCATCGGCAACGGCGTCGAGCAGATCCAGCTCGGCAAACAGGACATCGTCTTCGCCGGCGGAGGCGAGGAACTGGACTGGACGCTTTCCTGCCTCTTCGACGCAATGGGCGCAATGAGCTCGAAATACAATGACACGCCGGAACAGGCCTCCCGCGCCTTTGACGCCGCCCGTGACGGTTTCGTCATTGCCGGTGGTGGCGGTGTTGTCGTGCTTGAGGAACTGGAGCACGCCAGGGCCCGCGGTGCGAAAATCTACGCCGAGGTCACCGGCTACGGCGCCACTTCCGACGGCCATGACATGGTTGCACCCAGCGGCGAGGGCGGCGAGCGCAGCATGAAACTGGCCCTGTCCACGATTGGCGAGCGCAAGGTCGGCTACATTAACGCCCACGGCACCTCCACACCGGCGGGCGACGTCGTCGAGGTCGAGGCCGTGCGCCGCGTCTTCGGCGAGGGCAACACACCCGTGATCTCCTCCACCAAATCGCTCACCGGCCACTCGCTGGGCGCGACAGGTGTGCAGGAAGCCATTTACGGCCTCATCATGCTCCGCGACGATTTCATCGCCGCATCGGCCAATGTCAGCGAGCTTGACCCGGCCCTGAAAGCGTCGGAAATTGTCACAGAGCGGGTGGACAATGCCGGCCTGGACACGATCCTGTCGAACAGTTTCGGGTTCGGCGGCACCAATGCCACACTTGCACTGAGCCGCTACACGGACTGACACGCTAAACCGGGCGTCTTCGGACTGGCACACCGCCGCCGTCCGCCCGTTTCGACGGGGGACGACTTGATCAGGGTTGCAGTTTTCGACGCCTACGGCACGTTATTCGATGTGTCCGCTGCCGCGCGGGCCTTCGCGGAGGCCCCCGGCAACGGGGCCTTTCGCGCCGTCTGGCAAACCGTTGCCCGCGACTGGCGACTGAAACAGCTTCAGTACAGCTGGCTGCGCGCCATCACCGGCGCCCACACTGATTTCTGGACCGTCACCGGCGAGGGCCTGGACTGGGCTCTGGAAGCATCCGGCATCAGCGACCCGGACATCCGCGAAAACCTTCTGGCGCTTTACTGGGAACTCGACGCCTACCCGGAGGTGCCGCAGATGCTCGCCACCCTCAAAGAGAACGGCCTCTCCACCGCCATCCTCTCCAACGGCTCCCCCGACATGCTCGACGGAGCGGTGCAGAGCGCAAATGTCGGTGAGTTCCTCGACGATGTGCTCTCGGTGGAAAGCGTCGGCATCTTCAAACCCGACAGCTCCGTTTACGACCTTGTGGGCAAACGCTTCGGTGTCGAACGAAACGAGGTTCTGTTCGTCTCCTCCAATGGCTGGGATGCCGCCGCGGCGTCCGGCTACGGCTTTCGCACCGCCTGGGTGAACCGCGCCAGCGAGCCGGTTGACCGCCTGCCCTGGAAACCCGAATGGATCCTGTCGGAACTCTCCGGCATCCCCGAACTGGCGGAGAAAGCATGAAACGCTTCACCACCTCCGACGGCCTCTCCCTCGCCTATGAGGACGAAGGAAAGGGCCAGCCGGTTCTCTGCCTGCCTGGCCTCACCCGCAACAGCCGCGATTTCGACCTCTTCGCGGAACAGTTTTCCCGCGACTACCGCATCATCCGGCTCGATTTCCGGGGCCGCGGCGAATCCGCTTACGACGAGAATTTTCAGAACTACCACCCGGCCGTAGAGGCCCGCGACGTGGTGGAGCTTCTCGCCCATCTCGGTCTCGAAAAAACCACCATCATTGGCACCTCCCGCGGCGGCATCGTCGCCATGGTCCTTGCCGCCACCGCCAAACAGGTGCTGGAGGGCGTGGTCCTCGTGGATATCGGCCCTGTGATCGAACGCGAGGGGCTTGATGAGATCGCGGGCTATCTCGGCGTCACCCCCAAATACAAAACCGTAGCCTCCGCCGCCCTGGCCGCCTCGCTCAACCGCCAGGCCCGCTTTCCCGGCGTCGGCGCGGATCGCTGGAACTGGTTCTTCTCCAACAACTGGTACGACGCGGAGGACGGCATCCGTCTGCGTTACGACCGCAAACTGCGCGACGCCTTCCTCGGCGCGATGGAGGAGGCCGGCGAACTTCCCGACACCTGGCCCCTCTTTGATGCCTTCGAGGGCCTGCCCCTCGCGCTCATCCACGGCGAAAACTCCGACATCCTTAGCCAGGCCACCGCGGACGAGATGCGCGCTCGCCGCCCGGACATGATGTATGCCTCCGTTCCCGGACGCGGTCACATTCCGTTTCTGGACGAGCCTGAATGCGTGGAACTGCTGCGCCGCTTTCTTGGAAGCCTGAAAAAATGACTGATATCGACCGTATCCGCGCCGCCCGCACCCGTGCGGCGGGCAAGATCCTGAAAACCCCGGTTCTGTCCTCCCCCGCGCTCGACGCCGTTGCCGGACGCCGCCTGCTCGTGAAGGCCGAGTGCCTCCAGTATACCGGCTCCTTCAAAGCCCGTGGCGGCTGGTCCGCCATCTCCGCGATGGACCCGGAAACCCGCGCCCGTGGCATCCTTGCCTATTCCTCCGGCAACCACGCCCAGGGCGTGGCCCGTGCAGCCCAGGCTTTTGGCGTGCCCGCCGTCATCATCATGCCCGCCGACGCGCCGCAGTCGAAAATCGACGGCACCAAATCATATGGCGCCGAGGTCGTTACCTATGACCGCGAAACCGAAAGCCGCGAGGACATTGGCGCGGCCCTCTCAGCGGAGCGCGGCCTGACCCTCGTGCGCCCCTACGACCAGCCCGACGTGATCGCGGGGCAGGGGACCGTGGGGCTTGAGATCGCCGAACAGACCAAAGGCCTGGAGCTTGGCCCAACGGATGTGATCGTCTGCGCCGGCGGTGGTGGCCTTGCCTCCGGTATTGCCTTGGCCCTCGAGGCCGAAGCGCGGCATCTTCGCGTTCGGACCTCGGAACCGGTAGGTTTCGACGATGTCGCCCGCTCGCTTGTCTCAGGCAAACGCGAAAGCAATGAGCGTCTCTCCGGCTCCGTCTGCGACGCGATCCTGACGCCATGCCCCGGCGAATTGACTTTTCCTATCCTCAGCCGTTTGGCCGGACCCGGCCTGACCATCACCGATGAGGAAGCCATGCGGGCCGTCGCACTCGCCTTCCGCCATCTCAAAATCGTCGTGGAACCCGGCGGAGCCGCGGGCCTCGCCGCAGCCCTGTTCCGTCGCGATCAGATCGAGGGCGACACCGTCATCGCCGTGGCAACCGGTGGCAACGTGGACACTGCCCGCTTCTCCGAGGCGATCCTCAACTACTGACCGTCTTCGCCAGATCGCGCAGCGGACCCTTCTGGATTTTTCCGGTCGAGGTCCGCTCGATCATTTGAAACACCACGTGTTTCGGCGCCTTGAAGTGCGCCAGCCGGTCCCGGCACCAGGCGATCAGATCCTCACCCGTCACCGTCTGCCCTTTGGCCAGTTCAACAAACGCGCACGGTGTCTCGCCCCATTTCTCATGCGGCTTCGCCACAACTGCCGCCACGGCCACCGCCGGATGGGCCATAAGAACGTTCTCCACCTCTATGGAGGAGATGTTCTCGCCGCCCGAAATAATGATGTCCTTCGAGCGGTCCTTCAGCTCAATATACCCGTCCGGATGCATCACGCCCAGATCACCGGTGTGAAACCACCCCCCGGCAAACGCCTCCGCCGTGGCCTCTGGGTTCTTCAGATACCCCTTCATGGTTATGTTCCCGCGCATGAACACCTCGCCCAGCGTCTCTCCATCGCGCGGCACCGGCTCAAGCGTCTCCGGATCGGCCACCATCGCATCCTCCTGCAACAGATACGCCACACCCTGCCGCGATTTCAGCCGCGCCTGCTCCTCCGCATCAAGCGCATCCCACTCCCGGTTCCAGGCGCAGGCAATCGCGGGGCCATAGACCTCCGTCAGTCCATAGACATGCGTCACGTCAAAGCCCCGCGCCGCCATTTCCTGCAACACACTCGCAGGCGGCGGTGACGCCGCAGTCATGACACGGCAACGGTGCGGAAACTCCCGCACCTCCGTCTCATCCGCATGGATCATAAAACCGAGCACAATCGGCGCACCGCAGAGGTGATCCACGCCCTCATCCGCAATCGCGTCGTAAATCGCCTTCGCCGTCACCTTGCGACAGCACACATTCGTCCCGGCTTTCGCCGCGATCGTCCACGGAAAGCACCAGCCATTGCAGTGAAACATCGGCAGCGTCCAGAGATACACCGGATGCCGCCCCATGTCCCATTCCAGCGTGTTCCCGATCGCATTCATGAACGCGCCGCGATGGTGATAAACGACGCCTTTCGGGTTTCCCGTGGTCCCGGATGTGTAATTGACCGAAATCGCGTCCCACTCGTCCTCCGGCACGGCCCACGGAAAATCCGCGTCGCCAGTCTCCAGAAACGCCTCGTAGTCCAGATCCCCCAGCAGCTCTCCGCCGTCCGCCGCCGGATCGTCAATATCAATCACCACCGGGCTGCCCTCGGCCATCTCCAGCGCCGCCTTCGCCGTATCGGAAAACTCCCGGTCCGTGATCAGAAACCGCGCCTCACAATGGTCGAGAATATAGGCAACCGTCTTTGCATCGAGGCGGCAGTTGATGGCATTCAGCACCCCGCCGGCCATCGGCACCCCAAAATGCGCCTCGTAAAGCTCCGGCGTATTCGTCGCGAGAACCGACACGGTTTCGCCCACTTTCAGCCCCGCCTTCTGAAGCGCCGAGGCCAGTTTCCGGCACCGCGTGGCCGTCTCGGCCCAGCTTCGCCGGATCCCGCCATAGACCACGGCGGGATGATCGGGATACACCGCCGCCGCCTTGCGCAGCAGAGTGATCGGCGTCAGGGCAGCATAGTTTGCGGCGTTGCGGCCAAGGTCGTTCATGTCGGATCCCCCCAATCCGCACAATCTGGCAAAACCGCCCGACCTTGGCAATAAGCGCGAAACGCGGGATCAGGGAATGGTCGGCGCGATCAGATGCATCGCCCGCAGCGCCAGACCCGGCGTCGCACCCGGCATGGTCTCAATGAAAATCCGCTCCATCTGACCGCTGGCGTAAAGACCCGAAATCGCCCGGTCCACTGCAATCTGGAAGTCCACATCACCCCGCGCGAACGCGAGGCCCTGCTTTTCAATGGTCAGCGTCTGGTCCGAGACCTCAAGCCCCTCGGCCGCGTCGCTCTTGAACAGCATGGAAAACAGGATCGACTGGTCCGCGAAATACGCTCCAATCTCGCCCGCTTCCATTGCCGCCAGACCCTCGTCATGGGAGGCAAACGCCGTCACATCCGCCGTCAGGTTCATGGCCTCCAGCGAGCGTTCCAGCGACGTCTCAGTCGTCGTACCCGCGCGAACGCCGATCTTTTTCTCCGCCATGGCCGTCAGATCGGCAACCTCACCTGCTGGCAGCAGAACCGCCGCCCCGTCCACATAAGTCGGCGTGGAAAAGCTCACCTGCTCCATCCGCTCAAGGGTAATCGTCGCGGCCCCGCAAAGCAGGTCAATCTCGCCATTCGCTACCGCGTCGAACCGGTCCTCAACATCCACCGGATAGAAGGTCGCGTTCAACTCCTCCAACCCGAGTTGCGCGGCGACATCCTCGGCCACACCGGCACAGACCCGCGGCGAATATCCGGCCGGTTCACCGTCCTCATCCAGATACGAAATCGGCGCCGCATCGGTCCGGAACCCGAGTTTCATCTCCCCGGTCTCCCGGATGCGGTCCAGCGTCTGCCCAAAGGCCTGCCCGGCCATGAGCGCCATAATAACCGTAATCGAACCAAGTCTGCGCATAATTCCACCTCAAAAGTCATGTTGCGTTTTCCCGGCACCATACATTTCACGCATCTCGCGGCAAGTCACACATCCCGGAGCGGGGATCCCCGCTCAAACCCGCCGAGAATCGACCGCTTTCACACACCGCAAAAAAAAGCCCTGGCCGAAGCCAGGGCGTCAGTCGCCGGAGAAAAGAGAAAGAACTACCCATCAATACGGATCGTCGCGTTCTTCGGATCATACGGACTGTCCTCCGTCACGACCGCGTCCCACAGCCGGTCCTGCATCCGCACCTTCAGATTCGTGCCCTCAACCGCCAGATCCGGCCGCACATAACCCATGCCAATGCTCTTCCCAAACGCCACCGAATACCCGCCGGAGGTCAGACGCCCGACCTTCTCATCGCCCACGTAAAGCGCCTCGCGCCCCCACGGGTCCGCATCCTCCGGCCCGTCCACCAGCACCGTCACGCATCTGAACCGCACGCCGATCGTCTCCATCGCCGCCTTCCCGTGGAACTCCTTTGACAGATCCACAAACCGGTCGAGCCCGGCCTCCAGCGGCGTGGCATCCCGGCCCAGTTCCGTGCCAAACGCCCGGTACGATTTCTCCTGCCGCAGCCAGTTCTGCGCCCGCGCGCCCACCAGCTTCAGCCCCAGGGGCTCGCCCACCTCCATCAGCCGGTCGAGCAGGTAGTTCTGCATCTCCATCGGATGGTGCAGCTCCCAACCCAGCTCGCCCGTATACGCCACCCGCAGCGCCATGACCGGGCACATCTTCAGCTCAATGTTCCGCATCGACAGCCACGGAAACCGCTTGTTCGACAAAACCGTGCCCGGCTCCGCATCACACACCAGTGCGTTCAGCAATTCCCGCGACTTCGGCCCCGCAACGGCAAACACACCCCACTGGGTCGTCACGTCCTGCTCGTTGATGCGCCCGAACTCCGGCTCCTTCTCCATGATCGCCTTGTAAAGGAAATCCTCGTCATAGGCCGCCCAGGCCCCCGCCGACACTAGGTAATAATCATCCTCCGCCAGCCGCACGATGGTATATTCCGACCGCGTCGTCCCGGTCTCCGTCAGCGCATAGGTCAGGTTGATCCGCCCCACCTTCGGCAGCTTGTTGGTCGTGAACCAGTCGAGGAACGCCGTCGCCCCCGGCCCGCTGATCCGGTGCTTGGTAAAGGCCGACGCATCGATCAGACCCACGCCCTCCCGGATCGCCTCGGCTTCCGCCTTCGCATATTCCCACCAGCCCCCGCGCCGGAACGACCGGCTGTCATGGTCGCTGAACCCATCGGGCGCAAAATAATTCGGCCGCTCCCAGCCATTGACGCAGCCAAACTGCGCCCCCGCCGCCTTCATCCGGTCATAACACGGCGCCGTCCGCAACGGCCGACAGGCCGGACGCTCCTCATCCGGGTGGTGCAGGATATAGACGTGGTCGTAGCATTCCTCGTTCTTGCGCGCCGCATATTCCGTGGTCATCCACGGCCCGAACCGCTTGGGATCGAGGCTCGCCATATCAATTTCGGCCTCACCCTCCGCCATCATCTGCGCCAGGTAATGCCCCGTGCCTCCGGCCGCCGTGATGCCAAAGGAAAACCCTTCCGCCAGCCACATGTTTGTGAGCCCCGGCGCCGGTCCCACCAGCGGGTTGCCATCCGGCGTGTAACAGATCGGCCCGTTGAAATCGTCTTTCAGCCCCACCTCCTCGGACGAGGGAATCCGGTGGATAAACGACATGTACTCCTCCTCGATCCTCTCCAGATCGAGCGGGAACAGATCCGCGCGGAAACTGTCCGGCACGCCATACTCAAACCGGGCAGGGGCGTTTTTCTCATACGGCCCCAAAATCCAGCCGCCGCGCTCCTCGCGCACATACCATTTGGCATCCGCATCCCGCAGAACCGGATGCTCGCCATGGGTTTTGCGGTACTCGACCAGCGCGGGGTCCGGTTCGGTCACAATGAACTGGTGCTCCACCGGGATCGCCGGGATTTTCAGCCCGAGAAGCTGCGCCGTGCGCTGGGCATGGTTGCCGGTGGCCGTCACCACATGCTCGGCTGAAATCTCAAACGTCTCGTCCGAGGCCACCAGGTTGCCGCCTTTCTCCACCATGATCCGCCCGCGCACGATCCAGGCGTCGCCGGTCCACTCATAGCTGTCGACCTGACGCTTGCGGATGATCTCCACACCCCTCTGCCGCGCGCCCTTGGCCATCGCCATGGTGACATCGGCAGGGTTAATGTAGCCGTCCGTGGGGTGATACAGCGCCCCGATCAGGTCTTCGGTCCGTACCAGTGGCCAGCGCTGTTTGATCTCATCGGCTGACAGCCACTCATAGGGAATACCCACGGACTCGGCGGTGGTGGCGTAAAGCTGGTACTCATCCATCCGCGCCTGGCTCTGCGCCATCCGCAGATTGCCCACGACCGAAAACCCGGCATTCAGACCCGTTTCCTCTTCCAGGGTTTTGTAGAATTTCACCGAATAGTCGTGAATGTGGCTGGTGGCATAGCTCATGTTGAAAAGCGGTAGCAGACCCGCCGCATGCCACGTGGACCCGGAGGTCAGCTCGTCCCGTTCCAGCAGAACCACGTCGGACCAGCCCGCCTTCGCCAGATGATAGGCCACCGAGGCACCAATCGCTCCGCCACCAACGACCAGTCCACGCACATGTTTCATTTGAGGTCCCCTTGAAAACCGACCGACTCAACCGCCAAAGCTGACCGCAGCCTGCACCGTTTCCCGCCCCCCCGTGCCGGTCGCTCCGACCGCTCAGCGCGTATTTGCGACGTGGCCGCACCCTCCGGCCGACCCGCATAAATGTGACGAAACTATGGCGTTGGAGGGTGGAAAGCGTTCTGCTACCGTCCCACATACTGAATTACGGAAATCAATTGGGGGAGGCCGTAATGGCATTCGGCAACATTCTTGGACAGATCCTGCAACAGGGCATGGGAGGTTCATCACCGACGCGCAGCCGTCTGGACCAGACCACCAACAACCTGAGCACCAGCGGTGGCGGCGGTCTCGATGCCATCTTCGGCCAGGTCCAGAACGCCCTGGGGCGCACGGGCGGCTCCGGCGGAATGCTCGACATGGCCAAACAGTACGCGGGCCAGAAACAGGTGGGCAACCTCTCCAACGCCCAGGTCGGCGGCATCGGCGCCGTGGCCGGCGCGCTTCTGGGCGGTGGCCTTGGTGGCGCGGCCAAGGGCGGGGCGCTCGCCGTGCTCGGCACCCTCGCCATGACCGCGCTCAACAACTCCCGCCAGCAGCAGGCACAGCGCGCGCCGGAACCGGCTGTCGGTGACGTGCAGACCGCCCCGCCCGCCATCGAATTTGACGAGAGCATGTTCGACGAGGTGACCTCACCCGCGGCTGAGAAACTCGCCCTGCGCGCCATGATCGCGGCGGCCAAGGTCGACGGCAAAATCGACCGCGACGAGCTTCAGGCCATCATGGGCAAGATCGGCTCCGACGAGGTGACCGAGGAGGAAAAACAGTTCGTGATGAACGAGATCAACACACCGTCGACCATCGACGATCTCGTCCGCGACGTCCGCTCCGAGGCCCAGGCCGCCGAGGTCTACGCCGCCACGCTGCTCGCCATCAAAATCGACACCCAGGAAGAGGTCGACTACGTCTCGAACCTGGCCGAAGCCCTCAAACTCGACCACGACACCGTTGCCGAGCTTCACAAACTCACTGGTGTTGAAAAAGGCGCGAGCTAGGAAACCGGCGCTCTTCATCCCCCGCCGCCTGGCGATTAGGCTGGGCGGCGGAGAAACTGGTCATCCGCATTTGTAGCCTACTTCTGCTAGGGTATTGCCGACAGGTGTTCCGAAATCCCGACCTATTTCGGCGTTCGCAGTGTGAACCTCGTTCAGCGCCTCCGCCAAGGCCATAAGCATTCCGCAATCCGAATCCAGCATTTTCTCATTGGCAAGACGCACATAGAGTATCTTTTCGTCCATCTGTTGACGTTCTTCCCAACGGTTAATGTCGTCAAATATCGGCATCGCTTCACTTAACCGTAGCCGAGCCGCTTCCAGATCCTGCGCTGGTCCTTCAGAAAACAAAATGCGCGCCTTCAGGATCTCTTGATCAATCCTGTCTATCGGCCCAAGCCCCTCAGTCGCGACAAGATTTGCGACCTCCAAGGCTTCGTCAGTACGCTTTTGAACCAAGAGAGCCTCCGCTAGGGCGTTGAGATCATACCGGCTGAACATGTCCCGTTGATCGTTCCACGCCGTGTAAACACTGTCCGTCAGACGTGCGATCTGGCCCCGTTTTCCTTCAATGATAGCGAAAGCCTGGTCATCTGCGCCTCCGGACTGAAGACGGTAGATCTCGGTGTTGATCTCCTGGAGTTGGTCCAGCCGTTCCAGCGCCAGATTTTTTCGCTCCAAGTCCCGGGCAGCCTGGGCGCTGAGTATTTCCTTGTCAAATTCCTGCCATGCGACCAGAAGTGCCGCTGGAAAACCGACGAGATAGATTAGGTTTCGCAGGGTATCGAGGCTGAAAATCCGGTCCCAAATCGACTTCGGTGGCGGGTTCTGCTGCTCCAGCAGCACCTCAATGCGGCCTTCCGCCCGCGCCAGTCGCTCCTCAAGAGTTTCCCCGCTCATACGCTCCTCCCGCGTCAATCCCCCGCCCTAGACAATCCCCGCAACAATCGCCCGCAGCGTGGCAATACCGTCACCCTTCTCCGAGGACGTCACCACGATCTCCGGATGCGCCGCCGTGTGTTTTGCCAAAACCCGTTTGACCTGTTCGATATTGTCGCGCAGCGCCCCGGCCTTGGGTTTGTCAGCCTTGGTCAGCACCGCCTGAAATGTCACGGCCGAGCGGTCGAGCAGGGACATGATCTCCTCGTCCACCGCTTTCGCCCCGTGCCGCGCGTCGATGAGCAGAAACACCCGCCGCAGGCTCGCACGCCCCGACAGATAATCCTTCATCAGCTCCTGCCACTTGCGCACCACGTCCTTCGGCGCCTCAGCGAAACCATAGCCCGGCAGGTCCACCAGATACCGCTCCTCGCCGAGTGCGAAATAGTTGATCTCCTGCGTACGTCCTGGCGTGTTCGACGAACGGGCCAGAGCCTTCCGGCCCGTCAGCGCATTGATCAGGCTCGATTTGCCCACATTCGACCGGCCCGCAAAACAGACCTCAACCCGGTCGGCAGAGGGCAGGCCGTCCATCGCCACCACGCCCTTCACGAAATCCACCGGCCCGGCAAACAGCAGCCGCCCGGCCTCCGCTTCCGGCCGGTCCGGTTCCGCGGCGAGGGTAAACGTCATTTTCATTGTGCCGCCCCGGCAATTTTTTCCAGATCCGACCCGCGAATGACGTCGAGATTTTCCGTAATCCGCCCCACGGGCCAGTCCCACCACGCCACGCGCAGCAGGCACTCAATGGTTTCCGCGTTGTACCGCATCCGGATTACCTGCGCCGGATTGCCGCCCACAACCGCATAGGGCGGCACATCCGAGGTCACGACGCTACGCGCCGCAACAATCGCGCCATGCCCGATGGTCACACCCGGCATGATCAGCGTGTCGCCGCCGATCCAGACATCACTGCCGACAACCGTATCGCCCCGGTTGCCCTCGACCCAGGTGGCGGGATCGAACCCTTCCTCCCAGCCATTGCCGAAGATGTTGAACGGATAGGTCGAAAACCCGCCCATCGCGTGATTGGCCCCGTTCATGAAGAACCGCACCCCGGTCGCAAAGGCACAGAACGACCCGATCACCAGCCTGTCGCCGACAAAATCATAGTGATGCAGAACATTCCGCTCAAAGAAATGCTCCGGCCCCTCGGGGTCGTCGTAATAGGTGTAGTGCCCGACCTCGACATTGCTGCGGCCTTCCGCAAACGGGCGCAGGAAACCAACCCTGGGGTGTCCCTCCAGGGGATGCGGGTTGTCCGGGTCAGGTCCGTTCATGCCAGTACCGCCACATCGTTCACCGATGCTATACCGTCCCCAACGACTTCCGCATAGACCCCGAAGTCGCGATGCCCCCAGTTCTCCTGCAACAGCCGCAGTGTATCCGTATCCGGCTCACCGGTTTCCGGATCTACGCCCGTGGCCGTGCAGCGGGTGATCCGCTCGCGCACCACAAATGTCGCACCACCAATCCGCAGTTTTTTGTCGAGCAGGTCAAACTCCTGCCACGGCTCCAGCCCGTCGAGCCAGATATTGCCGCGAAACCGCTCCTGCGCCAGGTCCCGCCCGGCCACTTTCGACAGGGCCGCGAGGCTCGCGTTGTTCAGGATGGAAACAGAGCGGATTTTGCTGTCCGTCATGCCCCGCGTGCCGGCCCGCACCACATGGGAGGGCAGGGCGCGGTTCGGGTCGCAAAGCGGCGTGACCCAGGCCACCATCCGCGTTGCATCGCCAATATCGCCTGGATTGACCGTGATGCTGCCCGCATCCGGATGGCTCAACTCAATCAGCCCCTCCGGCCCGGTCATTTTCGCTTTCACAGCCATCAGCCCCGGCGATTTAGCTCCACGGATGAAGTTGTTGCAGTGAACCCAGTCACTGCTCCCCGCCGGGGCTTTCGAGGCCTCATGGGCAACCGCCCAGACCCGGTCGTAGGGCATGGTATTGCCCGCGACAAATTCCGAGGAGAGCAGGGCCTCCGCCCCGACGCCCTTGATGGGATGGCGCCAGATATGGGTGACCCGCGCCTCCATGACCTACTTGCTGTCCGCCTGGGTCTTGCCCCGGATATTGCCCAGAATATCCGGCTTAACGCCCTGGCTGCGCATGATCAGATACTGCTGCGTGAAGGTGATGCAGTTGTTGGCAACCCAGTAGATCACCAGTCCGGACGCGAACTGACCCAGCATGAACATGAATACCCACGGCATCCAGTTGAAGATCATCGCCTGCGTCTTGTCCGTGGGCGCCGGGTTCAGACGCATCTGAAGCCACATGGACACACCCATCAGAACCGGCCACACGCCGATCGAGAAGATCGCAAGGATGCTGCCCGGTCCAGGTGCGTCCCAGGGCAGAAGCCCGAACAGGTTCAGGATCGAGGACGGATCAGGCGCGCTCAGGTCATGCACCCAGCCGATGAACGGCTGATGGCGCAACTCAAGCGTCACGAAGATCACCTTGTAGAGCGAGAAGAAGATCGGGATCTGCAACAAAATGGGCAGACAGCCCGCGGCCGGATTGACCTTTTCCCGCTTGTAGAGCGCCATGACCTCCTGCTGCATTTTCATGCGGTCGTCACCGGCGGTCTCCTTGATCTTCTCCATCTCGGGCTGAAGCTTCTTCATCCGCGACATGGACACATAGGACTTGTACGCCAGCGGGAAGAGCAGCGCCTTGATGGCGAAGGTCAGCCCGATAATGGCGAAGCCCATGTTGCCGAACAGGATATAGAGATAGTGCAGCGCCATGTAGATCGGCTTGGTCAGGAAGAAGAACCAGCCCCAGTCGATCGAATCGACAAACTTCTCGATGCCCAGATCGTTCTGGTAGTCGCGGATGGTCTCCCATTCCTTCGGACCGGAGAACAGCATGGTGCTCGACGATGTCGTCTCACCAGGGCCCACGGCCACAACCGGCAGACGCACGTCGGTCTGATAGGTGTCGGTGGCCTGGGTGTATTTCGTCACGGCGGTAAACGCCTGACCGGGGGAGGGGACCAGCGTCGCCATCCAGTAATGGTCGGTGAACCCGATCCAGCCGTTTTCCACGACGGTTTTCTTCTCGACGGCGGCGCGCTCATTGGCATCAACCGGCAGATCGACAACATCGTCATAGTCAATCTCGGCCAGCTCACCATCGGTGGACATCACCACACCCTCATGAAGGATGTAAAAGCCTTTCAGGTCAGTCGGTTCGCCGTGACGCGCGATAATGCCATAGGGCGCCAGACGCACCTCGGAGCCGGTGTTGTTCTCAACCGTCTGCTCCACCGTGAACATGTAGTTCTCGTCGATGGAGATGATCCGGCGGAACACCAGGCCGTTCCCATTGTCCCAAACGAGGGTCACCGGCGTGTCGGCGGTCAAAACCTCACCGCTCTCAACCGACCAGGGCGTGGACGGCCCGGGCAGCTGGTCAAACGGCACGCTTCCCGCAGCCGGGGTCCAGCCAAAGAGAGCATAATACGCATCGGACGTACCGGCCGGCATGAACTGCGTGACCATCGGGCTGTCGGGCGCAAGTGTCTCAAAATACTGCGTAAAGGACAGATCGTCGATACGCCCACCGGTCAGCGACAGCGACCCGGTCAGATGCTCGGTCTCGATCTCAACCCGCTCGGATTTGGCCAGGGCCTGCTCGCGCGACTGCGCAACGGTCGGTGACAGGCTCGGTGCTCCGGCCTCACCCTCCTCGGCGGCGGGTACGGTGATCCCGTCCTGGGTTTGCACGACCTCGGTCGGCGCGGTTGGCGTGCCGGTGTCCTCGGGTGGTGGAAACAGTATGAACCACACCATCAGGACCACGAAACTCAGCACGGTCGCGAGAATGAGGTTTTTGTTCTGTTCGTCCATAAGGACCGCTCCGGTCAGAAATCCCAAAAATTCAGTCAGGGTTCAACAGGGGCAGGTCCAAAAGGTCAAGGTGTTTTCGGCAGGCTGCTTAAGCCCGCTCGTCCCGTTCCGGGGACTTCCGGCGGGTGCCGTGGGCCTTCAGCCAGTCAAAGGTGTCGGCCTGTGACATGGGCTTCGCGATCAGGTAACCCTGACAGAAGTTGCAGCCCAGACGGCGCAGCATCGCCAGCGCGTCATCGGTTTCCACACCCTCGGCCAGCACCTCGATGCCAAGCGCGCGGGCCATGGCCACCATCGATGCGGTCAGCTGCTGCTGCTCCTCGCTGGTCTCAATGCCGAACACGAAGCTGCGGTCGATCTTGATCCGGTTCACCATGAAACGGCGCAGGTTCGAGATCGAGGCGTGTCCGGTGCCGAAATCGTCCAGTTCAATGCCAAATCCAGCCGACGCCAGGCCCCGCAGGTTGCGCACGACCATGTCCTGATCGCTTTTAATGAGAACGGTTTCCAGAACCTCGATGGCCAGACGGGAGGGATCGAGGTCAAAACGCTCGACCTCCCACTTGATCTTCTCAATCAGACGCGGGTTGCGCAGCTGCGCCAGAGCGAAGTTCACGCCCACTTTCGGCACATGCAGCCCCGCCATGTCCCAGGCCCGGATGGCTTCCATCGACCGCGACAGAACCACCTCACCCAGGCGCTCGGTCAGGTCCACCTGCTCCGCGAAATCCAGGAACGCCGCTGGTCCCAGCAGGCCGTGTTTCGGATGATGCCAGCGCACCAGCGCCTCAAACCCGCACAGCTCATGGGTGACCAGATCGATCTGCGGCTGGAAGAAGGCCACAATCTCGTCATTGTCCAGCGCATGGGTCAGTTCGGCATAAAGCGTCTCGCGCCGCTCGACCTCCTCGCGCTGTTTCGCGTTGAAATAGCGAATCAGCCCCGCACCCTCGGACCGTGCATCCGCTAGTGCAATCGCCGCATTGGACAGGATCTGGTCCGCATCCGGCTGATCGTCCGAGAACAGCGTCACACCCATCGAACAGCTGATCCGCCGCGGCGCGCCGCCGATGGAGTAGGGTTTCATCAGGATCGCCTGCAGCCGCCCGGCTATCGTCGCCACCGCGCCGGCATCCTCCAGGTCGGTCGTGACCACGATAAAGCTGTCATGTCCGGGATGGGCCGCAAAATCCCCGGCGCGCAGGGACTGCTGCACCCGCCGCGCGGCAATGCGCATGACCTCATTGGCAACCCGGATGCCCAGGGTCTCGCGCAGCACGTTAAACCGATCAAAGCTTACCCGAATGACCGCCGATTCCATGTTGCCACGCTCCGACGCATCGACCAGCCGGGTCAGATAGGCGTGCAGATAGGCCGCATTGGGCATGCCCGTCAGACTGTCATGCAGCAGCTTGAACTGGTTTTCCTTCTCCACCTCGGTGGTCTCGGCCACCCAGCCATTGATCCGCCGCCGCGCGGGCCGGACGATCAGAAAGGCAAAACCGATGCAGTTCAGGGCGATAACCGCCAGCGATCCACCCACAAGCCAGCGGGACATCTGCTCAACCCGCATCGCCTGCGCCCGGTGCTCAATGGAGATCAAGTCCAGAACCGGCAGCATGTGATCGGTCAGCAGCGTTTTCAGCTTCAGGATATTCTCATTGTCCCAGCCGGTCTGGTCCACGACTGACGCGCCCAGCTCCTCCGCCCGCTCATAAAGCGGCTCAAGCTGGGTATGGCGCGGATTGGTGTCACGTCCCGCATCGAGGCGCAGCTCCCGCAGGGCAATGAAATTTTCCAGGTCCCAGGCAAATGTCGTGCGCGCATTGTCGCGGTACACACCCGGGGGCAGAATG
Source organism: Amaricoccus tamworthensis (assembly GCF_049800875.1). NCBI lineage: Bacteria > Pseudomonadati > Pseudomonadota > Alphaproteobacteria > Rhodobacterales > Paracoccaceae > Amaricoccus > Amaricoccus tamworthensis. The sequence goes on along the minus strand of NZ_JBNAFV010000003.1, from coordinate 125,398 downwards.
CTCATCTTCTCAAGCGTGGACACGGCCTTGCGCGCCGCCGTCGCCTCCGCCGTGCTCGCGCGCGTCAGTTCATCGGCCACTTCCGAGGAATGCATGACACGGTACAGCATCGCGTGCGACACAACCAGCAGCACGAATCCAAAAATCATGAAGATGCCGGTGACCTGCATGAAGATGCGGTCCGGCGCTGGAAGGTTGGATCTCTTGAATTCCTCGCTCATGTCGACTGCGTAGCAGAACGACACCGATCATTCGTTAAAGCCGGACGGATTCCGGCCCGGTCATGCCCTGAATCTATCAGGCATTTTATCGATTTAAACGTTTCTCAAAGGCCCGCGAAGTCGAAAAGCCCGCTGTCGAGCAGGTGGCTGGGGTTCGCGTTCATCAGGGCGCTGAGGATCTTCTGCTTGCGTCCGGGACTGCGTTTTTCCCACTCGTTCAGCATGCCCTTGATCTGCTGCCGCTGCAGCCCGTCCTGACTGCCGCAGAGGTCGCAGGGGATGATCGGATAGTTCAGGGCATCCGCAAACGCCGCGCAGTCCTCCTCCGCCACCAGCGCGAGCGGGCGGTGCACATATAGATCGCCCACATCATTCAGAAGCTTCGGCGGCATCGCCGCCAGCTTGCCCCCGTGAAACAGGTTCAAAAGGAACGTCTCGATAATGTCCTCGCGGTGGTGCCCCAGCACAATCGCCTGGCAGCCCTCCTCCCGAGCGATCCGGTAGAGATTGCCCCGCCGCAGTCTTGAGCACAGCGCACAGAAGGTCCTTGTCGAGGGGATCTTCTCCTTCACAATCGAATAGGTGTCCGCATACTCGATCCGGTGCGGCACCCCCCGCTGTTCCAGAAACTCCGGCAAAACCGTCGCCGGAAACCCCGGCTGCCCCTGGTCCAGGTTGCAGGCGAGGATTTCCACCGGCAACACCCCGCGCCACTGCAGCTCGGTCAGGGCCGCAAGAAGGGTATAGCTGTCCTTGCCGCCGGACAGACACACCAGCCATTTATCCCCCTCCCGCACCATGCCATATTGGTCAATGGCCTCGCGGGTGTTGCGGATGATCCGCTTGCGCAGCTTTTTGAACCGCGTCGTGTCCGGCGCGCCGTCAAAGAGCGGATGAATTTCAGATGTGTCCAACATGCGGGCGGTTTATCCGCACCGGTGCCATTTGGGCAAGTGGGCAGATTGCAGCACTGAATTTTGGCTTCTCAAATGCGAAACGGATGCTACCTTACCGATCATGGACAGCGACGATACGAAAAAGAAATCCAAACCCTCCGTGCGAAAGCGCGCCGAGGCGATCAGGGCGTTCCGGTGCAAACACCTGGTCGCCGTCATTGAGGATCCGGGCGATTTCCGGAATATCGCTTCCGTGATACGCAACGCAAACGCGCTGGGCGTCGAAAAGGTCTATGTCGTCGACCCCGGAAAAAGACTGCCTGACGACTGGCAGGAGATGCGCGAGCGCCGTTCCCTGACCAAACGTTCCGTCTCCGCCATCAAATGGACCTTCGTCAAACGCTTCGACAGCACCGCTGAATGTTTCGACCACCTGGAGCGCAAAAACTTCACCTCCATCGTGACCTCACCGCATGTGAAGGGCGCCAACAACGCCTATCTGCACGAGGGGGATTTCACCACACAGTCGAAACTGGCCGTCTGGTTCGGCAACGAGACCCGCGGCATCAGCCCCGAGGCCGTGGCCCGCAGCGAACTATGCGTGGCAATCCCCATGTTCGGCATGATCGAAAGCCTCAATCTCGGCACCTGCTCCGGCATCGTGCTCTACGAGATCACCAAACAGCGCCGCGAATACCAGGCCCGCTACCGCTTCCGTAACAAAAAAGGCCGCCGCCCCGTTGAGCTGCCAACCCTGATGAACCGCGAGGCCTGAGGCGGGGCGGGCTGCCCCGCTATTCCTGTTTGGTCCCGTCCTGTGGCACCGGCACATTATCCACCCCGGATCCGCCCCAGGGGTGACACCGCAGGATCCGCCGGAGCGTGAGCCAGCCGCCCCTAAATCCGCCATGCAGTTCCAGGGCCTCCAGGGCATAGGCCGAACAGGTTGGCTGAAACCTGCAGCCGTGGCCCACATGGGGCGAGAAGACCAGCCGGTAAAACCGAACCGGCAGACTGAGGACCCAGGCGAACGGCGTCACGACCGCCGCCGTTTGTGCAGCGCCGCCACCGCCGAGACCAGATCCCCGCGCAGCCGGTCGAAATCCAGCGCCGCCGTCGCGTCCCGCCGCCCGATCAGCACATAGTCCCAGCCGTCGCGCCCGTGTTCGGGCAGTTCCAGCCGCGCAATCTCGCGCAGTCGGCGCTTGGCCCGGTTGCGTTTGACCGCGTTTCCAACTTTTTTGGAGCAGGTATACCCGACCCGGATGCCCTCGGCCTTCTCATCCTGCCGCCGCTCCCGTGCCTGAAGAATAAACCCGTCCCGCGCCTGCCGCGGCGCCCTGGCTGCCGCCAGAAAATCGGAGCGTTTGAGAAGAGTGGTAAGGGCAGGGCGCCCAGGTGCGTCTGTCGCGTCCATCAGTCGGCCAACCTCTCCCATGGTGCTACGGAATTTACACATCTCCACCCTCTGCCCTGACCTGAGGCAGGACGCGCCATGACCGACTTTGGGAGGGCTCCGACCCACCTGTTCAGCGCGCGTCGCGTAAACTCCCGAAACCACGGAGCAAAGGCCGGAGCCGGGGATGCCCTCCCGTGGGGAAAGTCGGGCATGGCGTGTCGTGCCGACACGCCGGGGATTGTTGCGGGACCATCGCGCCACACGCAACGGGGCACAGGAAAACGCGTTGTTCTTTTGGGTCGCGTGAAATTAGCGTGTGGGCGCGACCGTCGAGCGGGATGACTGTCCTTTCCCACGCGAGACTCCCCACACCCCAAACGCAAAAAACCAGCCCGTCCCGAAATGGATGGGCTGGCGATCCGCTGTCTCACGATCAACCTCCGGTCCGGATGCGTCAGAGCCTCCGGTACGGCACCATGGCCTCAGGCCGACAGGCGCTTCCGGCCCTGGGCGCGACGGCGGTTGATGATGGTGCGTCCGGCTTTGGTGGCCATGCGTGCACGGAATCCGTGACGGCGCTTGCGGACGAGGTTGCTGGGCTGAAAAGTGCGTTTCATGTTGGCGTCTCCTGATCTTACCCGCGACCGGCCCGAAATGGCCCAGGTCACCGGAAAACGCCGCCACACGCTCGCTTCGTGCACGACGTACTGAATTCGAAGCCGGCTCATAACCCGACCGGAACGGGGAAGTCAATTCCGCCCAGGCACTTTTCCTGACCGGATTGAAACATTTGCCCCGATACCATCAACGGGCCGTGATCAGTGTAACCGATCCTGTTTGAAACCGTAAGGCAGCGGTGAGATCAAACACAACTGGTAGAAGAAATGAGCATTATGACCGACACCCGCACCGGATTTTCGCCCAAACGGGTCATTCCGATCCTCCTCATTGCCGCCATAGCCATCGGCGGAGGCTGGTATCTGCGTGATTTCCTGAATTTCGAGACCCTGCGGGACAACCGCGAGGCCCTGATCGCATGGCGCGACGCCAACTACCTCCCGGCGATTCTCGCCTACACGCTCGCCTATGTGATTGTCGTGGCGTTTTCGCTGCCCGGCGCACTTATAATGACGCTCACGGGCGGATTTCTCTTCGGCACCCTCATCGGCGGCGGCCTGACGGTTCTCGCGGCCACCATCGGCGCCACCATCATCTTCCTGGCCGCCCGGTTTGGTCTCGGTGACGCGCTTTACGCCAAATTGACCGCTGAGGGCGGGAAGGGCACCCTGGCCCGCATGGAACGCGGCCTGCGCGAAAACGAGGTCAGCTACCTCTTTCTGATGCGTCTGGTCCCGGCGATTCCCTTCTTTGTCGCGAACCTCGCTCCCGCCTTCCTTGGCGTAAAGCTCCGGACCTACATGATCACCACCTTCTTCGGCATCATCCCCGGCACCATGGTCTATTCCTGGATCGGCGCGGGTCTGGGCGAGGTGTTCGCCCGTAACGAGACGCCCAACCTTGGCATCATCTTTGAGCCGATGATCCTCGGCCCCATTCTCGGCCTTGCCGCCCTCGCGGCCATGCCCATCGTCGTCAAGGCCCTGCGCGGCAAACGGAGTGTGAAATAATGACCGATCATATCAAAGTGGACCTCTGCGTCATTGGTGGTGGCTCCGGCGGTCTCTCCGTCGCCGCCGGTGCGGTCCAGATGGGCGCCTCCGTTGTCCTCGTCGAGGGCGGCAAAATGGGCGGCGACTGCCTCAACTACGGCTGCGTTCCTTCCAAGGCGCTGATCGCTGCTGCAAAACACGCCCATGCCATGACCACCGGCGCGCCCTTTGGCATCACGCCGGTCGACCCGGAGATCAACTTCGCCGCCGCAAAGGACCACGTCCGCAGCGTCATAGCGGGCATAGAGCCCCACGATTCGGTCGAGCGGTTTGAATCCCTCGGCGTCCAGGTCATCCAGGACTGGGGCAAATTCACCTCGCCGAGCGAACTTCAGGCGGGCGGCAAAACCATACAGGCCCGCCGCTTCGTCATCGCCACCGGCTCCAGCCCCTTCGTGCCGCCGATCCCGGGCCTCGAGGACGTGCCCCACTACACCAATGAGACGATTTTCGACCTGCGCGAACGCCCGCGTCACCTGATCGTCGTTGGTGGCGGCCCCATCGGCATGGAAATGGCCCAGGCCCACCGCCGTCTCGGCTGCGAGGTTACCGTCATCGAGGGCGCGACAGTCCTCGGCAAGGACGACCCCGAACTTGCTGCCGTGGCCCTTTCGGCCATCCGCGCCGAAGGTGTCGAGATCGTGGAAAACGCCGCCGTGGAGCAGGTCCGGAAGGCGGGCGACGACATCACCGTGTCGACCTCCGACGGCCGCGAGTTCACCGGCTCCCACATCCTCGTTGCCGTGGGCCGCAAACCCAATACCGGCACGCTCAACCTCGATGCGGCCGGAGTGGAAACCAACCGCGCGGGCGTAATCGTTGACGCCTCGCTGAAAACCAGCAACCGCAAGATCTACGCCATCGGCGACGTGGCGGGGGGCAAACAGTTCACCCACCTCGCGGGGTACCACGCGGGCATCGTCATCCGCTCCGCCCTGTTCGGCCTGCCCGCGAAGGCGTCCGACACCAACATCCCGCACGCCACCTATACCGACCCGGAGATCGCCCAGATCGGCCTCACCGAAGCCCAGGCGAGGGAAGAGCACGGCGACGCGCTGGAGGTTCTGCGCTTTCAGTTCGCCGAAAACGACCGCGCCCGCGCCGAGGGCGTCAGCGCCGGTCTCGTCAAGGTCATGGTGGTGAAGGGCCGCCCGGTCGGTGCCGGCATCGTCGGCCCCCAGGCGGGCGAGCAGATCAGCCTGTGGTCGCTTGCGATTTCCTCAAAACTGAAAATCGGCGCGGTCGCCGGCATGGTCGCACCCTATCCGACGCTCATGGAGGTCTCCAAACGCGCCGGCGGCCAGTACTACACCCCGCGTCTCTTCGAGAACAAATGGGTGAAGAAGGTCGTGGGTCTGGTCCAGAAACTCCCCTGACCCCCCACATGCCCGCGCCGGGCCCTCCCTCCCGGCGCGGGTTTATCCCGTTTGAGACTTCCCATTTCGGATGTGCCCTGGTTCTGGCTCTCCCATCTCAACCCTCACGCCCGGCGTTTACGCCGGGCAGCGCCGACCTCCCCCACGGGAGGCGCTATCACGCCCCCCGAGGTCCGCGCTCCCCTCACCAATCGGGCTTATACGTTGGGACAGGCCCACCATCTCCAATCCACCACCAGAATCACCCATGGGTTGAGCTCCAGTGTCGCCACGGCCGCACCCCCTCCAGCCCCCCAAACACACCCGGACATCCACGCACACCACCACGCCCCACGCCAAACCCAAACATCCCCCAACACCAAACACGCCCGAAAACCCGTTGAAATCGTCGGGAAACCGCCTGGAATCACCGCGCCTCCTTGTTATTCGGCCCCCGGATACCTACTCTCATGCACGGATATGTGATCAGGGGCCCATATGGTTTTGAACACCCTTTCAGGGCGTTTCCTTGTCTTGACGGTACTTTTCGTGATGATCGTCGAGGTTCTGATATTTGTGCCCTCGGTCGCCCGCTTTCGCCAGGACTACCTCCAAAACAAACTCGATCTGGCCCAGCTTGCGGCCCTGGCCACGCTTGGCACGCCCGAGGGCGCGGTCTCCCAGGACCTGGAGGTCGAACTCCTTGAGACGGCCGGAGTGCGCAGCGTAATCCTCCGGCGGGACGGGGTGCGCGAACTTGTGCTCGCGGGCAACATGCCGCTTGAGGTCATCGACCATTTCGACATCTCCACCGCCCGGCCGCTGGAACTGATCACCGACGCCATGCGCGTGTTCCTGAGCTCGGAAGACCGCGTCATCCACGTCTCCGGCGTCACCCGCAGCGGCAGCGAGGGCGGCGTGGAAATCGACGTGGACGAACAGGACCTGCGCGCGGCCATGCTCGACTACGGCACCCGCGTGTTCCAGGTCTCGCTGCTGATCTCGCTCGCCACGGCCACACTGCTGTTCTTCGTGGTCCGCCGCCTGATGGTCCGCCCGATCAAGCGCGTCGTCAACCACATGCTCGCCTACCGCGACAGCCCGGAGGACACCACGCGCATCATCTCGCCCAGCTCCTCCACGCTTGAGTTCCGCGAGGCCGAAAGCGCGCTCCATGACCTTGAGGTCCGCCTCACGGCCTCCCTGCGTCAGAAGGAACGCCTCGCGGCGCTGGGCAGTGCGGTGGCCAAAATCAGCCACGACCTGCGCAACATTCTCAGCACGGCGCAGATCCTGACCGATGGCATCGACGCGAGCCAGGACCCCCGCGTCCGCCGCACCGCGCCAAAACTCGTGAATTCCCTCGACCGCGCCGTGGCGCTCTGCGAACGCACCCTGACCTTCGGCAAGGCTGAGGAACCCGAGCCGGTGCTTGAACGCGTGCCCCTGGCGCCGCTGGTCGGGGAGGTCGTGGACAACGAACGCCAGTCCAGCGCCGGCAATTCCATCTCCATCGTCAGCGAGGTGCCCGACGACCTGCACCTCTATGTCGACCCCGAGCAGCTCTTCCGCGTGCTCTCAAACCTCGTGCGCAACGCCGTTCAGGCCATCCAGGGTACGGGGGAGGGCGGCACGGTCACCGTCACCGGCCACCGCTCCGACGGCATGGCCTTCATCCGCGTCTGCGACACCGGCCCCGGCCTGCCACCAAAGGCCCGCGAGCACCTGTTCAAACCTTTTGAGGGCGGCGCCCGCCAGGGCGGCACCGGGCTCGGCCTTGTCATCGCGGCCGAGATAATCCGTGGCCATGGCGGCGAGTTGCAGCTTGAGGTCTCCGACACCGACGGCACCATCTTCGCCATCACCCTCCCGGCGGTGGAAGCCGCGCGGGCCGCAGGCTAGATCCCCGTGAAGCCCGGCGTCCACCTCACCCCGCTCAACCCGCCCTTCATCGCCGCCTATGTGGCCGTGGCCATATGGATCCTGCAACGCTTCGCGCCGATCTACTCCTTCAGCTTCCCCGGCCAGCGTTTCGCCGCCACCGCCCTCATCGTCGCGGGCTTCCTCCTCGCACTTCAGTCCCTAAAGCGCTTCCTGAAGGCCGACACCACCTTCGACCCGACCGAGCTCGACGCCGCCACCACCCTCGTCACCGACGGGCTCTTCCGCTATTCCCGCAACCCCATCTACCTCGGCATCGCCACCTGCCTCGCCGGCCTCGGCCTCTCCTGGGGCACCCTCTGGACCATCCCTGGCGTCCTCGCCTTCTGCGCCATCCTCACCCGCACCCAGATCCTCCCCGAGGAACGCGCGCTGGAGAAGATTTTTGGGGAGGAATACCTGGAGTACAAACGCCGGGTACGGCGTTGGATCTAACCCACGCAGGCACGGCGGGGCCAGGGCCCCTCTGTTCCGTGCCAGGACCTAACCAACACCTCCGCTCACACACCTGGGAACAATGACCCCTCGCCACATCTGGAATGATCCGGCCGGATGTGATGAAACGTGCCCACATGTGACGGGCATCCCGCAAAACCCGACGCGGGACGCCATCACGCAGAACAGGTCCAGGCATAATGAACATCGCACAGCCCGCGCTGGGAAGACGGGGAACAATCTTCCTTCTGATCTCCCTCGGCGCCTTCCCGCCACTGACGATGGACCTCTATCTTCCGGCGCTGCCGCACATGGCCGAGACGTTTGCCACCACACAGGGCATGGTCAACCTGACCCTTGCCGCCTACATGGTTGCCTTCGCAGTCGGCATCCTCTTCTGGGGACCGCTGAGCGAGCGGACCGGCCGCAAACCAATCCTGCTGGTCACCCTCATCCTTTACATCGTCGCCAGCGTCCTTTGCGCCCTGTCCTCGGAAATAGAATTCCTCATCGGCTTCCGCGTACTCCAGGGCCTCGCCGGCGGGGGCGTGGCGGTCACCGGGACCACCATCGTCAAGGACCAGTTCGACGGGCGGGAGAGGGAGCGCGTGATGGCCGTGATGATGTCGCTCATCATCATCGCCCCAATGGTGGCTCCGGTCCTCGGAGCCTTCCTGCTCAAAATCGCGTCCTGGCACATGATGTTCGTGGCCCTGGCCGTCTTCGCAACGTTCACATTCGGCCTTGTGCTCTTCTACCGCGAGACGCTCGCTGAAAAATCGACCGGCCCGATCCATAAATCCTGGCTCAGGCTGGGTGTCGTCCTCGCCAACCCCAGATTTGCCCTGCTGCTGCTGATCTTTGCCTCCGCCCCCATGTGTCTTCTGTCATTCCTTGGGATCGCGGCTTACGTCTACGTCGACGGGTTCGGCATGACCGAGCAGGAATTCAGCTTCATCTTCGCCTTCAACGCGGCCTGCGCCACTCTGGGGCCGGTCCTGTACCTGCGGCTGTCCAGCCTGATCAGGGTCCAGACCGTCATCCAGTTCTGCTTCGCCACCATCGTCCTGGCCGGGGTGGCCATGCTGACGGTGGGCGCCCTGTCCCCCTGGCTTTTCGCAGCGGTGGCCGCCCTGAACACAATCGCCGTGATCGTGGTACGTGTTCCCGGCGCGAACCTGATGCTCGAACAGCAGGCACGCGACACCGGCTCGGCCGCCGCCCTCATCCAGTTCAGCGCCACCTTCATGGGGGCCATCGGCATCCAGATCCTGTCCGCCCGCCCGGATGATCTCATCCACAGCTACGGGATCTTCCTCGTCACAATCGGAACCATGTGCACCGTTCTATGGGCGCTCGTCCGGAACAAACCGTTTGTCACGCAATGCTGGGCCAAACGGTAGCGCCACCTCACCCCCCAACCACCTCCGCCCGCCGCTCCAAGAGAGCCGCACACAGGTAATCCACAAACAGCCGCACCCGCCTGACCCGCCGCAAATCCTGGTGCAGCAGCACCCAGGTCGACCGCGTCTCGTCCGGCACCGTCCCTGGCACCCGCTGCAGCTCCGGGAACACCGACCCCACCCAGGACGCCAGAAAGCTCATGCCGGCCCCGGCGCGGGCCAGATGCATGTGCATCTCCGGGTCCGCCACCGTATGCCGCACCCGCGCCTCGGGAAACCGCGAGCGGCGAATGAGCGCCTCCAGCTCCGGCACCGGCCCATAGCCGATCCACTCCAGCCCCGCCCCACGCGGCCCCGCCCGCTCCAAATTCCGGTCCACATAGCCCCGCGAGGCGTATATCCCGATGGGCAGGGGAAAGAGCTTGCGCCCCACCACATCCTCATCCACCCGCCCCATGTGCCGCACCGACACATCCGTCTCCAGCTTCTCGATCGACTCCACCGAATAGGACAGCGTCAGATCAATATCGATCTCCGGATAGAGCCCCGAAAACTCCGCCAGCACCGGCGCCAGCAGGAAATGCGCCGTCATCGGATCGGCTGACACGCGAATGCGCCCCGTCGCCTCCCGGTCCAGCCCCTGCACGGCATTGAACCCCTTGAGCAGCGCGGCCTCCGCCTCCAAAGCCTGCGGCAACAGCGTCCGCCCCGCCGACGTCAGGCTCAGCCCCTCGGCACTGCGCCGAAAGAGCTGCACGCCCAGACCCGCCTCCAGCGCCTCGACCTGCCGCCGCACCGTCGCATGCGTGCCGCCCACCTGCTCCGCACCGGCCCGCAACGACCCCTGACGCGCCACGGCCAGAAAGGCGGGCAGGGCCTTCCAGTCCATCATATCCGGTTCATTTTCAAACCACTCATGTCCGTTTTCGTCACTATGCGGAACGAAAATGACGCAGTAGATCCACCCCGTCAAACCAAAACACCCAAAGGACCCCGCCATGACCGCCACACGCACCGCCTGGCAGATCACCCGCTACGGCGGCCCCGACCGCCTCCAACCCGTCACACTGCCCGTCCCGGAGCCAGGCCCGAATGAGATCCTCATCCGCATCCACGCCTCAGCCGTCACCCGCGCGGACGGCATGATGCGCGCGGGCAAACCGCTCTGGGCGCGCCCCTTCCTCGGCCTCCGCCGCCCCCGCCAGAACCTCAGCGGCACCGGCTTCTCCGGCACCGTGCTCGCGCTGGGCCCCAACACCACCCGCTTCCGCGTCGGAGACGAGGTCTTTGGCGAGGCGGGCCTCAGCTTCGGCGCCAACGCCAGCCACATCGCGCTCGATGAGACCGGCACCCTCATGCCCAAACCCAAAACCCTCAGCCATGAGGAAGCCGCCACCATGACCGACGGACCCCTGACATCGCTGAATTTCCTCGAAAATCTGGCCGAACTCCGGGCGGGCGAAAAAGTCCTGATCCTCGCAGGCTCCGGCAGCCTCGGCAGCGCGGCAATCCAAATCGCAGCCTCCATGGGCGCCGAGGTCACCGCCACCACCAGCCCCCGCAACGCGGGCCTCGTGGCCTCCCTCGGCGCCACCCACGTCATCGACTACACTTCCGAGGACTTCACCAAAGGCCCCGACCGCTGGGACGTCATCTTCGACACCATCGGCACCAGCTCATACGGGCAGGCCGCCCGCGCTCTCACCCGCACCGGCCGCTACGTGAACCCCGTCCTGACCCTCGGCCTGCTCACCGCCATGGCCCGCACGGCGCTCTTCGGCACCCGCAAAGCCCGCTTCTCCGCCACCGGCCTGCTCAAACCCGACACCCTCCGCTCCATGCTAGACCACCTCCTCGACCTTCACGCCGGAGACAAACTGACCCCCGTCATGGACCGCACATGGGCCTTAAGCGACCTCCCCGAGGCCCACCGCTACATGGAGACGGGCCGCAAGAGAGGGAATGTGGTGGTGACGGGGTGAGCCCGTATTTTTCTTTGGAGTCATTTGTCCAATTCCCCCGGAACATGCTAGCTTTGTTCAACTAAGTGAAATTGGACTGTTGCCGCTTTAGGTTGAAAAAATGTAGAGTTCAACTCGTTATTGGAAAGATTTTTTTGATTAGAGGGGGGGGTATGCAAGTTTTGCATCGACACTTTTTGCGAGCGGCTAGGGAAATCGGTCATAGCGGAGAAAACGATACTCTTCCTTATGATATAGATGCCAGTTTCATCCGTGATATGGCTGAAGATCTAGCTACTATCTGCATTAATCTATTTGAAGAGATCAATAATAAAGGCTTCGGTGATGCAGTAAAATTCCTAAACGGAATGACGGTAGTCTATGAACGACTTCTGGCTCCGACAGGTTCTAATGGGTTTAGAATCACGACACAAATCCATCCATTCTGGAACTTATATCTGAATGGACTTGGTCTCGCTGTAGCTGAGGCCAATGAGCCTATTCGCAGCGACAGAGCTCATTCCTATCGGTTGGGAACTGAAGATCCTGCCTTTTTTGATCGAAAACGGTCTTGGCGGACTTACAAGGAAGCAACTTTAGCCGAAAAGGCATTGGAAAAAGAAGAATGTGTCGTAGTTCAGACTGATATATCCAGTTTTTATGAACACATTTACCATCATCGTTTGGAAAATGTGATTAAGGACTTGGGGCCTGCGAATTCTACGGTCGCTCTGCAAATTGACCGAATTCTAAACAAACTCGCAGCGGGTCGCTCGTTCGGACTGCCCGTGGGTGGTCAGTGTGCTCGTATTCTCGCCGAAACTATGATGACACCGATCGACGTTGCTTTGTCTGATGCGGGTTTGGTTTGGCACCGGTACGTTGATGATTTCACGCTGATTTGCGACTCTAGACAGAAAGCATATGAGGCACTTTCAGTACTGTCACATGCTCTCGCCGACTATGGCCTTTCTTTGAACCGTACAAAAACCAGTACATTGAGTGCGAGACATTACGCCGATTACGTGGCTGCCCAATTAGGCGAGGGTGAAGATGCAAGTGCGGAACTCAGGGAGCTAGACTTGCATTTTGACCCTTATTCAGACACGGCTAATGTTGAATACGAAAAATTAAAAGAGTCATTCAAAGATATAGATATTCAGTTTCTTATTGATCTCGAAAAGGATAAGTCCGAGCCCGACAATTTTGTTGTTATGCAGATTAGTCGAGCATTGAAATTTCAAGAACCGAATGTAGCGGCTCAACTTTGTAAAACGCTGCTTGACCCGAGGAATTTGGACTCTTTCCGTGCCTCTTGGTCTAAAATCATGCGTGGTGTGTATGCGGTCAGATCAAAACCTGAATTCTCCGATTTTCACGAGCAGATAGATAAGTTACTGGACAGATTGATAGACTCGTCCCCACACTTGCTCACTCCAGAAGCCAATCTATTGCATTTTTTGCGTGCCATTCGGTTTTCTCGGACAGCGCGACGTGGGGCGTTCGTTAAACAGACGTTCAATAACAATTCTTCCATGGTTCGGCGATTTTGCATCGACTGTTGGACCAACTGGGGTGACCGTCAGGCATTTAATCAATTGCGCAATAAATGGCAGAATTTGACTGCCGATGAACAAAGGATGTTTTGGCTTTCCACGGCTAGGTTCGGAGACGAGGGGAAGCATGCGCGAAAACAGTTGGAAGGGTCACTCTCACAATCATGGAGATTGGGCTTCGAGAATGAAAACGAGCTAACATTCGCGAAGAGTTTTCAAGATTGGACCAAACAAAGGGGGAACAACGTTGGCGCTCGATAGACTTCCCCGTCGTGACCCAAGGACGGTGGCACGCGATATTCCCGGAATCGTAGATATTTTGTTCCCACGGCTCAGTGGAGGATTGGTAGCTGCACTGAATCGGGGTGCCTTTCGATACAAAAAATTAGAAGCGGTTTCGGAAGAGTTGATCGGTCAAAGTTCGCTTCAAAATGCTATGCTTTTTGAGTTGGCAGTTGCACGCGCTGAACTGCTCCTTGACGGTCAAACCGATCCAGCATGGCCACAATGTATTTCAATAGCGATAGAGCGCCAGCGTAGGCATTACGCTGCGCGAGAGCCCGACGTTATTGAGGAAATAGATCAAAAAATTGCGAACCATGCTGCGAACAACCTTGTCGAAATGTTGCTTCGGATATCCGAGGGGAAGTTAAACCAAGTTGAAAAAAATCCCCCCATTCCTGGTATGGGATGGATTGCTTCGGGGGCTGGTGACTTTTCGGTCGGGTCTGTTCTCGTTGAGGTGAAGCACACGGATCGAAATTTTGTGGCGGGTGATTTTCGTCAGGTACTTGTTTATTGGCTTTTGAAATACGCGAATGCGATTGAGCGCAACGCCACCGTTTGGACCGATTGTTTACTTCTCAATCCACGAAGAAACGTAGGGCTTGCACTCAATTTCGACAAACTGCTTCAGTCCGCATCATCGAATGCGAACAGAGTGGAGCTTTGTGAGTTGTTACGTTCAATTGTCGAGCATGAGGTGGTTCGTAGGTAAAGAATAGTAAGTACTGAAATTATGCCCGTTTATTGTATGCACAAATTTGTAGGTAGATAAATAATTTCGAATTCGACGAAAATCCCTACCCCCCCTTGAACACCGCCTCCCGCTTCTCCCGAAACGCCGCCAGGCCCTCCTGGTGGTCCTCGGACGCAAAACACGCCACCACCCGTTCCCGGGCCGCCGCCTCGTCGAGCGTCCCCCGGGACAGTTCCACAATCGTGCGTTTCATGCCCTGAACGGCCAGCGGGGCCAGCCCGGCAATCCGGGTGGCGAGCGTCTCCGCCGCCCCCCCGAGTTCTTCCCCCGCCACCAGGTCGTCCAGAAACCCGACCCGGGCCAAATCCTCATCGGAAAACGTATCGGCCAGCAAAAACATCCGCCGCGTCACCTGCGCGCCCAGCCGGTCCATCGCCCGGCGGATGCCCGCGGGCTCATAGTGGATGCCGAGTTTCGCGGGCGGCACGAACGCCTTCATGCCCCGCACCCCGATCCGAAAATCGCAGGCCAGCGCAATTTCCACACCCCCTCCATAGACCCCGCCATTCAGCGCCGCAACCGTCGGCGCCGGGAACGTCTCCAGCGTGTCGCAAAGTGTCGTCAGCGGGTTCTCCGCCCAGTCCGATCCCGCCACATCCCCCAGCGACGCCCCGGCGCAAAAGCTCTTCCCCTCACCGGTCAGGATCAGGGCCCGCAGCCCGGAATTTTGCCAGGTGTTGAGGGTCGTGGTCAGGGCCCGCATCGCATCCTGGTCGAGCGCGTTGTGGGTCTCCGGACGGGCCAGCGTAATGCGCCCAATCCCATCCATTTGGGCACATTTCAGGCCAAACCCCGTGCAATCTGTGCCATTTGACTCACAATCTGTGCCACTTTCCTGCAGTTCTGTGCCACTTTCGGCACCGTTTGGGACACTTTTCACAGCGAAAGCTCCGCAAAAACCGGTGCGTGGTCACTGGGCTTCTCCCAGCCCCGCACGTGCCGCGCGATGCGGCTGCCGCCAAATTTCCCAATGATATCAGCGGTCGACCAGATATGATCGAGCCTCCGCCCCTTATCCGCCGCGTCCCAGTCCCGCGCCCGGTACGACCACCAGGAATAGACCTTTCCCTCCGGAATATCCTTCCTGGTAACGTCCATCCAGCCCCCGGAATTTTGCATTTTTGTCAATGATTCCACCTCGATAGGCGTATGTGACACCACTTTCAGAAGCTGCTTGTGGCTCCAAACATCATCCTCCTGCGGGGCGATGTTGAGGTCTCCGACCAGAACCGATTTTTCCGGGGCCTCGGATTCGAACCAGGCCTGCATTTCTCCAATGAAATCAAGCTTGTGTCCGAATTTTTCATTCACCGCGCGGTCCGGAATGTCACCCCCCGCCGGGATGTAGTAATTGTGGATCCGCACCCCGTTGGGCAGCGTCGCCGCAATATGCCGCGCGTCCCCCTTGGCGCAAAAATCCCTTTTATTTACGTCACTTAGCGGAAGTTTCGAGATGATGCCTACGCCGTTATAGCCCTTCTGCCCGTGGATCGCGAAGTGCTCATACCCCAGCGCCCGAAACCCGTCGAGCGGCACCTTCTCCTCCGGCGACTTAAGTTCCTGTAAACAAAGGACATCCGGGTTTTCCTCCCGCAACAGCTGGAGCACGATCCCCTCGCGCAGACGGACGGAATTGATGTTCCAGGTGCAGATGGAAACGGACATTTTGACCTCGGCAGTTACACTGCCGAAGTCATAACGCACCCGCCATTTCGGGCAACCGCAAAAACCCCCAGGTCAGGCGACGAGCCTGTAACCCCCTTGTTCCGTAACGAGAATTTTCGCATTGGACGGATCCGGCTCGATCTTCTGACGCAGCCGGTAGATATGCGTTTCCAGCGTATGCGTCGTCACCCCGGCGTTGTACCCCCACACCTCATGCAGCAGAACATCACGGGCCACCACGTCACTGTTGGCGCGGTAGAGGAACTTCAGAATATTGGTTTCCTTCTCCGTCAGCCGGATTTTTTTCTCCTGCTCATCCAGCAAAAGCTTCGCCGCCGGTCGGAACGAGTAGGGTCCCACGGTGAAAACCGCGTCCTCCGACTGCTCATGCTGGCGCAGCTGCGAGCGGATGCGGGCTAAAAGTACGGGCAATTTGAAGGGCTTGGCGATATAGTCGTTTGCGCCCGCGTCCAGACCCATGATCTGGTCGCTGTCGGTCACATGGCCCGTCAGCATCAACACCGGGCATTTCACACCCTGTTTCCGCAGAAGCCGGCACAGCTCCCGACCGTCCATATCCGGAAGACCCACGTCCAGAATGACCATGTCGTAAAGCTGTTCCTTGGCCCGCGCCAACCCCTCAGCCCCGTTCCCGGCCTCAAAGACGTCGAATTCCTCCGTCAGGACAAGCTGGTCGGCCAGAGCTTCCCGAAGGTCCGCATCATCATCAACCATCAGAATCTTTTTTACTGCACTCATGCCGGTTCTCCTTAATTTCCTGCATAGCTGTTGGTAATTACGTTGCGGACAACCCGAGTGGTTCATTCTTCACGAGACCGTGTTCCAAACGCCCGGATTGTTTCAATACCCGCCGCCAGGGGCTACGAGAACCGGCCCCGGATCAGGAGAGAAACGCAATGAGCCTGCAACTGGCACCCGCTGAACGGCTGGCCCGCGCCCGGGCGGATCTCCGCGTCGGAGCCCCGGTGGTGTTCCTCGGCCATGGTCCCGATGCGGCCGTTGTCGTGGCGGCCGAGACGCTGAGTGCCGCGCGCCTGGCCGATCTGCGGCAGTTGGGGGATGTTACGCTTGCCCTGACGGCGAGACGGGCCGGTACTCTTAAAATCGCCGCCTATGATGGTGATATTGCGCGGGTTTCCGTGCCGGGGGATGTGGAGGTCGACTGGATCTGGGCCTCGGCCGATCCGTCGCTGGATCTGAACTACCCCATGAAGGGGCCGTACATGTCCCTGCGCGGCGATGACGCGACGCTGCACCGCGAGGCCGTGGGTCTGTGCAAGCTGGCGCATCTTCTGCCGGCCGTGGTTGTGGTGACCCTGGACGCGGCAGAGGCGAGGATGCTGGCCGATCAGGGTGGACTGAGCCTGGTGCGGGCGGGGGATTTTCCTCAGGACGATCCGGCGGTGGAGCTGATGGAAATTTCCTCGGCACGGGTGCCTCTGGGTGTGGCGGAAAACTCCAGGGTGCGGGTGTTCCGCCCTATGGATGGTGGCGAGGAGCACTACGCCATCGAAATCGGGGCGCCGGACCGGTCGGAGCCGGTCCTGAGCCGGTTGCATTCCGCGTGCTTCACCGGGGACCTGATGGGGTCGCTCAAATGCGATTGCGGGCCGCAGTTGCGCGCGGCACTGCAACGCATCGGCGAGGAGGGCAGTGGTGTTCTGCTCTATCTGAACCAGGAGGGGCGGGGCATCGGTCTGGCAAACAAGATGCGCGCTTATTCCCTGCAGGATCAGGGGTTTGACACGGTGGAGTCCAATCATCGCCTCGGCTTCGAGGATGATGAGCGGGACTTCCGCATCGGCGCGAGCATCCTGCGGCGTCTTGGGTTTTCGTCCGTGCGGCTGATGACAAACAATCCCGGCAAAGTCGATCGTATGAACGACTGCGGTATCACCGTTGTGGAGCGGGTGCCGTTGCAGGTCGGGCGCACGGCCCATAACGACGCCTATCTGAGGACCAAAGCTGCGAAGAGCGGGCATCTTCTGTGAGATTTGAGGACCTTACCGTTGATCCGTGGGGGGCCTGGTTCATGGGGCGCCGGTTGCCCTGTGCCATCGGGCGTGGCGGTATCGGCCAGAAAAAAGGCGAGGGCGACGGAATTACGCCCATCGGGGTTCGCAACCTTGAGGAGCTTTACATGCGGCACGACCGCTGCGCATTTCCGCTCGCCGGGGATGCGATCGGGGTGAGGGACGGGTGGTCGGATGATCCGCGCGATCCGGCCTATAACCGTAAAATCCTGCGGCCGCACCGGTTTGGGCATGAGGCCCTGCGGCGGTCGGATCCGCTGTACGACCTGATTGGCGTACTGGATTTCAACCGGAATCCGGCGGTGCCCGGTGCGGGGAGTGCTATTTTTCTGCATGTCTGGCGCAAACCGCGGCACCCGACCGAGGGCTGTATCGCTTTTGCCAAACGGGATCTGATCTGGATCCTTGAGCACTGGACCGTGCGGAGCCGGGTGGTCGTCAGGTCGCCGGTGGAGCAGAAAATTTCGTAATTGTTACAGTATTATTGCGCGACCTGTGTTAGCCTGATCCTACCGCAGGTTGCCGTCCGTCTCCGGTCGCGCGTCCGGAGACCCTTTTCGGCATCCGCAAAAAAGGGAGGATTACGATGGCTGACACCGTCTGGAACCCCGTTGTTTGGCTGGCCAACAGGACCTTATCCGCAGGCAATCACCTGGTCTCAATAACGGATGCCGTGCGCACGGATGGCGGGAAATTCGAGCAGGCACTGCCCAAAATTCGAGATTTGGAGATGGAGGACATCCAAAAGGCGCTGGAACAGGGGCTGAATGATTTTACCCATTGCCGATCGGACGTGATGGGGCTGGCAATTCTTTATCCGATGATTGGGCTGTTTCTGGTCTGGAGCGCATTTGACCGCAACGTGTTGCCGCTGCTGTTTCCGATCATGTCCGGTTTTGCCCTGATCGGGCCGGTCGCGGCATCCGGGCTTTACGAGATGAGCCGCCAGAGGGAACTTGGCCGTGAGGTCAGCTGGCGCGACGCCTTTGGGGTTGTACGCTCGCCGTCCTTTGGCGCGATCTTCGTGCTGGGGCTGTTTCTGTTTCTTCTGTTTTTTCTCTGGATGATCGTGGCGCATGGGGTCTATTCGATGACGCTCGGGCCGGAGGCGCCGGAGTCGCTGGCCGCCTTCATAATGGATACGCTCACGACCGGCGCGGGATGGACCATGACCATTGTGGGCATGGGGGCCGGGGCGATTTTCGCGGGCATTGTGCTGGCAATCAGCGTGGTGTCGTTTCCCCTGCTGCTCGACCGCAATGTGGGCGTTTCGGCGGCGGTGGTGACATCCATTCGCGTGACCATGCGCAATCCGCGGCCCATTCTGGCATGGGGTTTCACCGTGGCGGCACTGCTCGCCATCGGGTCGATCCCGGCATTCCTCGGGCTCATTGTGATCCTGCCCGTGCTGGGCCACGCCACATGGCACCTCTACCGGGCCGCCATCGTGCCGGAGGGTGGCTGAGCCTAGATCAGGTCCGTGCCAAAGGCCGCAGCCATCAGGGTGCGGGTGTATTCCGTCTCGGGGCTGTCAAAGACCGAGGCCGCATCACCGGCTTCCACCACGTCGCCCTGCTGCATGACCATGACCTTGTGGGACAGGGCGCGCACCACGCGCAGGTCGTGGCTGATGAAGATATAGGCGAGGCCGTATTTCTTCTGCAGGTTTCGCAGCAGGTCGACGATCTGAACCTGAACCGTCATGTCGAGCGCCGAGGTTGGCTCATCGAGCAGCACGAGTTTGGGCTGCAGGATCATGGCGCGGGCCACGGCGATGCGCTGGCGCTGGCCACCTGAAAACTCGTGCGGATACCGGTCCATCATGTCAGGGTTGAGGCCGACCTCGCGCAGAATGTCGGCCACACGGTCGCGGGTGTTGCCGGTCCCTCCATGCACCCACAGGCCCTCCGCCACGATCTGCTCAATCGTCATGCGCGGTGAGAGAGAGCCGAAGGGGTCCTGGAAGACCATCTGCATGTCCTTGCGGACGCTGCGCAGCTCGCGGTGTTTCCAGCCCTGAATATCCTGCCCAATGAAGCTGATCGGGCCGTCCGACGAGATCAGACGCATGATCGCGAGCGCAAGCGTGGTTTTCCCCGAACCGCTTTCGCCCACGATGCCAAGGGTTTCGCCCGCCCGCACCGACACGTCCGCGCTGTTCACGGCTTTGACGTGGCCGGTCACGCGGCGCAGGAAACCGGTTTTGATGGGGAACCAGACCTTGAGGCTGTCGGTCGCGACAATGGTTTCCGCGTTGTCCGGGACGGGGTCGGGCGTGCCGGTTGGTTCGGCGGCGAGCAGCATCTTGGTGTAGTCGTGCTGCGGGTTGTCGAAGATATCGGCCGTGGGACCAGTTTCCACGATTGCGCCGTCCTTCATTACCGCCACCCGGTCGGAGATGCGGCGCACGATACCGAGGTCATGGGTGATGAAGAGCATGCCCATGCTCTTCTGTTTCTGGATCTCGGCCAGGAGTTTGAGGATCTGGACCTCGATGGTCACGTCGAGGGCCGTGGTCGGTTCGTCCGCGATGAGAATGTCCGGGCCGTTGGCCAGTGCCATGGCGATCATCACACGCTGCCGCTGTCCGCCGGACAGCTGGTGCGGGTAGGCGTTGAGGCGGGATTCCGGGTCACGTATGCCGACCTCGTTCAGAAGCTCAAGGATCCGTGCCCGGGCCGCTTCCCCGGCCAGGCCCTGGTGGAGGGCAAGGCTCTCCTCAAGCTGGCGGGAGATGGTGTGGAGCGGGTTGAGGCTCGTCATCGGCTCCTGAAAGATGAAGCTGATGTCGTTGCCGCGAACGCCGCGCAGGGTGCGCTCATTGGCGTTGGCCATGTCGGTGTCGCGGTAGTGGATGCTGCCGCTGACATCGGCATTGTCACCGAGCAGACGCACGGTGGACATGGCCGTGACGGATTTGCCCGAACCGCTCTCGCCCACGATGGCGAGGGTTTCGCCGGGATAGAGCTCGAAGCTCACGTCCCGGACCGCATGGGTGACATTGCCGCCCTGAACGAATTTGACGTTCAGATCGTCAACCTTGAGGATCGGCCTGGCCGGTTCGGGCTTTTCGGCGGGCGCGTTCATCGGAATGTCTTTCTGGGGTCGAACGCGTCGCGGACACCCTCAAAGATAAACACCAGCAGCGACAGCATGATCGCGAAGGTGAAAAAGGCGGTGAAGCCCAGCCATGGCGCGTTCAGCCGGTTTTTGCCCTGAAGTGCCAGTTCCCCGAGCGAGGGATAGGAGGGCGGCAGGCCGAGACCTAGATAGTCGAGCGAGGCCAGCGTGCTGATCGCGCCGGTGATCAGAAAAGGCAGCAGGGTCAGGGTCGCGACCATCGCGTTGGGCAGAAGGTGGCGGTACATGATGACCACGTCACTTACCCCAAGCGCGCGGGCGGCGCGAACATACTCGAAATTACGGGCGCGCAGGAATTCCGCACGGACCACGCCCACGAGTGCCGTCCAGCTGAACAGGGCGATCAGAAAGGTCAGGAGCGAGAAACTCATGGTGAAAATCGCGCTTAGAATGATCAGGATATAGAGACTGGGCATGTTGCTCCAAATCTCCACGATCCGCTGGAAGAACAGATCAACCCACCCGCCAAAATAGCCCTGGGTGGCACCGGCTATGATGCCCACAATGCTGGAGATCAGGGTCACGACGAGCGCAAACAGCACCGATATGCGGAAGCCATAAATCACGCGGGCCACCACGTCCCGGGTCTGGTCATCGGTTCCGAGCCAGTGATGACGGTCTGGCGGGGAGGGGGCGCTGGTCACGTCGTAATTGATGGTGTTGTAGCTGTAGGGCACAAGGGGCCAGATCACCCAGCCGGGCTGCTCCACCGCCACACCATCAACGGTCCCGCTGGTCTCAATCTCCTCCAGGATTTCCTCCGGGTAATCGAGACAGACCTCCATGCCGCCGCTTTTGATCAGGCAGGGGACCTCCGGGGAGTGGTATTCGGCCTCGGTCTGAAACTCACCGCCGAAATCCGCCTCGGAGTAGAAGTTCAGCACCGGGACGAAATAGCTGTCCTGAAATTTCACGAGCAGCGGTTTGTCGTTGGCGACGAACTCGGCAAACAGGGTGACGACGAACAGGGCGAGGAAAATCCGCAGCGACCAGGTTGCCCGCCGGTTGGCCCGGAACGTGGCCAGACGCCTTTGCTGTAGCGCGTTGAGTTTCATCAGGTTTCCCTGCTCTCGAAGTCAATGCGTGGGTCGACCCAGACATACATCAGGTCGGAAATGATCCCGACAATCAGCCCCATGAGGCCGAAGACGTAGAGAATGCCGAATACCACCGGATAATCCCGCTGGATCGCGCTCTCGTAGCCAAGCCGCCCAAGACCGTCGAGGGAGAAAATCGTCTCGATGATCAGGCTGCCGCCGAAGAAGACGGAAATGAACAGGGCGGGGAAGCCCGCGATGATGATCAGCATCGCGTTGCGGAAAACATGGCCATAGAGTACCCGGCTTTCCTTCAGACCCTTGGCGCGGGCGGTCATAACGTACTGTTTCTTGATCTCATCGAGGAACGAGTTTTTCGTCAGCAGTGTCAGGGTCGCAAAGGCACTGATGGTCGAGGCCAGAACCGGCAGGGTGATGTGCCAGAAATAGTCCCCGATCTGCTGTATCAGCGTCATGTCCGAAAAGTTCTCAGATGTCAGACCGCGCAGGGGGAAGATGCGGAAATACGAGCCACCCGCGAAGAGAACGAGCAGCAGAATGGCGAAGAGAAAGCCCGGAATGGCATAGGCCACAATGATCAGACCGCTGGTCCAGGTGTCGAACCGGGTGCCGTCCATGATGGCCTTGCGGATGCCGAGCGGGATGGAGACCGCATAGGCGATCAGCGTTGACCAAAGGCCGAGTGAGATGGAGACCGGCATTTTTTCAATGACGAGGTCCACTACGGAGATCGACCGGAAATAACTCTCCCCGAAATCGAACATCAGGTAGTTTTTCAGCATCAGGAAAAAGCGTTCCGCCGGAGGTTTGTCGAACCCGAACTGGCGCTCCAGATCCTCGATGAAATCGGGCGGCAGACCCTTCGCGCCCTGATAGTCGCCGGAGCCCGCCTCAGCGGCCGCGGTGGTGCCGCCGCCACCACCGGTGATGCGGTCGAGGGTTCCGGTTTCCTGCTGAAGCTGGGCCAGCACCTGTTCCACCGGTCCGCCCGGCATGAACTGGACCAGCACGAAGTTCACCAGCAGAATGCCGAACAGGGTGGGTATGATCAGGAGCAGCCTGCGAAGGATGTAGGCTCCCATGCTAGCGGATCGCTCCCTCGGACTTCAGTTCCTCGTAGCGCGCCTCATCTGCCCACCAGATCGAGCCCACGCCCGCGCCATACTCGGGCAGCGTGTCGGGCTGCTGGTAATAGTCGTAATAGGCAATCCAGGAACTGGGACGGACCCAGTAGGGGATGCGCAGATGCATGGCCCGCAGGACGCGGTCAAGAGCGCGGACCTTGATCGTCAGTTCCTCACGGGTATCCGCCTTTTCGATCTGGGCGATCAGTTTGTCGATACCTGGGCTGGCAACACCGGGTACGTTGAGCGAACCGCCCACATTGGCGTTCGCGGTACCGAACGTGTCGCGCAGCTCATTGCCCGGAGTGTCGCTCACGGGGATGAAGACGTGCATGGCGTCGAAATCGTAGGTCTCAGCCCGTTCGCGCCACTGGGCGCTGTCCACCAGGGTCAGGGAGGCGTCAATGCCGATACCCTGAAGCTGCTGGGCGAAGGGCGAAAGGTACTGTTCGGCGTCGGGGCTGCCGAACATCATTTCAAACTTCAGCTGGTTGCCGTCCGGGCCGATAAGCTGGCCGTTCTCCTGGGTGTATCCGGCCTCGGTGAGCAGGCGCAGTGCCTGACGCTGGCGGCCACGGTCGCGCAGATTACCGTTCCGGCCCTTGTAGGGCTCGACAACCGGATCGTTGAGGATGTCGCCGATCCCGTCGGGCAGTTCATCAAGCAGCGGCTCCAGAACGGCTCGTTCTTCCGGCGAGGGCACGCCCTCAGCGCGCATGTCCGTGCGTTCCCAGAAGCTTGAAGCCCGTGTTTCAACTCCGTGGAACATGGTCTCGTTGATCCATTCGAAGTTGAACATGGTAATGATGGCCTCCCGCACACGCGGGTCGGCGAAGGTGTCGCGGCGCAGGTTGAAGAACATGCCACCGGCGTTCGGGGCCGTGCGGGCGGGAATTTCCGCCTGGACCGCATCACCGTTGCGAACGGCCGGGAAGTTGTATTGGGTGATCCAGCGGTCGGCGTTTACCTCGCCGCGGAAGGTGTATTCACCCGCCTTGAATGCCTCAAACGCGGCAGCCTGGTCGGAATAGTAGTCGATGCGGAAACGGTCGAAATTGTGCCGTCCGACATTCACCGGCAGGTCCTT
Source organism: Amaricoccus tamworthensis (assembly GCF_049800875.1). NCBI lineage: Bacteria > Pseudomonadati > Pseudomonadota > Alphaproteobacteria > Rhodobacterales > Paracoccaceae > Amaricoccus > Amaricoccus tamworthensis. The sequence continues at coordinate 101,393 of NZ_JBNAFV010000003.1, read as the reverse complement.
GCCCCAATAATCCTCATTTCGTTTGTACACCACGTAGCGGCCGGCCGCGACACTGTCGACCTGGTAGGGACCGGAACCCAGTGGCGGGTCCATTGAGCTTTCGGAGAAGTCGCGATCCTCGAAGTATTTCTCGGAGAAGATGCCCATTCCGGCCACCAGCGGTATCAGGTCGCGCACCGCCGCTCCTTCGGCAAAGGTGAATTTCACCTCATGCGGGCCAAGCGCCTCGACCTTTTCGATTTCGCCGAAATAGACGCGGTAGCGCAGCTGGCCCCGGTTCTGCATGGCGTCGACGGTGAAGACAACGTCATCGGCCGTGATGGGGGTGCCATCGGCAAAGGTGGCTTCGGGCCGCATCTTGAAGCTGACCCACTGTCTGTCCTCGGGGTAGGTGATGCTCTCAGCGATCAGGCCGTAGAGTTCATCGAGGCTGTCGAGAGTGCCGGTCATCAGGCCCTCGAAGACGGCCCAGGCGCCGGTCGGGTAGTTGCCCTTCTCGGTGTAGGGCGTCAGGGAATCAAAGCTGCCCAGGTCCCAGGTGTGGTGGATGCCGCCCTTTGGCGCGTCCGGGTTGACGTAGTCGAAATGCTCGAAATCCGGACCGTATTTCAGTTCCCCGAAGGTGGAGTACCCGTGTGATGTGGTTACCTCCTCGGCACTGGCAATCCCGCCCAGCGTCAACAGACCGACGCCAAACGCCACGGCCGCTGAGAGGCTGAGGGAGCGGAGCGATTTTCCGGGGGAGGTGGTCGGGGCCCGTAAGCCTTGGTCCAGGTGCATCTTTGCTCCTAAATTCAGCGGATTTCGTTCAGCCGAGTTTAGTTAGGATTGAGCGAGCGGCAAGCTTCAATTGCACGTGCAGGATGCATCAAATCGTGAGGCGGGCGTGAACGTTCGTGATCACGCCCGGATCGGCATATATCAGGGATTGGATTCGAGGTAGGCGATTACGTCGGCACGGTCGCTGGACTTTTTCAGGCCGGCGAATGCCATGGCCGTGCCGGGTGCATAGCCTTTCGGGTCCTCGAGGAAGCCGTAGAGCTGTTCCGCGTCCCAGTTGCCCTCAAGCGATGTCAGTGCGCCGGAGTAGTTGAAGCCGCCGACCGAAGCGATTTCGCGGTTCACGACACCATTGAGGTGCGGACCAACGCCGTCGGAGCCGTCAAGCTTGTGGCAGGCTGCGCATTTGCGGAAGACCTTTTCGCCGGATGCGGCGTCGGCTTCGGCCATGACGGCTGCGATATCGACCTCTTCCTCTACGGCTTCTTCACCACCGGTTTCCTCAACCTCGATGGAGTAGGCGACCTCATCGGAATGGGTGTCGTAGATGGAATGGGCCAGCATGGAGATGAGCAGGAAAGCAAGAAGGCTGCCACAGACGCCCGCCACCAGTTTGTTGATTTCCATCGTGTTCATGGGTAAGACACACCTCTGTTACCGGGCCGGCGGCCATCGTTCCTGTCCCGGTCCTTCTATCCGCAAACGGATACCCGGTGCAAGCCGCTGAACGCATTCGCCGGGGCCATGTGTCGGAAAAATCCAGAGAAAGTGAAGCTCCCGCCGGAATGGGCTTATTTCGACATGAATTCAGTCGAGTTGATTTCGTGGGCGCGCGTCCTGGGGCGTTTCCGGTTTCGGAACTGGAAAACTGTCGCAATTTGCCGTTGGACAGAGCGCAAGACGGATAATTGTGATTCCGGACGACGCCGAAACGCTGTAGAGCCACAGGCCTGACAGTAAGGGACGACACAAAATGACCACGTCAACCGGCCGCATATCCTATCAGGGAGTTCCGGGCTCCTATTCCCATCAGGCATGCCGGGAAGGTTTTCCGGACTGGGAAGCGGTGGCGTGTCATTCCTTTGAGGGCGCAATCGCCGCGGTTCACGAGGGGAGGGCGGATCTGGCCATGCTGCCGGTGGAGAACTCCACCTATGGCCGGGTAGCGGATATTCACTCGCTGTTGCCCGATTCCGGGCTTCACATCATTGGCGAGCAGTTCGTGCGGGTGCATATCAACCTGCTTGCCGTTCCCGGCGCGGGCCTGTCCGACATCAAAACCGCCATGAGCCACACCGTCCTTCTCGGGCAGTGCCGGTCGTTCCTCAAGGAAAACGGAATCGCCCAGGAGACCGCCGCCGATACGGCCGGCGCGGCAATGGCCGTGGCGGAGGCGGGCAATCCCGCGACGGCGGCGCTGGCGTCGGAGCTGTCGGCCGAGATCTACGGTCTGGAGGTGCTGGCCCGCCATATCGAGGACCAGTCGCACAACACCACGCGTTTCCTTGTCATGTCGCCGGAGCCGAAACGTGCGCCGCAGGGGGATGTGCTGACGACATTCGTGTTCCGTGTGCGCAACCTGCCCGCCGCTCTCTACAAGGCGATGGGCGGGTTCGCGACAAATGGCGTCAACATGATCAAGCTGGAAAGCTACATGGTCGACGGCCATTTCACGGCGACGCAGTTCTATGCGGACATTGAGGGACACCCGGACGACCGCAGCGTGGCGAATGCGCTGGAGGAACTTGAGTTCTTCACCACGAAACTTCAGATCCTGGGCGTGTATCCGGTGGACCAGTTCCGCCGGTCCGACATGCCGTCGCTAAAGTATTGAAGTTCCGCGGTATTGATCTACCATTGGCTGTGTCCGGCACGTGCCGGACGGAACAGTGGGGAGGGAATACCTTGAAACTTACAGCTATCGTCGCATCCGCTCTGGTGTTTGCAGGAGGCGGTTTGGCCCATGCCCAGCAGTCTTCCGCGCCCGCGAATGCGAAAGCGTATATCATTTCACCGACTGACGGCGAGACGGTGTCCAATCCGTTTAAAGTGGTTTTTGGGCTCTCGGGCATGGGTGTGGCTCCCGCGGGAACCGATGCTGAAAATACCGGGCATCATCATCTGCTGATCGACATTTCGCCTGACGACCTCGACTTTACCGAGACACTGCCGGCGGATGACAATGTGCGGCATTTTGGTGGCGGGCAGACCGAGGTGGAAATTGAACTGGAACCCGGTGAGCACACGTTGCAGCTGCTGCTCGGTGATATGAACCACGTGCCTCATGACAACCCCGTCATGTCGGATGTCGTGAATATTACGGTTGAGTGACCGAAAGCGGGCGGCCGTTCAGTCGAGCGCGTCGCCCAGCCATCTCTCTATCAGAAAACGCGCGATTGAGCCTTTGCGGGCCGGTTTCAGACCCGGAACGCGCCCGTCGATGGCCGCGAGCATTTTTTCGCGGCTGACCCAGATTGCGTCCTCAAGCTCGACCGGATCAAGGGTGATGTCGGTCGAAAGAGCCTCACCCTGGCAGCCGATCATCAGGCTGGATGGGAAGGGCCAGGGCTGACTGGCGAGGTAGCCGACCTCGCCCACCGGAACGCCGGCCTCCTCCCAGACCTCACGGCGCACGGCGGCCTCAATGGATTCGCCAGGCTCCATGAAGCCCGCAAGCAGGGAATACATGCCTTCCGGCCAATGCGGCGACCGACCCATAAGAACCGAGTTTCCATGCAGGATCAGCATGATGACTACCGGATCGGTCCGGGGGAAGTGCTGCGCGGAACAGGACGGGCAGGTGCGGCGCCAGCCCGCGTCGTCCATGTCTGAGGCCGCACCGCAATTGGCGCAGAACATGTGCTTTTCGTGCCAGGCGTAGATGCCCCGTGCGGCCGCCGCATTACCGGCATCGCGGGGCGAAATATCCGCCATGATCGCCCGCAGCTCGCGGAATTCGTAGCCGTTCCCAAGCTCCGGATGGACGTGCCGCGACGCGTCGAGAAAGGGCGGCGGGGCATCGGAGGTTTGCGCGCCGTCCCAATCGGGGATTTTCAGCGCAAAGCGCGGCGCGCCGTCCTCAAGGCCCAGAAAAATCGCATCGGAAAGCCTGCCTTCGAAAACGGTGTTGCCGGTTGGAAGCCAGCCGAGGCTCCAATCGCCGGACACGTCGAGCAGTACCTGGCTTTGCCAGAGCGCCAGGCAGCGGGCATCGGTGCGCTCCCACAGTTCACGCAGTTTCTCACGACTGGACCGGAACCAAGCCGCGCGATCGAGTGTGCCGCCGGCAAATGTTACCGCTTCCGCATTTTTCATTTCCGGCTCCCAGGCTGTTGGAAGATCCCGCATAGCCCAATCCCGATGGCGCGGGCAAGGCGGCCTGACGGTGTGATGCGGGGACTTGAAAAGCCGTTAGCCAGTGCATATACACCACGTTGAGAGGTTGGCGCGGGCAGGCGCCTCGCCAACCCGGTCAGGTCCGGAAGGAAGCAGCCGTAACGAGCCCCGCTTGGGTCGTTGTTCAACCTCTCACTGATCGAAACCGGCAACTGGAGGCGTTTTTTATGAATGTGTTCGTCGCCCCCAGGATGGGCCGGTAGATCCCCTTAACGGGAGTGCGCTCCCGTGAATTCCGAAAAGTCCATCCATATCCGCCGTTTTGCGCGCGTTTGGCCGCAATCCGGTTTCCCTGTTTCGTTCCCGTGCTGTCGGGAACAGTGATGGCAGAACAATGACACTTCAGTCAGACATACTTCGCGACCTCGGATGGTCGCCCTCCTATCAGTCGCAACTCGACATTGATGAAATCGAATCCCTCGATCCCGCCCGGATCATTTCCGTCCACCGCAGCAGCGTTGATGTAATCAGCGCGGGCGGCGAGCGGCGCGTGGATACCGGACCAGACCTGTCCAGCGATCGGCTCGCCGTTGGAGACTGGGTTCTCCTGAACCGGGATCCCCTGCGGCTTGAGCGTCTGCTCGAGCGGCAGACGCTGCTTCAGAGGCGTGGTGCGGGAACGGCACGGGATGCGCAGTTGATCGCGGCCAATGTGGATACGCTGTTCATCGTCTCGTCGTGCAACGCCGATTTTAATATTGCCCGTCTGGAGCGGTACATGGCTCTGGCAATGCAGGCCCATGTGCAGCCCGTGGTGGTGCTGACCAAAGCCGACATGTGCGACGATTCGGATGCGTACCGGGACCGTTTGCGGGGGCTTTCGCCCGATCTGATCAGCGAGGTCGTAAACGCCCGCGATCCGTCAGCGGTGGAGCGGTTGATACCCTGGTGCGGCCGGGGCCAGACGGTTGCCTTCGCCGGGTCGTCGGGTGTGGGGAAATCGACCCTGTCGAACGCCCTGACCGGTGGAAACCAGGAAACGCAGGGCATTCGGGAAGACGACGCGCGGGGGCGTCACACCACGACCGTGCGTCTGATGCAGAAGATGGACGCGGGTGGCTGGCTGATCGACATGCCGGGAATGCGGGCCGTGCGGCTTCTGGACGTCGAGGAGGGTGTCGCGGCCGTGTTCGGGGATATCGAGGAGTTGGGCGCGTCGTGCCGATTCGGTGACTGCGCCCATAGCGTCGAACCCGGCTGCGCGGTGCAGGCGGCGATTGACGCGGGCGAACTGGACCCGGACCGGCTGGAGCGCTGGCGCAAGCTGAAGGCGGAGGACAACCGCAACTCGGCGTCCATCGCGGAGAAGCGGCGGCACTCCCGTCAGCTTGGCCGGATCTATCGGGAGGCAAAAATGGAGTCGCGAAGCCGAAAAGGCGGGCGGTAGACCGCGCCCGCCCAAGCCGGTTTCACGCCGTCTCGGAGGCCAGCTGACGCAGAAGTTCGGATATTTCCGGATCTCCCGCGTTTTCAATAAGCAGCGGGGTCGGCTGCGCGCCGGCCCCGATCAACAGGCGAATGCACTCCGCGTGGTCCGTTTCGGCATCGCGCGGAGCGTTCTCCGAGCCGTGGACCACGGTTTCCAAAGCATTTCCGCCATAGCCGTTTTTGTGGCTGAGGTCCGGTCCCAGCGTGAGCAGATAGCGCAGCATGTCGGACCGGCCCGCCCATCCGGCCAGATGCAGGGGCGGCAGGCCCATCTCGTCGGGATAATCGGGGTCGAAACCGGCCGCGATAAGTGCCTTTGCGTGATCGACCCGTCCGGGCATGGAAGCGATCCGGGTCAGAAGCAGCCGCGATTCCTTCGGCAGGGACGAAAACTCAACACGTTCCCCGGTTTTGACCAGCGCGGCGCAGTCGGCCAGAACCTGGTCCTCCGCGCTGAGGTCAGACTCGTATCCGCGGGCGGTCAGGGCGTCGGCAAAAGCGGCGTTGCCATAGATCCGTGCCACGGCCCAGGGGGTGTATGCCTGCCACTCAACCGTGGCATCAGCGCCGAAGTCGAGAAGCAGGTCCGCGAAGCGACCGTCACGACCACGGCGTGCGGCCTGGTGGAGCGACGGAATGATGGGGATGGGCTCGCCACTTGAGTGCTCGTGCGCGACCTCGTTCGGGTCGGCGCCATGTTCGAGCAGAATGCGTGCGCCCTCGAGATCGTCGAAATCGAGCATTCGGATTAGCGCGTTGGTGCCCTTGGTGGCTGCGCCATGCTTCAGCAGAAGTCGCAGGCCATCGTGATGACCGAGTTCGGTGGAGTGATAGAGCGATTCCTCATCATTCGGGCTCGCGCCGTGGTCCAGCAGCCATTCGGCCAGTGCCAGGTTGTTGGCGTGTCCCAGCGCCCCGTATAGCGCGGGCAGGAGATATCCCGACCCGGGCTCCTGCTCGAACCCGTCATTTACGTCTGCGCCGTTTGCCACCAGCAGTTCGGCAATCCGGAGCATGTCCCGTTTCTTTTCCGGTGCGATGTGGATGTAGCGCGAGAAACAGAGATGCAGGATGGGAGTGCGCGGGCCGAGTTTGCGGGTCGCGCATGCCGGGTCATTGGCGATGGCCGCCTCGACGGTCGGCAGGTCGTAGAGGGCAATTTCGAGGCCCAGAATGCCGCGCGCGAGATCCGGGGTCTGGTCGAGAAGGGCACGAACCACGTGGTTTTGGCCATGGAACAGCGCGATTTTCAGCCGCTGCTGCTTCTCCGCCCTGTCGAGTCCCTCGGTTTCCGCGGCCGCCTTGAGCGCCGGCCAGCTGGTGAAATTCCGTTCGCGGGCGATGACATGCAGAAACTCCGCGTGCTGCGGGTTTTCACGTTTGGCTGGTGAAAGAACGGCCTCAAGCCGGGCAATGGCCTCAGGGTCGCTGTTCTCCCAGGACTTGCGGAGCCGTTTGGCCTGGCGGCGCAGGTTTTCGATGGGATCTGACATGGTTTTCTCCTGACAGGGCCCGGGATCCGCCAGCTCGGGCACAGGAAAAACCAGTATGGCATTCCGTTCATGTGGGGATGTGCCTGGCACTTTCCGCGGATCAGGGTGCCTTCCCGCAAGGCACGGACATGTTAGATCGACCAGGGGCTTCGCGCAAGACGCGGGGGAAGCGTCTCTTGCCGCCAGGGTCGCCGGAGCCTAGAGTGCCCCCGACTGAATCAGGATCGCCATACCGCCTTGACAGATACATCCACCGAAACCGCCTATCGCGTTTTGGCCCGCAAATACCGGCCGGAAACCTTCGCCGATCTGATCGGACAGGAGGCGATGGTTCGTACGCTGCGCAATGCGTTTGAGGCCGACCGGATTGCGCATGCCTTCGTGCTCACCGGCGTGCGCGGCGTGGGTAAAACCACAACGGCGCGGATTGTCGCGAAGGGACTGAACTGTACCGGCAAGGACGGCAATGGAGGGCCGACGATTACACCCTGCGGGGAGTGCGAGGCCTGCGTGGCAATTTCCGAAGGGCGTCATGTGGACGTTCTGGAGATGGACGCGGCCAGCCGTACCGGCGTGGGTGATATTCGCGAGATCATTGATTCCGTTGCCTATTCGGCAACGTCCGCGCGTTACAAGGTCTACATCATCGACGAGGTGCACATGCTCAGCACCTCGGCCTTCAACGCGCTCCTCAAAACACTTGAGGAGCCGCCGGCGCATGTGAAGTTTATCTTCGCGACCACCGAAATCCGTAAGGTGCCGGTGACCGTCCTGTCCCGTTGTCAAAGGTTTGACCTGCGCCGGATTGAGCCGGATCAGATGATCGGTCTTCTCGAGAAGATCGCCACATCGGAAAAAGCCAACATCACCCGAGAGGCCCTGGAACTGATCGTGCGCGCGGCTGAGGGTTCCGCCCGTGACGCGACGAGCCTGCTTGACCAGGCGATTGCCCACGGTGGCGGCGAGACCGGTGTCGATCAGGTGCGCGCCATGATGGGGCTCGCCGACCGGGGGCGCATTCTCGATCTGTTCGAGCATGTGATGACGGGCGACGTGAAGGCTGCCCTGGATGAGCTTGGCAGCCAGTATGCCTCCGGGGCCGACCCCCTGGCAGTGTTGCGCGATCTCTCGGAGGTGACGCACTGGGTCTCAATGATTCTCATCACACCCGAGGCGGCGGAAGATCCGACCATTGGACCCGATGAACGGGCGCGGGGGCTGCAGTTTGCAGAGAAGTTGACGATTCCGAAACTCACCCGCATGTGGCAGATGCTGCTCAAGGCAATGGATGAGGTGACGGCGGCGCCCAATGCCATGATGGCGGCGGAAATGGCGATCATCCGGCTTACGCATGTGGCCGAACTGCCCAGCCCCGAGGCCCTGATCCGTAGGCTGAGCCGTGATCCCGTGCCGGGTGGCGGCGGACCGGGCGGCGGTGGCGGGCGTGTGACTGATGGTCCTTCCGGCAATGGTGCCACAGCCGGTGCTGCGGTGCAGGCCCGCCCCGTGCAGCAGCCACAACCGGCGCCGACCCAGGCCGCACAGACGCAAACTGTCGAGGCTCTGGCCCGGTTCGCAGAGTTTGAGGACGTTGTCGCACTCGTGCGGGCCAACCGGGACATGCAGCTTCTGGTGCAGATTGAGGACGGGGTGAAGCTCGTCTCCTATTCGCCGGGGCGTATTGAGTTTGAACCTGCCGATGGGGCCGCGCCGGATCTTGCCGCGCGGATCGGCCAGAAAATGTCCCAGTGGACGGGCGTGCGCTGGGTTGTTTCGGTGGTTGGGCAGGGCGGTGCCCCGAGCATCCGGGAACGGCGCGAAAGCGACGAGGCGAACCTGATGTCGCAGGTCCGGTCTCACCCTCTGGTGAGTGCGGTGCTCGAGGCCTTTCCAGGGGCGTCGATCAGCGCTATACGCGCGCATGGCGCTGACGGGGTCGCGGATGCCGGCAATGCGCCAGGGGCTGCGGCCGATGACAGTATTGATGTGGATGATGACGATGACTGGGATCCGTTTGATCCCTTCTCTGAGGAGGACTGAACCATGCTGAAAGGTTTGGGCGGACTTGGCGACATGGGCAAGCTCATGAAGCAGGCAAAGGAAATGCAGACCCGCATGGAAGAGGTCCAGAGCGGCCTCGACAGCATTGAGGTCGTTGGCGAAAGCGGTGCGGGCCTTGTCAAGGTCACGGCCTCCGCCAAGGGTGAGGTGCGCGGTCTGAGCATCGATCCGTCCCTTTTCGATCCGGAGCAGCGCGAGGTCGTTGAGGACTTGATCGTGGCCGGCATTAAGGATGCCCAGGCCCGGGCGTCCGCCGCGGCTCAGGAAGAGATGGGCAAAGTTGCCGAGGGACTGGATCTGCCCGCGGGCATGAAGCTGCCGTTCTGATCCGAACGGCCGGACCCGAATGAACGGACACGATGATGACGCTCCGGTGGAGCGGCTGATCGGGCTTATGGCCCGGCTGCCTGGGCTTGGGCCACGCTCGGCCCGGCGGGCCGTTCTGACCATGATCCGCAAGCGGTCCGCGCTGATGGATCCCTTGAGCAAGGCGCTCGTTGAGGTTGCGCAGACGGTCCGTGAATGCGACACCTGCGGCAACATTTCCACCTCCGGCACGTGTTCGATCTGTCTCGATCCGGCGCGGGCCAATGGCGAAATTTGCGTTGTGGAAAGCGTCGCGGATCTGTGGGCGATGGAGCGGGGCGGCGCCTATCGGGGGCGCTATCACGTGCTGGGCGGGGTGATGTCCGCGCTGGACGGCATTGGCCCGGAAACCCTGCGCATCCCCGATCTTGCGGAACGGGTCGTGGCGGAGCAGACGCAGGAGGTCATCCTCGCGCTCAACGCGACAATCGACGGGCAGACGACAGCGCATTACATCTCTGACCAGCTTGGTCCGCTGGGTGTTCGCGTCACGTCCCTCGCCCAGGGCGTGCCGATTGGTGGTGAGCTGGATTACCTCGATGACGGCACGATCGGCGCGGCCCTGATCGCGCGCAAGACCGTTCTCTAGCTGTCGGAGACCACGCGCCAGTAGGCCAGCACATTTCCGAAACCCGTTTCCGTAAATGTCAGGTGACCGTCCGGGGTGGCCGCGAGGTATATGCCTTTCCTGCCGGAATTCGTGATCATGTAAGTGTCGGGCATGCCAGCCACCGGGTCGAAGGACCAGTGCTGGGAGGCTCGTGCAAATTCACTGGCGTCCTGGTCCGCTGCTTTCGTCAGAGAAAATGGATTCTCGCCGGTCGTAGCGGTCAGGTTCAGGCCTTTGCCCCGGTAGCCGGAGGTCATGGTGTAGGCTGGGGCCTTGGAGCCTTCGCTCTCACTTGTTGCGGAGAGCCGCCATCTCTGGGCGCGGTCGAGCGAGGGCGTGTCTAGAAACGCCGCGTTCTGTTTGCCTCCCGTGACTTCGCGTTTCGTCGATTGCGCACTGAGGACGAAGGGCGCTTTCAGCCCGGCATTGGTGATCCGGTAGTCTGTGCCAGGGTCGAACTCCACCGTCGCTATTTCGGGTGTAACGGCAGCTTCGGCTCTTGCGGCGCATCGCTCATCCAGTTCCGCGGTGGTGATTGTGAGCCATGGTCCGCGTCCGGCCTCTGATGCCGCGCGTTCCGCTGGCTGGGCGAGGCCGATGCCCAGATGCGGTGCGGTTGCCATGATGGCGTGGCACTGTTCCGGCGTCGCGATGCCATAGGGACCGGTCATTGAGAGCAGCGTCCTTTCGGGATCGGTTGCGTTGGGCATGACGGTTTCAGACAGGTGCTGTCCTTCGCACCCGGTGGCCTCGAACCTTTGCTTGGTGTTAAGCCCGTCCTGCACGCTAGGGAGATCGGGAGGGATGCTTTCCGTCCTTGCCATGTCATCGCTGTGTGCCTGCGCGGCTTTGTTCAGGTCGGGGCTCAGGAGGATCGGCGGTTGCGGGGGCATGGCGACGCCGAAACAGGTCGCACCCGCCTCGCGCATTGCGTTGATGTGATCCACAAATTCCTGCCGATATGCCTCCAGCCTGTCACGGCGAAACGGTCTGGCCGCGATGAACACAAACGTGGTCGCGTCCGCCCCTCTGAAGGTCGCGACGCCGATCTCTGACAGGTCGGTTGCAAGCAGGTTTCGGCAGCTGGTCTCGTCCCCGACATGGGCCCGGGCGACGAAAGACCCGGTGGGTTCGCGCAGCCGCGTCTGCACCATTCCGCCGGTCACGCGCCAGTGTACGTAGCCGGTCTCCCGGGTGAAACGCAGGGCGTCATCCGGTGTGGTTTTTTCTTCCGCCAGAGCCTCCGCGAACAATGTTGCGGCGGCGTTCAGCAGGATGTTTGGCTCCAGCGGCGCGCCGGTCCCGGTGACGCCAGGGCACGTGGTGCCGGTCGCGCGATATTCGTTCGCGGCGGCCAGAAAATCAGTCTGAAAATCCGCGTGAGCGGGCACGCCCGAAAACATCAGCTTCAGGCCAGTAACCAGGCCTGCGCCCAACGGTGCGCGTCTCCAGACTGTTTGCATGGCAATTCGTCCCCTGCATTCCGACGGGGCGCAATGCTAAATGGTTGGGCTTAACCGATTGCCAACGGATGTGAAACTTTAGGTCGCGGGGCGCGGGGTGCCGCTGATCCGGGCCGCGATGTCGTCCGCGAGAAGTTCAACCGCGCGGGCATGGGCGGCCGCGATCCCCTCAAATCCCGATACCGGCACGGCCGTGCGAATGTCGAACCGCTCGGACGCAAAAATGCGCCCGGAGTCCGGGTCGGTCACGATGTACTGGCCGGAGAACTCGAGACTTCCCGACTCATTTCCAATCAGACGGTCGGTCAGCACTGACACCTGAAGCCCTGGACGGTCCAGGCCCGGCCAGGGTTCCGCGCCGACCTGGGCGGTGAGGCGGGTGCCGAGCGCCGCCACCAGATGCCTCGTCAGGCCACGGCGGGGGGTGTCAGCCCAGCTTGCTGAACTGTCAAGCTCGACCGCACCCTGGTCGGTGACGACCGCCATTTCGATGGCTTCGGCATAGCTTGGCAGGCTGATTTCCGAGACGCTGATCGTGCGCACGGGCGAGGCGAGTTTGGTCGGCGCTTCGGTTGGAGGGGGCAGGAGATAGTATTCCGGGCTGCTGCAGGCTGCCACGAGGGCCAGCAACGGCACTCCCGCAAGTTTCATGAATTTGCGCATCTCTACCTCCCGAACAGGACCGAATTGGGCCGGCGTTCCAGTGCGACCGCAAGATTGTTGACCGACCGCGCGGCGTCGCGCACCTCACGCAGCAGGATCAGGGTTTCGCGGTTGATCTCTGAATCTGGACCGAGCGTGGCAAGTGCGGCATCCGCTCGGCGCGCCACCTGGTTGAAACTGGCCACAAGAGCCGGGAGATCGTTGGCGGCCTGCGTGATCGCCGCTGCGGCCTCGTCGGCTGAGGCGAGTGTTGTGTTGAGATTTTCAACCGCGCCGCCCTCCCGCAGATCGGCCATCACCGCGCGAAGCTCCGTCAACGCGCCCGCCAGACTGCTCGGCAGCATGGCAAACTCCTCGCTGCCCACCAGCGCGTCGAAGGTTTCGATCAGCGCCGTGGTCGAGGCAACGAGTTCATCCAGCGGCAGTTCTGACGCCCTCCGGGACAGATCTGTGAGCGAGTTCACCAGCTCGGGCATGTCATTGGACGCCACGGAGATGTTGGCGAGCGTGTTTTCCGTCTCCACCACGATGCGATCCAGCGACTCCGTGATCCGCGCGGCGGCGATTTCTTCGGTGAGGGTGCGCACGGAAAGAAGCGTGGCATTGGCGTTGTCGAGCGCGCCACCGGTGCGGATTTCCTCAAGAATCATCCGAACTTCCGAGACCGCGGCCGTAACCTCAATCGGCAAGTTGGCCACGTCATCACTGCGCACCACGGCGTCAACGCTACCCACAAGGTCCGTGGCCGATGCCACCAGGTCCTCAAGCGGCAGGTCGGCGACCCGACTAGTCAGACCCTCGATCTCGCTCATGAGACCGGGCAGGTTTTGCTCCATCGTCTGATCGAACTGGCTGATGGCGGCGCTGGCGTTCTCAACGGCGACGGCAAGTTTGCCAGCCAGTTCCTGCTCCGCGACCTGGTCGACGATTTCACGCACGGAGGCCAGAATGGCCGCCACATCCGCAGGAGCGTTCTGCAGGTCGTCGCCGCTGGTGATCTCGCGCAGATCGGCAATCATAAGCCCTATGTTTTCCGGGGCGGACTGGATCTCGTCGCTCTCAATCAGTGTGTTTACGTTGTTCAGCAGCGTGGCCACCGACGCCATGATCTCCTCAACCGGGAGGTTGGACACGCGCGTCATGATGCCTTCGGCGGATGTCACAATGTCGGCGGTTTCTGTCTCGACCGTCGGCACGGTGGGCCAGGGCTCGCTGGTCCGGTCAAACTCCGCCTCGGGGGCGTCCGTGGCCTCAATGAGTTCGATCTCCAGCTTCTGGCTCAGGAGACCCGACCCGGCGAGCCGCGCGCGCAGGCCGCGGCTGACGGCGCTTTCGAGGAGGTCGAGGGTTTGCTCATAGGAGCCTTCCTCGTCGATGAAACCAATGCGAGAGGGCAGGATGTAGAACGCGGTTTCGAGAACGACGCTGGGGCCTTCCTCAGTCTCCGTGACCCTCGCATTCAACCCAGTGACCTCACCCACGCGGAGCCCGCGGAATTTCACCGCCGCACCGGCCTCGAGCCCCGCGAGGGAGCCATCAAACACCGCCGTCAGGCGGACGGGATCGTCCTGTTCAACTTCGCTGACCACACTGGTGCGGGCCTCGCGCTCGGACTGGTAGAGGGAGAATTCGTGATTGGGTTCGATCAGTTCACCGCCGGAGGTCAACGTGTCAAAGGACACGCCCCCCTGAACGAGCGCCGCGAGGCTTTCGACGTTGAACGAAGCCCCGGTTGCTCCAAGCTCAATGGAAAATCCGGAGGCGTTCCAGAACCGGGAGTAGCTGGTCAGGCGAAGATCATGCGGCGCATCGACGAAAGCGGAGATGATCACATCGCCACTCTCGTCGAGTTCCACGCTTTCGATGCGTCCCACGGGGATCTGTTTGAAGAGCACCGGCGCGCCCACGGCGATCGAGCCGCCATCGGGCGCCCTGATCGTGATCGGCGTTCCAACCTCATCGACCGCGGTCAGTTTTGGTTTTTCCAAAGCGGTGAAGGCACTTTGCCGCGGGCCTTTGATGTGGTCCCAGGACGCTTCTATATAGGCACCGCTCAGAACGGTTTCGAGGCCGGAAATCCCGGCCGGACCGACCCGCGCGCTGACAAGCCAGAACTCGGCCCCGTCATCGACAAACTCCGCAACCTCCTTGTCGAGGCGCACACCCACGGCAACCTCGGACAGGTCGTCGGTAAACTCCACCGTCTCAACGGTGCCCACGGTCATGTCGCGAAACCGCAGTTCGGTTTCGAGCGGTTTGATGCCCGATGCGCTCTCGAACAGGATGGTGATGAGCGGCCCGCGTTCGTTATAGGTGCGCCAACCAACGGACAGGGAAAGCGCCAGAGCGGCGAGAGGGATGACCCAGGTCAGGGAAAACTTTGGCAGCCACCGGCGTTTGGGTGCTTCGATAACCGGTTCCGAGGGGGTGGTGTCATTCATCAGACGCACCATCTCCTGTGCTGTTGTCCCAGATAAGTCTGGGGTCCAGCGATAGCGCGGATATCATTGTAAAGGCAACTGAAAGCGCAAAAAAGAACGCCGCGATCCCGGGTTTGAAGTTCACAACAAAGCCCAGATTGACCAGCGCGGCCAGGACCGCCACCACAAAGACGTCGATCATCGACCAGCGTCCCACGAACTCCACAACCTCGTAGAGAACAGTGCGCTGGTGCTCACTGATATGGGCGCGACCCTTTACCGTCCAGGCGAGGTAGCCGACGGCAAAAAATTTGCTCACCGGGATGATTACACTGGCAAAAAAAACTATGGCCGCGATCAGAAAGGAGCCGTGATGGATCAGGTCAATAACGCCGCCGACAATGGTGGAATCCTGCTCCCGTCCGAGAAAGCTTGTGCGGAGCATCGGGTATAAATTGGCCGGGATATATGCGAAAATGCCTGCCAACCACCAGGCCCAGACCTTCTCGATGCTTCCGGGTCTGCGGGAATGGAGCGGCGTCTCGCAACGCGGGCAGACCGTGGTGCCTTTTGGTGAAACGCGCCCGCAGGTGCCACAGCCCAGCAGGCCCGCATCGCGGGCTGTCAGTACCTGCTTTTCCGTTCCAGAATGCGCCATATGGTCTTTTCACAGAGGCTGGTGGCCTCAAGGATCACGATTATCAGGATCAGCAGCAGTTCCCAGAATGCCAAACCCAGACCCACCTTGGCCATTCCACCGATTTTGACAAGGGCAACAACGACGCCAACGATAAACACTTCGATCATAGACCAAGGCCGGAGCAGGTTGGCGAGCCGGAACGCGGCCTTGGTCTGGGGAAGGGGGCGCAGGTTCAGGCGGATCGGCATGACCGCCCAGGTCAGGGCCAGTGCCCGGATGATCGGCAGGACGATGATGGTGAAAATCAGAACGAACGTAAGCGGCGTTGTCAGCCCTCCCTTGAAGGCGAAAGCCGTCTCGACAAGGGTCGTGGCGCTGGTGAAGCCGCTGGCCGAAATCTGAAGGAACGGGAAAAACAGCGCGGATACAACGAGGATCACGGTGGTGAAGGCGCTGGCAAGAATGCGGTCGAGCGCCGGGCCCGGGGAGCGCAGCAGGACGTTGCCGCACCTGACGCATCGCAGGGCCGCCTTCGGTGGAATGGTCGGCACGGTATGTAGGGCGTCACAGACCACGCAGGCGATCAGTTCGCCGTCCTCGTTTACGTCGTGATCATGCGGGATGGACCCCTCGACCACGGGGCCTGCCGTGATCGCGGTCATCCCGGGCTTACGCCCCGCAGTTTCTCCGACCGGCGGCGCAGCAGTTCCACTGTCGTAAGGAGCAGGATCGAAATGATCACGAGGATTGTCGCCACGGACAGAATGGCCGGGCTGATCTGCTCGCGGATGCCGTTCCACATCTGGCGCGGAATGGTCTGCTGGTCATGGGCCGCCACGAAGAGCACGACGACCACCTCATCAAAGGATGTCACGAACGCAAAAAGCGCCCCGGAGATCACGCCGGGCAGGATCAACGGCATGATCACACGGAAAAAGGTCCGGGTCGGTGTCGCGCCCAGACTGGCGGCGGCCCGGGTGAGGGAGTGGTCAAACCCAACCAGCGTGGCGGTCACCGTAATTATGACAAAGGGAATGCCGAGTGTCGCGTGGGCCAGGATGATCCCGAAATAGGAATTGGCCAGGCCGGTCATCGAATAGAAGAAAAACAGGCCGGTAGCGGTGATGATGATCGGCACGATCATGGGTGAGATCAGAACCGCCATGATCGCCCGGCGATACGGCATTTCCGGACGCGACAGACCAAGTGCCGCGATGGTGCCGAGACAGGTGGCGAGGATCGTGGAGAAAAAGCCGATAATGATCGAGTTCTTCGCGGCATTGACCCAGTGCGCGTTGCTCCAGACATCCGCCCACCAGCTGCCGGTGCGCGGCCCATCGGGGTTCTCCATGCCAAAGGTCAGGAGAAGGTCATACCAGCGCGCCGAATACCCGGTGGGGTCCAGCGCCAGCATTTTCTCCGTGAAGGTGAAATAGGGCTCGGCGTTAAAGCTGAGCGGTATGACGATCAGGATCGGGGCAATCAGAAACAGGAAGATCAGGCCGCAGATCACCAGATAGGCGTAGTGCCAGACCTTCTCCAGGGTGGATGCATGTGATGGTAGAGCCATGTCGGTTCACCCCAGTTTCAGATTATCGATACCTACCAGCCGATCA
This sequence comes from Amaricoccus tamworthensis, assembly GCF_049800875.1. Classification (NCBI taxonomy): domain Bacteria; kingdom Pseudomonadati; phylum Pseudomonadota; class Alphaproteobacteria; order Rhodobacterales; family Paracoccaceae; genus Amaricoccus; species Amaricoccus tamworthensis. The sequence continues at coordinate 84,457 of NZ_JBNAFV010000003.1, read as the reverse complement.
TAGAGCCAGTAAAGCAACAGAATGCCGGTCAGCAGAATGGTCGCAAGCGCCGCGGCCATGGACCAGTTGAGCGAATTGGTCATGTGGAACGCGATCAGGTTCGAGATCAGCTGACCGTCCGAGCCGCCAACAAGTGCGGGCGTGATGTAGTACCCAACCGCCAGAATGAAGACCAGCAGGGCGCCCGCACCAATGCCTGGGATCGTCTGCGGGAAATAGATCCGCCGGAACGCGGTCCAGCTTGTGGCGCCCAGCGAACGGGCCGCGCGGACATAGGACGGGTTGATTGGCCGCATTACCGAATAAAGCGGCAGCACCATGAAGGGCAGGAGGATATGCGTCATGGCAATGATCGTACCCGTCTGGTTGTAGATCATCTGGATGCGGCTCTCGTCATCAATAATGCCCGTCGCGACGAGCGAGTCGTTCACCACACCCTGGCTTTGCAGCAGCACGATCCAGGCGGTGGTACGGACAAGGAGTGATGTCCAGAAGGGCAGCAGCACGAAGATCATCAGCAGGTTGGAATACCGCAGCGGCAGGGTCGCGAGTAGATGCGCGATCGGATAGGCCAGAATGAATGTCAGGAAGGTGATCAGCAGCGACAGGATCAGCGTGCGGGTGAAGAGTTTGACGTAAACCTTCCGGTTTTCGTCCACATCAACAATATTGCCGTCCTGATCGAGGGTCTTGTCCACGGCCGCGTAGTAGAAATTGAACGTGTAGGCCGACGACGCGCCGCGCATGACCTGCCACAGAGCCGGGTCGGCCCAGTCCTCGTCGAGGTCGAGAATGGCTTCCCTGTAGGGCGGTTCAAGCTTGCGGGCATTGCGTGCGCCTTTGGTAAACAGCGACCGCGTGCCGGAGAGTTCATAGTTGACGCGGGTGCCGACGAGGCCGGCGGTCTTGTTCTCTCGGGCGAGGATCAGGTCCTGCGCCAGGGCATCCCACCCGCCCTCATCAGGGCTGGTGCCTTCGGGGTTTTCCTCAAACCAAGCCACAAGATTGGGCATGTTGTCGGAAAAAGCGGGGTTGTGGACCGACCGGTGCAGCATCTGCGCGATGGGGGCCACGAAAGTGATGAGAATGAAGAGGAGCAGGGGAAGTACGAGGAAAAACGCGCGGTTGCGTGCGTGCCGTTCCGCTTTTGCCAGCGCCTCGCGGAGCGGCTTGCCATCCGCGGTGGTCAGTGTGGGTGCCGGGCCGTTGCCCCGCGCGTCCGCCAGGTTTGCCATCCGTATCTCTCTCCGCTCGGTCGGGCGATATGTGGAGCCCGGCCGGGCTCCACATGGCAGTCAGGTGATCAGTTGGCGAGCCAGGCGTTGAAACGCTCGTTCAGATCGGTGTCACGGTCAGCCCAGAACTCGAAATCGTTGACCAGGGCATTGCTCAGATTGGCTTCAGCCGTGGGCATGTGCGGCGCCATTTCGGTCTCGCCGTCGGAATAGAGACCAACGAGCGGGCCGGAGGACAGACGCGCGGGACCGTAGGAGATCCAGCTGGCCTGTGCGGCAAGCCGCTCGGTGTCGGTCGCAAAGGCGATGAACTGTTTCGCTTCCTCAAGGTTCGGTGCACCTTTCGGGATCACAAAGAGGTCGAAATCGAGGATCTGACCGTCCCAGACAACCTCAAGCGGCTGATCCTCGGCAACGGCGGCATTGAAGATACGGCCGTTATAGGCGGTGGACATCACGACCTCACCATCGGCCAGAAGCTGCGGCGGCTGCGCGCCGGCTTCCCACCAGACCACGTCGTCCTTGATGGTTTCGAGCTTGGCGAACGCGCGGTCCACTCCCTCATCGGTTTCGAGCAGGTCATAAACCTCCTCAGCGGGAACGCCATCCGCGATCAGCGCCATTTCGAGGTTGGCTTTCGCCGTCTTGCGCAGGCCGCGCTTGCCCGGGAATGCCTCAAGGTCGAAGAAATCCGCCATGGTGGTCGGCGTGCCGTCGACGTTCTCGGTGTTGTAGGCATAGATGGTGGACCAGACGATGTTTGCCACCGCACAGTCGGTCAGCGCACCCTCAATAAAGTCTTCCTCGGCCGGGGTTCCATCCGGGGCGGGGGGCAGCATCGAGGTGTCAAGTTCCTCCAGAAGGCCCTCGTCACACAGACGGATCGCGTCGGAATACTCAACGTCAGCCACGTCGATGGTCACGTTGCCAGCCTCAACCTGCGCCTTGATCGGGGTTGCCGGGTTGTCCGCATCCACGGAGTTTACGCCGATGCCGGTCTCCGCAGTGAACGGCTTGTGGTAGGCCTCTACCTGCGAAACGGCATAAGAGCCGCCCCAGGACATGACCGTGATGTCAGCCTTTGCCGCCATGGCAAGACCGGTCAGGGCGGTCGTCAGTAGGAGGGTGGATTTCAACATTTTTGGTATCATCTCCGCAGTTGGTTATTCAGTTTGGTTGTTCTGGAGTGGCGGCCGGTGGCCCGCCAAACTCCGGTCGGGACTATTCAGGTCCAGATTTACAGCATGTCCAGCGCGCGGGCATCCTCGGGCGCCCACGTGACGCGGGTGGTTTCCCCCACCGAAAGCTGGCCCGCGTCGGAGGAGTTAGGCACCTTTACCACGAATTCCTCGTTCCCGTGCACATTCAGCCGACACCGGATGTGGTCGCCGAGGTAAATCAGTTCGAGGACTTTGCCCTCGGTCGAATTTACGTCCTCGGCCGCGCCGATTCTCACCCGCTCAGGCCGGATGGACAGAAGCGTGTCAGATCCCGTGCCGCCGCAGTTGACGGCAAGCGCCTGGCAGGCTTTGCCCGACGGCAGGGCAACAGTGACGATATCGCCCTCGCGCGATTCCACCTTGGCGGGCAGTTTGTTGTTTTCACCGATAAACTGCGCCACGAAGCTGTTGTCGGGGCGCTCATAGAGGTCCTGCGGCGTGGCAAGCTGTTTGATGATCCCGTCATTAAACACCGCCACTCGGTCCGACATGGTAAGGGCCTCGGACTGGTCGTGGGTCACGTAGACAACGGTGATGCCAAGCCGCTCGTGCAGATGCTTGATCTCATACTGCATATGCTCGCGAAGCTGTTTATCGAGCGCGCCAAGCGGCTCATCCATCAGAACGAGATCCGGCTCGAACACCAGGGCGCGGGCCAGGGCGATGCGCTGCTGCTGCCCGCCCGACATCTGGGCCGGACGGCGGGAGCCGAACTCACCCATCTGAACCATCTCAAGAGCCCGTTTGACCTTTTCCTCGCGTGTCGCGGCACTCATTCCGCGCACCTCGAGGGGGAAGGCGAGGTTTTCCTCAACCGTCATGTGAGGAAAGAGGGCGTAGCTCTGGAACACCATGCCGATACCGCGCTGATGCGGTGGAATGTTGTTTATGGGCCGTCCGTTCAGAAGGATCTCGCCATGCGTCGCGGTCTCAAACCCCGCAAGCATCATCAGACAGGTCGTTTTTCCCGAGCCCGACGGGCCCAGCATGGTCAAAAACTCACCTTTTCCGATCTGGAGATTAAGGTCCTTTACGACGAGGGTTTCACCGTCGTAGCTCTTCTGAACATGATCAAATACCACAAAGGCGTCGTTGCCACTGTTGGCTGTCATGCTGATTCCCTGTTTAATGTCTGGACGTTAGGCCCATTTGACAAAAATCTAACCACAACAGGTCTCAGGATGCAAACCGGCATTCCCTCAAACCGGTTTAAATCCGACAGCTGCACTGCCTGCCATCGTTAACGAAATCTCTGCCTGTTTTTTGATCATTGCCGGATTCGGAACTTTTTCCCGCTGACCGCGTATTGCAATGTATGCTCCGAGCAAATTTACTGAACTCGCGACAAAGTCAGGGGGAAGGCGGATTCGAAACTTCAACGAAATGTATGACGGCGATGCCATACGCCCGGCATACGAAAAGCTCGACCAGTGGGTAAAGAACACACCACCCGAGGTGCTGCTCCAGAAGAAAAAAGAGGCCGAGGCCCTTTTTCGGCGCATCGGCATCACATTCGCCGTCTACGGCGAGGGCGGGGACACGGAACGTCTGATCCCGTTCGACATGATGCCCCGGGTGTTCACCGAACCGGAGTGGCGGAAACTCGAAAGGGGCGTGAAGCAGAGGGCGCGCGCGCTCAATGCGTTTCTGCACGACGTCTACCATCGCGGCGAAATCATCCGCGCGGGAATTATCCCGGCCGATCTGGTTTACCGCAATGAGGCCTATGAGAACGCGGTGGTGGGAATTGATCCCCCGGCCGGCGTTTACAGTCACATCGTGGGCATCGACCTCGTGCGTACCGGCCCGGGTGAGTTTTTTGTTCTTGAGGACAACTGCCGCACACCGTCGGGTGTCAGCTACATGCTGGAAAACCGCGAGATCATGATGCGCATGTTCCCGGAGCTTTTCCGGACCGCGCGTATCGCACCCGTGGACAACTATCCGAATCTGCTCCGACGCACACTGGCCTCCGTTGCACCGCGCAAGACCGAGGGGGATCCGGTCAGCGTTCTGTTGTCGCCGGGTTCGTTCAACAGCGCCTATTACGAGCATTCCTTCCTCGCGGACCAGATGGGTATCGAACTGGTCGAGGGTCAGGATCTTTTTGTTAAGGGTGATTTTGTTTACATGCGGACCACCCAGGGCCCGCAAAAGGTTGATGTGATCTATCGCCGCATTGACGACAGCTTCATTGATCCCCTGTGTTTCCGGCCGGATTCCATGCTTGGTGTTCCGGGCCTCATGAACGTATACCGTTCGGGCGGCGTGGCCATTGCCTCGGCACCAGGTGCGGGCGTGGCCGACGACAAGGCGGTCTATATCTACGTTCCGGAGATGATCCGGTTCTACCTCGGCGAGCAGCCCATCCTGAACAACGTCCAGACCTACAAATGTGCGGATCCCGACGACTGCAAATACGTCCTAGAGAACCTCAAGGACCTCGTGGTCAAGGAGGTGCACGGCTCGGGCGGTTACGGAATGCTGGTGGGGCCGAGGTCCACGGCGGAGGAGGTCAGCAACTACGCCGACCGCATTCGCGCGAAACCCGAGGAATTTATCGCCCAGCCGACGCTTGCGCTGTCCACCTGTCCGACATTCGTCGACGAGGGCATCGCGCCGCGGCACGTGGACCTGCGCCCCTACTGCCTCGTTGGCAAGGAGGTGCATCTGGCGCCAGGCGGCCTGACGCGTGTCGCGCTGACCGAAGGCTCGCTGGTGGTGAATTCCAGTCAGGGCGGCGGGGTCAAGGACACCTGGGTACTGGCGGATTGAGGGGGTAACATGCTCAGCCGCACGGCAGAGAACTTGTTTTGGATCGGGCGTTACATGGAACGCTCGGAAACGATGGCCCGGCTGCTTGAGGTCGGATACCGGATGTCGCTTATGCCCTCGACGGGCGCGGGCAACCGCAACGAATGGGAATCCCTCGTTGTGGCGGCCGGATCATCCGCCGGCTTCCGCGACAAATACGGCAGCGGCGAGGTGAAGCAGCGGGATGTGGAATCCTGGATGTTTTTCGACCGCGACAACGGGTCGAGCATTATATCCTGTCTGGAAAACGCCCGGCAGAACGGCCGGGCGGTCCGGACCGCGCTGACCACCAGTATGTGGGATGCGCTCAATTCCGCATATTTGGAACTGCGGGAACTCGAACGGACCCCACGCTCGGAACTGGCTTTGCCGGAACTGTGCGACTGGACCAAACGTCAGAGCGCGCTCTTCCGCGGGGAAACCGAAGGCACTCATCTTCAGAATGATGGCTACGATTTCTACAATCTCGGCGCCTATATCGAGCGGGGCGACAACACCGCGCGTATTCTGGACGTGAAATACTATATCCTCCTGCCGACCACGGACACGGTCGGGGGCGGTGTGGACACCTATCAGTGGTCGACGCTTCTGCGGTCGCTTTCGGTCTTCCGGTCTTTCCACTGGTCCTATGGCAGCGAATACAGCCCGCGCAAAATCACCGATTTTCTGATTTTCAATCGGGCCTGCCCGCGGTCGCTCCTGTTCAGCGCCAACCGGGTTGGACTGCATCTGGACCGACTCTCCGCTGCCTACGGCTCGGAATCGCCCGCGTGCCGCAACCTTCAGAAAATGCTGACCGAACTGTCCACCACGACGCTTGATCATGTCATTGAGGAAGGCCTGCACGAGTTTCTGACCCGGTTCATCAACGACAACGCGACCCTCGGTCAGAGCGTCGCCGACAGCTATCTCTTTGGGGTACAGTAATGCGTCTTAACGTGAGACATTCGACCGTCTACGAATTTGACGCTCCGATGCGGTTCGTAACCCAGTGTCACCGTCTGACGCCGTCCGATTCCGCCTCCCAGAGGGTGATCGAATGGGACATTGCGGCGGAAGGTGCTGAATTCGGTGCGGATTTCGTGGACGGCTCGGGCAACCACATCTCCACAATGACCGTGGAAGGCCCGGTCGAACGGATCGAGATCGTCGTGACCGGTGTTGTTGAGACCAATGACACCTCAGGCATTCTGAAGAACCACCGCGAGATCACCTCGCCACGGGTGTTTCTTCAGCCGACATCCCTGACCCAGTCCTCCCGTCAGTTCGAAGACCTTCTGGAGGACGCGGTCGCCGATATCAGCGGAAGCGATCACCTGGCCCGCGCCCATGCCATCGCCGCCGCCGTGACGGCCTCGATCAAATACACGCCGGGGGCCACGGATGCGCAGTCCACGGCGAGCGAGGCACTGGAAAAGGGCGAAGGCGTCTGTCAGGACCATGCCCATGCGATGATTGTCATGGCCCACCTCGCCGGTATGCCGGCCCGCTACGTGACGGGGTACCTTCTGTCCGGGGCCGATGGCGCGCCGGAGGAGGCCAGCCACGGCTGGGCGGAGCTGTTTATCGACGGTCTGGGCTGGATCGGCTTTGACCCCGCCAATGAATGCTGCCCCGACGACCGCTACATTCGTCTGAGCTCGGGGCGGGATTCTATTGAAGCCGCCCCGATTCGTGGTGTATCGCGTGGAGGAGGTGGGGAAGCCATGGACGTTTCGGTCATGGTGTCCGCACAGCAGTAGTGGTTCCGGAGAAAATTGGCGTATGACGTACTGTGTTGGTCTGCTCCTTAACGCGGGGGTGGTTATGCTGTCCGACACGCGTACAAACGCTGGTATAGACAACATCTCCACCTACAAGAAGATGTATGTGTTCGAGGATCCGGGCGAGCGGGCCATCGTCATGCTGACGGCCGGAAGCCTGTCGGTGACACAGACCGTGATGGCTAAACTGCGCCACCGCATGGAGGATCCCGACGCCTCCCCGGACCAGTGCGTCATGAAGGCGCCCAGCATGCTCGCCGCGGCAGAGATCGTTGGCAAAACCCTCAACGAGGTCAGCGTCTCTATCGGCGGCCTGATGGGCAGCATGAACCAGTCCGCATCGGCCACGATCCTGCTCGCGGGTCAGCGGCGGGGCGGTCAGATGCGCCTGTTCCTCGTCTATCCCGAAGGCAATTTCATCGAGGCCACCGCCGACACGCCATTCCTTCAGATCGGTGAACACAAATACGGCAAACCGATCCTCGACAGGGTTGTAACACCCGAGACGACGCTGGAGGACGGCCGCAAGGCTGCGCTCCTGTCGATGGATTCCACACTGCGCTCGAACCTCTCGGTTGGCATGCCGCTCGATCTCGCGGTGATCCCGCGCGACCAGCACCTGGTTGGCTATTGCGAGCGGATTGAGCCGGGTGATCCCAACTTCTCGGCCATGTCGGATGCCTGGAGCGAGGCGCTGAAGAACTCGTTTGTCAATCTTCCCGAATGGCGCATCCAGGACGAAGACCAGCCCTAACTTCCCGCTGGCATTGATCTTTCTATGAGTCGTGACCAGTAGGACGCGCCATAGGGAATGGCGTTGTCGTTGAAGTCGAACTTCGGATGGTGCCAGGCTGCACTGTCGCCGTTGCCGATGAAGATCATGGTGCCGGGCCGCTCGTTCAGCATGAAGGAGAAATCCTCCGAGCCCATGCCCGCGGGGAAATTCGGCTCCACATTCGCAGCGCCCGAGATTTCAGAGGCCACGTCCACGGCAAACCGGGTCTGATCGGGCGTGTTGACCGTGGCGGGATAGCCGTGCCGGTATTCGACCGTGGCCTCAGCCCCGAATGCCGCGGCGGTGGTCTTTGCGATCTCGACGATGCGCTTTTCCAGCATCTTCTTGACCTCCGGGTCGTGACTCCGGGCCGTGCCGCTCATTTCCACGTTTTCCGCGATGACGTTGGTGGCGGTGCTGTCGGTCGAGATATTGGTGACGGAGACCACGGCGCACTGCATCGGATCTGTGTTGCGCGATACGACGCTTTGGAGTGCGATGATGATGTGGCTGGCGATCAGCGTCGTGTCAACGCAGAGATGGGGCAGGGCACCATGGCCGCCTTTCCCGCGCACATGGATGGTGAAATCGTCGGACGCTGCCATGATCGAACCCTCACGGGTGGCAAAACTGCCGACCGGAAGTCCGGGCATGTTGTGCATCCCATAAACCTCCTGGATGCCAAACCGCTCCATCAGCCCGTCCTCAACCATTTCCCGGCCACCGCCACCACCTTCCTCGGCGGGCTGGAAAATCACGATGGCCGTGCCGTCGAAATTCCGCGTGGCGCAGAGGTATTCAGCCGCGGCCAGCAGCATCGAGGTATGGCCATCATGTCCGCAGGCATGCATCGCACCGGGCGTTTTCGACGCGTGTTTAAGGCCCGTTTCCTCAACTATGGGCAGGGCATCCAGATCGGCACGCATTCCAATCACGCGCCCCGAGCCTGTTTCCCGGCCACGGATAACCCCCACAACGCCGGTTCGGCCCAGGCCGGTTACCACCTCATCGCAGCCGAATTCCCGCAGCTTCTCCGCCACCAGCGCGCTGGTGCGGTGGGTTTCGAACATGATCTCGGGATGCATGTGCAGATCCCGCCGCAATTCCGCGATGGCGGTGGCATTGTCAGCAATACTGTTGATAACAGGCATGGTGCTTCCGGTAATGATTGGGTCGGCCAAATGTTGCACCCAAACGGGTGCAGTGACCAGAAGAAATCCCTGATTTTTGAGTGCTCAGCCGCGCACACCGCGTTTGAGGAGTTCATCAATCCGTGACCCCGGAACGGTGTCGGACATTTCTCCAAAACTGCCGGTCTCAAGCATGGCGGTCGCCGCCGAGACCAGCACGCTGTGGGTTGCGCGGGCGAGCGCCGAGCCGAGGCTGATGCGGGCGGCCCCGGCCTCCGCAATCGCGTCGCGGCCCATCTGCGCAACGGCCTCCACCGCCAGCACGTTGACCGGCACCGAAACGCTGGAGCAGACGCGTTTCACTGCCGCCGCGTCGGGCAGGACGGGAATATAGACCGCATCGGCTCCGGCCGCCTCAAACGCCTGAATGCGCCGAATGGCCTCATCAAGGTCATAGGCGCCGGTCATTACACCATCCGCCCGGGCCAAAAGAACGAAATCCCGCGGCAGGGCCCGCGCCTCCGCCGCGGCGGCTTTGATACGCTCAACCGCGAGGTCGAAGTCATAGGCCTCCGCGCCGGGCAGGCGGATATCCTCGATCGAGGCACCGGCCAGACCGGCCTCGCAGGCGAGCCTGACGGTTTGGGCCACGCCATCCGGTGCGTCCGCATATCCGTTCTCCAGGTCCCCGCTCACGGGCAGGTTCGTGGCGGCCACAAGGTCGGCGGAGTGAATGAGCGCCTCCTCAAGAGAAATGCGGGCGCCATCCGGCAGACCCCGCGTGAAGGCAAACCCGGCGGAGGTGGTTCCAATGGCCTCCGCCCCGAGACCGGCAAGCACCCGCGCCGATCCCACATCCCAGGCGTTCGCGAGAATGAAGGGATTGCCCGGTTTGTGCAGGGCGCGGAATACGGGTCCTGGATCGTGGCGCATGGTTGTGTCCCCCGGTTGTTTGGACGCGACCTTCGCCAACCGCCGCCGGTTTGGCAAGCGGCAAGGCCTCACGGGAGACTTGATTGCCATGCGGCTTTGGCCCATAAGCTTTGGCATGAACAGGCAGACCACTCGCGCGATTTCCATTATTTGCTGCTGACACCAGTCACGCGGCGCGCTTCTGCATTCCCATCCCCGGACACATGTGATAGCCCGCCGCGCGCAAGCCGGATGTAGGACACATGACAAAGATCAGGTTTCAGAACACCAGAACCCGCCGCAAGGACGCGTTCAGTCCCATCGATCCCAGCGATGTGCGCATGTATGTCTGCGGACCAACGGTTTATGACCGCGCCCACCTGGGCAATGCGCGTCCTGTTGTGGTTTTCGATGTGCTGTTTCGTCTGCTGCGCCATGTCTACGGCGCGGATCACGTCACCTATGTGCGCAATTTCACCGACGTTGACGACAAGATCAACACGCGTGCGGCCGAGACCGGGCGGCCGATCCGCGACATCACGGACGAGACGATCCAGTGGTATCTCGACGATATGGGCGCGCTGGGCGCATTGACGCCGACGCATATGCCACGGGCGACGGAATACATTCCGCAGATGATTGCGATGATTGAAACCCTGATCGAGCGCGGCCACGCCTATGAGGCGGAGGGCCATGTGCTGTTCGATGTCACGTCCGATGGCAACTACGGCTCACTTGCCCGCCGGTCGCTTGATGACATGAAGGCCGGTGCGCGGGTGGAGGTGGCCCCCTACAAACGCGACCCGATGGATTTTGTGCTGTGGAAGCCCTCAACCGGTGATCAGCCCGGCTGGGACAGCCCGTGGGGCCATGGCCGTCCGGGGTGGCATATCGAATGCTCCGCCATGGCGTTCGACCTGCTCGGGGAGAGTTTCGACATTCACGGGGGTGGCAACGACCTGACATTCCCGCACCACGAAAACGAATGCGCCCAGTCCCGCTGCGCGCATCCGGAGGGCGGTTTTGCCAATGTCTGGCTCCACAACGAGATGCTTCAGGTCGAGGGCCGGAAAATGTCCAAGTCGCTGGGCAATTTCTTCACCGTTCGCGACCTGCTGGATCAGGGCATTCCGGGTGAGGTGATCCGTTTCGTGTTCCTCGGTACGCACTACTCGAAGCCGATGGACTGGACGGCGAGGAAGGCGGTCGATGCCGAGGCAACCCTGCGCAAATGGCGCAAGATGACGGATGGTGTGGCCGCCGGGAATGTCGCACCTGCGGTGCTCGATGCACTGGGTGATGACCTGAACACGCCCGGAGCCATGGCCGAACTGCACCGCCTCGCGGCGGGTGGCAATGCGGCGGATCTCAAGGCGTCCGCCGGTCTCCTGGGGATTCTTGATGAAACGCTCGGGGAGTGGGCCGCTGCGCCGGACGCCGGAGACGCCGTTGCCGCGCGTATTGAGGAGCTATTGGCTGCTCGGACGCAAGCACGGTCCGACCGGGATTTCGCACGCGCCGACGCCCTGCGCGACGGGTTTGCGGCCGCTGGAGTGGTAGTCAAGGACACGCCGGAGGGACCGGTTTGGGACCTCGGTCCCAAATTCGACCTCTCAAAACTGGAGGGCCTGTGATGTGGATGGAATTGAATCCGGCTGGATTTTCAACGGTTCGAGGAAATATATCCGCGGATATAATCGCCTTTAGGTTGTGTGAGTGCGCGTCAGGAACGCGAAAGAGCCGCCGCGCTCAGGCGACCCTGGTCGGGGTTAATGACCGGAGGTTGCCGTTGTGACCCGCGAACGCCTTTACATATACGACACGACACTCCGCGACGGACAGCAGACGCAGGGTGTGGATTTTACGGCTGAGGACAAAACCGTCCTGGCGACTGCATTGGATGCGCTGGGAATTGATTATGTCGAGGGTGGCTGGCCCGGAGCCAATCCGACCGACAGCACGTTTTTTGAAAAAGCGCCAAGGCTGGAGCGGGCGACATTTGCCGCCTTTGGCATGACCAAGCGGTCGGGGCGGTCGGCTGCGAATGATGACGTGCTGGCGGGTGTGGTCAATGCGGGCACGCCGGCGGTTTGCATCGTTGGCAAGTGCCATGAGTTTCACGTTGAGACGGCGCTGGGCATTCCGCTGGAGGAAAACCTCACCAACATCCGCGACTCCGTGGCGCACCTCGTCAGCCTTGGCCGTGAGGCGCTGTTCGATGCGGAACATTTCTTCGACGGATACCGCGCCAATCCGGGCTATGCGCTTGAGTGCCTGAAGGCGGCGTATGAGGCTGGCGCGCGCTGGGTGGTTTTGTGTGACACCAATGGTGGTACCCTGCCGCATGAGGTGGCGGAGGTGACGGCGGCGGTCATTGCGGCTGGAATTCCCGGCGACCATGTTGGCATTCACACCCACAATGACACGGAAAATGCCGTAGCCAATTCTCTGGCTGCCGTGGATGCCGGGGCGCGGCAGGTTCAGGGGACGTTGAACGGACTGGGCGAGCGGTGTGGCAATGCCAACCTGGTCAGCCTGATTCCGACGCTGCTTCTAAAGGAGCCCTATGCCTCGAAATATGAGATTGGGGTAAGCCGGGAACGCCTCGGTGAGTTGACCAAGCTGTCGCGCACGCTGGACGGTATTCTGAACCGCGTCCCGAACCCGGCGGCGCCTTATGTGGGGGCCTCGGCATTTGCCCATAAGGCGGGTTTGCACGCCTCGGCCATTCTCAAGGATCCACGTACCTATGAGCATGTGCCGCCAGGGGTGGTCGGCAATGAGCGTATCGTGCCGATGTCGAACCAGGCCGGGCAGTCGAACCTGCGCAAGCGTCTGATGGAGGCGGGCATTGAGGTGGCGCCTGGCGATGAGCGCCTTGCCGCAATCCTGGCTCAGGTGAAGGAGCGCGAGGATCACGGCTACGCCTATGACGAGGCTTCGGCCAGTTTTGAGCTTCTGGCGCTGCACCTGCTGGACCGGCTGCCGCAGTTTTTCCATGTGGAACGCTACCGCGTGATGGTTGAGCGGCGGGAGAACGCCCTGGGGCAGATGGTGACGGTGTCCGAGGCCGTGGTGGCGGCGCGTTTCGGGGACGAGCGGGCCATGAATGTCTCCGAGAGCCATGACCCGGTTTCGGGCGCGGATCAGGGACCGGTCAATGCGCTGTACCGTGCTTTGGCCAAGGATCTGGGGCCGTATCAGAGCCATATTGATGACATGAAGCTGGTGGATTTCCGGGTTCGTATTACCGGCAGCGGCACGGATGCGGTGACCCGTGTTCTGATCGACAGCGAGGAGGGCAGTGGCCGGCGCTGGTCCACGGTGGGTGTGTCGGCCAATATTGTCGATGCGAGTTTCCAGGCACTTCAGGATGCCGTTGTGTGGAAACTGGTCCACGACGGGGCCCCGGCTCTGGGCAGGCCAAAATCCATCCCGGCCGAATGAGCGAAACCGACTATGAGGCTCTGGTCGAGCGGGGCGATCCGGACCGGTGGCGGACCGTCGCGGCCGCGCCGGAGGACAAACGTGCCGGGCTGCTTGCGCTTTATGGCTTCAACCTGGAGATCGCCCGCGCGCCCTGGGTCGCGTCGGAGGAAATGCTGGCGCAGATCCGGCTGCAATGGTGGACGGATGCGGTTGAGGAAATTTACGCCGGAAATACCCCCCGACGGCATGAGGTGGTGGAGCCGCTCGCGCGGGTGATCCGGGATGCGGACCTTCCCAAAGCTCTGGTGCAGGAGATGATCAAGGCGCGCCTCGTCGATGCGGGTGTGGAGACGCTGGACGACCGAAGTAATGTCGACCGCTACGTTCACCGCAGTTATGGGCATTTGATGGTGTTGGCCGCGAGCCATCTTGGGGCGTCGGATGAGGCGTTGCTGACGGTGCGCGATTTTGCCTGGGGTGCAGGGGTGGCGGCGTTTTTGCGGGCTCTTCCGGAACTGGAGAACCGCCAGCGCAACCCGCTGCCGAGCTCCGTGTCGATTGGTGATCTGGCGGCGTCGGGGCGTGAGGCGATCCGGCGGGCGCGGGTCAAGCGTGGGGTGGTTCCAGACACGGCCATTGCCGCGCTCGCGCCTGGATGGCTTGCGGAAAAACGGCTGTCGATGGCCGTGGCGAAGCCCGATGCGGTGATGACCGAGGGGCTGGAGGTCTCGGAGTTTCGCGCCCGCGTGGGGCTGTTGTGGACGGTCGCGAGCGGTCGCTGGTGACCCTTGGAGGGGTTTAGACCCGCGACTGCTTTACCCGAATGGCCAGCCAGACCAGTGAGGCGCCGGCCAGTGTAAGCATTGGAATCATCGCCAGATTCACAGCCTGCCAGCCGGTCTGCGCGTTGCCGCCGGAACAGTTCATCAGGCCGCCGGAAGTGAGGGAGGCGATGCCGACGCAGCCGAATACGAAGAAGTCGTTCATGCCCTGAACCCTTCCACGCTCCTCGGGACGGTGGTGCGCCGTCAGAAGGGACGTTGCGCCGATATAGCCGAAATTCCAGCCTATTCCGAGCAGGACAAGGGCGATGAAGAAATCCGACAGTTCCACGCCGGAAAGTCCTACGATGCCAGCCCCCATGAGGATCACGAGACCCACCGCGATGATGCGTTCGACACCGAACCGGTTGATGAGGTGCCCGGTGAAGAAGGAGGGTGCGAACATGGCCAAAACGTGAGCGCTGACGACATCGGCAGCGTCGGAGGTGCCAAATCCGCAGCCCACAATCGCAAGCGGCGTCGAGGTCATGACCAGGTTCATCAGTGCGTAGGCCACCATTCCGCATATCATGGCGACCGCGATATGTGGGGTGCGGATAAGCTCCAGATAGCCGCGCGCCCTAGGACTGTCGGCCGTGGGGCGGGGTGGTTTGGGGCTGTGCAGAAGGAAAAAGAGACCTGCGCCGACCACGTTGAGACCGGCGGCCGCAAGGTAAGCGCCGGCGAAGGGAACCGGGGCCAGGGCATCCGTGGTGAGTTTGACGAGCTGTGGCCCGATGATGGCGGAGGCCAGTCCGGCGGCCATGACCCATGAAATGGCTTTGGGCCTGAAGGCGTCATCCACACCGTCGGTCGCGGCAAAGCGGTAAAAGCCCTGTGCTGACATGTAGAGGCCGCTCAGGAGCGACCCGGCCAGAAGCAGCCAAAACGATCCGACCCAGAGGGCAAGGGCACACAGACAGGACCCGGTCGCGCCACCGGCGGCGCCGATCAGGAAGCCGGCCCGGCGGCCGTATTTCTGCATCACGGATGATATGACCGGGGCCGAGGCCATCGAGCCGAATACGATCAGGGTGATGGGCAGAGTGGCAAAGCACAGAACCGGGCTGAGAATCTGTCCCGCGAGACCGCCGAGAATGAAGTTGATTGGCATTTGACTGCCGAGCAGCATCTGCGCGGCTGCAAGCACCCAGACATTGCGGATGGCGGTGTTCCGTTGACCGGGAGAGGGCAGATCGGCAGTGGTCATGAGCCGCTTCTATCCCCGGGGAACGGGTTTTCCAAGATATTCAATTGTGTGCATTACAATTCCGTCCGAAACCCTTGCCATCCGTGGGGTTTCCGCATTTGCTGCAGGGCAGCAGGGAGAATGCGTTGCCAGGACGGATCATTGAGACGGACGCGGATGTGGCGGAAGGTGCCGCCTGGCTGGCCCGTCTTGATCCGCGGTTTGCGATGGCGCTTGAACGTACCGGGCCTCTGCCCCTGCGACGGAAACCGGACGGGTTTGCCGAGCTTTTTTCCGCGATTGTCAGTCAACAGGTGTCGACCGCTTCGGCGCGGTCGATCTGGGGCCGGGTCGAGGCGATGGGGGCAACGAGCGCGGGAGCGGTTCGGGACTGCACGGATGATGACCTGCGGAGCTGCGGACTGTCGCGTCAGAAAATCGCCTATGCCAGAGCCATTGCGGAAAGCGGTGTGGATTTTGACGGGTTGCGGGACCTGCCGACTGAGGAGGTCATCGCGACGCTGGTGCGGATCAAGGGGGTCGGGGTCTGGACGGCGGAGATTTACGCCATGTTCAGCCTTGGTCGCGCGGATGTTTTCGCACCGGGGGATCTGGCGCTGCAGCAGGCGGCGCGCAGTCTTTTTGACCTCGACGGGCGGCCGACCGAGAAGGTGCTGCGGGAAATGAGCCTTGCCTGGTCGCCATGGCGATCGGTGGCCGCGCGGCTGCTTTGGGCCTGGTACCATATTGAACACAAACGGGAAGGAATACGATGACGGAACTCACGGGACCGGAGCGGGCGGCGGCGTCCGGGCAGGAGGACAGCCTGGTCATCCTGCTCCACGGATATGGGGCTGACGGCAATGATTTGATTGGTCTTGCGGAGCCTTTGGCCCCACACATGCCGAACACGCGGTTTGTTGCGCCGAATGCGCCGGAACGCTGCGTGAACAATCCCATGGGGTATCAGTGGTTTCCGATACCGCACATGGATGGATCGAACCCGGCTGATGCGGCGGCGTCAGCAGCGAAATCCTTTGATCTGTTGAACGGCTATCTTGACGGGGTCGAGGCGGCGGGGATGCCGCCGGAACGGACCATTCTTCTCGGGTTCAGTCAGGGCACGATGATGTCGCTGCATGTGGCACCGCGCCGGGCCAAACCCTTTGCTGGTGTGATCGGGTTTTCCGGACGGCTTCTGAATCCGGAAAACCTCGCGGCTGAAATCGTGTCGAAGCCGCCGGTTCTGTTGATCCATGGCGATGCGGACCCGGTGGTGCCGGTGTCCAGCCTGCCGGAGGCGGCGGATGCGCTGACCAGGCTGGAGGTCGAGACCTACACCCACATTTCAAAAGGCACGGCGCACGGAATTGCCCCGGACGGGCTGGGTTTGGCTCTTCAGTTCTGCGCGATGAAGCTGGGTATTGAGTTGCCAGGATAGGGGGCTAAAGTGCGCTGTTTGTCATAAAATTGTGCATCGCGTCGAATAGCGTTGCGATAATTTCAAATTGCGCCCCTATCCAGGGGCTTGTTTGGTACGGAAGGCGAGATATAGTGGATTTATGGGCAGGACGGTAAAACCATCCAGGCTGTGTGTCCCGATCCCGCCCCTGCTACGGGAGTACACATGCTTCAGAGCTCCAATACCCCTGGGCTGATCCGACAGCCCGCTGGTCTCAGGGATCATCCCGCGCTTGTTCTGAACGCGGATTACAGACCACTTTCCTATCTGCCGCTGTCGCTCTGGACGTGGCAGGAGGCGGTCAAGGCCAAGTACCTCGACCGGGTCATGGTGCTGGCCGAATATGACACCGCGGTGCATTCGCCCTCGACGGAGATCAAAATCCCCTCCGTGGTTGTGCTGAAAGAATTTGTTAAACCCGCAAAATCAACGGCTTTCACACGTTTCAACCTGTTTTTGCGCGATGAGTTCACCTGTCAGTACTGCGGTGCGAAGGACCAGTTGACCTTCGATCACGTGATCCCGCGCAGCCGTGGTGGTCGCACCACATGGGAAAACGTGGTTGCGGCCTGTGGTCCGTGCAATCTGCACAAGGCGTCTAAAACCCTGCGTCAGGCGGGTATGAGCCTGAACCGCAAGCCGGTGCGTCCGACGCCGGATTTCCTGCAGAATGTGGGTCGGAAATTTCCTCCGAACCATCTGCACGAGAGCTGGATGGACTTCCTTTACTGGGATGCGGAACTCGAGGCGTAGGCCCGAAGCCACAGAAACCCGAGGATCAGGCTGGCCAGACCGTTCCAGCTCGCCATGGACAGGCCGAACATCTCCCACGCGATCTGGTCGCAGAGGACCGGTGGTGTCTGCATCAGACGGTCGAGCAGCTCTCCGGAGCTCAGGTTGGACGCATCCGGAGCGGTGCAGCTTTCCGGGCCTTTCCACCAGCCACGCTCTATCCCGGTGTGCCAGGCCGCGACGCCTGCGCCAACAAACATCGCGCCCGCGCCGAGCAGGGCGAAAAAGCGCACGGGGAGAAGAACGATCAGCACCGCAAGGGCTATTGCCACCGCATGGGGCCAGCGCTGCGTGATGCACAGAGGACAGGGGGCCATACCGCCGATATACTGAAACGCAAAGGCTCCGAGCAGCAGTATGAGGGAGCCAATAGCGGCGCCGAGACTTCTTCGCTGAAACCCGTTCAATGGATAAACCCCAGAACTGCGAACCCGCCGATCAACGCGATGACGAAGAGGGTGAACATAAGACCGAGCCTACGCTCGATGAAATCACGAATGGGTTCCCCGAATTTCCAGAGCAAAGCTGCAATGACGAAGAAACGCAGGCCGCGGGCGATCAGGCTTGCAACCATGAAGACGCCAAAGTTCAGCCCGGTGCTGCCGGACAGGATCGTGATGACCTTGTACGGGAAGGGAGTGACACCCGCGACGAGAACCGCCCAGGCGCCCCATTCATTGTAAGTTGCTGAAAACTCCGCAAATCGGGCGTCCTTGCCGTAAAATTCCAGCACGGGCCGGCCGACCTGTTCAAAGAGACCGTAGCCGATGTAGTAGCCGAATGCTCCGCCGAGAACCGAGGAGATGGTGCATATCCCGGCGATGAGCCAGGCCCGGTGGGGCCTCGCGATTATGAGCGGGATCAGCAGGACATCCGGCGGGATCGGAAAGACCGAGCTCTCGATGAAGCTGACAATGGCCAGTGCCCACAAGGCGTATGGCGTGGCGGCGAGCGAAATCGTCCAGTTATACAGTCCGCGTAGCAATTCATTCACACCTTGTCCGGATAATGCCTTGGTACGACCACGTCCGGCGGTGTTCGTCAAGAAGCAGAATCCCCTGTTTCCGGTCTGCACCGGTCGCAAATTGAGAGAGTTGCCACATGACTGATATGCCCGGCATTCGCGGGTTGTCGAACCGAAGATCGTCGCGGCTGCTTGTCATTCTGACGGCCGCGGTTGCGTTGGGCATTGGTGCCGCGGGATTCTTTTTCCGTGCGCTGGAAGTTGAACCCATGCAGGAGCTTTCGGCGGGGCAGGCGGAATCGGTCGGGCGCTATATCGGCGTCGTGTTTGATGACAATGAGCGCAGCTGGGCGCGGTGGTTTGATAAACAGGGTCTTGAGCCGCTCAAACGGCCGGAGCAGATTCTCTATTCCAACGTTCAGCCTTCGCCATGTGCGGGGGCCGTGCCGGCTTCGGGACCATTTTACTGTCCTCTGGACAACACGGCCGGGTTCGATCTTGTGTTCATGAGCGGTCTGCGCGGTGAGCTTGAGGAGCGTGGCGAGATGGGAACCGCGCTGGTTGTGGCCCGTGTCTATGCCCGCCATGTTCAGGATTCGCTTCTGTCCGGCAGGAACAGCAGCGAGGAAAACCGCGCCAACATGCTGCAGGCCGACTGTCTTGCCGGCGTCTGGGCCGGGCAGGCGCAGGGGCGTCTGGGGCACGTGCCCGACGGGTTCTACGGTGAGGTCTTAGGAGAGGCCCAGTCCATGTCCGGTGAGGAGGCCCGTTCACCCTTCAGTCCCGCGCTTAACATGTTTGCGCGGGCACAGGATGCAAGTCGTGACGATGCCTTCGTGCTGGGCCGAAAAACCCAGGATCCAGTGTCCTGCCTCAATCTTCGCTAGGCTGACCGTTCCGCTTCAGGAGCCCTGATCCCGTTCGAGCGGTTCGAGCGCGCCGCGCCGTGGGGTGCCGTCAGGCTGCACGGGCAGGGCAATCCGCACGCATTTTGCGGGATCTTCCATGACCCAGGCATTGCCCTGGTAATCAACCGTGCTGGAGCCCTCGTCCCTGCGATCGTCCAGCCCCTCGTTTTCTCCGGCGAGGGCCACGCCGTAGCAGCGTACCTTGGACTGTGCGAAGGCGGGTGACGCCGCTGCCAGACTTGCCGCAGCGACGACAAGTGCCGTGACCGCAAAAAATCCCTGGCTTCCAGGTTGTTGTTTCCAGTTCAATCTCACGTTTGTTCCCGCCCTGTCTGTCTTCGTATGAGTTTTCCGCCGGTTATCCGGAAACGGAAATAGCTTCCACACCGCTAACCTGGTGCGGACGCCAACCGCGTTCAAGCCCCGAGTTGCGCAGCGGGACAGGAGTGGGAGCGATTGGGGAATTTCATAGCCTGTTGCATTTTGAGGCAGGCGGCGGGGTATGGCCTCAATACAACGCAGGCGGGATTATTTTAACGCTAATACAACCGAAAACATTGCATTTGTCGCGTATTTGAGCGACTTAATCGCATAGGTTGTTCACCGCGGCAACCGGGAAACGACAAACACTGCGCACTGGTTGAAAACAGTCCAGAGCCCAACTGCCAGAGGATCGCATGAACTTCTCCCTAAAACCCGCAGCAGTTGTTCTGGGCGCCATGATCGCAATACTTCCCAGGGCCGAAGCGGGCGAGGGGGGCAGCAGCCACTATTTTCCCGGTAGTTACGGGGACTTTCTCGTTGCCAAATGGCCAACGAACAAGAGCGTGATCGTTCGAAACGACCTTTTTCTGTTCGACGGCGATGCCGATGCGATTGGCATGAACAGTGTCGCCACCGCCGAGGCGGATCAGGAAATCTGGCTCAATCTTCTGAAGGTCGGCTACTACTCGGATGCCGAGATATTTGGGGCCCGCTACGGCGCGGCACTCGTTCTGCCCTATACGTTCGGGATGGAAGTCGACGCGCTGGTGTCGACGCCGCTCGGTGACATGGACATGTCCAGCGACATTGACGGCTGGTGCGATCCCTATCTGGTTCCCGTGCGCCTGAACTGGTCGCAGGACCGGCACAACACGACGTTTGATCTGGGCGTGTTTGCCCCCTGGGGCGACTACGATGCGGAGCGGAGTGTTAATCTGGGCCGGAACTACTGGTCGGTGAACCCGACCGTGTCATACACGTACCTCGACCAGGACCTGGGCTGGGAGTTTTCGACCACGGTTGGAATGACCTGGAACATGGAAAACCCGGAGACCAACTATACCAGTGGAGCGGAGTTTCAGCTCGACTGGCTGGCCGGACGTCATATCTCTCCTACGACAGCCATCGCGCTCAACGGTTACTGGTTTGAGCAGATCACCGATGACGAGGGCGATCCCGGCGCGGTGCCCGCCAATGGTTTCCGCGGCCGCTCAGTGGGTATTGGCCCGGCGATCATGAAATCCTTCACGGTCGGCGATACACCGGTCAGCGTGATTGGGAAGTGGCTTTACGATGTTGAGGCCAAAAACCGCATTAAAGGCAATACCGTCATGATTTCCGCGGTGGCTGCGTTTTAGGGCTAAGACCCTTACTTTCGATCCTGCTTGAACGTGGGCTCATTCGCATTGCATGTTGTGATGTGGGGAATTCGTGTCGGGTTGCAATGAAATCAATCATTCACATCGGTATGCCGAAAACAGGAACGACTGCTCTGCAGACCGCTTTGTACCGGTCGCGAGAATATCTGCTCGGCCATTCGATCCTGTATCCCCGAAATGATTTTCCCGGGCCATTCACCAATCACGCATTACTGGCAGCGTCCTTGCTGGAGGATGACGGGATGCCACGGTACATGCGCAACCGGGGGCTGTTCAGGCGGAAAAGCATGTCAAGGTGCCTGGATACGCAAATTGCTGGATATCAGGAACAGGTCGCACGACATCAACCGGATTGCGTGATCTATTCGAGCGAATCCCTGTTCCGCCGGATCGATGGAGGCAGGTATGCCCGGGTGCGGGACGTCCTGAGCAAACTTGGCCCGGACCCTGAGCTTGTTGCATGGCTGCGGAAGCCTTCGGAGCATTTTCTTTCCGCGCTTCAACAGAAATTCAAGGGATCGCACAGGATCAAAAAACCCCGTGCTCCATCCTATCGTAGCGTGCTCAACGGGTGGTCACAGTGTACGGGAAGGCCGGTGACCGTTCATCTGTTTGACAGAAACTCGATGGTGAACGGCAGTGTGGTCGATGACTTCTGCCATCATTATTTGAGTGACTTTGATGTAGCTGCGGACAGTCTCGACCGTGGGCAGTTTGTCAACGAATCGCTAAGTGCCGAGTCCATGGACATTCTGGCGCGCTACAGGGCGCGTTTCCACGCAAGCCGCGATGACATATTTACCCCCGATACCAAGCTGCTCATCAGGGCTTTGGCAAAGGCCGACAGTATTTTAGAGGCCGGGAAACCGCGTTTGAAACCAGGCGTCGCTGACCTGGTGGACTTCAGTCGTGACGATCCGCTGTGGCTTCGCGATGAATACGGGATCGAATTTCCGGATTTCGACTACGCCCGTTTGGAGCGCCGTGGTGCCAAGCCGGTGGCCAAAAAGGACTTTCTTCTGGAGGATCTCGTTTGGATTGATCGCGGGCTTGCGCTGGAGATCATCGATTTTCTTGTGTTCCGGTCCGCGTTTGCCCTGAATTTGCCTGGGTTGCTTTGGATGCGAACCACCCTAAGGGGTCAGATCCGGGCATCAGCGGCGGCGAAGCGTACCGTAAAACGCAACGGTCGCAGGGCCGCGGCTGAAAGAGCCTGACGGCAATCGAGTCCCATGCGTCGATGTTGATCGCTGTTCTAGAACGGCACGTCGTCCGCTGCCGTCACGAACCGTGAGACCACGTGTTTTGGGCCGGCTTTTTCGAAATCGATCAGAAGTTTGTCGCCCTCTATGTCGGTGACGGTGCCGTATCCGAATTTCTGGTGGAAGATGCGCGTGCCGACTTCGAACGCTGGCAGTGCCTCGGCGTCAATGACCGTGTTGCGGGTCTCCTTTGGCTGGGAAACCGGCCGGTTTCCGGCCCGGGCCTGCATCCGTTTCCAGCCCGGTGAATTGTAGGCGTCCGCTTTGGCTGCCGCATCGGCAAGGCTGGGGCCGGTTGGTCGGGAGGACACGGCCGCCGCGCCGAAGCCACCGCCGTAGAGGCCCGGTGGCGTCAGGACCTCGACATGCTCCTCCGGCAGTTCGTCAATAAACCGGGACGGCATCTGGGACTGCCACTGATTATAGACCCGGCGGTTGGCAACGAAAGAAATGGTGCACAGTCTCTCGGCCCGGGTGATGCCCACATAGGCCAGCCGGCGTTCCTCCTCGAGGCCCTTCAGGCCGCTCTCGTCCATGGACCGCTGGGAGGGAAACAGGCCGTCTTCCCAGCCAGGCAGAAAAACGCAGGGAAACTCCAGCCCCTTGGCCGCGTGGAGGGTCATAATCGATACCTTGGGAGCGCCGTCATCCTGTTCGTTGTCCATGACGAGGCTGACATGCTCCAGAAATCCCTGCAAATTCTCAAACTCGTCCAGAGCCTTGATCAACTCCTTGAGGTTTTCGAGACGTCCGGCGGCGTCGGGCGACTTGTCGGCTTTCCACATGTCCGTGTAGCCGCTCTCGTCCAGAATCTGTTCCGCTATATCCGTGTGGGGAATTTCCCCGGCGCGGACGAGTGCGCCCCAGCGATCGAACCCGTCGACCATTGACTTCAGGGCGTTGCGCGCCCGCGTGGCCAGGCCGCCTTCCTCAACGATCATCCGTGCGGCCTCAAGCAGGCCGACGCCGTGCTGCCGTGCCACATTGTTGATTGTCTGAACCGCCTTGTCACCCAATCCGCGTTTGGGCTTGTTCACGATGCGCTCAAACGCCAGGCTGTCATCCGGGCTGACCGCTACCCGGAAGTAGGCCATTGCGTCCCTGATTTCGAGGCGCTCGTAGAACCGGGGTCCACCTATGACCCGATAGGGCAGGCCGATCGTCAGGAACCGGTCCTCAAAGGCCCGCATCAGGAAGGATGCCCGCACCAGAATGGCAATGCCATCGGGGGACACCGGATCGGACCCGCGTGTGCCTCTCTCCAGCGCCTCGATTTTCTCGCCGATCCACCGGGCTTCCTCGTCTCCGTCCCAGTGGCCGATCAGACGCACCTTTTCGCCCGCGTTCAGATCGGTCCAGAGTGTTTTGCCAAGCCTCTTTTCATTGCTGGATATCACTCCGGAAGCTGCGGCCAGGATATGCGGGGTCGACCGGTAATTCTGCTCCAGACGGATTACCTTCGCGCCCGGAAAATCCTTTTCGAACCGTAGGATGTTGCCAACCTCTGCGCCTCGCCAGCCGTAGATCGACTGGTCGTCATCGCCCACACAGCAGATGTTTTTATGCCCGCCCGCCAAAAGCCGCAGCCAGAGATACTGGGCCACATTGGTATCCTGGTATTCGTCCACGAGGATGTAGCGGAACCAGTCCTGATACTTTTCGAGAACCTCCGGAAACGCCTGAAATATGCCAACCACATGCACGAGCAGGTCACCAAAATCACAGGCATTCAGCGTCAGCAGCCGCTGCTGATACATGGCGTAGAGCTCGGTACCACGGTTGTTGAAGGCTGCGGCCTCGGAGGCCGGAACCTTCTCCGGGGTCAGCGCCCGGTTTTTCCAGCCGTCGATCAGCGAGGCAAGAAGCCTGGGCGGCCATCGCTTCTCGTCGATGCCCTCCGCCACGATCAGCTGCTTCAGGAGGCGAAGCTGGTCATCGGTGTCGAGGATCGTAAAGTTGGATTTCAACCCGGCCATTTCGGCATGGCGCCGCAAAATTTTGACGGACAGGGAGTGAAAGGTCCCGAGCCAGGGAATGCCCTCCACCACGCCGCCCACCGTCTGCCCGACGCGGGTCTTCATCTCGCGCGCGGCCTTGTTGGTAAAGGTTACCGCGAGGATCTGGTTCGGTCGGGCGCGCCCGGTGTTCAGAAGATGCGCAATCCGCGTCGTGAGCGCCCGGGTCTTCCCGGTTCCTGCTCCCGCAAGCACGAGAACCGGTCCGTCGAGCGCCTCAACAGCCGCCAACTGGTCTGGATTGAGCCCGTCCAGGTAGTCGGTCGGCCGCGGCGCCATCGCCTGCTGCGACAGTGGACGACGCTCCGGTGCGAAGGCTTCCGCCTCATCTTCGATCCATGTTGTCATGGACGCGACATTAAACCCGGCCGGGCGGATTGAAAAGCGCCTGTTCCCCTTGTGTTCGCAGTTTTTAGCAATTTCATTTTCAAATTGATCCCGGCGCGCCTTTCTGGTTTACGGGCGCGACGGATGGGTGGCCGAGTGGTTTAAGGCACCGGTCTTGAAAACCGGCGTGCGGGAGACCGTACCGTGGGTTCGAATCCCACCCCATCCGCCACACTCAAATGCTGAATCCGTCCAAGGGCCCCGATTGGGGCCTTTTTTCTTTTTGTTTCAAAGGGCGTTGGCAGGGCCGTCCGCCCTTCGGAGACCGGGCGCTTGACGTAGAATGGGTCTCCGAATGGCCTGCGTCTCTCTTCGAGCGCCCCTCGACGGCCACAGGACGGCGCAAAACATCCTCGCATTTCCAATGGGTTGCCGGGTTCATGGGGTCGCCCCGTTCGCGAGATAATCCGGTGACGGAGACCGACACGAAGGCGCAGGGCGGTCAGAAGGACGGCCCCGTGGCGGCCGATCAACCGGGCCGGTGCGCTGGTGCATGGGCCGGCGACAGCAGCAAGATCCCTGCCGGAAGTCTCTGATGACAAACAGACTTCGCGCCCATAGCCTGGCGCAATGTCGAACGGGCCCTGGACGGATGAAGAGAATGACCTCATCGTCGCGGATTACTTCGCGATGCTGGCCGATGACATCTCCGGGCGCCGCTACAGCAAGGCTGAACACCGCCGCGCACTCCTCCCGCTCCTGAACGACCGGTCCGAGGGGTCCGTCGAGTTCAAGCACCAGAATATCAGCGCGGTGCTGAAGGGGCTCGGCGAGGACTGGATCCCCGGTTACAAGCCCGCGTTCAACTTCCAGATGACCTTGGTGGATGCCGTGGCGCGGTGGCTGGCGCTGAACCCGGCCTGGCTCGGGCGCCAACCTGGCCTGCAACCCGCAGGCGGTTTGCGCGAGGCGGCGCAGATCTGGGTGGGTCCGCCGCCGACGCTGTCGAACCAGCCGCCGCCGCAAGAACTTGAGCAGATGCTGCACATCGCCCGCAAGTTCGACGTGGCGGGCCGGGACGAGCGCAACCGGGCCCTCGGGCGCGCGGGCGAGGAGCATTTGTTGGCGCATGAGCGCGCGGCATTGCGGACGGCAGGACGTGACGATCTGGCGCGCAAGGTGCGCTGGGTGTCGGAGGAGGATGGCGACGGCGCGGGCTACGACATTGCGAGTTTCGCTCCGGACGGGTTCCCGCGGCTGATCGAGGTCAAGACGACGAACGGATGGGAGCGCACGCCCTTCCACATCACCCGCAACGAGCTGGCCGTGGCCGAGGAGCGCCGGTCGGAATGGCGCCTGTTCCGGCTGTGGAATTTCTCACGCGAGCCGAAGGCATTCGAACTGCACCCGCCGCTGGACGCGCATGTCTCGCTGTCCGCGACGACGTTTCAGGCGAGCTTTCACTGAGGCTCAGTCGAACACCTGCCCCGGCTGTTCGTGCCATGGCAGGGCCGCGACGTCGGTCAGTTTCAACAGGGTCACGGCGGGCACCTCGCGCTTGTAGACCAGTCGCTTGAGGACACCTGGCGCGAGATAGGCGAGCCGCAGCTGTCGGCTGACATGGCGTTCGGCAAGCCCCACGGCTTTCGCCAGATCGGTGACCGTGTTGAATTCGCCAGCCTCCATCCGCCGCCGCCAGCCCCACGCCCGACCAATGGCGCGCAGGATATGCGGATCCTGCGTTCGGTCTTCGCTGGGCAGATAGGTGGCGGGCGGCATGATCTTCGGCCGCCCGTTCTGCTTGCGAACCTTGAGCGGCACGAAGATCTGGATGGACTCGTCGGGTTTCATCATTCCGCCGCCACCTTCTTTCGTGGCGCCATCATGTCGCGCATGACGCCCGAGACGCCGTCGGTCCGGACATCGATCACCAGCCCCTCGGACGTGACGGTGACCCGGCGCACCAGCAACTGTACGATCCGGGTCTGCTCCGCAGGGAACAGCTGGGCCCAGACGTCATCGAACGTCTGCAGCGCGGAGATCACGTCGGCCTCGGCGAAGACGTGACCCTCGCGCGCCAAGTGGGCGATGACCTGCGCCGTGATCGAGGGCGCGCGCATCACCCGCCGCAACTCGGTCACCACGGCCGCTTCCACGAGGTCGGCAGGAAGACGGCGCGGGATGCCTTCATCGCTGGGTTCGCGGTTTTTGATGACGTCCATCGAGACGTAGTACCGGTATCGCCGCGCGCCCTTCTTCGTGCTGCTCGGGGTCATGGCGGAGCCCGTGGCCGTGAAGATCAGCCCCTTGAGCAGCGCTGGCGCCTGCGCGCGGGTGTTGTTGGCGCGCTTTCGCGGATTCTGCCGCAAGATTGCATGGACCTGATCCCACAGCTGCTCGTCGATGATGGCCTGATGCTCGCCGGGATAGGCCTTGCCCTTGTGGACCGCCTCGCCGCGATAGACGCGGTTCATCAGCACCCTGTAGAGGTATCCCTTGTCGACCAAGGTGCCCTGCTTGTTGCGGAGCCCTTTGCGGCGCAGTTCGCGGGCCAGCACGGTCGCTGATCCGACCTCGACGAACCTCTCGAAGATGCCCCGCACGGTGGCAGCCTCGTCTTCATTCACCACGAGCTTGCGGTCCTTCACATCGTACCCGAGCGGGACATAGCCGCCCATCCACATGCCCTTCATGCGGGAGGCGCGGACCTTGTCCCGGATGCGCTCGGCCGTGACCTCGCGCTCGAACTGCGCGAAGCTGAGCAGGATATTCAGCGTCAGGCGCCCCATGGACGTGGTGGTGTTGAAGGACTGCGTGACCGACACGAAAGTCACGCCGTTGCGGTCGAAGACCTCGACCAGCTTCGAGAAGTCCATCAGCGACCTCGACAGGCGGTCGATCTTGTAGACGACCACCACATCGATCAGGCCGTCCTCAATGTCGGCCAGAAGCTGCTTGAGGCCGGGCCGTTCCAGCGTCCCGCCCGAGATGCCGCCGTCGTCATACTGATCGCGGACCAGCACCCAGCCCTCGGAGCGTTGGCTGGCGATGTAGGCCTCGCAGGCCTCTCGTTGGGCGTGCAGGCTGTTGAACTCCTGCTCCAGCCCTTCCTCGGACGACTTGCGCGTGTAGATAGCGCAGCGCTGGCGGCGGACGGGATTTGGACGCTGATCCATCAATCATTCCCCCGCTTTCGTTCGCGCAACCCGAAGAAGCGGTAGCCATTCCAGCGCGTCCCGGTGATCGCCCGCGCAATCGCGGACAAGGATTTGTACGGTCGCCCTTGCCACTCGAATCCGTCCCGCAAGACCGTGATCGTGTGCTCTACCCCGTTCCATTCTCGGATCAGCCTCGTGCCGACCACGGGATTGCGAGGATCGGCGATCTGGCTCTTGCGTGTCAGGGTGCCGCCGACCTCGTCGGCTAGCAGGTCCAGCATGCGCCGGGTTTCGCGATCAGGACCGCCATAAGTCAGTTCCTGGATGCGGTAGGCCAACCGGCTCTCGAGGAACGCCCGACTATTGTTTGGCGCCGCCGTGGCAAAGATCGTCTGCCACTCCGCCTTCAACTGGGTGACGGACATGGACTTCAGCGCGGCCAGGCGCGCGGGGATGGGATCGGGCTTCGTCATGCGTTTCTCCGGTGAGTTGGAGTTGCATGACGGCATTGGTCGTCGGGATAGTGTAGGCAACGTTCTCCAGTATTGTCAGATACTTCGCGTCCATCCTGCCCGAGCAGCCGAACCAGCCCGAGCGCCAGCAGGCCGCAGAGTTCGGCGCGGCGCTCGGAGGCGGTCATCTGGTCGGGAGGGAGCGGGTTCGGGCGTTTCATGTCTCGGCAGCCGTGTTCGGTGGTGTCGTTACCGATCAAAAGCCACCCAGCCGCCCCCGACGGGACATCTCAGCTGAACGAGATGAGTGAATGCGAACAGGAAGGGAACATCAGGGCTTGCCGATCACGGATTTGTCCATGATCATCGGGAGTTGAATCAAGCGAGAGCAGTTGTTCGATGAGGTGAGTTCATGCCGTGCAAAGCAAGCCCGATCGGTCCCCGTATTTCGGCGCTGATCGAGGACGCGCGCGTGAATCTTGCCCTAACGATTCTCTCGGCCCGGGAGGGTGGTGTTAGTCAACTCGGCCCCCTGAGGCGACGTCGCGGTGTCGAGCCCCGAGCTAGGCACTACGGTCGCGATCTATAGTTCAGCTCAGTATTTTCGGAGATTTATATGGTACGCGCCCCGGCCAGAACTTGCCCCAATCTTTCTCGGCTATTCGACGATGCAGAGCCGGAACTGCTGTCCGGATTCCTCAAGAGCAAGGCTTTCGAGAGGCTGAGCTGGCTTGGGCCCTACAGGTTCGACCCCGAGAATCCGGACGGTCCGTCGGTTGCCAGAAATATGCTGCCCCAGGAAAAGAAGGACCGGCTGGGGCCTCTCGAAGCTGAAGCTGCCCGGATCGTCACAATCGCAAGCGACCGTGGCGAGTATGTCCTCGAAGGTCTCGCCAAGACCACGCTCGAACCCGAGCGCGCCAAGGAACTTCTGAACCGGCGGGACAAGCTCGCGCGAAGCCTGTGGGCTTACGCCAACGAACACGGCTTGTTTGAAGCGGCGGAGAACAGCCTGCACCTGCGTCTCTACCGGCGCTACGACAAGCACTACCAGACCTTCATGGCCGAGCCTTCGGTCGATGGGGGCCCCGACGCCGGCAGTGCATTGCTCGACGAGCTTCTGGTCGACCTCAACAAGCGTCTCGATCGCGGCGACGGCTACAGCATCGACAAGTTCGACATCCCCGAGGACGGCGATGAACCGGCGGCGGAGATGTACCTGCTGTTCCATCCCGATCCCCCCACGAGCGTTCGGGAGATCGATGACGATGGCAATCGGTCGAGCATCTATTTCCGCCCGCCTGGAGAGGCGATGATCGTCTATACGCCATCGACTGGGCGGGTCCATGTCCGCGCAGGCAACCGAAAGCTCAGGCACACAGTTGCCGAACGCTTCATCGAGACTGCCCTCGAGCAGACTTACTCCAACCAGCCCGTCGACTTTCAGGCCTACGACATTTCGCAGTTCCTGCAGGGGCTCGATCTTGAACCGCCGGAACTTGACGACGTGGTGATCGACCGCGCGCAGGTGATCCGCGCTGACATCAGCATCGGCAATCTCGCCAACCGCCTCTCGCTTTCCACCACGATCGACCAGGACATCTCAGAGATCATCGACAGCCATCCGGGCCTTCCGAGGATCTTCGAGCGGGCGCTCGCAATCCGCTTCGTCGAGATTGCGGTCCGGTATTTCCGCGCGGGACGAGATGAGGCGCAAACCCTCAACTTCACGCTCACCGACCGCAACACGAGCAGCCTTCTCAGCATCGACGACCCTTTCGAGCGCGTTCTGGGGCATCGCTTGCTCAGACACTGGAACATCCTCCGTGATGGCCGTGCACCGGGCGATGAGGAGAGCATGGCTGTCATGCCCGCCTTGCTGGCCATATGGGATATCGGAGCTGACAGGGTCACCGGCGCATGGCTCCAATCTCGCGGTGTCGATCCTGGCCTGCTGAACGATCTGGGCTTCCTCGTGCCGGCCGGCTGGGAAGGCGACGACCTGATCGACGATGAAGACGAGGTCGGCCCGGTGGCAGCCGAAGTGGTCGTTCGTATCGAGAAGGGAGATGCGGAGGAAGAAGACCGTAAGGTGGCCGACCTCAAGGTCACTGAGGGACAGGCGACGTCTGCGGGCAACCCGGATCGCTACAGGATCTATCGGGTGCGTGACGGCTGGGTCGCGCAACACCTGAAGGAAAGTCTCGAAAAGGCGCTCGATGCGCCCGCCATCGAGAAGCTGACCGATCATCTCCTCTACCTTGGAACGCTCAGTATCGATGGCGGCGATGTTCCGATCTACCTTGCGCGTGGTCTCGACCGGGAGAGGGTCCGGTCTGCCGTCGATACGGAACTTCGGGCGCGCCACAACCTCGGTATTGGACTGGTTCTGCAGGCCGGCACCGCTCCTGGACCGTGCCTGGCGGCCAATGTTCTGACGCCACTTGTTGATCAGATCGACACCAAGCAAGCCGAAATCGCGTTGGTCGCAGACAAGCTCCGGTCCGTGTTCCGGCGACATCGGATATTGGCCCGTGGAGGCATGACGGTCGGACTCACCCGTAGCGGCGATGATATCGCGACCCTCTTCGTGCCAGGGAAAGGCACCATCGACATCAAGGGCGAAAACCGCATCCAGATCATCCAGCGGCTGGTCGATGCCCACAACAACGGCCCGACGCCGATGTCGACCAAGGATCTTGTCAAGGGAATCGCTGAAGACCAGTCCCTGTCGAACATCTTCAAGCAGCCGCTGTGGGACAAGCTGAAGGCGAACTTTCTGAGAAGTCTTGGCGCCAAGGGGCCGTGGGAGATCGCAATCTGACAGCTGGCTCCGATCCGGCTCCGATTGGGGGGTCTGACGGGCTCCGATTCCTCAGGCCAATGGGAGTGCTCCATCGATCAGAGGAGCACTTCCATGCCGACTCCCTTCCCCTCGCGCCAGGCAGCCCCGACGAGCTGGTCCGGCACCGCGAAGACCAAGCCCACCAACCACAACTCGGAATGGCGCTGCACGCGCTGTGACAAGCTGCTCGGCGTCTGCCGGGACGGCCGCATGCACCTGCGCTTCGCGCGGGGGCACGAGTATCTCGTGGGCTTCCCGGTTCAGGCCACCTGCCGCGGCTGCGGCACGCTGAACAACGCGACCGCGCCCGCGCGCTGACGCGCGCATTCACCCAATCCCCTGAAATCGCAGAGACGCGCGACGTCCTGACCTGGCCACGAGAAGGCGCCGGACGCCTGGCCGCAAGGCAGGCGTCCAATGTCCTTCGCGTGGCACGAGATCCGTGATCACCTCATGCATTCATCCTCCAACCTTCACTTCCAGCGCAGTTTCGACGCCGTCCGGCGTGAACAGGCCGCCCTTTCGGCGTTCCGTGATCCGGCGGCCCTGCTGGACGGTCTGCATCGCACCCCCGGCGATCCGGACCGGAAGAACCGGATCCTCTCCGCGCTCGTCAGGGCGGCGCAGGGCGACGGTCCCGCGTTCAACTGCGCCCTGACGCTGCTGTTGCTGGCGCTCTGGCCCGGCCTCGACGCCATCCGCCGCCGGTCGCTCTGGCGCAGGCTCGGCACCGCCGACGAGATCGCGTCCGATGTTCTGGCGCGCACCACCGAGGCTGTCCGCGGCCTCGATCTCGGTCGCGTCAACTGGATCGCGGCCACGGTGCTGCGCAACGTCGAGCGCGACATGATCCGCATGCGCCAGCGCGACCAGACGCGCGAATATCTCGCCAGCGGCGCCGACCCCGACGAGGTGGCGGACAGCGGCGAAAGCGGGATCGGCGCGGCCGGGTACGCAAAGCTGAACGGCGCCATGCGGAAGCTGCTCGGCGACGACGCCCTCCTGGTGATCCGCGTGTCGATCGAGGGCTTCTCGCAGGCCGAGGTCGCCGTCGAACTGGGGCTGACCGAGGCGGCCGCCCGCAAGCGGTACCAGCGCGCCATGCGCCGGCTGCACGGCGCCCTCCAGGAAATCCCCTGAACCGATGTCCCGATCCGGTCCCGCCGGTGGCTTTTCCCATTCGAGCGCCCCGAGCGCCTTCCCTCCAACCGAAAGCAGACACGCATGAACCGCACTGCCGATCTGTCGCTCGAGGATTTCAGGCGTCTTCCGGGGCTCTATCGCCGCTGGGAACTGACCGAGGTCTGCGAGCCCAACCGCAACTATCAGATCGAGGACGCCGGCGCCCATGCCGACGGGACGCCGCTGCTGGCGATCTACGTCGCCGAGCCCGCGCCCGACGTCCGCGAGGCCGCGTGATGCGCCTCCTCGATCACCTCATCTCACGGAGAACCGCCATGCCGGACCAGCCGGACGACATCACCCGTCTTCGCGCGGCGAGCTACGCGCTCGAAGACCTCCCCGAAACCATCGCTCTCCCGCAGCGCGCCGGCGACGAGCCGCGCGAGCCGCTGCCGGTCGTCGAGGCGACCGTGGACGAGATCGCCTTCGCGATCGTGGAAGCGGAGCGTGAGAGCACGGCCGCCTACCGCCGCGCCGACGCGCTGAAGCGCCTCTACAAGCTCGCCCGCGAGGCGGGGTGCATCGGCGCCGACCGCGCCGCCACGGCGGTGATGAAGAAGGAGGGCCAGTGATGGCCCTTCCCATCATCGGCGCCGACGAACGGCTCGCGCAACGCAAGGGCATCAAGGGCGTCATCTTCGGCCGGTCCGGCATCGGCAAGACCAGCCTGCTCTGGACGCTGAACGCCTCGACCGCGCTCTTCCTCGACCTCGAGGCCGGGGATCTGGCGGTCGAGGGGCTGGAAATCGACACGCTCCGCCCCCGCACCTGGAAGGAATGCCGCGACTTCGCGGTGTTCATCGGCGGGCCGAACCCGGCGCTGCGCGAGGACCAGCCCTACAGCCAGGCGCATTTCGACGAGGTCTGCGGCCGATACGGCGATCCGGCGGTGATCGGGAAGTACGAGACCGTCTTCATCGACTCGATCACCGTGGCCGGGCGGCTCTGCTTCCAATGGTGCCGCGGCCAGCCCGAGGCGTTCTCCGAGAAGACCGGCAAGCCCGACATCCGTGGCGCCTACGGTCTGCATGGCCGCGAGATGATCGGCTGGCTGACCCACCTGCAGCACACGCGCGGCAAGCATGTCTGGTTCGTGGGCATCCTCGACGAGCGGCTCGACGACTTCAATCGCAAGGTCTTCCAGCCGCAGATCGACGGCTCGAAGACCGGGCTCGAACTGCCCGGGATCGTCGACCAGGTCATCACCATGGCCGACATCCCGGACCCGGGCGGCCAGCCGCAGCGCGCCTTCGTCTGCCAGACGCTGAACCCCTGGGGCTATCCGGCCAAGGACCGCTCCGGTCGCCTCGACAGGGTCGAGCCGCCGCATCTCGGCCGGCTGATGGAGAAGATCCAGCGTCCCGCGGCGCCAGCCTCCGAACGCCTGACCTGGCCGCCGGTGACGCCCACCGATCCCGCGCCCGCGCAGGCACCTGACCATGGCTGAGCGCATCTCGCCATGCCCCGTGTCCCGATCCGGTCGCCGGGGTGGCTTTTCTCCTCTGACGCCGCTGCGCGTCCCATCCTCCAACTGAAAGGAGCCGCGCAATGTCCGGACCCTGGAACGACTTCAACTCCGCCCAATCCAACACCAACGTCATCCCGAAGGGCACGCTCGCCAAGGTGCGCCTGACGCTCCGCCCGGGCGGCTTCGACGACCCCTCGCAGGGCTGGACCGGCGGCTGGGCGCGCCGCGCCGCCACCGGGGCCGTCTATCTCGACGCCGAATACACGGTGCTCGAGGGGCCCTATGCCCGGCGCAAGGTCTGGTCGCTGATCGGCCTCTACAGCCCGAAGGGCCCTGACTGGGCGAACATGGGGCGCGGCCTGATCCGCGGCATCCTCAACTCGGCGCGCGGCGTGTCCGACAAGGACAACTCGCCGGAGGCGCAGTCGCGCCGTCGCATCAACGGGTTCGGCGATCTCGACGGCGTCGAGTTCGTCGCCCGCATCGACATCGGCACTGACACCAACGGCGAGGACAAGAACGAGATCCGCGCTGCCGTCACGCCCGACCATCGCGACTACGCCGCGCTGATGGGCACGGTCGCGCCGCAGTTCGCCGCCGCCCCGGCGCAGGGCCACGCCCCGCAGCAGCCCACCACGGTCACCCAGCCCAGCCAGCCCGCGTCCGCCCCCAGCGCCGCCGGTCGGCCGAGCTGGGCGCAGTAAGGGGGAGACCGGCCATGCGCCTGCGCCCCCGCCAGAAGACCTTCGTCGAGCGCAGCGTGGCTGCGCTCGCCTCCCGCGGCAACACGCTGGGCGTGGCGCCCACGGGTGCTGGCAAGACCATCATGCTCTCGGCGGTCACCGGCGAGATGATCGGCGACGGCGCCAAGGCCTGCGTGCTGGCCCATCGCGACGAACTGACCGCGCAGAACCGCGCCAAGTTCCAGCGCGTGGTGCCAGGCGTCGCCACATCGGTCATCGACGCCACGGAGAAGTCCTGGGGTGGCCAGGTCGCCTTCGCCATGGTGCCGACGCTGGCGCGGGCCTCGAACCTCGCGGACATGCCGCGCCTCGACCTGCTGGTCGTGGATGAGGCGCACCATGCGGTCGCCGACAGCTATCGCCGCATCATCGACCGGGTGCGCGAGGCCAATCCCGACGCCCGGATCTTCGGGGTCACGGCGACGCCGAACCGTGGCGACAGGAAGGGCCTGCGCGAGGTCTTCGACAATGTCGCCGACCAGGTCCGGCTGGGCGAACTGATCGCCTCGGGCCACCTGGTGCCGCCGCGCACCTTCGTCATCGACGTGGGTGTGCAGGACGAGCTCCGCTCGGTCCGCAAGACGATGTCGGATTTCGACATGGCGGAGGTGGCGGGCATCATGGACCGCGCCCCCGTCACCGACGAGGTGATCCGCCACTGGAAGGAGAAGGCAGGCGACCGGCAGACCGTGGTGTTCTGCTCCACCGTCGCGCACGCCGAACACGTCACTGAGGCGTTCAGGGCAGCTGGCGTTTCCGCCGCGCTGATCCATGGCGACCTGGCGGCCGAGACCCGCAAGGCGATCCTCGCCGACTACGCCACGGGGGACATCCGCGTCGTGGTCAACGTGGCGGTGCTGACCGAGGGCTGGGACCATCCGCCCACCTCCTGCGTCGTGCTGCTGCGGCCCAGTTCCTACAAGTCCACCATGATCCAGATGGTCGGGCGCGGGCTGCGCACCGTCGATCCCGAGGAACACCCCGGCGTCGTCAAGACCGACTGCGTCGTGCTGGATTTCGGCACCTCGAGCCTGATCCACGGCACGCTGGAACAGGATGTCGATCTCGACGGCAAGACCGAAACCGGCGAGGCGCCGACAAAGACCTGTCCTGCCTGCGAGGCGGAGATCCCGCTGGCTGCCACAGAATGCCCGCTCTGCGGTGAGGCGTTCCCCCGCGAGGATCTGGATGCGGGCGAAGGCGGGGACGCCGCGCCGCTCTCGGGCTTCATGATGACGGAGATCGACCTGCTGAAGCGGTCCAGCTTCGCGTGGGTCGACCTTTACGGCACGGACGACGCGCTGATGGCCACGGGCTTCGCAGCCTGGGGCGGCATCTTCTGGCTGGGCGGGGTCTGGTACGCCATCGGCGGGGCGAAGGGCGAGCGCCCCCACCTGTTGGGTGTCGGTGAGCGCACCGTCTGCCTCGCGCAGGCCGACGACTGGCTGAACACTCATGAGACCGACGAGAGCGCCTTCAAGACCCGGTCCTGGCTGCGCCAGCCGCCGACCGAGAAGCAGCTGCAATACCTGCCGCCCGAGTGCCGCCATGACTTCGGCCTGACGCGCTACCGCGCCTCCGCGCTGATGACCTTCGGCTTCAACAAGCGCGCCATCCGCCAGCTGATCGACACGGCGGCCTCGCCCGAACGGAGGGCGGCATGACCCATGTCCTCCATCACCCCCATCACGGCCGAGGACCGGCGGCGGCTGTGGCATCCGCGTGGAACGCTCTGTGCTGTCTGCCGGCAACCCACCCGTGGCTTTGGCTGGTTCGATCCGCACCGAATGAGGCGGCCCCGGCCATCGGTCTGGTTCTGCTCGATGCCCTGCCAGTCCTTCTGGACGCACTTGGCCAGGGAGCGTTTCGCCATGGTTGACCTGACCGAGGAAGAGCGCGCCGCGATCACCGCCACCATGAAGCGCGTGGCGCTGCTGATGGACGAGATCGGCTGGGCCACTCCGCTTGCGGATCTGACCGAGGCGCAGGTGCGCGCACTGATCGAGGAGGCCGTCGAGGGCTTCCGCGAGGCCATGTCCGACATCGCCCGGGCGCAGACACCGGAGGTGCCGTTTTGACCAAGCTCTGCACGAAATGCGGCGTCAAGAAGGACGTCTGCGAGTTCGGACGCCGCCGGCTCAGTCCCGATGGTCGGCAGACCTGGTGCCGGGATTGCCGCCGGGAATACCAGCGTGCCTATGCGCAGAACTTCCGCAATCCCGAGAAGCATCGGGAGGCGCAGCGTCGCTATCGCCTGCGCCACGCCGAGAAATATCGGGCCCACAGCATCGTCAGGCGTGCCGTCAAGGCTTGTCGGATCGTCGTGCCGGTCTGGTGTCAGCGATGTGGCTGCGTGACCGACCTCGAAGCGCATCACCACGACTATGACGCGCCGCTCTCGGTCGAATGGCTCTGCTCGACCTGCCACGGGCTCGCCCACCGCAGCTACGAGGGAGGACAGCATGCTGGACTATAACCGCCGCCCCAGCTTCGCTGACCGGGTCAACGCCGCCATCGATCAGGCGCTCACCGCCGATCAGGCCATGCGGCCGCCCCGCGACTACCTCGGCGGCTCGCGCCTCGGCCATGCCTGCGAGCGCGCCTTGCAGTTCGAGTTCACGGCGACGCCGAAGGACGAGGGCCAGGACTTCAGCGGCCAGTCGCTGCGCATCTTCGCCATCGGCCATGCGCTCGAGGATCTGGCCGTCGCCTGGCTGCGCGGCGCGGGGTTTGATCTCTACACCCGGAAGGGCAACCGGCCCGATGGCGGCCAGTTCGGCTTTTCGGTCGCGGGCGGGCGCATCCGGGGCCATGTCGATGGCATCGTCGCCGCGGGCCCTGAGGGCTTCGGGCTCGCCGTTCCCGCGCTCTGGGAATGCAAGACGATGAACGCCAAGAACTGGCGCGCCTGCGTGAAGGACGGCGTCACGAAGTCGAAGCCGGTCTACGCCGCCCAGATCGCGGTCTATCAGGCCTACATGGAAACCAGCGTGCCCGGCATCAGCGCCGCGCCTGCCGTGTTTACCGCGATCAACAAGGACACGGCCGAGATGCACCATGAGCTGGTGCCTTTCGACGCCGATCTCGCGCAGCGCATGTCCGACCGGGGCGTGCGGATCC
The DNA here is from genome assembly GCF_049800875.1 of Amaricoccus tamworthensis. Classification (NCBI taxonomy): domain Bacteria; kingdom Pseudomonadati; phylum Pseudomonadota; class Alphaproteobacteria; order Rhodobacterales; family Paracoccaceae; genus Amaricoccus; species Amaricoccus tamworthensis. Next base: position 46,828 of record NZ_JBNAFV010000003.1, on the reverse strand, counting down.
TGCAGGCGACCGATGCGGGCGAGTTGCTTCCGCGCGTCGCCACCACGCCCGACTACTTCGAATGCCGCTTCTGCCCGTGGTCCGAGCGCTGCTGGAGGCTTCCCGCATGAGCGACGACGGCATCCTGCACTTCAACCCGTGGATGGACTTCAACGACGGGCCACCGTCCGAGAACCCCTTCGGCTGCGATCCCGACTCCGACCAGGTCGCCATCTTCCTTGACACGGTGTTCAGCTGGTGCGAGGGGCTGATCCCGCTCCGCGGCTTCGTCGACAAGGGTCAGGGCCGGGACGGCAAGCCGCACAACATCTGGATCCCCGCCGACGACACCGCACCCGGCAAGCTCGCGACCTTCGCCGCGTGGGCGAACCGCGAGGGCGCGGCCGTCTATGTCATCCCCGGCACGGTGGCCGAACAGGGTCAGGCCCGCGCCGCCGATGTGCTGCAGATGCAGGCCATCGTCGTCGATCTCGACGCAGGCGACATCCCGGCCAAGCTGGACCATGTCACCCGCCACCTCGGCACGCCCACGCTGATCATCGAGAGCGGTGGGCGGACGCCCGAGGGTGCGGCGAAGCTCCATGTCTGGTGGAAACTGACCGAGCCCGCCGAGGGCGACGACCTGGCCACCCTCTGCCGCCTGCGCGGCGAAATCGCGGTGAAGGTCGGCGGCGACACGCATTTCCGCTCGGCGCACCAGCCGATCCGGGTGCCAGGCACCGTCTATCACAAGCACGGCCATCAACGCCTCGTGCAGATCCGCGAAAGTCGTGACGTCGAGGTGGATCTTGCCGATTTCGCCGAAAAGGTCGCCGAGATGCCGCCGCTGCCAGGCGTAGGCTTCGCCAGCGACGTTGCCGCGCCGGCCAAGCCCGGCATCGACGCGGTGCTCACCACGCCGGTGCGCGAAGGCGCGGTCGACGACTGGTCCCGGTTCCAGGGAGCCAGCGCCGCCATCGGCCACTACGTGCGCCTGGTGCACGAGGGCCGCCTCGACCCGTTCGCGGGCTGGGAGGCGATCTGCGGCTACAACGCCGCCATGCTGCGCCCGTCCTGGCCGCTCGATCGGCTGATGGTCGAGTCCGAACGCCTCTGGGAGCTGCATGTGAAGCGCAACGGCCCGCCGCTCCTGCGCGCGGCCCATGTCGGTGCCCCGGCCAGCCCGCTGCCGACCTTCAGCCTTGGCGCGCTCCTCGACGACACGAGCCCGATGCCCGAGGACATCATCGGCCCCCGGGTGCTGACCCCGGGCGGGCTCCTGGTGATGGGGGGCGCGCCGAAGGTCGGCAAGAGCGACTTCCTGATCTCATGGCTCGTGCACATGGCGGCTGGCGTGCCGTTCCTCGGCTTCACGCCACCCCGGCCGCTGCGCGTTTTCTACCTGCAGGCCGAGATCCAGTATCACTACCTGCGCGAACGCATGCAGCAGATCGCGCTGCCCGCCGCCGTGATCGCCGCCGCGCGCGACACCTTCATCGCCACCCCGAAACTGAAGCTGCTGCTCGACGCGGAGGGCATCGCCCGCGTGGCCGAGGCGATCAGGGCCGCATTCCCCGACGCGCCGCCCGACATCATCGTCATCGACCCGATCCGCAATCTCTTCGACGGCGGCCCCGAGGGGGGCGGCGAGAACGACAACACCGCCATGATGTTCTTCCTGAAGGACCGGGTGGAGCTCCTGCGCGAGGCGGTCAATCCGGATGCGGGCGTCATCCTCGCTCACCACACGCGCAAGGCCACCAAGCACCAGGTCAAGGACGATCCCTTCCTCGCGCTCTCCGGCGCCAGCGCGCTGCGCGGCTTCTATACCTCGGGGCTGCTCATGCACCGGCCAGACGAGGACAGCAGCGTCCGCAAGCTGGAGATCGAGCTGCGCAACGGCCCCGCGCTGCCAGGCAAGCTCATCGACAAGGTGAAGGGCGAGTGGGTCGAACTGAACCCGTTGAACGAGCGCCTGGTGCGCAAGGAGGTCGGCGCCAAACTCGATGCCGAGCGGCTGCGCAAGCATGATGTCATCCTCGGCATGTTGCTTGATGAGGCGGCAAGCGAGCGCCTCTACACCGCCATGCAGTTCGCCGAGACCTTCGAGAACCGGGGCGGTCTGGGCAGCAAGCATACCATCCGCGAGCGCCTCAGCGTGCTGTCGACCAAGGGCTTCGTGAAGTTCCTGCGCGACCCCTCGGGGTTCGGCTTCCCCGTCACCCGGTCGCGGTTCGGCTACCTCTGCGTCGAGGGTATGCAGTTCGGCGCGCCCGTCGAGGAGGTCGATCCGGACACCGGCGAGGTCACCACAACCGCCCGTCCGGTCCTGCCCAGCCACTTCAAATGCCCCCAATCCGGGCTCTGCTTGCAGGTCGAAAACCCCGCCGTCTGGGTCTACCCGGAGGGGCTCGAAGACGACCTCACTCATATGAGTGAGGCCTGACTCATATGACAGCGCCAACTGTGCACTCAATGAAATCAACGGGTTACGGGCAAATAAGAGTTAGGTCCCTGACTCATGCCCGAAGACTTCGTGAAGTCTTATTCCGCAATGATTTCAGCCACTTGTCCTCCCCGGAACAGTTAGGTGTCAAACCCCCATACTACGTATGGGAGGGCCACCCAACAGGGTTGGCCACTCCTCCCATACGTCCGGGCCAGCCGCGCGCGCCGCCGTGACGGTCTGTTGTGCTTCCCGATCCGACGACGGCGGCCCCGTACCGCCAAGCACCAGACCGCCGTCGTCTTCCACCACCACAGGCCACCGGCAAAGGAGACCCATCATGGCTCAGCCGACTCTGATCCCGAATTGCGACGGCGCAAGGTTTGAATCGCTGCCGCTCGACACACCCCGCAACCGCTGCATCCTCGCGCTCGACCTCGGCACCTCGACCGGCTGGGCGATCCGCGGCCACGACGGTCTGATCACCAGCGGGACCGTCTCGCTGCGGCCGGGCCGCTTCGACGGCGGCGGCATGCGCTACCTGCGCTTCACCAACTGGCTGACCGAGATCGACCGGCTGTCCGGTCCAGTCGCCGCGATCTGGTTCGAGGAAGTCCGCCGCCACGCAGGCACCGACGCCAGCCACATCTACGGCGGGCTCATGGCCACGCTGACCGCATGGGCCGAGCTGCGCGGCGTGCCCTACGAGGGCGTCCCGGTCGGCACGATAAAGCGCCATGCCGCTGGCAAGGGCAATGCCGACAAGGCCGCCATGGTCGCCGCCGTCCGCGCCCGCGGCTTCAGCCCGGCCGACGACAACGAGGCCGACGCCATCGCCATCCTGCTCTGGGCGATCGAGACGAAGGGAGGTGTCGCATGAGATGGCATCCCCATGGCTACGGCGGCCGACGCCGGGATCCCGAACAGGTCAAGCGCGAGGGCTGGCAGGAACAGGGCGTCCTCGCGGTCTCCGCCGATGACGACCGCCTCACCTGGCCCGAGCGTGAACTGGTCCGCCAGCTCGGCGAGAAGCTCTATGGCCCGCGCCCTTCCGACAGGGAGGCGCGTCATGGCTGATCGGGAATGGACCGCCGACTGCGTCGCCGATCATTTCGAGGAGGCGTTCCGTACCCTGCGCAAGCTGCCGCCGGTGAAGGCGCTGGGCTACTTCAACACCTGGCCCGACATTGTGCGCACCAGCCGCGAGATCGCGGCGATGGAGCCGCAGCCGATGCGGGTCTGGCCCTCGGCCGCCGCGATCACCCGGCTCGAGCAGACCTTCGACTGGGTGCTCTGGATCGAGGAGGCGGAGCGCAAGCTGGTCTGGTCTCGTGCCGCCCGCGTGCCGTGGAAGCAGATCAGCGGCGAACTGGGGTGCGACCGCACGACCGCATGGCGGCGTTGGCAGTTGGCGCTGACCAAGATCGCTGCGCGCCTGAATGCGCAGTGACTCCAATGTGTTGCAACACTTTTTCCTTCGACATCTGCAACATGATCGTGCTATTCCGAAGGCAAGATGGGGAGAGTGCGCTGGAAGGCTCGCTCTCCCTTTTGCGTTGACAGGGGCCTTCTGGACCCCGGCATCCAGCAAGGGTCCGGCCGGGGTCCAGCCCACGGCAGTTTCCGGTTCCTTCCTGGGCGTTTTCGTATGCTGGCGGGCGAAGCGCGGAAGATCGCCAGCGACAGGGCCGGATTTTTGGGAAGCCACCCGGAAGCCGGCGCCCCGCGCGCCCCGCGCAAACACCAATGAACGCTGGTCTTCCGACCTGACACCGCTGGTGGCCGCTGGACCCCGCTTGGAGTCCAGCCCGGCATCCGGAGTCCGGAAGTCACCGGCATCCACCCGACCGAGGAACCTTGCCCACCATGACGCTGAGCTTCGCCCCGGATGCGATCGAGACGTGGCCGCTGTCGCGCCTCCAGCCCTACGCGAAGAACGCGAAAGCGCATGGCGCGGACCAGGTCGCGAAGATCGCCGCCAGCATGGCCGAGTTCGGCTGGACCGTGCCGTGCCTCGTGGGCGAGGACGGGGAACTGATCGCGGGGCACGGGCGCGTGCTGGCCGCTACGCAGTTGGGGCTGACCGAAGCGCCGGTGATCGTACTCGGGCATCTGACCGAGGCGCAGCGGCGGGCGTACCGCATCGCGGACAACAAGCTGACCGAACTAGGCACCTGGGACGAGGCGCTGCTTTCGGCGGAACTGAACGACCTCTTGGCCGAGGATTTCGACCTGTCGCTGGTCGGCTTCTCGGATGGCGAGTTGGACAAGCTGCTGGCCTTCGTGCCGGAGGGGGACGGTGAAGAAGGTGGCGCCGGGGGCTCCGTGCCGCCGGTGACCATCCCCGAACCGCCGCGCAATCCGGCCTCGCGCACGGGCGACCTCTGGATCCTTGGTGACCACCGGTTGCTTTGCGGGGACAGCACGAACCATGACGACGTGCGCCGCCTGATGAACGGCGAGCGCGCCGTGCTGTTCGCGACCGATCCGCCGTATCTCGTCGACTATGACGGCTCGAACCATCCGACCCGCAACAAGGATTGGTCCGCCTCCTATGGCACGACCTGGGACGACAGCTCTCAGGGCGCGGAACTCTACGACGGGTTTATCGCCGCCGCCGTCGCCGAGGCGATCACCGAGGACGCGGCCTGGTACTGCTGGCACGCCTCCCGCCGCCAGGCGATGCTCGAGGCCTGCTGGGAGAAGGCGGGTGCCTTCGTCCATCAGCAGATCATCTGGGTGAAGGACCGCGGGGTTCTGACCCGCTCCCATTACCTCTGGAAACACGAGCCCTGCTTCATGGGCTGGCGCCGCCCGAACCGCCCGCCGAAGGTGGCAGAGCAGACGCTGCCATCGACCTGGGAGATGCCGTCTTTCGCCAAGGACGAGCGCCCCGATCACCCGACCCCGAAACCACTGGACGCGTTCGGGATCCCGATGCGCCAGCATGTGGCGCGGGGCGGCCTCTGCTACGAGCCCTTTTCGGGCTCGGGTTCGCAGATCATGGCGGGCCAAGCGAATGGCCGCCGGGTCTTCGCGATGGAGATCAGCCCGGCCTATGTCGACGTTGCCGTCGAACGCTGGCAGGCCGAGACCGGCCGCGACGCGATCCTCGACGGTGACGGTCGGACCTTCGCGCAGGTGAGGACCGAGCGGCTGGGCGACGATGCCGAAGCCCCCGCCGATCCCCCGGCTACGGACGCCGCCCCCGAACCCGCGCGAAAGCGCAAGACCGCCGCGTGACATGCATGACCTGGCTTTACCTTCCTCCGGACGCGCTTTCGGAGCCGGAGACGCATGCCTCTTCGGCCTCTCCATCTGCTCCGGCGCGGGCGGTCTCGACCTCGGGCTCGCCATCGCCATCCCCGGATATCGTGCTGTGGGCCATGTCGAACGGGAAACCTACGCCGCAGCCACTCTCGTGGCGCGGATGGAGGACGCGTCCCTGGATCGAGCGCCTGTCTGGGACGACGTTGGAACCTTCGACGGCCGCCCGTGGCGCGGCGCGGTGGACATCGTCACTGCGGGCTATCCGTGCCAGCCGTTCTCGGTCGCGGGCAAGCGCCGGGGCGCGGACGATCCGCGGCACCTCTGGCCGCATGTCGCCCGCGTCATCGGCGAGGTCCGGCCGCCCTTCGTCTTCCTCGAGAACGTCGCCCATCATCTCCGCCTCGGCTTCCCCGAAGTCGCCGCAGGACTGGTCGGCATGGGCTACCGCCTTGCGGCAGGCCTCTTTACGGCGGCGGAAGTCGGCGCGCCCCACAAGCGGGAGCGGCTGTTCATCCTCGCCATCCGCGAGGGGGACGAGCTGGCCGACCCCGCGCGCCTGCTCTGGTACCCGGTCGAGTGGAGGGAACCGGACGGAACTGCTGCGGCTCTGGCCGACGCCGAGGGCCAGCGCCAACGAGAACCGGCAAACGAAACCGACGCCATCGCAGGCTGCGGTCCAGCACGGCATGAACCTCGCGACGATAGCCGCGATGTGGCCGACGCCGCAGATCGACAGCTTCCGCAACCGGGGTGGCGACAGGCGCGACGAGAAGGGTCTGGACCGGATGGCGCGGGACTGGCCGACGCCGATGGCGAACGACGGATGCAAGCCGAGCGCGGGCAACCGGCGGACAGCAGACCTGACCCATGCAGCCGGGATGTGGATGACGCCGACGGCGCGCGATCACAAGGACGGGGCGACGAGCCTCGCGAACACCCCGGTGAACGGCCTGCTTGGCCGCCAGGTCCTGGTGACGCCGCTGCCTGGGAGCGATACCTGCGAGCCGCGCCGGACCTTGAACCCGCTGTTCGTCGAGGCGCTGATGGGCTGGCCCACCGGGTGGACCGGCTTCGCCTCTGTGGCAACGGCGTGGTCCCGCTGGTTGCAGCGCATGCGCTGCGAACTCTCGCGGCTGAATTGCTGGCCGATGGATGAGGCGGCGACATGAAGCAGACCCGCCTCATGTCGCTGGTCGAGTCCGTCGCCAACGTGATCGTCGGCTACGGCGTCGCGGTCGTGACGCAGATCCTGATCTTCCCGGTCTTCGGGCTGCACACGACTCTGGCGCAGAACCTGAAGATGGGCGCGGTGTTCACGGTGGTGAGCATCGCGCGGTCCTACGTCCTGCGGCGACTGTTCGAACGGCTGCGGCGGGCCTGATGCGGCTGCTGGCGGATCGGCTATCCCGCTGGTAGCATTGGTGCATGTCCGAAGGCTGGCAACATATCGAGATCAACGATCACGGGACCATCGTCGTCCTGCGTCCGATTTCGGACGAGGGTCGGAACTGGTTCGCGGAGCATGTCGGCGAACCGGAAGCTGGTGGCATCTACACCTGCGAGCCACGCATGGCGCAAGATATCCTTCAAGCAGCCGCCCGCGATCTGCTCTCGTGGCAATGAGAAACCGCCGCCCAGTCGGGGCGGCGGCCTGAGTTCTTGTGCGTGCGATCAGGCTGCCGGAAGCCGATAGACCCGCCCCCGGTTCTCGACCTTCTCCGAGGTCACTTCGAGCCCGAGCTTCTTCTTCAGGGCCCCGGCCATCGCGCCGCGCACCGTGTGCGACTGCCAGCCAGTCGCGGCCATGATCTCCTCGATGGTCGCGCCGTCCGGCGCGCGCAGCATGGCGATCAGGGTCGCCTGCTTGGTGCCCTCGCGCGGCGTGCGCGCCTTGGGCGTGGTCTCGGTGCCGGTGGCGGCCTCCGGCGCTGGCTCCTCTGTCGGCGCGTCAGTCGCGCCCACAGGCGCGGGGTTCGCGTCCTCGGTCTCGATGCCGATGGCGGCGAACCCTGCGGCGGTGGCGACCAGTGTGACTCCATGGCCGTCGCCGCTCTCGCGCCAGACGGGTTCGCCCTTGCGCATGTCGGCGTCGACCTCCTGCAGGAAGCCCTTGGCGAGCAGCGCGCCGACCACCTTGGCGGCGGCGCCGCCGCGCAGGCTCTCGGGCAGCGGCAGGGCAATGCGCTCGGGCCGCTGGGCGGCGGCGCTCAGGATCATGGCTTGGGTGTCGGAAAGCTTGGTCATGGGGTCGGCTCCGTATTCGGGCTCGCGTCATGCGGCGCCTTCTACGACCCCGAGCCACGCAGGGCGCGCGGCGGGAGTTCCGGCAGTGCCGGAGATCAGCGAGCGTGCTCGCCCTCGCCGAAGGCGCTGTCGGTGATGCGCTTCAGGAGGCTGGCGTAGTGTTCGAGGGTGCCGACCATGGCCCAGCCCGCCTCGTCGGGGGCGCAGTTGAAATGGTCGTCGCTGAGCGCCTGCAGGCGGGCGAGCATCTCGTCGATCTCGGCCTTCTTGCCGATGAAGGCCGCGAGCGCGGCTTCCTTGTTCCGGCGCACCTTCTCGGCGCGGAGTTCGTGGCGCGGGGTGGTGATCGGGTTCAGGCGGGTGGTCATCGTGGTGGCTCCGTGGTGAGTTGCATCGTCCTTGTGGGATGGACGTTCGCTCCGGTGGCGCCGCTTATCAACTCGATAAGCACATGAATCTGAATGATAATCGGAGCCGTCGATGCAGGGCATGAGCGAGCGCCAGTACGCCGCGCATGTCGGGCTGTCGCGCGGTGCGATCCAGAAGGCGAAGGCCGGCGAGCGCCTGGTTCTCTATCCCGACGGCAGCATCAATGCTGCCGCCAGCGACGCCAGGCGTGCCGAGACGACGGACCCGTCCAAGACCCGCAAGCCGCCCGCGCCGAAGCTCAAGCCGGTGCCCGAGGCGGCGGTGGCAGCTGTCGGCGACACGCTCCGCGAACAGGGTCTGGCGGTGCCGGCGGTCGGCGGCGGCACGACCTTCCTGCAGGCGAAGACCGCGAACGAGGTGCTGAAGGCGCAGGAACGGCGCATCAGGCTCCAGAAGCTGAAGGGGGAGTTGATCGAGCGGGCCCGCGCGCTGGCGCTGGTGTTCCGGCTGGCGCGGGAGGAACGGGACGCATGGGTGAACTGGCCCGCGCGTGCGGCGGCGCTGATGGCGGCCGAGCTCTCGGCCTCGTGCAGCGACGCGACAGGCCAGCAGATCACCGTGGAGCCAGCCGCGATGCAGAAGGTCCTGGAGAAACATGTACGCGCCCACCTCGACGAACTCGCCGAGGTCCGGCCCGACTTCCGATGATGATGATGGCCTGACGGACTTCGACGGCGCGGGCGAGATCCTGCGCGCCTGGGGCAACGGGCTGCGGCCTGATCCGGACCTGACCGTCTCGGAATGGGCGGACCGGCACCGGATGCTGTCGGGCCGCGCCTCGGCCGAGCCGGGGCGGTATCGCACGGTGCGCACGCCCTATATGCGCGAGATCATGGACCGGCTGTCGCCCGGCGATCCCACCCAGCGGATCGTGTTCATGAAGGCGGCGCAGGTCGGCGCGACCGAGGCGGGCAACAACTGGATCGGGTTCGCCATCCACCAGGCGCCCGGCCCGATGCTGGCGGTCCAGCCGACGGTGGAACTCGCAAAGCGCAACTCGCGCCAGCGGATCGACCCGCTGATCGACGAGAGCCCCGAGCTGCGGGAGCGGGTCAAACCGGCCCGGTCGCGGGACGCCGGCAACACCATGCTGTCCAAGGAGTTCGCGGGCGGCATCCTGATCATGACGGGGGCAAACTCGGCGGTCGGGCTGCGGTCCACCCCGGCGCGATACATCTTTCTCGACGAGGTTGACGCCTATCCGGCCTCGGCCGACGAGGAAGGCGATCCGGTCACGCTGGCGGAGGCGCGGTCGCTGACCTTCGCCCATCGGCGCAAGGTGCTGCTGGTCTCGACGCCCACCATCCGGGGGCTGTCGCGCATCGAACGGGAATATGAGGCGTCCGACCAGCGCCGGTTCTTCGTGCCGTGCCCGCATTGCGGCGCGATGCAGTGGCTGAAGTTCGACCGGCTGCGCTGGCAGAAGGGCCGCCCGGAGACGGCGGAATATCACTGCGAGGGCTGCGACACGCCCATCGCGGAGCACCACAAGACGGCGATGCTGGAGGGTGGCGAATGGCGGGCGACCGCCACGGCCGCCGATCCAACCACGGTCGGGTATCACCTCTCGGCGCTCTACTCGCCGATCGGCTGGCTGAGCTGGGAGCGGATCGTGCGGGCATGGGACGCGGCTCAGGGGTCGGACGAGGCGATCAAGGCATTCCGCAACACCATCCTCGGCGAGACATGGGTCGAAACCGGGGAAGCCCCGGACTGGCAGCGGCTCTACGACCGTCGCGAGCGCTGGACATCCGGCACCGTGCCTGCGGGCGGGCTGTTCCTGACCGCCGGAGCCGATGTCCAGAAGGACCGGATCGAGGTCGATGTCTGGGCTTGGGGTCGCGGACTGGAAAGCTGGCTCGTCGATCACGTCGTGATCGAGGGCGGACCGGACCGGCACGACGCGTGGTCGGAGTTGACCGCGCTGCTGGACCGGTCCTGGCTGCACGAGCGCGGCGCCCATCTGCGGATCGCGCGGCTCGCGATCGACACGGGCTACGAGGCCCCGGCGGTCTATTCCTGGACGCGGGCGCAGGGGTTTGGGCAGGTGTCGCCGGTGAAGGGCGTCGAGGGGTTCAACCGTTCCAGCCCGGTGTCGGGGCCGACCTTCGTCGACGCGACCGAGGGCGGGAAACGCCTGCGGCGCGGGGCCCGGCTCTGGACCGTGGCGGTCTCGACCTTCAAGGCCGAGACCTACCGCTTCCTGCGGCTGGCGCGGCCGACCGAGGAGGAGATGGCCGACGGGGCGGCGTTCCCGCCCGGCTCGGTGCATCTGCCGCATTGGGTCGAGAACGAATGGCTGAAGCAGTTCGTCGCCGAACAGCTGGTGACGGTGCGTACCAAGCGCGGCTTCGCCCGGCTGGAATGGCAGAAGCTGCGCGAGCGGAACGAAGCGCTGGATTGCAGGGTCTATGCCCGCGCTGCCGCCTGGATCGCGGGCGCGGATCGCTGGCCCGAGGAGAAATGGCGCGACCTCGAGGATCAGCTCGGGCCCGCCCCCACCAACACCGATCCCGCCGGACAGATCAACCGGCCGGGACAGGCCCCGCAGGGCAAGCGCCGCTCCGACTGGCTCGGGCGGCGCGGAGGATGGTTTTGAACATGACCGACTGGACGGAAACCGAACTTTCGGCGCTGCGCCGGGCCTATGCCAGCGGGACGACGCGGGTCAGCTACGATGGCAAATCCGTCGACTATGGCTCGGCCGAGGATCTCCTCGCCCGCATCAGGACCATCGAGCGCGCCATCGCGGGGACGACGCGGCCGCTGCCGGTGGCCGGGCTCGCGGGCTTCTCGCGCGGGGACCGCTGATGTCGGCGACCTGGTTCGATCATGCCATCGCCACGGTGGCGCCGCGCATGGCCGCGCGCCGCGTGATGGCGCGTCAGGCGTTCGAGACCCTGACGCGGGGCTACGACGGCGCCGCGCGCGGGCGGCGCACCGAAGGCTGGCGTGCGCCGGGATCCTCGGCCGACACCGAGATCGGCGTCGCTGGGGCGCTCTTGCGCGACCGCATGCGCGATCTGGTGCGCAACAACCCGCATGCGGCGAAGGCCGTGGCGGTGCTGGTCAACAACATCATCGGCGCGGGCATCATGCCGCGCGCCGCGAGCGGCGACGACAAGCTCGATCGGAAGGTCGATGCCCTGTTCGAGCGCTGGACAGCGGACTGCGATGCCGACGGCCAGCTCGATTTCTATGGTCTGCAGACGCTGATCTGTCGCGAGATGGTCGAGGCGGGCGAGGTCCTGGTGCGTCGCCGGCTCCGGCGATCCTCGGATGGTCTGCCTGTGCCGCTGCAATTGCAGGTGCTGGAGGCCGACTTCCTCGACGCCACGAAATCCGGCGTCCTCGGCGCGGGACGGCTGGTGCAGGGGATCGAGTTCGACCCGGTCGGCAAGCGCCGGGCCTACTGGCTGCACGCCGAGCACCCGGGCGACGCCTATGGGGCCTTGCAAAACGGCCTGCAGAGCCGCCCGGTCCCCGCGACCGAGATCGCCCATGTCTACGAGAAGCAGCGCACGCAAGCGCGCGGCGTCCCCTGGGGCGCGCCGGTGATCCGGTCGTTGCGTGATCTCGACGATTACGAGGTGGCCGAACTGGTTCGCAAGAAGACCGAGGCCTGCGTCACCGCCATCGTCTTCGGCGACGACGAGGCGCAACAGGGCATCGCGCCCTCCGTGGTCGATGCCGACGGCAACCGGGTGGAACAGTTCGAGCCGGGGCTGATCGCCTATGCCCGCGGCGGCAAGGACATCCGCTTCAACCAGCCCTCGGCGACGGGCGGCTACGGCGAATACAAGCGCGCGAGCCTGCACACGATCTCGGCAGGCTTCCGCGTGCCCTACGAGCTGCTGACGGGGGACCTGTCCCAAGTGAACTACTCCTCGATCCGGGCGGGTCTCGTGGAGTTCCGCCGCCAGATCGACGCCGTCCAATGGCAGCTGTTCATCCCGATGTTCTGCGCCCCGGTGTGGCGGTGGTTCACGGAAGCCGCATGGGCGGCGGGGCAGATCCCGTCGCCGATCGTGCCTGTGGAATGGTCGCCGCCGAAGTTCGAGGCGGTCGATCCGCAGAAGGACGCGATGGCGAACCTGCTGTCGATCCGCTCGGGCACCATGACGCTAGCCGAGGTGATCGCGAAACAGGGACGCAACCCGGACGCGGTGCTGGCCGAGATCGCCGCGACCAACGCCAAGCTCGATGCGCTGGGGCTGGTGCTCGACAGCGACCCGCGACGGGCCACCAAGACCGGCAGCGCGCAGACCGGCGACACAGCGACCGATCCGGCCGCCGACGAACCGGACACCGACGACCCGGCCGCCAACGCGGACAATGACCCGGCGCAGGCCGACCAACAGGACTGACCTCATGGACACGATGATCGAACTGCCGGCCATGCGCCGGTCGGCGGAGCTTGCGCCGAACACCGCCGATGCCGACACCCGCACCGTCGAGGTGGTCTGGTCGGCCGGGGCCCGCGTCCGGCGCGCGACATTCTTCGGGGAGCCCTACGACGAGGAGCTGAGCCTCGATCCCGCCCATGTCCGGCTCGACCGGCTGAACGCGGGCGCGCCGTTCCTGAAGGTGCACGAACTCGACACGCTCGACGCAGTGATCGGTTCGGTCGTGCCGGGCTCGGCGCGGATCGAGAACGGACGCGGCATCGCCTTGGTGCGCATCTCCGAGCGCGCCGACGTCGAGCCGATCTGGCGCGACATCCAGGCAGGCCACATCCGCGCGGTCTCCATCGGTTACCAGGTCCACCGCTTCGAGGTCTCGAAACCCGAGGCCGCCCGCGAACTCTGGCGGGCGGTGGACTGGACGCCCTTCGAGGTGTCCGCCGTCGCGGTCGGCGCCGACCCCGCCGCGGGCTTCCGCGCCCAGCATCCCCTTCACGACTGCGTCCTCCACCGCCGGGACGCCCCTTCCACCACGAAAGGACCGATCCCGATGACGGAGCAGAGCCAGACCCCGGCGAGCGACGCCGCCGCACCCGCCACCACCCAGCCGACCGAGCCGGTCGAAACCGAGGACACCACCATGACCGAGCCGAAACCGGCTGCGCCCGACCCGAAGGTCGCCGCCAGCGAGACGCGCAGCCAGCCGAAGACGCAGGCAACTCCCGCGCCCGACACCGAGGCGGTCGCAACGCGCGCCCGCGAGGCCGAGCGCGACCGCGTCTCCACCATCTACGATCTGGCCGCGCGGCTGAACCTCGAGCGCGGCTTCGCCGAGGACCTGGTCAAGCGCGGCGTCAGCATCGACGAGTCCCGCCGCCTGATCCTCGACCAGGTCGCGGCCAAGTCGGACGAGACCCGGACCTTCCCGCATGTCTCCGTGCCCCTCGGCGGCCGGGACGAGCGCATCACCCGCCGCGACGCGGTGGCCAACGCGCTCCTGCACCGTTACAGCCCGACGCTGTTCCAGCTGGAGGACGCCGCCCGCCAGTACCGCGGCATGACGCTGCTGGAACTGGCCCGCGAAAGCCTCGGCAACGCCGGGGTCAACACCCGCGGCCTGTCGCGCGACGAGGTGGCGACACGGGCCCTGCATTCGACCTCGGACTTCCCCGAGATCCTGTCGGCGGTCACCAACAAGACCCTGCGGCAAGCCTACGAAGCCTATCCCCGCACCTTCATGCTGTTCTGCCGCCAGGTGCTGGCGACGGACTTCAAGGCGATGCACCGGGTGCAGCTCGGCGAAGCGCCGCAACTGCTGGAAGTCGGCGAGAGCGGCGAGTTCAAGCGCGGCACGCTCGGCGAGAGCAAGGAGAGCTACAAGGTCAAGACCTATGGCCGGGTGGTCGCGATCACCCGCCAGACGCTGATCAACGACGATCTCGACGCCTTCACCCGGATCCCGGCGATGTACGGCAACTCCATCGCCCAGCTCGAGTCGGACGTGGTCTGGGGCATCATCACCGCCAACCCGGCGATGGCCGACGGCAACGCGCTGTTCCACACCACCCACAAGAACCTCGCGGGCACCGGCGCGGCGCTCGATGTCAGCAGTGTCGGCGCGGCCCGCGCCGCCATGGCCAGGCAGACCGGCCTCGACAAGAAGACGGTGCTGAACGTCCGGCCCGCCTTCCTGATCGTGCCCGCCTCGCTGGAACTGAAGGCCGAGCAGCTGGTCGCCCAGAACCTCGTGCCCGCCGCCACGTCCAGCGTGGTGCCGCAGTCGATCCGGACGCTCGCGCCGATCAGTGAACCCCGGCTCGACGCCGCCAGCGAGACCGCCTGGTATCTGGCGGCCAGCCCGAACCAGATCGACACCATCGAATACGCCTATCTCGAGGGTCAGCAGGGCGCCTACATCGAGACGCGCAACGGCTTCGACGTCGATGGCGTCGAGATCAAGTGCCGCCTCGACTTCGGCGCCAAAGCGATCGACTGGCGCGGCCTCTACAAGAACCCGGGCGCATAAGGCCCGCTTCCTGAACCCTGACACGCGGGCGGTCCTGACGGGCCGCCCTTCGTCTTTCCACGAGGATCCCCGTCATGAAAAACTACGTCCAGCCCGGCAACTCCATCACCCTGACCGCGCCCTATGCCGTCGCCTCCGGCGATGGGCTGCTCGTCGGCTCGATCTTCGGCATCGCTGCTGGCGCCGCCGCCCTCGGCGAGCCCGTCGAGACCGCGCTCGTCGGCATCTTCGACATCACCAAGGTCGGCTCGCAGGCTTGGACTGTGGGCGCCAAGGTCTATTGGGACGACACCAACAAGCGCTGCACCACGGTCGCCACCGACAACACCCTCATCGGCGTGGCCGTCGAGGCGGTGGCGAGCGGCGCGGGCGACACCATCGGCCGGGTGCGCCTGAACGCGACGTTCTGATGAGCGCTTTCGCCGCCGCCGTGGGCGCGCTCTTCGCCGATCCGAATATCGGCCGGGACGCGGTCTACATCGCCGAAGGCGGCGCGCCCGTGCTGGTGCGCGTCGTCGCCCGGCGCGCTGACGCCATATCGGACTTCGGCGATGCCCGGCTGTGGTCCGAGACCACCCGTATCGATCTGCGCGTGACCGAGGTTCCATCCCCGCGTCCAGGCGACCGCATCGAGATCGAGGGCGACGCCTTCCTCATCCAGGGAGAGCCCGTCCGCGATCGTGAGCGGCTGGTCTGGACCATCGATCTGGGGCCCGCATGACGTCCATGAAGCTGAAGCTCGCCATCGATCCCGACATCGTCGCGATGATGGCGGCCGAGGTCGCGGCGGGCGAACGCGCGGTGACGGCCGCCATGCGCGAGGCCGGGACCGGGCTGAAGTCGGCCTGGCGGCTGCAGATCACCGGTGCGGGACTCGGCACGCGGCTCTCCAACTCGATCCGCAGCCAGAACTTCCCGAGGTCGGGCGAGAGCCTGGACGCGGCAGCGCTGGTCTGGTCGAAGGCACCGGTCATCGTTGGCGCGCACGACACCGGCCCTCTGATCCGCTCTAAGGACGGGTTCTGGCTGGCGATCCCGCTGCCCGCCGCAGGCAAATCCCTGCGCGGTGGCAGGATCACACCCGGAGAATGGGAGCGGCGCCGCGGGCTGCGCCTGCGCTTCGTCTACCGCCGCACCGGACCGAGCCTGCTGGTCGCGGAGGGGCGGCTGAACACGAAGGGTCAGGCGGTCGTGTCGCGCTCCAAGACGGGGCGCGGCAAGGTCACCGCGCCGATCTTCCTGCTGGTCCCGCAGGTCAAGCTGCCCAAGCGGCTGGATCTGGCGCGCGATGCCGACCGGGCGTTGGACAGCGTGCCCGGGTTGATCGTGGCGAACTGGGTGGAGGGTAGGTTGTGATCGCATCGATGCGCAATCTTGCTCGGCAGCCACGAGATCGACGGATCGGATCACCCCGCGCAGCACGACAGCTTCGCGACATCCTTGTCGAAGGTCTGCGCGGCGAGCTTCAGCCCCTCTACCGTGGTCAGATAGGGGAAGATCGTCTCGCCGAGCGCCTTTGTCGTCATGCCGAACTTGAGCGCCATGGCGAGCGTCTGGACACTGTCGGCGCCCTCCGGCGCCATGATCACGCCGCCCAGCAGGCGGTCGGTCGCCCGGTCCGCGACCAGCTTGATCAGGCCGCGCGTGTCGCGGGCGGCGAGCGCGCGGGGCACGTTGTCGAGGGTCAGCACACTGGTCTTGACGTCATGACCCGCCGCGCGGGCCTGCGCCTCGGTCAGGCCCACGCCTGCAACCTGCGGATCGGTGAACACCACCCACGGCATGGCGGTATTGTCGTAGCGCTCCGCCCCGCCCAGAACGGCGTTGCGGGACGCGAGCTTGGCGCCATAGGCGGCCATGTAGACGAACTGGTCGCGGTCGGTGACGTCGCCTGCCGCGAAAATGCCGGCCTTCGTGGTCTGCATGTCGTCGCCCACCCGGATCGCGCCGCGCGCGTCGGTCTCGACGCCCATCTCCGCGAGGCCCAGCCCCTCGGTGTTGGCTGCGCGTCCCGTCGTCAGGACGAGGCGGTCGGCCGTCAGATCGCGGTCTGCGCCGTCCACCGTCACCGTCAGGACCGCACGGGCCCCGTCGCGCCGTGCGGCGTCGTAGGTCGCGCCATCGACAACGGCGACGCCCTCGGCGCGCAGCGTCTCCGTCAGCGCCCGGGACACCTCCGGCTCGGTACGCGGCAGCAGGCGCGAGCGGCAGACGATGGTGACGCGGGTGCCCATCCGCGCCATCATCTGCGCCAGCTCCACGCCGATATAGCCGCCGCCGAGGAAGATCAGGCTTTCGGGCAACCGGTCCAGCTCCAGCAGCGACGTGCTGTCGAGCGTTGGTGCGTCCTGGACCCCAGGGATGTCGGGCACGGCGGGTCGGCCGCCGGTCGCGACGATCACCTTGGGAGCCGTGATCTTGCGACCGCCGACCTCGACCCCGCCGGGGACGATCCGCGCCGGACCCTCGTCGAGATAGCTGACGCCCTCGTAGCCCGGCAGCAGGTCGGCGTACTTCTTCTGGCGCAGTGTCGCGACAAGATCGTCCTTGGCCGCAACCAGCGCCGACCAGTCGGCGACCTGCGCCTCGCCGTTCAGGCCCGGGAACCGATGTGCTGTCTGCGCACCGTGCAGGGCTTCCGCGGCCCGGATCATCGTCTTGGAGGGCACGCAGCCCACGTTCACGCAGGTCCCGCCGATGGTGCCATGGCCGATCAGCGCGACGCGCTTGCCTCCCTCGGCGGCGGTGATCGCGGCCGAGAACCCGGCCGATCCGGCGCCGATCACGGCAAGGTCGAAATCGCCCTTGGGCGCGCAGCAATCGTCTTTCATCAAGTCATCCATCCGTTCGAGTGGTCTGGCGCCGCTGCCGTCTCCAGACCGCGTACACGGTCAGTGCGACGAAAAAGGCGAGCGCGGGCAGCAGCACATAGTCGAGCCAGCCAAGCCAGGCCGACAGGCCCACGGCGCCGAGAAGAACGACCAGGATCGGCGTGAAGCAGCAGAGCGCTGCGATGACGGTGCCGACGACACCTGTCGCGATCAGCTTGCGGTCGGTCTGCTCGGTCATCTCGTCAGCCCGCGACACGCGCCGGGTAGCCTGCATTGGCCGACGCGGTCGCGATGGCGTCGGCGCTCGTCGCGGCGGTGTCGAAGATCACCGTGGCGGTGCGGGCCTCGAAGTCGATCTCGACGGCGCTCACGCCCGCGACGCCCTCCATCGCACGCTTCACGGTGACCGGACACAGCGCGCAGGTCATGTTGTCCACCGCGAAGGTGACGGTCTGCTCGGCGGCGACGGTCTGCGCGGCAACAGGGATGGCGGTGATCGGCACAACGGCGGTCAGGCCGAACAAGGCGAGTGCAAGGATCTTCTTCATGTGGATGTCCTTTCGGGGTCAGTAGAGAAGCGGGGCCCACCAGTCGATGGTGAGGGCTGCGAGAACGAGGATCAGGGAGGCCCAGAGCGCCGACTTGGTGATGCGCGCCGATGCTGGCCTTGCGCAGTAGGAACCGGGCTCGCAGACGGTCTGCTTGCGGAAATACAAATGCCAGAAACCCGCCGCGATGAAGCCGAGCGCGATCACGGCGAAGATCGGCTTGTAAGGCTCCAGAGCCGTCAGGTTGCCGATCCAGGCGCCCGAGATGCCGAGAGTCAGAAGCACCAGCGGCCCGATGCAGCAGGCCGAGGCGAGAAAGGCGCCCAGCACACCGCCCGCCGCGAGCCAGCCCTTTCGGGCGGGGCGATCCGCGCCCGTGCTGTCCGTTCTGTCGTCTGTCAGCGCCATGTCGCGCACCTCTCGTCTGTGATTGACGATGGGTGTAGGGTCTGTAGCAACTACAGGCTCAAGAGGAAACTTGCCCATGATCGATCACGAGCGCGAGAGCGGCTTCACACGCGGAGATCTTGCCCGGACGACCGGCTGCAACATCGAGACGATCCGATATTACGAGAAGACCGGCCTGTTGCCTGACCCGCCCCGGACCGACGCCGGCTACCGCATCTATTCCGCCGCGCACGCCACGCGCCTGCGCTTCATCCTGCGCGCCCGCGAACTCGGGTTCTCGATGGAGGACATTCGCGGCCTTCTGGGACTTGGCGACGGCACCGCGCCGACCTGCGCGGAAGTCAAGGAGCGGACGGAGCGCCACCTTGCCGATGTCCGCGCGAGGATCGCGGATCTTCGGCGTATCGAATCCGTCCTTGCTGCAACCGCATCCAGGTGTTCGGGCGCCGAAGTCCCCGACTGTCCGGTGCTCGACGCGATTTCCAACCCGACCGACCCATGACACCCCGCGAAACCATCCTCGCCGCGCTGCACGCGCGGCTCTCGGCGCTGCCCGCCACCGCGCTGCGGGGCGACGTGCTGCCCGAGCGCGTGCCGGCGGAAGGCCTGCTGATCATGCGCGACGGCGAGCCGGGGGAGCCGGAGGTCACGCTGTCGCCGCTTCGCTATCACTACCAGCACCGAGCCGAGATCGAGGCGGTCGTGCAGGGCGCGGACCGTGACGCCGCCTTCGACACGTTGACCGCCAGCATCGGCGCAGCGCTCGCCGCCGACCGCACGCTGGGCGGCCTCTGCGACTGGACCGAGGCGGAAGCTCCGCGCCCGGTCGATCTGCCCGTCGATGGCGCGGCCAGCCTGAAGGCCGCCGTGATCCCGGTGGTGCTGCACTATTCCACGGCCGACCCGCTCGGCTGATCCCGACAACCCGAGGAGAACACCATGGCACGAGCCCAAGGGGCGCGGGCGCTGATGGCGCTTGCGTTCGAGACGACCTATGGCACGCCGCCCGTGAGCGGCTTCACCCGCATGCCTTTCGCCAGCACCTCGCTGGGGGCGGAGCAACCGCTGCTGAACTCTGAGCTGCTCGGCTATGGTCGCGATCCGCTGGCGCCGATCAAGGACGCGGTGACGGCCGATGGCGATGTCGTGGTGCCGCTCGACGCCGAGGCCTTCGGCTTCTGGCTGAAGGCGGCCTTCGGGACACCGACGACCACGGGCGCCGAGGCCCCGTACAGCCATGAATTCCAGTCGGGGTCCTGGACGCTGCCCAGTATGTCGATCGAGACCGGCATGCCCGAGGTACCGCGCTATGCGATGTACTCGGGCTGCGTGCTCGACCAGATCACCTGGCAGATGCAGCGGTCGGGGTTGCTGACGGCAACCGCGCGGCTGGTGGCGCAGGGCGAGACGGTGGGCACGACCACCAGCGCCGGAACGCCCGCCGCGCTGGAGCTGAAGCGCTTCGGCCATTTCAACGGGGCGATCACGCGCAACGGCACCGCGCTCGGCAACGTGGTCTCGGCCGAGATCACCTATGCCAACAATCTCGACCGCATCGAGACCATCCGCTCGGACGGGCGCATCGACGGCGCGGACCCAAGCATCGCGGCGCTCACGGGTCGGATCGAGGTGCGGTTCGCCGACCAGACGCTGGTGACGCAGGCCATCAACGGCGAGGCCTGCGAGATGGAATTCGCCTACGTCCTGCCCTCGGGCGAGAGCTTCACCTTCACGGTGCACGCCGTCTATCTGCCACGCCCGCGCATCGAGATCTCGGGTCCGCAGGGCGTGCAGGCAACGTTCGACTGGCAGGCGGCGCGCGACAGCGTGGTCGGCCGGATGTGCACCGCAACCCTGATCAACGACATAGAGGTGTATTGAGGATGCTGACGCTCGACCTGACCAACGCGCCACGCTGGCATGACCTCGCCCCTGGCGTCCGCGTGCAGCTCCGCCCGCTGACGACGGCGCTGATGGTGGCGACGCGCAGCGACCCCGTAGTGGAGGCGGTCCCCGAGGAGGCCTCGGACGAGGAACGCGCGGTCGCCTTCGCCAAGGCGCTGGCGCGTCGGGCGGTGCTCGCCTGGGAGGGCATCGGCGACGCCGACGGCAACGCCATCGACCCGAGCCCGGAGGCCATCGACGCGCTGCTCGATGTCTGGCCGATCTTCGAGGCCTTCCAGCTGACCTACGTCTCCAAGGGCCTGCTGCTGGAGCAGGAAAAAAACGGCTCCGCGCTCTTGCCGAATGGTCCTTCGGCGGGGGCGAGCGATACTGCCAAGCCTGCGCACCCTACGAGGGCCGCGAGCAAGCCTGCCCGGACTGCCCGGCGCGGCTGAACCGTCCGGAAACTCCGGAGGGTTGGCAGGTCTGGGACCTGGTCGGCCGTCTCGGTGGCCAGCTGCGTGTCCTGCCCGGCGCGGTGATCGGGTGGGACATGTCGGCGGCGCTGGCGCTCGGTGACGCGCTCGGCGTGCCGCCGCTCGCCATGGCCGAACTGCTGCCCGTCATCGAAGCGGTGATGGTCGCCAAACTCAACGAACAGATGGATCATTCCCATGGCGGAAAAACGGGTTAGCGTCCGCCTCGCGGCCGTGGGCGGACGGCAGGTGCGTGCCGAACTGGAGGGCGTGGGCGAAGCCGGATCGCGTGGCTTCGGACGGCTGAGCCGGGAGATGGAAGCGGCCAACTCCCGGCTGGCGGCGTTTTCTCGTCGTGTAGCTGTGGCTGCAGCCGCCGCCGTGGCAGCCGCTGCAGCCGCTGGCGTGGCAATGATCCGGTCCGGCCTGCAGACCGTCGATGCGCAGGCGAAGCTCGCGCAGTCGCTGGGGACCACGGTCGCCTCGATCCAGACGCTGGAGCGGGCGGGCGAACTTGCGGGCGTGTCGATGTCCGGCATCGAGCAGGCGACGAAGGATCTGACGCGCCGCCTCAGCCAGGCGGCCGCCGGAACCGGTCCCGCCGCCGACGCGCTGGACCGGCTGGGGCTGTCCGCCACCGACCTGATCGCTCTGCCGCTGGACCAGCGTGTAGGCGCGATCAACGCCGCGATCGAGAGCTTTGTGCCGGCCGCCGAGCGCGCGGCCGTCGCGGGTCAGCTCTTCGGCGAGGAAGGCTCGATCGCCATGTCGCGGATCGACACCGCGACGCTGCGCCAGGCGACCGAGGACGTCCTCGCCTTCGGGGTCGTCGTCTCCGAGCAGGATGCGGACCAGATCGAGCGCACGAACGACGCCATCTCGCGGCTCGGGCTGATCTGGCGCGGGCTGTCGAACCAGCTGGCGGTCGCCGCGGCCCCCGCGCTGGAAGCTGTCGCCAACGCCATGGCGGCGGTCGCCAGCCGCACCGGGCCGCTTGGCGTCGCGATCCGCGGGCTCTTCGACAACATCGGCCGCCTGACCACCTATGCCGCCACCTTCGCAGCCTTCCTCGCCGGACGCGGGGCCGCCGGCATGGCCGCTGCGGCGCTCTCGGTCCGGGGTCTGGCCACGGCGCTGGTCGTCCTGCGCGGCGCGCTGATCCGCACCGGCATCGGCGCGCTGATCGTCGGCGCGGGCGAGCTCGTCTACCAGTTCACCCGGCTCGTGTCCGGCGCGGGCGGCTTCGGCGAGGCGATGTCGCTGCTGAAAGACGTCGCGGTCGAGGTCTGGGAACGCATCAAGATGGGCGCCGCTGCGGCGGGCGCGGCCGCCACGG
Organism: Amaricoccus tamworthensis; assembly: GCF_049800875.1. Taxonomy (NCBI): domain Bacteria; kingdom Pseudomonadati; phylum Pseudomonadota; class Alphaproteobacteria; order Rhodobacterales; family Paracoccaceae; genus Amaricoccus; species Amaricoccus tamworthensis. Next base: position 24,548 of record NZ_JBNAFV010000003.1, on the reverse strand, counting down.
CGATGTTCTTCGACCTGAAGGCTGATGCCGCATCCGGCATGCAGAGCGCCATCGAGAGCGTGGTGGGCTTCGGCAACACCGCCGTGAACACGTTCGAGGGCGCCTACGAGGCAATCAAGGCGATCTGGGGCCTGCTGCCCGCCGCCATCGGCGATCTGGCGTTCCAGGCGGCCAACAGCCTGGTCGACGGCGTCGAGGCGATGCTGAACGGTGTGGTCTCGCGCATCAACGGCTTCATCGGCGGCATCAACCAGGGGCTGGAAGCCCTCGGGTCCGAGCGCCGCATCTCGCTGGTGCCCGACCTCGACCTCGGCGAGATCGAGAACCGATTCGAGGGGGCAGCCAGTGCTGCCACGACAGCGGCGCAGACGGCCTTCGACCGGGCCTTCGAGGGCAACCCGCTCACCGCTCCCGATCTCGGGCTCACCGCAGCGGCCAATACCGCCCTCGCAACAGCCAACACCTATCGTGGTGCGGCGCGCGATCTAGCTGAGGGTGCCCGTGCGCCCCTCGAAAGCTGGCAGGCGCTGCGCGACGCGGTCCGCGGCACCGACCAGGACGGCGCCGACGCTTTGGCCGAGACGACCGCTGCGGCGGAGCGCCTGGAGACAGCGCTTGGCGATGCCGGACGCGCCGCGACGGGCGCCGGTGTGGCGGCCGAAGCCGCCGCCGCTGCAGCGGAGCCCGCGACCGACGCGGCCGTCACCGGCTGGCAGGCGGTCACGGCGGCGCTGTCGGATTACGCCAGCAAGGCCCGCGACATTGGCGGCGACATCGGCCAGAGCCTCGTCGGCGCCTTCCAATCGGCCGAGAACGCGGTGGGCGAGTTCGTGCGGACCGGCAAGCTGAACTTCCGAGATCTCGTCACCTCGCTGCTCGCCGATCTCGCCCAGCTCGCGGCGCGGCGGTTCATCCTCGGGCCGATCGCGAACGCGCTGTCGGGCGTGTTCTCCGGTGCGGGCGGCATTTTCGCCAATGTCCTGCACGCGGGCGGGATGGTCGGCTCGGCCGGGCCATCACGGATGGTACCTGCCATGGCCTTCGCCGCTGCGCCCCGGATGCATGGCGGCGGCATGGCCGGACTTCGTCATGACGAGGTGCCCGCGATCCTGCAGCGGGGCGAGCGCGTGCTGTCCCGGCGTGAGGCGCAGAGCTACGGCGCGGGTGGCGGCGTCAACGTCACCATCATGGCCCGCGACGCCGAGAGCTTCCGGCAGTCCCGCACGCAGGTCGCCGCGGACATCGCCCGTGCCGTGTCGCTCGGGCGGAGGGGCATGTGATGGCGTTTCACGAGGTCCGGTTTCCCGACAACATCAGCCGCGGCGCGCGCGGCGGGCCCGAGCGGCGCACGCAGATCGTCGAACTCGCCTCGGGCGACGAGGAACGCAACGCGAGCTGGGCCAATTCGCGCCGCCGCTACGATGTGGCCTACGGTATCCGCCGCGCGGACGATCTGGCGGCTGTCGTGGCTTTCTTCGAGGCGCGCAACGGTCGGCTGCACGGCTTCCGCTTCAAGGACTGGGGCGACCACAAGTCCTGCCTGCCTTCGGGAACGCCGTCGCCCACCGACCAGGCGATCGGCACCGGCGATGGCGCGACGACCGCCTTCCAGCTGGTGAAGCGCTACGCCTCGGGCGCGCAATCCTGGACGCGCGCCATCGCGAAGCCGGTGGCGGGCAGCGTGCGCATCGCGCTGTCGGGCGTCGAGCAGCCCTCCGGCTGGTCGGTCGACACCACGACCGGCGTCGTCACCTTCAGCGCCGCGCCGGGCGCTGGCGTCGCGATCACCGCCGGGTTCGAGTTCGACGTACCCGTCCGCTTCGACGCCGACGCGCTCGACGTGACGCTCGACCTCGAGCGGCTCGGCTCGATCACCTCCATTCCGCTGCTGGAACTGCGCCGATGAAGACCCTCGACCCTGACCTGCAGGCCCATCTCGACGAGGGCACGACGACGCTCGCGTGGTGCTGGCGGATCACCCGGGCTGATGGCGTCACCGTCGGCTTCACCGACCACGACCGGACGCTGAGCTTCGATGGCACTGCCTTCGAGCCCGAGAGCGGGCTCACGGCGTCCGAGGTGCGCTCGGGCTCGGACCTGTCGGTCGATGCGCAGGATGCCGAGGGCGTGCTGACCTCCGACCGGATCACCGAGACCGACATTCTCGACGGCCGCTGGGACGCGGCGCAAGTCGAGGTCTGGCGCGTGAACTGGGCGGACACGGCTCAGCGCGTGCTGATGCGGCGCGGGGCCATCGGCCAGATCCGGCGCGGGAGGCTGGCCTTCGTCGCCGAGGTCCGCTCGCTCGCCCACGTACTCGGCCAGACGGTCGGGCGGACCTTCCAGGCGACCTGCGATGCCGCGCTCGGCGACGCGCGCTGCGGGGTCGATCTGGAGCACCCGGCCTTCAAGGGCACGGGCGCCGTCATCGATCTCCTGCGGGACCGGGCCTTCACCGCCTCGGGGCTCGGCGGGTTCGCTTCCGGCTGGTTCACCTTCGGCACCATCGAATGGACGAGCGACGCGAATGCGGGGCGTCGCGCGGAAGTGCTGGGCCATGACGTGACGGACGGCGTCGCGATCCTGACCCTGCTCGAGGCGCCGGTGCGGTCCATCGCCGAGGGCGACGCCTTCACCATCCGCGCGGGCTGCGACAAGCGCATGGAGACCTGCGGCGCCAAGTTCGCCAACACCGTCAACTTCCGGGGTTTCCCGCACATCCCGGGCCAGGATGCCGTGCTGCGCTACGCCACGAAGGACGGCGGGCACGAGGGGTCGGTGCTGTGAACGCCGCTGATCCCCAGCACGTCATCACCATTGCGCGGTCCTGGCTCGGAACGCCGTATCATGATCAGGCCAGCCTGCGCGGTGTCGGCTGCGATTGCCTCGGGCTGGCGCGGGGCGTCTGGCGCGAGGTCGTCGGCCCCGAGCCGTTCCCGATCCCGCCCTACAGCCGGGACTGGGGCGAGACCGGGCCGCGCGAGGTTCTGGCCGAGAGCGCACGCCGGATGATGATCGAGGTGTCGCCCGCCGAGGCAGGCCCCGGCGCGCTGATCCTCTTCCGCATGAAGCCCCGCGCCATCGCCAAGCATGTCGGGATCCTGACCGGCCCAGACATTTTCCTCCATGCATACGAGCGGCTCGGCGTGATCGAGGAACCGCTCACTCCATGCTGGCGGCGGCGCATCGCCTTCGCTTTCCTGTTCCCGCAACGCTGAGACCCGACCATGGCAACGCTTGTCCTCGGTGCCGCTGGCGCCGCCATTGGCGGTTCGATCGGCGGGGCGATCCTCGGCGTCAGCGCCGCGACCATCGGCGGCTTCATCGGCTCCGCCATCGGCTCGGTCGTCGACAGCTGGATCATCTCGTCGCTGGCGCCCACCCAGCGCATCGAGGGCGCGCGGCTCGATACGCTGCGCATCACCTCGGCCACCGAGGGCGCGGTGATCCCGCGGCTCTACGGCCGGATGCGCATGGGCGGCAACATCATCTGGGCGACCGATTTCCGCGAGGAGACGAAGACGACCACGCAGGGCGGCGGCAAGGGCGGTGGGGGCGGCAAGGTCAAGACCACCGAGTATCTCTACTATGCCAGCTTCGCCGTGGCGCTCTGCGAAGGCCCGATCACCGGGATCGGCCGCATCTGGGCCGACGGCAAGCCGATGGACCTCTCCGGCGTCACCTGGCGCTGGTATCCGGGCGACGAGGCGCAGACGGTGGACCCGTTCATCGCCGCGAAGATGGGCGCGGCCAGCACGCCCGCCTATCGCGGCACGGCCTATGTGGTCTTCGAGGAACTGGCGCTTTCCACCTACGGCAACCGCCTGCCACAGCTCTCCTTCGAGGTGTTCCGCCCGCTGGCCGACCCCGACACCGCCGAGGGGCTGACCCGCGCCGTCACCATGATCCCGGCCTCGGGCGAGTTTACCTATGCGACGCAGGCGATCCGCAAGACCGATGGCGGCGCGACGGTACCCGAGAACCTGAACGCGCTGGCCGACTCCACCGACATGGTGGAGGCGCTGGACCGGCTGCAGGCGATGGCGCCTGCGGTCGAAAGCGTCAGCCTCGTCGTGGCCTGGTTCGGCGACGATCTGCGCGCGGGCTCCTGCAAGGTGCGGCCGGGCGTCGAGGTCTCGGCCAAGTCGACGACGCCCGCCAGCTGGTCGGTGAACGGCGTGAGCCGCGCCAATGCCTTCCTGGTCAGCCGCGACGATCAGGATCGCCCGGTCTATGGCGGCACGCCGTCCGACTTCGCGGTGGTTCAGGCGATCCAGGAGATGAAGGCGCGCGGACTGCGCGTGACCTTCTATCCCTTCATCCTGATGGACGTGCCGCCCGGCAACACGCTGCCGAACCCGTATTCCGACAGCGCCGCCGAGACCGGCCAGCCCGCATTCCCCTGGCGGGGGCGGATCACCTGTTCCCCGGCCGCTGGCTACGCCGGATCGGTGGACAAGACGGCCACGGCGGCAAGCCAGGTCGCGGCGCTGTTCGGCGCGGCGACACCTGCGAGCTTCAGCGTGGCGGGCGAGAGCGTCAGCTGGACCGGGCCATCCAGCGACTGGGGCCTGCGGCGCATGGTGCTGCACTACGCCCATCTCTGCGCGGCGGCGGGCGGGGTCGATGCGTTCCTGATCGGGACCGAGATGCCGGGGCTGACGACGATCCGCTCGGGCGCGGCCACCTATCCGGCGGTGCAGGCCTACCGGGATCTGCTCGCGGATGTGCGCTCGATCCTCGGGTCCGGCACGAATATCGGCTATGCCGCCGACTGGAGCGAGTATTTCGGGCACCAGCCGGGCGACGGCTCGGGCGACGTGTACTTCCACCTCGATCCGCTCTGGGCCGACCCGGAGATCGATTTCGTCGGGATCGACAATTACATGCCGCTGTCGGACTGGCGCGACGGGTTCGATCATGCGGACGCGCAGGAGGGCTGGCCCGCGATCTATGACCGGGCCTATCTGCAGGCGAACATCGCGGGCCGCGAAGGCTTCGACTGGTTCTATGCATCGGCGACGGATCGGTCGGCACAGGTCCGGACGCCGATTGCCGATGGCGCCGCCGGCAAGCCATGGGTCTTCCGCTACAAGGATCTGCGCAGCTGGTGGTCGAACCCGCATTACAATCGCCCCGGTGGGGTGGAGAGCGGCACGCCGACAGCATGGGTGCCGCAATCCAAACCCATCCGCTTCACCGAACTCGGCTGCCCGGCCATCGACCGGGGCACCAACCAGCCCAACGTCTTCTTCGACCCGAAGTCATCCGAGAGCTTCACGCCGCATTTCTCGCGGGGCTGGCGCGATGACGCCATTCAGCGCGCCTATCTCGAGGCCACGTATCTCTGGTGGGGCGAGGCCGCGAACAACCCGGTGTCATCGGACTACGGCGGCCGGATGGTGCACGTCCCCGAATGCGCCGCCTGGACCTGGGACGCGCGGCCCTATCCGTTCTTCCCGGCGCTGACCGACGTCTGGACGGACGGCGCGAACTGGCGGCTCGGCCACTGGCTGACGGGGCGGCTCGGCGCTGTGTCGCTGGCGGCGCTGGTGCGGCACCTCTGCCTGCGCGCCGGGCTGCCCGAGTCCCGGATCGACGTCACCGGCCTCTGGGGAGCGGTGGAGGGCTACGCCATCACCGCGCTCGAAAGCCCGCGCGCGTCGATCACCACGCTGTCGCGCCACTTCGGCTTCGACGCCGTGGAGACCGAGGGCGTGATCCGTTTCATCATGCGTGGCCGGGCGTCGGTCGCCACGTTCGATCCCGACGATCTTGTGGCCGCCCGCGAGGGCGACGTGCTGGAACTGACGCGGGGCCAGGAGACGGAACTGCCGCAGGCGCTGAAGTGGCAGGTCGCCCGCGCCGACGAGGATTACGACGCGGCCCTCGTCGAGGCGCGGCGCATCACCGTCGACACGACACGGATCGCCTCGGAGAGCTTCCCGATGGCGGTGCCGCCCGAGGAAGCCGAGCGGCGCTGCCGCCGCGCGCTGATGGAGGCGTGGGTGGGGCGCGAGACGGCGGCATTCCGTCTGCCGCCCTCGCGGCTCGCGCTCGATCCGGCGGACCCGATCCGGCTCGCCCATGACGGGCGGCTGGTCGACCTGCGGCTCGTCTCCATCGCCGACGCGGAGGCTCGCGGCATCGAGGCGGTCCGCCAGGATCGCGCGACCTACGACCTGCCGCCCGGCGATCCCCGCGCGGCGTCGCTGACGCGCGCCGTGGTGTTCGGCGCGCCGGACGCGGTGCTGATGGACCTGCCGCAGCTGACCGAGGACCAGCCCGCGCATCGGCCGATGGTCGTCGCGCATGCGGTTCCCTGGCCCGGCGAGATTGCGGTGTTCCGCAGTCCTTCGACCGATGGCTTCGAGCTGCTGACGACGTTCGGCAGTCGCGCCCGGATTGGCCAGCTGGTCTCCGACTTCTACGCGGGCCCCACCTCGCGCTTCGATTTCGGAAATGCGCTTGTGGTCGATCTGCTCACCGGCACGTTGGAAAGCGTCACCGACCTGACCCTGTTCGGGGGCGCCAACGCGCTTGCCATCGAGAGCGCGCCTGGGGTCTGGGAGATCGTGCAGGCCGGCGCGGCCGAGCTGCTCGCGCCCGGTCGATATCGGCTCACCCGGCTTCTGCGCGGACAGCGCGGCACGGAAGGTGCCATGGGCAACCCGGCGCCCGCCGGCGCGCGGGTGGTGGTGCTGGACGACAGCCTCGCGTCGCTGCCGATCGCCGAGGCCGATCTTGGCATCCCGTGGAACTGGCGCATCGGCCCGGCCAGCCGCCCGGTCAGCGACGAGACCTATGTGGCGCAGACCTTTACCCCCGCGGGCGCGGGACTGCGGCCCTTCTCTGTCGCCCATGTCGAGCAGCCGTGGCGTCGCCCACGCACGCCCGGCGATCTGACCATCCGCTGGACGCGCCGGTCCCGCGCTCTTTCCGCCGACAGCTGGGGCGGGCTGGAGGTGCCGCTGGCGGAGGAACTGGAAACCTACGAGGTCGAGATCCTCGACGGCGCGGCCGTGAAGCGGGTGCTGAGCGCGGCCACCACCAGCGCCGTCTACACCGCCGCCCAGCAGAGCGCCGACTGGGGCGCGCCGCTCGCCCCCGGCGACACCGTCAACATCCGCATCTACCAGCTCTCCGCCCTCGTCGGGCGGGGCGCGCCGAAAACTGTCACGCTCACGTTCTGAAAGCCAACCCATGTCCGACGCCACCACCCATCTCCTGCTGCCCCATATCCTGGCGGCGCAGGCCCAGAAGCACGTCACCCACAACGAGGCGCTGCGGATCCTCGACGGGCTCGTTCAGCTCTCTGTTATCGATCGGGACCTGGCAGCACCCCCTGCGAGCCCCGCCGACGGCGACCGCTACATCGTCGGCTCGGGCGCGACAGGCGACTGGGCCAGCTGGGACCTAAACGTCGCACTCTGGACCGATGGCGCCTGGCTCCGCCTGCCCCCACGGACCGGCTGGCGGGCGTGGGTCGAGGACGAGGGGCTGCTGCTGGTCTATGACGGGTCAGGTTGGGTAGGAACCACGCCGGCCGCGCTGCAGAACCTTGCGCTGCTGGGACTCGGCACGACGGCCGATGCGTCGAATCCGTTCTCGGCCAAGCTGAACGCGGCGCTCTGGACCGCGAAGACCTTGGCCGAGGGCGGCACCGGCGATCTGTTCTACACCATGAACAAGGAGGCTGCGGGCGACGATCTCGGCCTGACGCTGCAGACCGGCTTCGTGACCAAGGCGCTGGTGGGGCTGTTCGGCTCGGACAGTTTCCGGCTCGCCGTCTCCGCCGACGGCAGCACCTTCTTCGACGGGCTGAGCGTCGACAACGCGAACGGCATCGTCGATCAGCCCCGGCTGCCGCGGTTCAAGGCGTACACCAACTACGACAACTATGTCGGCGTAGGAACCTGGACGAAGATCGGCCTGAACAACACCGACTATAACGATCAGGGGGCGTTCGACGCCGCGAACAACCATTTCGTGGCGCCTTCGGATGGCACCTACCTCTTCGGCGCGACGCTGCTTTACAAGATCAACGCCAGCGCCACGGCCCGCATGCGCGGGCGGCTCGTGCTGAACGGCACGACGGAAATCCGCGGCTCCCTCGGCGAAATCTCCGCCACCCATGTCTCGCTAGCCACCGCGATCTGGCTGCAGACCATGGTCCCGCTCACTGCGGGCGACACCGTCGAGTTGCAGGGGTATTTCCGGGTCGCGGACGGCTACTTCGCGGCTGACCACACCTCGTTCTGGGGCGCGAAGATCGGCTGAGCGGCAACAACGGGATTGCACACGCCCCTTTGACCTGTGCGGCGCTAGCGGAAAGAAATGCCTTGAAGCTCTAGTTGGTGGAGGTTGCATATCGAGACACGAAAGCGCTGCTCGTGCCTCGCGAGCCTGCGCAAATGCCCAGAACAAAGGCTGCCAAATGCTGACAAGACGACACTTCGTTCGATCAACCACAGCGCTGTTTTCAGCGTCGGTCTCCGGCCCACTCCTCGCCGATACCTGGCCCACCGAGGCGCAGAAGGCTGCCTGGGATGCACAGGTGACGCCTCCAAATTATGTCCCCGAAACCTCCAATCCTTGGGGTCTGCACCCGCGGTTCCTGCCGCAACGAGTCGTCGCGAAGGACGGTCTCGTACCGGGAGATATCCATGTCGATGCGGTCGCGCGATATCTCTACCATATCGAGGAGGGTGGAACCGCTATGCGTTATGGCGTGGCGATCGGGCGTGGCGACCTCTACGAACCGGGTATCTATACGATACAGCGCAAGGTCGAGTGGCCGCACTGGACCCCGACCCAGAACATGATCGAGCGGGAACCGGAGATTTATGCGCAGTTCGAGGGTGGTGTGGAACCCGGGCCCGAGAACGCGCTCGGATCGCGGGCCATGTACCTCTACGTCGGGGATCGCGACACATATTTGCGGATTCACGGTACCCCGTTTCCGCAAAGTATCGGCAGCCGAGCCAGCTCGGGTTGCGTCAGGATGGTGATGGCGCACATCAACAGTCTCTATCCACGTGTCGAGATCGGCTCGACGGCGTATCTCTATTCGGCGGAAGGCAGCCTTGCGGCACCAGAGGTTGGCGACCTGTGGTGATGCGCGCCGAGCGACGGATGCTGCCGTTCGCATTCGTCAGGCCTGCGCCTGCCGACAGATAGCCGCTCCGTTTCTTGCCCGAAGTGGCAGGAGCGTTGTCTCGACCTGACCGCGATGCTCGTACCAGTAACACCCGTCGTCAGGCAGCAGGCGGACGGTTGAGAGATCCTGACCGTCCGCCGCCAATTCGAGAACGATCTCGGGAACGCCGGACTCGGGTTCAGTGGCAGGCAACTGGCCGACCTCCTGCGAGCCGCAGCTTGCGGTCAGAAAGAGTGCGACGACAGCCATCTTCATCCGTGTCCGAGTAATACTCAGCATTGTTGTTCCTTCCGCTTATGCCACTCCTCGCGACGGTTTTCATGGGTAGTGCTAAAACCGCACGGATCACCGCACTTTCTAGCAAAAATACAAACTGAAATACCACCGTATTTTGCTCTTGAAGCTCTAGCTACTGTAGGGGCTATGTCATGGTGATGCACCCGAATCCAGAGGTCCATTCATGCCGTCCGACACCCATCACCACGATCACGATCATGCCGAAGACGACCAGGCAAACGGCGGCAACTGTTGCGGGAGCGCGGGAACGTGCGGCGACATCGAGCCGACGACGCCCGCGCCGACGGGCGGGCGCAGTTTTCAGGTGTCCGGCCTCGATTGCGCCGAGGAGGTCGCGATCCTGAACAAGGTGGTTGGCCCGAAGATCGGCGGGGCCGAGCATCTCGCGTTCGACGTGATCAATGGACGGATGACTATTCTCGACAGCGCCAAGAGTGTATCGGACGGCGAAATTGCAGAACTGGTCGCAAGCACCGGCATGACCGCCAAGCCCTGGGATGCCGAAAACGCGTCGGTCGACCAGGCGGCCCATCTTGCACGACAGCGGCTGTTTACGGCGCTCAGTGGCGGCTTCTGGGCCGCGGGATTTCTGTGGCACATCATCGAGACCGGCATGGGGGGGGCACTCGGCCTCTTCGCAGGGCACGGCGAAGCGCCGATGCCACTGGTCGAGGCAGGGCTATTCGCGGTTGCGATCCTGTTCGGTGTCTGGCTCGTGGCACCCAAGGCATGGTCGTCCGCACGGAGGCTGTCGCCCGACATGAACCTGCTGATGGTGGTCGCGGTGGCCGGTGCCATAGGGCTTGGCGAATTCTTCGAGGCGGCGACGGTTGCGTTCTTCTTCTCGCTCTCGCTCTACCTCGAAAGCTGGAGCGTCGGGCGTGCGAGGAATGCGGTCTCGGCGCTCTTGGATCTTGCACCACCGACGGCGCGCGTGATCCGCGAAGACGGAAGCGAGGCCGACGTTCCGGCGGCTCAAGTCGCCGTAGGCTCAAGCTTCATAGTACGCGGTGGCGACCGTATCCCCCTCGATGGTGAGGTGACGGACGGCGCGGGCGCGGTCGATCAGGCGCCAATCACCGGAGAGAGTGCGCTGGTCCCAAAGGAACGAGGCGACGAAGTCTATGCCGGCACGATCAACGGCGAAGGCACATTGACGGTGCGCGCCACGAAGGCCGCCTCGGACACCGTCTTGGCCAAGATCATCCGCATGGTCGGCGACGCCCATGCCCGCCGCGCGCCGGTGGAGCAATGGGTGGCGAAGTTCGCCCGCATCTACACGCCTATCGTCATGGCTCTCGCCATTGCAATTGCCCTGCTGCCGCCGCTCATTTTCGGTGGGGCCTGGGATTATTGGTTCTACAATGCACTCGTGCTGCTAGTGATCGCCTGCCCGTGTGCTCTGGTCATCTCGACACCGGTCTCCATCGTCGCCGCACTCACCGCTTCAGCGCGGGCCGGAGTGCTGATCAAGGGCGGTGCATATGTTGAGGCACCGGGCAAGACCACTGCACTGGCCATGGACAAGACCGGCACGATCACCATGGGCGAGCCCGAGGTGGCGGCGGTGCATCCGCTGGGTAGAGCATCGGCGCAGGATCTGATGACCCTCGCCGCGGGGCTCGAGGCACGTTCCTCGCATCCCTTGGCGCGCGCCATTCTCGCGCGGGCAGAAGCCGACGGCATCAAGGTGTCCGCCGCAGAAGATACCCGAACCGTTCCTGGTAGGGGACTTGAAGGACGCACTGACGGCCGGTCGATCTGGCTAGGGTCGGACCGGTTTGCCGAGGAGAAGGGTTTCGGTGACGCCATTCCGAAGGATTTGCGCGACCGCATCGAAGGGGCTGGCAGCACCCTTGTTGCCGTGGGCGACGACACCGGCGTGACCGGCATCCTGGAATTGCGCGACCGTATCCGCCCCGACGCCAAGGGCATCGTGGCACAGCTCCACGCGCAAGGCGTGAAGACCATCGTCATGCTGACGGGCGATAACGAGCGGACGGCGCGCGCCGTTGCAGCCGAGGTCGGCATCGACGAGGTCCGCGCCGAGCTTCTGCCCGAAGACAAAGTGACAGCCATCGAAGAACTGGTCGAAACGCATGACATGGTGGCCATGATCGGCGACGGGGTGAACGACGCCCCCGCCATGGCGCGGGCGCATTACGCCATCGCGATGGGTGCTGTTGGTTCGGACGCGGCAATCGAGACTGCGGATATTGCCCTGATGACCGACGACCTTGGCAAGGTGCCTTGGCTGATCGGTCATTCGCGCCGGACAATGTCGATTATCCATCAGAACATCGGTATTTCCTTGGCGACCAAGGGCGTTTTCGTTGTCGCTACCGCGTTTGGAGTGGCATCGATGTGGGGCGCTATTGCAGCCGACGTAGGAGTGTCATTGCTGGTGGTGGCCAACGCCCTGCGCCTGCTGAACAGCCAAGAGGCCAAGGCGCCTCCGTCCGGCGGTGAACAGGTTGGTCCACAGATGACAAAGGCCGCGCTTGCCCATGCACATTGATCACGCAGCATTTGCAAGGTACCGTAATATCCATATCCGACCTCACCAAAGAGGCATGAGCAGTGAAAACCATCCGATTTCCCCGCCGCGCCGTCCTGTTGGGCGGGTTCGCAGCGTTTTTGTCCGGCTGTGCCAGCAAGTTCCGCAGCTATGGCGGACCCGAGGTGACCCGTGTTCGGCTTTATAAGGGGCAGCGCTTGCTTGTTCTCGACGGAGCCGATCGCGTATTGCAAACCTATCCGGTCGGGCTGGGTTTCGCTCCTGAGGGTCACAAGCAATTCGAGGGAGACGGCCGGACCCCGGAGGGCACCTACATAGTCGATAAGCGCAACCCTGAAAGCACTTATCATCTTTCGGTTGGCATCTCTTATCCGAATGAGGCCGACATCGCTTTTGCCGAGGCGCAGGGCCGATCCCCCGGGGGCGACATCTTCATCCATGGTGGTCCACGACCCGGCATCGACCCAACGGACGTCCGCGACTGGACAGCTGGCTGCATCGCGGTCACAGATCGGCAGATCGAGGACATCTATGCAATGGTGAAGGACGGAACACCTATCCACATCTTTGCATGACGGTGTTTCTCATGCGGCGGTAGCGCGCCGTCGCATTGGTCGCCGTTGCCCAGCTCCACGAAGCCAAGATGAGCGCCAGCAGCATCCAGTCCCCGAAGCTCGCGTAGAGTGTCGGCGGTCGCGCGGAGGGCAGGCTAGCGTCGATGATGCCCGTTTCGCCGGTATCGAGCCGCGCAACGATCTCTCCGCTCGTGTCGATGACCGCAGAGATGCCCGTATTCGCGGCTCGAATGACAGGAAGGCCTTCCTCTACGGCGCGCATACGTGCGGAAGCCAGATGCTGCTCAGGTCCGATGCTGGTGCCAAACCAGGCGTCGTTGGTTGCGTTGAAGATCCAGTCTGGCTTGAACAGGTCGTCGACCACATGGCTTGGGAAGATGATCTCATAGCAGATCGCTAGGGCGACCAGCGGCACACCCGGAAGCGCAAGCGTTCGCGGGCCCGGTCCGGGCGTAAAATCGCCCAGACCCGCCGTGAGCCGCTCGATGGGCGACCAGCCGCGGAATGGCACATATTCGCCGAAGGGTACGAGATGATGTTTCGCGTATCCGGTCAGGATTCTGCCGGTCGCGCCAAAAGCCTGGACCGTGTTGAAATATCGGGTGCCATCTTCGCTCGGTACACGGTCCGGCACACCGGTGAGCAGCACCCTGCCGTCTGGTAGCGCAGCGGCAATGCGATCCCGTGCCTCCGTATCCTCATCGAGGAAACCCGGAAAGGCGGTTTCCGGCCAAAGAAGAACGTCGAAATCGCCGGGCTGGGTTGAAAGCTCAAGATAGCGCGCGAAGGTCGCCTCGCGGTTCTCGGGCGCCCATTTCTCCTCTTGTGGAATGTTGCCTTGGACGATGCGCAGGTCGACACCGGGTGGCTGTTGTGCATCCGACTGGAGGCGAAGCGTGCCGACAGCCCACATCGTCGCGATGCCCGCCAGCGCCATGAGCGAAACGGTCAATCGTTGCCGCCCGGACGCCATGACAGCCGCGCCGGGAAGTGCCGCGACGAACACGGTGAGAAAGCTTAGCCCATAGCTTCCGACCCAGGCGGCGGGTTGGCGAGGAGCGGCGTAATCGACCAAAGCGTAGCCGGCGAGGTTCCATGGAAAACCTGTCAGAACGTGACCGCGCAACCACTCGGCCACGGTCCAGGAGGTCGCGAACAGGAGGCAGGCCAAGAGACTGCCCATGGCTCCACGCCGCGCGATTTCGGCGAAAAGCGCGGCGGCAATGGCCGGGAAAATCGCGAGACCTGCGGACAATCCCGCGACGGCCGGGATCGCCATCGCCCCGAACCGCTCGGCCTCGACGTAGAAACTCTCTGCAATCCACGAAATCCCGAAACCGAACTGGCCGAGACCAAACGCCCAGCCGACGAGGAAAGCGCGCCCGAAGGAGAGATCGCGAAGCCCGACAAACAACGCGGAATAGGCAACGGGAACAAGCAGGAGAATCGAAAGAGGCGGGAAAGTCAGAACCGTCAGCGCCCCGGCGGCGAAACCAAGCGTCATCCGCGAAAGCAAACAGGGGCGCAGAGCGATGCGGTTCAGAATTTCCGTCTTCACGACTTGATCGGACGCCGCGCGCTGATCCATGGCGCGGCGAGCAAGAGCCCTACGCCACTGACGACAAATACATCGGCCATGTTGAAGGCAGGCCAATGTGTTGTGCCAATGTAGAAATCGAGAAAGTCTGTTACAGCCCGATAGCGCACACGATCGATGACATTGCCCAGCGCTCCGCCAATGATCGCGCCGTAGGCAAGTGTTTCGGCCGCATTTTCGACGCGAAACAGCATGACAGCAAGCCAAACACAGATGGCAAGAGCGAGAGCGGTGAGGCTCCACCACGGCGCGCCGCCCAGCATCCCGAAAGTCACGCCGTCATTACGAGAAAAGACGAGGTTGAATCCCGGAAACACGGAAATCCCGGCGCTAAAAGTGGCGGCATTCGCAACGACAATGGCTTTGGTGATCTGATCGATTGCGAACGCAGCAAGCGCGGCAAAGACGCCGATCACTTTGGGTAGTGACATTGCCTCACCCCAACCAGACATCGAGAAACAGCATCAGAACGAGCCCGACAGCCAAGCCGAGCGTCGCCCTGTTCTGATAGCCGCTGCGATGGGTTTCGGGGATAATCTCGTGGCTGATGACGTAGAGCATTGCGCCCGCGGCAAAGGCCAGTCCCCATGGAAGCAGCGGTTCCGACAGTGTGATGATGCCGGCCCCGAGCAGACCGCCAATCGGCTCGACCATGCCAGTCAGCGCCGCAATGCCCCAGGCGCGCAGCTTCGGATATCCCTCGCCCAGCAGCGACACCGCGACGGCCAATCCTTCGGGCGCGTTCTGCAAGCCGATGCCGATGGCGAGTGGGAGGCCACCTTCCATGCCACCGGAACCGAACCCGACCCCGACCGCGAGACCCTCGGGAAAGTTGTGGATCGTGATCGCGATGATGAACAGCCAGACCCGCCGCAATGACGCCGCTTCGGGCCCTTCGCGTCCCGTCTTGAAATGCTCGTGCGGCAGCTTTTCGTTCATCAGGGCGACAGCCCCCATGCCCAGAAGGATCGAGACGCATACGATGGCCGCAGGCATCGCGCCGTTCTCGAACATCGGCTCTGCGGCATCTAATGCCGGGATGATCAGCGAAAAGAACGAGGCTGACAGCATGACACCGGCAGCGAAGCCGAGCGACAGATCGCGCGTGGCCCGGGACGGGATGCGCCCGAACAGCACGGGAGCTGCTCCGACTGCCGTGAGCGAACCGGCGGCGAGACTTCCGAGAAAGCCGAGCATTATCGGGGACAGATTTTCCATGGGCGGGCCAGATTATCCTTCGGCGTAGCTTGAAAAGACTTCCGTCGACCCGTCCTCGCGGATGAGGAAGACATCATAGGCTTCGCGGTCATCTTCAGGCCCCATACCGGGCGAGCCATAGGGCATCCCCGGAACGGCGAGGCCTACGGTGTCCGGGCGCTCCTCGAGAAGGCGGCGGATGTCAGCGGCCGGGACATGGCCCTCGATCACGTAGCCATCAATGACCGCGGTGTGGCAGGAGACCATGCGCTGCGGCACGCCGTTGTCGAACTTGAAGCGAACCAGCGATCCACCGAACATGTCCTGGCCCGTCGGCGCAAAACCGTTTTCTTCGAGATGGTTCATCCACGAGAGGCAGCAGCCGCATCCGTTCGTCTTGCGGACGTCGATCGCCGTTGCCTCTGCGAGGGCCTGTGCCGCCGGGAAAAGGGCGAGCGTGATGGCCAGAGCTTGGGTCATGCGTTTCATGGATCAGAGCCTTTCGGTTATCGTTTCGGCAATCTCGCTGCCGAGGTTTTCATTCAGAAGCGCCCGCGCCTCGGCCAGACGCGAGAGCGCGGCGGTATCATCCGCTTCGCGCTCGGCTGCTTCGGCGAGCCGGTCGTCAGAGAGGGGGTCAGTCGGGCGCCCATCCACGAGCACCTCATAGTGCAGGTTCGGACCTGTCGCCGTGCCAGTCGCGCCGACGCGGCCGATCACGTCTCCCGCCGCAACGCGTTGGCCTTGTGCCAAGTCTTCCGGCACGGCGCTCAGATGCGCGTAGCGCGTCATGGTGTCGGAGCCGTGCAAGATTTCGACCACGCGACCATATCCGCCGCGCCAGCCGATGAAATTGACCCGCCCCGGTGCCGTCGCTTGAACCGGTGTCCCACGTGCCGCTGCGAAATCGACGCCGGTGTGCATCCGGACGTTGCCAAAGACCGGATGCGTGCGGCGTCCGAACACCGAGCTCAGGCGCGCACCCTCGACCGGCTGTGCGAAGACGCGCAGCACCTCGCCATCGACGTAGATCGTCGCCTGACCGCTGCCGTCGTCCGGCCATACGATCTCGTAAAGCGAACCGCCGATCTCCAGTGCGGCGAAGGCGAGTTCGGGCTGTCCGATCCTGTCCTCGCCGACCCGCGCCTCACGCCAGAGAAGCCTTAGTGCTTCGCCGCCGGCCATCTCGCGGCGGAAATCCACGGTCCCACCCAGCATCTGCGCAAGGTCCACGGAAAAACGGGCGGGTATGCCGGCTTCGTCGAGTGCCGCGAAGATCGAGCTGTCGATCACGGCTTTGCCGGCAAGGGTTACGATTTCCGGATCCGGAGTCACGACCTGTGTGGACAACTGCTCGCCGAAAATCACCTCGATCCGAACCCCGTCCTCGACGGCAAGTGAGACGGTGCGGGGGCTGCCGTCCATGGTCGAAGCGACAGTGACCGAGTGCCCCGGCCGCAGCCGTCGCAGATCGTATTCCGCGCCAAGCGCGAGGGCAACTTCGGCTCTGTCAGAAGCCGCAAGTCCAGCTTCGGACAGCAAGAAATCGAGCGTCTCGCCTGGTAAAATGTCGCGCGACCACGTCGACAGCGGTGGCTCGATCGCCCTTACCGGCCTGTCGGCAAACGCGACCTGCAGAAGGGGCAGCGGGCTGAGGTCGGATGCATCGTCTGCCCATGCCGCCGCGGGCAGCATCACGGGGATGTCAACGTTCTGGGGGGCTTCAGGACCTTGGGGCATCCAGCTACCTGCCTGGGCAAGTTCCGGCGGCACGGGTTCTTTCGACAAAAGATCGGAGATCGCGATAGCTGCCCCGGGAACTGTCCCCGCAATTGCGACACAAGCCGCCAAAGTTCTGAGCCTCATGTCGCCCCCTCCATTTCTTCTTCCAGCGCGCGGCGAATTTTCGGCACCGCGAATTCTCTGGGTTCGTGATAGTCGATCATGGTGACGAACCGCCCAGAGGCTGCGAACAGGAAGACGCTCGCGCTGTGGTTCATCGTGTAATCGCCGCTCTCCGTCGGCACCCTTTCGTAGGTGGCGTGGAAGCCGTCCGCGACGCGCGCTATCTGCTCCTCCGGCCCCGTCCAGCCGCGAATCGCCGGATGGAAGTAGCCGACATATTCGGCCATCGTTTCGACAGTGTCGCGCTCGGGATCGACCGTGATGAAAACCACGTTCATCTCGTCGGCCTCGTCTCCCAGATCGTCGAGCCATCCCGAAATGTCCGAGAGCGTGGTCGGGCAGACATCGGGACAGTAGGTGAAGCCGAAGAACGCCATCGTCGGTCGCCGGATCAGGGTTTCCGGCCCGACCGCGTTGCCCTCATGATCCGTCAGACGGAAATCCATCGCGGTCAGAGCCACAGGCCGCTGCCCGATAGGCTCAGGTCCACCGGGGCCATCGACCTGCCACCAACCGGCAAAGAGCATCAGGGCGACCACCCCGACACCAGCCGCGCCGTACCCCAGGATCGCCCGTCGCCGCATCAGTCCTCCGGCCCCCGCGCGGCGATGCCGAGGATCGTCACCTCGACCGTCACTTCGCCTCCGTCGTCGAAAAGCAGGGTCAGCGGAAAGGTTTCCCCTTCTGTCATCGGTTCTTGCAGCCGCATTAGCATTGCGTGCAGGCCCCCCGGTTCGAGCGCGACGCTCTCGCCCGGGGCGATCGCGATTTCCCCCGCCGGGCTCATGGAACTCACACCCTCGGCATTGGTCTTCGTCTCGTGAATTTCGGGCATCATCGCGAGCGGTGTTGTAAGGCCGATCAGCGTCACCGGCTCGTCGCCAGTGTTGCGGATCGTCATGTAAGCGGCCCCGGGACGGTTCACCCCGATGGAGGCGCGGGACCACGCGTTCTCGACGACAACATCCTCGGGTGCGGCCAGCGCGGGCACTGAGAGCCCTCCAAGGGTCAAAAGCGCCGCCAGTGTGCTGGTCAAAATATACTTTTTCATCGTTTTGATCCTGCCCTTTCCATTCAGCTTTGCGCGGCAGCGACTTCGGCAGCCACCAATCGCCGCAGTTCTGCCTCCCCGAATGGATCGAGCGGCTTGCCGTTCACGAAGAATGTGGGCGTCTGGCGAACTCCCACGGTCTCTACATCGGCACGATCCTGATTCAGGATCGCCACGACATCGGGTGCCAGCATTTGCGTGCGCGCGGCCTCGGCATCGAGTCCGGCCGTGGTGGCGATCTGAAGGATCAGGCCAGGCGCCGGGGCACCGTGTGACGCCCATCTCGGCTGTTCCCGCAGAACGGCCTCGAGCACCGGCACGTAAACGTCCTGCATGTGCGCCGCCTCGAGCACGCGGATGGCTTCCTCGGATGCCGCGCCGTGGAAGGGCGTGTAGCGGATCACGACGCGGACAGCATCCCCATGCTCGGCCATGATGTCCTTCACGATGGGATGAAAGGCGCGACAGGCCTCGCAGGCCGGATCGAAGAATTCGACGATCGTGACGGGCGCTTCCGCAGGCCCGAGGATGGGCGAGTAGGGGCGGATCATCGCGTCCGCGAGTTCCGGCGCAACAGGCTCCGCTTCGGCCACCGGGCCGGGGCGGGTTGCAAACCAGGTGGCTCCGCCGAAACCGGCGACGCCGAGGGCGAGAACGGACAGGATCAGGCCGCGTCGGTTCATGTTCGTGTGTCCTTCAATGAAAGGGCCGACAGCGCCCCGATCAGCGCGAAGGCGGCGAGCGCCATCAGCGGGATCGGGACGCCGAAGACCAGTTGGTTGTCATCGGTGCAAGAGGGGCCGGTGGCCGTGCAGGGCTGGATGCGTTCGGGAACAAGACCGACGTACAGCCCTATGTGCCAGAGGGCGATTGCGCCGCCGCCAAGCGCCAATGCGATGCCGTAGCGCCCCACGCGGCCGTCCCGCCACCAAAGGCCGAACCCGAGGACGATGGCCAAGGGGAACATGAAGGCGCGCTGGAACCAGCACAGCACACAGGGCGTCTGCCCCAGCACCTCGCCGATGAAAAGCACGGCAAGCGAGGCGACGAGCGCGATGATCCACGCCAGCCCGAGGGCTATTTCTCCGGATATGCGGTTCATTTCGGTCAGATCCTCTCTTCCAGATCGGCGAAGATCTCTTCGGCGGAGGTGCCGTAGGGCCACGAGTCGGCGAAGCCCGCGTCGGGATCGAAGAGGAACAAATGCGACGTGTGGCCCATCGTGTAACCATCCGGCGCCGCAGCCTCTTCGACGCGTTCAAAGAAGATCGGAAACGTCTCGGAGGTGGCGGCGATCTGTTCCGGCGTGCCGGTCAGACCGATGATGCCCGCATCGAACAGCGGGACGTATTCGGCGAGTGCGGCGGGCGTGTCCCGTTCGGGGTCGATGGTGATGAAAATCGGCTGGACCTTGGCGGCATCGTCGCCCAGACCGTCCATCACCGCCGCGACCTCAGATAGGGT
This sequence comes from Amaricoccus tamworthensis, assembly GCF_049800875.1. Taxonomy (NCBI): domain Bacteria; kingdom Pseudomonadati; phylum Pseudomonadota; class Alphaproteobacteria; order Rhodobacterales; family Paracoccaceae; genus Amaricoccus; species Amaricoccus tamworthensis. The sequence continues at coordinate 4,784 of NZ_JBNAFV010000003.1, read as the reverse complement.
CGTCGGGCAGACGTCGGGGCAGTTGGTAAAGCCGAAAAAAACAAGCATCCAGCGCCCCGCAAAGTCCTTCTCGGTTCGAACCATACCCTGGTGGTCCGTCAGTTCGAACTCAGCGAAGAAAGGCGGCTCGGCGTCAGTTCGGGCGCTGTCGGCACGATAGTCGGACCAGAGTAAAAGCCATACGAAGGCAAGCGCTGCCACGCCTGCCAAAACCCAAAGAAACTTCTGTGCCGATGTAAGAGACAATCCTGTTCGCCTGCCATTGATCCTTGTGTGTCTGCGCGTCTACATCCTCTAGCCACTGAAGGTTCAAGCATGAAGATGGCGCCTTGATGCGACATCACGCGCCTGTGAATCCCGCACTTGCCCGCTCACACCGCAAAACCTACAAGGACTGTATACTTTTTCTGGAGGTGAGAATGCTCACGATCGGCACTCTGTCAAAGAAGACCGGCACGAAGGTGCAGACCATCCGGTACTACGAGCAGATCGGGCTCATGCCCGAACCTGGCCGGACCGAGGGCGGACAGAGGCGCTACGACGGTTCACAACTCGATCGCCTGTCCTTCATCCGCCACTCGCGGCAACTCGGCTTCTCGCTCGATGCGATCCGCGAGCTGCTCGACCTCAGCGACCATCCCAATCGGCCCTGTGATGAAGCTGATGCCATCGCGCGTCGCCAGCTCAAACGGGTGGAGCAGCGCATGGCCCGCCTGAAGGCGCTGCGCACGGAACTGAAACGCATGGTCCACGAGTGCAGCGGCGGGCGGACAGCGGATTGCCGGGTGCTGGAGGTATTGCGGGACCATTCTGAATGTCTGACCGAGCACGACGAGATTGGGGCCTGATTGGACCATGCCAATGTCGCGGCAGGAACTTAGACCAGCCGCAGGAGTTCTTCGATCGTAAACCACGAGCCGAAAACGAGAAATGGCCGCAGAACAAGATTCAAAAGAGAGACGCACGCTCTGGATCGTTCTGGCGCTCAATATCGGTCTGGCCGTGGCTTTTTTTGCAACCGGTGCGTTCGGCGATTCCAGCGCCTTGATCGCCAACGGCCTCGACAACCTTTCCGACAGCTTCGTCTACGCTATCAGCCTGTTTGCGCTGTCCCGGTCCGGCAAATGGAAACGCGGAGCGGCGAACATCTCCGGTGGGCTGCTGATCCTGTTCGCTGCAGGCATCCTCTACGATGCATGGCGCCGCTACATCGGCGGGTCAGATCCGCTCGGGACGATCATGATCGCCATGGCCCTGATCGCCGCGGCGATCAACGCGGTCTGCGTCTGGTTGCTCGCCCGACTCCGCGAACCGGACGTCAACATCCGCGCGGCGAACACCTTCAGCTGGAACGACTTCGCCGCGAACCTCGGGATCGTCGTGGCTGGCGGTCTCGTCGCCTGGCTGGGAACGAACTGGCCGGACCTGGTCGTGGGTGTGGTCGTGGCCGGGATCGCGGCGTGGGGCGGTATCGACATCCTGCGCGATGCACACGGCGAACACCACAAAGCCGTTCATGCCGACGACCGGTAGCGATTGATCGCCTTCTGAGAAAAAGGACTTGAAGCTACAGTCGCTGGAGCATTTATGTAGATCCTCGCCAGACTCGAGGAGATGCATCTTGCCCGCCATTGACCCCTTGCTGACAGCCACGCGGCTGCTGGATTTCGAAGCCGCTCCTATTGCGGATCTGGTCGCGGGCCGCGGCTGGCAGGCTTTTGGCGAGCATGACCGGATCGGTGCCGCCTATGATTTCGTCCGAAACGAGATCGCTTTCGGCTACAATCGTGCCGACGACATCCCGCCCTCAGAAGTGCTGTCGGACGGCTACGGCCAGTGCAACACCAAGGGCACGCTGCTCATGGCGTTGCTACGTTGCCTTGGCATTCGGTGTCGCCTGCATGGCTTCACCATCCACAAGGCGCTCCAGCGCGGTGTCGTGCCCGAGTGGGTTTATCCGCTGGCCCCCGCGGAAATCCTCCACTCCTGGGTAGAGGTCGAGACCGAGAATGGATGGATCAATCTCGAAGGGTTCATCCTGGACACGCCCTTTCTGAAATCGCTGCAACGGGCGTTCATCGAGATGGAAAGCCTTTGCGGCTACGGGGCCAGCACCGACTGCTTGAGCGGCCCACCGGTCGAGTGGACCGGCGACGACACATATATCCAGAAGACCGGCATCGCCCGCGATCTCGCAACATACGCTATACCAGACGAGTTCTACCGGGGGCATCGCCAGGACTTCGGCGCCTTGCGCGACTGGCTCTATCGCCACGTCATCCGCCACTGGATGAACAGACGCGTGCGCGCAATTAGGCGGGGCAAGGTGCCGCAAATCCCCGGCCTCGCTCGCCCGAACCATCTTCATGAGGAGACGCACCGTGCCGCATGATCACGGCCATGCCCACATCGATCCCGCATCCGGTGACCGGCGCGTGTCCATCGCGATCTGGGCGAACGCCCTTCTGACCGTCGCACAGATCGCGGGCGGCGTCGTTTCGGGCAGTCTCGCGCTGATCGCGGATGCGCTGCACAACTTCTCGGACATGGCGTCGCTGGTGATCGCTTTCGCGGCGCGCAAGATCGCGCGGCGGCCCGCCGACGAACGCATGACCTTCGGATACGGCCGGATCGAGATTGTCGCTGCACTGATCAACTACACGACACTCATCCTCGTCGGCGTTTACCTGATCTACGAGGGCGGTATGCGCATGATCGATCCGCCCGAGGTTCAGGGTTGGACCGTCGTGATCCTCGGCGGCGTGGCGCTCGTGGTCGACGCTCTGACTGCGGCGCTCACCTGGTCCATGCAGAAGGGCAGCGTGAACATCCGCGCGCTCTTCCTGCACAACCTCTCGGATGCGCTCGCCTCGGTCGCCGTGATCGTCGGCGGCACGCTGATCATTCTCTACGACCTGCGCTGGGTCGATCCCGCAATCACCATCGGTATCGCGCTGTATATACTGTATCTCGCACTGACCGAGATCGGCGGCCCGATCCGGACACTGATGCTGGGCAGCCCGCCGGATATCGACAACTCGGCCGTGATTGCCGCGATGCGGGACGTGGACGGCGTTACGGATGTCCACCACGTGCATCTATGGCAGATGCAGGAACACGAGGCGGCGCTCGACTGCCACGTGGTCGTCGCCGAAGATGGATGGACAAGAATTGAGGCCATCAAGGGCGAGATCAAAGCACGACTGAGCGAGCGCTTCGGCATCGCTCATTCCAGCCTCGAATTCGAGAATGAAAGGAACGCCCACACCAACGCCAACCTCTACGGTCACGGTAGTAATGGCCATGAATGATCAGGAGCACGAATTGACGGAAGAACGATATTATCTCGCACCTTCATACACTTAAGCGCAGGGCGGGCAGTGTCAGCTTGGTGGAGATGGGGTGGATGCCGCTCTCACCCTGACGGCATCGCGATGTGCCATACTCGTGGTGTCGAAGCACAAGCTGAAGGAGAGGGCATCCATGGAAGAAGTTAGCATTATCGGGGTCGATCTGGCAAAGAACGTGTTCCAGCTGCACGGGGCGGCAGCGGATGGGGTGGTTGTTTTCCGCAAGAAGCTGTCGCGACTGCAGTTTGCGCGATTCATGACGGACCATCCCGCATGCGACGTGGCGATGGAGGCGTGTCCCAGCGCGCACCATTGGGCGCGGGAATTGTCCGCCTACGGGCACAGCGTCCGGCTCATTGCGCCGCATTACGTCAAACCGTTCATCAAGCGCCAGAAAAACGACGCCGCCGACGCGGAAGCAATCGTTGAGGCAGCGATGCGTCCGACCATGCGGTTCGTCGAACCCAAGACCGAAGCCCAACAGGCCCGGGCGGTGGCGTTTCGCGCCCGCGAGCAGATCGTGAAGCAGCGGACCGAAGCGATCAACGCCCTTCGCGCGCACCTCTATGAATTCGGGCATGTGGCGCCGGAAGGGGTCGGATATATCCCGCGGCTGGCGAAGGTGGTCGAGGATCCTGGTTCGGGCCTGCCTGACCTGGCGCGAGACATCTGCCGCATGGTTCTGGAGCAGATCGAACTGTTGACGTCCCGCCTTACCGCAGTCTCGGCAAAGCTCGCCGCCGCGTCCAGGGCGGCCGCCATGCCCCGGCAGTTACAGACCATGCCGGGTGTCGGACCGATCACTGCGCTCGCAGTCGAAACCTTCGCGCCGCCGATGGACCAGTTCCGGCGTGGCCGCGATTTTGCAGCTTGGCTCGGGTTGGTGCCGCGGCAACATTCTTCTGGCGGAAAACAGAGGCTGGGGAAAACATCGAAGATGGGGCAGCGGGACATCCGGCGACTGCTTGTCACCGGCGCGATGGCGGTGGTCCGCTGGGCGCTGCGCCGTGGCGCACCGCAAAATCCCTGGCTTGAGCGCATGCTGGAACGCAAGCCACCGATGGTCGCAGCCTTCGCGCTGGCCAACAAGATGGCGCGCGGCATTTGGGCGATGCTGACGCGCGGCGAGGACTATCGCGATCCGGTGATGGCCACCGCCTGATCGGGCGCGTCGGCAGGAACGGAACGCAGAGTTGTGAGGAAGGCATGATCCGAATGGGCAAATGATCGACATGATCCGGGTTGGGCAAACCAGGAACCTTCTCAGAGCTTCGAGCTCGCTGTTGGAGATTTGGCCCCGGTCCGCGCATCACCATCCCGGCCAGCGGCATCTATCGGGCCGCACTAACAGGCCTGACAAGAGTCCGCACTCGATCACATGTCTAATGTTCAGAAATTCCTTGCAAATGAGGGCGGCATCCACAAGAGAAGGTT
>NZ_JBNAFV010000002.1:234828-590523 GCF_049800875.1 Amaricoccus tamworthensis | reverse complement strand
GATCCTTGGACGCCCTTCTAACAGTCAAGGGCTGATTTGGTCCGGGCGATCTCGAGGTTTCGTTTCCGGATGATGTGGTAAACCTCCCGGGCAAGGTAGCGCTTCAGACATCGGATCGCCTCCATTTTTGATTGGCCGTCTGCGACCCGTCGCTCAACATAAATTTTTGTTCGCTCTTCGGTTCGCAGACGGCCAATGGCGATGATGTGCAGGGCAGAGTTGGCAGCCCGGTCTCCACCGCGGTTCAAACGGTGGCGCTGAACTTTCCCCGATGACGCCGGAACGGGACTGACACCGCAGAGTGCTGCAAACCCCGCCTCCGACTGCAAACGGTCGGGATTGTCGCCAGCGGTTATCAAAAGCTGTGCCGCCGTTTCATATCCAATGGACGGGCGTGCGATCAAATCCGGTGCCAGGCTGTCGATGATTTCCTTAATCAGGGCATCGAGGTCAGCGGCCTCATCGGTCAGCTCGAGATACCGGCGTGCAAGCGACTTCAGTGCGATCCTGTAGGCCGATGTTACGTTCCCTCCGTCCGACAGATCCGGGCGCCACGCTGCAAGTGTCCGGATCAGTTGCATCCGGCTCATGGAACGGAGTTGCTCCCGCAGGTGATCCGGGGCGCTCACAATGTTGGTCTGGATCATCTGAAGGGCAACACGGCGGGCGGAGATTGCTGTTTTCCTGCAGGTTTTCAGAACACGTAACGCCTCGATCATGCCATCCCGGCTTTTGGGTGTGACGGTCCGGGCTCCAGAGAAAGCTGCATGAGCCGCGTTTACCGCATCGAGCGTGTCGTCCTTGCCGCGCCGCCGCCGGTCTGCTTTGTCCGGTGCCGTCACTTCCAGAACCGTGATGCCGGCATGCTGAAAATAGCGCAGCAGCCCCGCCCCGTAGGTCCCGGTGCATTCAATGCCGACGCGCTCCAGCTCTCCAAATGACAGCATCCAGGTCAGCATTCTTTTGTATCCATGACGCGTCGTGGCAAATGTTTCCGTTGCCAGAAGCTGATCCCGCGCATCGACAATGGCCGCGACATGAAGGTCTTTATGTGTATCGACCCCGGCAGTAACCTGGGCAATTGTTGTGGGATCAACAGTGTTGTGGTCTTTGGGCATGTGTGTCTCCGATGCTGGAATGAATTGATCCGCATCGGCCAAATGTCTGGACAGGACAGTAAAGTGACAAAAGTCAGGCCCTTCTCGGGTCACAGGCACAGCTGAGGCGGAGCCTCACCGCCCGATGCCCACAGGCCTCCGACAGGTCCAGGGAATGACACGGAAATCCCGGTCGATCGCTGTTTGGGTCAGGAGGCCTGGAACACCTTGCGGTACCAGCTTCCTCTCGGTCGACCCAATGCTGCAAGTGCCTGGGAGAACTGTCGGAAGATGGCCATCACACTATTACTATCCGTATTGATACTCTCAGATGAACCGTATTTGGCGATGGTTTCGTTTAAGGCGTCCACTCAGAAGTCCGCGTGCATCGTGTTGCTTAACCGCCAGCTCAGCTCCTTGCGTGTGGCCCAATCCATGATTGCGACCAGATACAAGAACCCGTTCCGCACCGGCACGAAGGTGATATCGGCGCACCAGACTTGGTTCGGGGGCGATTGTAGATTGCCACCAAGCCGATCTTCGCCATCAATCGCCTTAAACGATGCCGTCCTATAACAACCTCTTCCCGACGCAGATAGGCTGCGATCTGGCGGATGCCTAAGAACGGATATTTGGTGAACACCAGGTTGATCTCTTACATCATCGCCAGAGTGTCAGCATCGATCCCGACGGGCGTGTAATGGAACGCCGACCGGCTGAGCCGCACCAACTTGCATTGTTGACCGATACTGAGCTGCGGGTAGCCCCGCTTGATCATCGCGCGTTTCTTCTCGGGGCTCATCACCTCAGCCCTTCCGACAAAAAATCGTTCTCGACCGCTAACCTCCCGATCTTGGCGTGTAGCTCTTTCATCTCGGCTTCGGTCGGGCCGCTCTGCTTGCCGCCCGAAAACACATCGGCCATGTCTTCGATGGCTTGTCGCTTCCATGTGCTGACTTGGTTCGGATGCAGCTGATGCGTTGCCGCAATCTCCTGCACGGTCTTGTCACCACGCAGCGCTTCCAACGCCACATTCGCTTTAAACTGATCTGTAAAATTCCGGCGCTTCGCCATTCTCGTATCCCTTCAAAGGTTTGGGGTACACCTTAGCTGACTGTCCAGTTTTTTGGGACCACTTCAGTGGACCGACGCCGAGCGCTACACTGGAGTTTATTTCAACCGGATGGCCGCCCATATGTTGAAACAGCTCCAGATGGCCACCTTGATGGCTGCGCGCGGATGGCGCTATCAACTGATGGGCGCCTATGATGACGGCCTTGATGATCAATGGGCGTACAAGAGCTTTGTCACCAGTGACCCAACAGCCGAATACCTGTTGCACACCAATTGGGACCAAGAGAACTGGAACGTTTCAGGCATCTATCTTTATGTCGGCACCGATCAACTGCGTTTTGTCCGAAATAGCATTCCGGTAAGGCTAGAGACCGTTCCGCCGCGATTGTTGTCTGAAACGATGCGTGAGACCGATCTGTTTGAAGGGGTTGCCAGTGTCGGCAACGATCCTGCTTGGGTTGATCAAGGCCCTACACCGGAAGCTCGAAACTATTGGCAGAGCTACTCATTTGGCAAACTCAATGGGTTTGCCAAGACCCGAAAACAAGTGCTCGAATCCTTGCTGCCGTGACTCAAAATTCGCGATGTGGCCCATATCGACGGAAAATTCTTGATTGTTGAGGGCAAGCTGAACACCTGCAAGATCCATCTAGGATCATCAAGCATCCTGATGTCGCCGGGGGACCGTTATCTTTGCATCGTCCCTGGGGGAAGCGTTTCCAAGTCCGCCCAGGTCGCACTGCCATTTGAAGGGGATAACCGGCTCTCTGTTATCCTGTCCAAGGCGCTCATGTTGGCCGATGACGGGCGTTGTTGCAGAACTTGACCGATACAGATTCACCACGAGAATCCGGTGGGTTAAGAGGCTCGCATGAGCAAGCCCGAACCCGCCCGCTACCGCACGACGAACTGGAAGTCCTACAACGACGCGCTGAAACAGCGCGGCTCGCTGCTGATCTGGCTGCACAAGGACATGGTGTGGCTGGCACCCAGGGCCGGCCGCAACGGTCTCCCTGTTGTGTTCTCGGACGCAGCGATCCAGTTTTGTTTGATGGTGAAAGTGCTGTTCGGCCTGCCGTTGAGGCAAACGACCGGGATGGTGGGCAGCATCCTGACGATGGCCGGGCTGGACTGGCCGGTGCCCGACTTTTCCACCCTGAGCCGACGCCAGAAATCCATCACCGTCCAGATGTCGGGCCGTCGCGCGGCAGGCCCGCTGAACCTGTTGGTGGACAGTACCGGGATCAAGTTCCTCGGCGATGGCGAGTGGCTGGCCCGCAAGCATGGAACCCATCGCAGGCGCCAATACCGAAAAGTTCATCTGGCGATGGACACCGGCACCGGCGACATCCGGGCGGTGGAGTTCACATCCAGCAACAAAGGCGACAGTCCGGTCCTGCCCGAACTGCTGAGCCAGTTGCCGCCAGAGGAACAGATCTGTACCGTGACCGGTGATGGCGCCTACGACACGCGCCGCTGCCATACGGCCATCCTGGATCGAGGCGCGGCCGCCATTATCCCCATCCGCAAGAACGGGCGCTTTTGGAAGGAAGACTGTCCGGCCGCAACGGCTCGCAACGAGACCCTGCGCGCCACCCGGCACCTCGGGCGAACCATCTGGAAGCGATGGACCGGCTATCATGCCCGAAGTCGGATCGAGGCAAAGATGCGATTCCTGAAATCCTTCGGCGAACGCATCGCCTCACGAGACCCCGACCGCCAGACCGCTGAATTCCACATCCGTATCGCTCTCATGAACCGCTTCAACGAATTCGGCATGGCCGAGATCGAACGCGTGGCCTGAACTCAATGGGAAAGGGAAAACTCGCTCAGTTGCTGGGTTCTGCAACAATGCCGGTTCGATAGCAAGATGAAGCGACCTAGCTGACAACCTTGTTTTCGCCGATGAAGGCCAGGGCGGTGAACCCGCCCTAGCGCTAAGGTCACTCAGTGACCGGATCTTCATCCCGGCGCGGGAAGGCGACCATTTCGACATCGGGGAACATGCTGTGTTTGACGTTGATCGACGTGATGTTGCCGCTGTCGTCGGTGTTGACGAAGAGGACGCCGCAGCGGTCCCAGACAGTATGACCACACGGCAGCCCCACGCTTGCCTCTGCACGTGGCTCGCTTCCATCGTGTGCAAACGATGAACGAGGGCTGCACCATGAGTGCCGAGCCTCATGCACAGGGAGATGGGCCATGTCGGAATATAGTGTATTCGTGGGCCTTGATGTCCACAAAGAAACAATTGCGGTAGCAGTAGCCGAAGCGGCTCGAGGGGGCGAAGTTCGGGAGTAGGGAGAGATAGCAAGCACGTCGGATTCTGTTGCGCGGCTGTTGAAGAAGTTAAACGCGCGTCCCGATCGGCTGCATTGTGTATATGAAGCAGGGCCTTGCGGTTATGGCCTATACCGGCAGATTCTGGCAGATGGCCACGCCTGCGAAGTTGTGTCGCCAGCCCATACGCCACGTCGCCCGGGCGATCGGATTAAGACGGATCGGCGTGACGCAGTGACGTTGGCACGGCTGTCTCGTGCCGATGAGCTGACTTCGGTGTGGGTCCCGGATGAAGTCCATGAAGCGATGCGCGACCTGATCCGGGTGCGCAATTGTGCTACAAAGGATGTACGATGCGCGCGGCAACGCATGACAAGCTTTTTGCTTCGCCAGGGCCGCATCTGGGGCAAAACAACTTGGAAACGCAGCCACCGTAGATGGCTGGCCAATCAGAGTTTTCCTCGCCCGGCTCAACAGGTTGCATTTCAGACTTACCTCAATACAGAGGAACAAGCTGAGGCTCGGCGCGATAGTATCGAAGAACAGATCCAAATTTTTGTGCCGTACTGGTCGCTCGCGCCTGTTGTCGAAGCTCTGCAAGCCCTTCGAGGTGTCGCGTTGATTACGGCCGTGACGCTCGTCGCTGAGATCGGCGATATCCGCCGTTTCGAGCACCCGCGCCAGCTAATGGCGTTTCTGGGCCTCGTTCCGGGAGAACGCTCTAGCGGTGAAACCACACGCCGAGGCCGGATCACGAAAACGGGGAATGTACTGGCGAGAAGCATACTGATCGAAGCAGCATGGGCTTACCGGCAGCCCGCGAAAATTGGAATGCAAATGATGCTGAGGCAGGAAGGAATTCCTCAGGTTGCAAAAGACATAGGCTGGAAGGCACAGGTCCGCCTTTGTGGGAGATACCGTCGCTTGGTTGCCCGTGGAAAGAAAATGCCTTTGGCGATCACAGCCGTCGCTCGAGAGCTGGTCGGCTTCATATGGGTTTTGGCGCACACCGTGGAACCTAACGCGCAGAATACACAATCATAACCATCCGAAAGGTAGAACTAAAAACGATGCGGCGGGCTGGGTGCCGGGGAAGGTCAGGGAATCCCCGAGAACTTGTAGGGCAAAACCATCAGGTTTCACGCCCGCGTCCCAGACAAGGGTCCCGCGACGTATGCCGGAATGCGCTTTGAACGTGCGGATTAGAGTATGATCAGCCGTCGCACATTGCCCCGGCATCCTGCCCGCCGCATTTGCACACAAGCAATCCGCCAACTTAGCCGGTGCGGCCCATATGTGTTGGGATGAAGACTTGACTGCGGTCATTAGAGAAGTTCTTGCCGTCTTTTTCGCCGGATTTGACGTTCAGTTTCAGAGTTTGAGTAGGCATCTTTTGATCCTCACTTTGAGTGTTTCGATGAACATGACCAAAGCTGGCACCAAGGGGATGTCAGCGAGAAACTTGCTTCGCGAGGAATGCGCTGGCGCAGGGGAATTTTCTTGTTGAAGCGGGGCTTGCCCCGCGTCTGCTACGGCTGCCTGCTTATGTTCAGCAATCAGAAACACGGCGTTGAGGGTCTGAGTTCGGCACTCCAAAATCGACCTGCCACGTCATCACGCATCGAAATGACCAAGGACCTCAATACCCGCTGCCGCTAAACGGCTTTCGGTCAATCCAATTCAACAGCGGCCCCAGTTCACGCGCGCGCCAGATCCACTTCTTCGTGCTCGAAGGCTGTCGCCATCTCCCTGATCTCTCGCTCCGGAGCCCCCAAGGCACGGGCAACGTCACGCCAAGCCATCGTTGCTTCGGCTACCTCTGCAATGATGCGGTCTGCCTCGCCGCGTTCGAGAAGATAGGAGTCATGTTGCGCGCGGTGCAGGGCAATGCTGGCGTCCGGATTGTCGTCATCAACGTAGCTCTTGAGCACCCGTGGTTGGTTCGGCACAGGATTGATGTCGTAGGCCGGTGAGAGGTGCCAGCCGCCCCGCCCACGCAGAAATCCGTGATTGCGCATATGGTCATCGAGGTTCGTCACGAGAATGGAAAAGGCAACCCGCCGGTAGAGCTCCTCGCGATCTTGGTCGGGCGTTACGCTTTCTGAGGTGATGATATCGGCCAGGTCTAAATAGCTGTAGCTTTCGCCATCTTTGCCGCCCAGCATCGCCATGGCTGAGATGAACGGGATCCTGCCGTCATCGTTCCGGTCAAACCGATGGGACAAGAAGACCGGTTTGTCGCCTTCCATCTCAAGCGTGTGATCAGAAACCGTAATTCCGGCGCGTTTTGCCAGCTCTAGTGCGATGGCTTCCCAGCGTTCCACGCAATAGGTGTCCGTCTCCTTCGGGAACTTGGCGACAGATAGGCGGCCGTGCTGGTCAAGGATGCTGGCCTTCGGCCGAGCACCCCCGAGGGAACTTCCCGGTGCAAACAGCATTTTGAGGTCTTCAGCGGTCTCCTCCCCGCGAAGAACGCGTTGGGAGGCATTCAGCAAATCCCCGAGGCTTACGAGCGCAGGCACACCAATGCCCTCGCGCGCTTGAAACGCGCCATCAACCCTGAAGCGCAGCGCACCCAAACGGGTCTCGTCATTTACGCCAAGCAGGTAGTCTGTTTCTTGCAGCGTTCTTGGACGTCGCCCTTCGGCTTCTGCCATGCGACCCTCATAGCGCCGCATCACCGTTCGCCCCCAGGTATCGGGGGCAGAATCCCCAAGCGGTGCCAGCATGTCCTGCCCGGCCTCAGGAACGAATTGCCCTTTGACGAGAGGCATGTCCCGCGAAAGCCCGAAGGCATTTTCGTCGGCAAGCCAATCGTCATGATAGGTAAAGGATACCCGCTCTCGGCCCCGCCCCGCTGTGCGGTGGAGCGTGCCAACCCGTTTCAACCCCTTCCAGTCGATCCAGACCTCAACCATTTTTCAGTCTCGCGCGCTGCGGGAGGTCATCCAGGGCCATCTGCTCACCGACCGGGTCATCCAGATCCCCCCAGCCTTTCAAAAGGCCGAGCGCCTGCAAAACAGCAACGTAGGTGCCGATCTTGACTGCGGGGTTGCCGCTTTCGATCTTGGCGACGGTCTGCCGCGTTGTGCCAGCACGCTGCGCAACAATTTCAGCGGTCAATTTGCGGCGCAGTCGCGCAACACGAATGTTTTTCCCAAGTGTCACGAGCTCTTTACGTGCCGCTCTAGGCATTTTGATCGGAACAGCCATAAAGATACCTCCAGAGAACACTAAGCTGATATAAGTTAAGCTGAGAATACATTAATGTCAATTTTCACCGCTTAACCTGACGATCCAACACCCCAGCTCGCACCACGACTTATGTTATCTCAACATAACATTGAGAGAATTAAGGTTACCAGTACGAAACATGGCCTCGTTACCTCACCGCACTCATACAACGCGTCTGCTTGAACGAAACGATTGCGTTGCCTTCCTTCGGAAGTCACGCCTGCAGCCACGCAACGCGCACCTCCTCTGGAGTCACCACCTTTGATGCGGTCAAGTCCTCGATCTGCCGGTTCGTGATGTAGAGGCATAGGGGATGGCGCGCGCCTCATGCGGAGCGAGCATGGCAAGTCTAGCTGCGGAAAGTTAGTTGCATCTTTTTCAAGCTCCGCGAAATCTCAAGGCGTCACTGGCAATGGGAGATTACGACACCTAAGTTGAATTCAGGATTTTGAGAAACCACTGCAAGCCAATTCGGAGAAAATTCAGATGCAAGACGTTGAGTACGTGAAATCCGTTCTGGCCAAAGAATACGAAACGTCTCATCCTCATGAGATTGAATATCCGAATTTAAGCGACGTGATTGATGGCAATGAGTTCGACTACCCCGCTGGAACTGTGTTTGGCGAAACACCGAACGGCAGCAAAAGCCCAGAGGGGCACGATTATCTCTGGTTTAAACACGGAGAGAAATCGATCCTCACGCATCGGTTCATTGTGGCAGTAGCCCTTGGCAAGTGGGTACCGAGAGATTTTGATGTGGACCACATCAACCATAATCCGTCAGACAATAGACCGGAAAATCTTCGCGTCGTCACTAGACGCGACAACAACGGAAATCGGCGCAGAGTTCGATTGTCTGAGCTTGCTGACCTCAATGAGGTTACTTCCAAGGTTGCTGATCGCAAAGCGAAGAAGACTCCAGAAATTCCGGAACCGCAAGAAGCGGTTGAAGACCCATTTGCCAAATTCCTGAACAGCGGTCCCGTAACTGAGCCTTTTTTCACCGGCGAAACGAAGCCTGCTGAACATAGCAACGGAACATGGCATAAAACAAACTTGGGGTCGTGGCATCTTAAATTCGAATGACGATTGTATCGCCAATTCGGTCGTAGAAAATAATAGCAAGAAACGCATTCTCAGACCTGCAACCCCGCAGCGCGAACCTGTTCAGGCGTCACCAACTTTGAAGCGATCAAATCCTCGATCTGCCGGTTGGTGATGTGGCGACACAAGGGATGGCGCTCGTGGATCCACTCGGCGAGGCTCGCACGGCCCTTGGCTTCGGCCGCTCGCGCCTTCTCTCGGTCCGCCTGTACCTGGGCAAGCCCCTTCTCCCAACGCCGCATCTTGAACCAGTTGTCTGAGAAGCAGACCTTGCTGCGCGTGTAGCCCTCGCTTTCCTTCGCATAGGCTTTGACCGCCTGAAGCAGGTCATCGAGCTCCACACCGGCTTTCACAGCCGCTGCGATCAGGCGCAGACTGGTCCGCCGGTCTCGGATCCTATCCTCGGGATAGGCCGCCAAGATCTTCTCAGATTCAAGATCTTCAACCTCCTCCGCCGCCTCGCGCTTGCGCGTAGGTGGTTTATGGATGGTTTTAGGATGGTTTGGGGTCCACCGTGAACCCCGTACCCCGTTCACCGTGGACCCCGTACCGGGTTCAGGCTGGACGGGGTTCACAGTGACCCCCGTCTCAATGTCGGGCTCAGCCGTGGGTTCGAGCGCGGCCACGCGCTCCAACGCAATCCGGTAAATGACGGTGTAACCGTTCTTGCACTGCCGCCGCCCTGTCTCAATCAGAATGCCTTCGCGCAGGAAGTCGATGATGGTGCGCTTGACCGTGCTCTCGCTGAGCTCTGTGTGGCGCTGGATCGTCCCCTTGGAACACCAGATGCCAGAGCCGTCATCGCTCGCTTTGTCGGCTAGGAACATGATGATCTGCTTGCGCGCGGCGCTGCCAAAGCGGCGCTCGGCGCATTCATTTGCGATGCGCCAGCTCATGATCTCACCGCCAATTGGGTTGAGGTCAGACCGGAAATGCCGTAGGTATCGGGGCGGAAATATTTTTCTATGCCGTTGAGGTGGGTGGCGGCCCCCTCAGCGGTTTTTCTTTGCCTTTTCGTCAGAGCAAGAGCCGGTGAAAAACCGTTTACTTGGGCCTCGTAACCTATTGAAAAGTGACCCTGAACGAAACAAGCACGTTTACAATTTTTCCCTTTGAAATCAGCAAAATTTTTCGGATTGCAAATCCGTGTACACCGGTTCGATTCCGGTACTCGCCTCCAATCACCCCCGAAATAATCACGTTTGATCGGTGCAGACGCGCCTGGTGCGCCCGTGCGGGTTTTTTCGCACGGGCGGTTTGGCTGGCCCTACCCCGCGTAGCCGAACATGCGGGGGAGCCAGAGGACGAGGCCGGGGAAGAGGACCAGGGCGAGGAGTGCGAGGAGGAGGGCCGTGAGGAAGGGCCAGATCTCGCGGATGATCTCGGTCAGGGGGATGCGGGTTACGGCGTTCAGGACGAAGAGCAGAATGCCGTAAGGTGGCGTGATGAGGCCGATCATGCAGTTCACCACGGCCACCACGCCAAAATGCACGAGGTCGATGCCAAGCTCGCGGCAGGTGGGCAGGAAGAGCGGAATGATCACGAGGATGATCGTTGTCGCGTCCAGCACGCAGCCGAGCAAAAGCAGCAGGACGTTCACACCGAGCATGAAAGCCAGCGGGTCGATGTCGAGATCGACCAGTCGCTCCGCCAGCAGGCCTGGGATGTTCTCCGACGCCACCACGTAGTTCAGGATGAGGGCGCCACCGATGACGAGGCCGACGGCGGCGGAGGACCGGGCGCTTTCCACGAGGATGCCGTACAGGGCGCGGAAGCTCAGAGCGCGGTAGAAGAACGCGGCGAGCATCAGAGCATAGAAAGCTGCAACGGCGGCGGCCTCGGTGGGCGTGGTGACACCGCCATAGATGCCATAGAGCAGGATCGCCGGCATGAGTAGCGCCGGGAAGGCGTTTACGGTACGGCCCGGCAGTTCGGAGAGAGGGATGGGTTCCTCCAGCGCGAAACCGCGCCGGTGCGAGAGGAAGGTGTTCATGGCCATCAGGACCGCGCCCATCATAACGCCCGGTACGATGCCGCCCAAAAACAAATAGCCAATCGAGGAATTGGAGACGAGCGCGTAGAGCACCATGGGGATCGATGGCGGGATGATCGGGCCGATGGTGGCTGAGGCGGCGGTGATGGCGGCGGCGTATCCCCGGGTGTAGTGGCCGCTTTTGGTCATCATGCCGATGATGATTTTGCCGATCCCCGCGGCATCCGCCACGGCGGAGCCGGACATGCCGGAAAAGATCAGGGAGGCCACGACATTGACGTGCCCCATGCCGCCGCGGAACCGGCCGACGAGAGCGACGCAAAACCCTAAAAGGCGGTCGCTGATGGTGCCGGCGTTCATGATGTTGGCGGCCACGATGAAAAGCGGCACGGCAAGCAGGATGAAGCTCTGGTAGAGGCCGTCCATCAGCACCTTGCCGGTGACGCCAAGCCCCTCGCCCGCAGCGACCAGGTAGGCGAGCGAGCCGATCAGGATGGCATAGGCGATGGGCGCGCCAATGGCGGCGAGGAAGAACAGCGTGAAGATGCAGACGAGGAACTCGAAACTCATTTGGGCGCGTCTCCGCCATAGTCATGCACGGGCTCGGCCACGCCGTAGCGCACGGCGCGGTACACGGCCCAGGCGTAGCGAAGTGCGACCGCGACAAGGAAGAAGATATAGACGGAATAGATGTCCCGCATGCGGATCCAGTCACCAAAAACGGCGGACAGGGTGGCGGTTTTCTTCAGGCGCAGGATGAAAAATTTGGACCAGGTGGGTTCAATGGAGAGGATGAGGCCCACGCTGATCGCGACGCCGAAGATGATGACAAACCAGCGGCGGACGGCGGGACGCACCCAGTTGAACAGGATGTCGAAAGTCACGTGATCGCGGTCGCGCACGACAAAGGCGTTGCCCCAGAAAATCAGCCAGACCCAGAGAAGCAGACAGAACTCGAGCGTCCAGCCATAGCGGGTCGGGTCGAGCAGTGGGAAACTTTCCGCCAGACCGTCCAGCCGGGCCGTGTAGCGGATGGTGATCTGGAGGATGAAGGTCAGAAACATGGCTGCCATCATTGCCGCCGCGACGGCTTCGGCAGCACGACCAAGGACCGCGAGTGTTTTTCTCATGGGACTGTCCGGCTGTGGGCGGCTGGGCGGGTCCCGGCCAGTGGGCTGGCCGGGACCGGGGTGTTCAGCCCGCGGGCTTACTGTGCGCCAAGCGCGTTGATTTTCTCCAGAACACCTTCGGGCCAGTCGGCGGCGAGGTCGGACCCGGCATACTGGGCCTGGACATGCTCGCGGAATGCGGCGAGGTCGGGCTCATAGATTGCCAGTCCCTGCTCCTCGAGGAAGGCCACGAGGTCAGCCTCTTTTTGCAGCTGCTCGGCGCGACCGCTGTCGGCTGCCGCCACGGCGGCCTCCTGAACCGTTGCCTGCTGCTCCTCGGTCAGGCCGTCCCAGACCTCTTTGGAGAAGGCGATGTAGTTGAGATCGACGAGGTGCGATGTCAGGGCGATCTGGTTCGTAACCTCGTAGAATTTGGCGTCAACCACGGTGGGCAGCGGATTGTCCTGACCGTCGACCGATCCGGTCTGAAGCGCGGTGTAGACCTCGGTGAAGGCCATGGGTGTCGGGTTGGCGCCGAGCGCCTTGCCGAGGAACTGCCATGCGTCAGTGCCCGGCATGCGCAGGTTTACGCCCGCGAGGTCCTCCGGTGTGTTGACGGTCAGTTCGTCCTTCGTCTGGCGCAGGTTCACGTGACGCTGGCCGAGATACATCACGGCGAGGAGTTTGACGCCAAGCTCGTCCTCAACCTTCTGTTTGAACGGATCCATCAGTTCGTCGTTGAAGACCGCAACCTGGTGGTCGGCGCTCTGGTGAACGTAGCCGGTGGCGAAGATGGAGAACTCCGGGAAGAACTGTGCCAGTTCCTGGGCGGATGCGATGGACATTTCCAGATCGCCGGAGGCAATGGCCTCAAGCTCGGAGCCCTGGGCGATCAGGGAGCCGTTGTAGTGGGGCTCGTAGGTTGCGAAATCGGCAACGGCCGGCGCGAAGACCTCGGCGAGGGCCACGGACCGCTGGTCGGTCTCGGACGCGGGTGTGGACATGCGCAGGACGATGTTGTCGGCGGCATAGACCGGGGCGGCGATGGCCGCGGCGGTGAGCGCCAGAAGCGTGCGCCGTGTCAGGGTGGTGATCATTTGGTTTCCTCCGTTGCTGGAATGCGGCGGTTGCGCCGCTGTTTTATTCGCCGGATACCGTACCGGCGAAAGGTTTGCTACACGCCAAGGGCGCGTCTCTTTCCACTTTCGATATGTGCCTCAATAGCCTCGAGCGCACCAGTGCTGTTGCGGATCTCGAGGGCGCGCAGGATGGCGAGGTGCTCGTCAAGCACGGATACCACGAGTTCGGGCAGCATTCTGGTGTCCGAATTGCGGATCAGCCGGATTTTGAGGGCGTTGACGCGGTGAATGTTCGACACGAGCGGATTGTTCATCGCGTCGATGATGCGATCGTGGAAAGCCCAGTCGATCCTCTGCGCGGTTTTCAGGACGTCGGGCGACACACCGGCGCTGGCCCGTTCGCGGATTTCGAGATGCTGCTGCAGGAGGTCCTGGATTTCGTCCGTAAAAGCCGTGCGGCAGAATTCGACAATGGCCCGGCCCTCGATGATGCTGCGCAGCTGAAAGGCGTTGCGGACGAGTTCGATGTCTATGGACAGAACCTGAAGCCCGCGTTTGGGAACCGTGCGGATCAGCCCGTCGGCCTCGAGGCGCGGGATCATTTCGCGAATGGCCGCAAGCGGCATTCCGGTCAGTTCGGTGAGTTCCCGCTGCGAGATGATCTGGCCCGGCTGAATGTCCCGGGACAGCAGCTTCTCGGTGAAGCTGGAATACGCGTGGTCGCGCTGTCGCAGGAGCGCAGCGTCCGTCATGCCGCGTCGACGCCCCGGATTTCCGCGTCGATCTTCGCCATGCCCGCGGCCGAAAGCGGCCGCAGGGGCGCGCGCAAATTGGCCCAGTCGCCATCGCCGGTGCGCACGCTCATGACGTGTTTGAGCGCTGGGATGAACGGGACGGAGACGACGGTGCTCACCTCGGCCGAGAGGGCGGTGTCCTCGGTCTGGTTGGTGAAGAGGTTCCGCATCCGGCGCGGGTAGAGATTGGCCATGCCGCAGATCGACCCGGCTGCACCAAGGGCCGCGGCGCGGTGGAGCAGGCGTTCGTCACCGACGAGGACGGGAACGACGCCGCTCTCAAGGAATGCCTGGGTGTTGTCCCACTGGCCCGCGCTGTCCTTGATGGCGACGATGCGTTCGGGAAACGCCCGGCGCAGGCGGGAGACGAGGTCGACGGAGAGCGGCACCTGGGTCAGCTGCGGGATGTGGTATAGGATGAACTTTGCGGACGGACCGGCGGCCTCGAACAGGTACTGGTGCCAGATGAAGAGGCCGTCATCCTCTGACCCCTTGAAGTAGAACGGCGGCAGCAGGAGGAAGCGCGTGATGCCTACGTCCAGCCCCTGCCGCACCTGGGCAAGCGCATCGGATACCGCGCAGGCACAGACGCCGAGGGTGATTTTGTCGGCGGGGATGCCGCTGTCGAGCAGCGCGGAAATGGCGATGGCGCGTTCGTCGTAACCGATGGAGGCGCCCTCGCCCGTGGTGCCAAAGAGCGTCACGCCGTCGGCTCCGTTGGCCAGAACGGAATTGGCATGGGCCAGCAGAGCCTGGAGATGGATCGCGCCATCCGTGTGAAACGGGGTCAGCAGAGCCGTGGAGATGCCGAAATGCGTCAAGATGTGTTCCGTCCCATGAGCGTGTTTTTTGGTTTTGAATCACAGCCCATGTTAGTAACCGCGCGTTAAGTGTCAAGGTAACATGTCAGTGGTTTTTCGGTAAATTTACGTGGTAACACGCATCGTTAACGTCAAGGTTGACCCCGGCCGGTTCGCATTGTTGAAATTCGTGCATTGCTTAAATCAGCGACCGACCGTGGCTGCGGCATTGTCAAAGGCTGCAAATTGGGATTTGTGTCGCCCGAAGGATTTGGGGAAATGACAGAGGCGACCGGATGAGGCAGCGGGTTCCGATGGTCAGGGACAGGATTACCATTCGCAATGAACGGATCAAACTGTTTGCCGCGTTCTCAAGCAATATGGGGCTCGGTCTGATCGGGTTTGCGGTGCTGCGTCGCCTCGCGGACAGTTTACAAAGTGCTGACGCAGTCATGATATGGTGGTTGACGGCGGGACTCGCTTTTCACGGTGCCGCACACTATATTACAGGGTATATCCGAAAGGAGGATACAACATGACAGCCTTTGATTTCTTTCTGCCGATCGTGCTGGCCGTGCCGGTTATTGGCGGGCTGGTGTATCTTCGTATGACCGACCGTAAAATTCGCAAGCGTCACCACGGGCATCCCGCGGAATAGGATTACGGTCGACAGAAACTTTAAAATTTTGTGTGGAAACAACACACTGACAGCTGAACTTAAAGCTGGCGTACCGGCACTTCTTTAGTCAACGTGCCGTTCCCTGAAGGGTCAGGGCGAAAGTCGTCAACAGACGCAAACATACCCCAAAAACCTCTAGAAAAGCGTGTCCTGTTTCGGGTCCGTCTGTTTCGCGCGTTTGGGCGCCGCCTTGCCGGGCGTCATGCGGCCGTCCGAAAATTCCAGTTCCAGAGACACGGCTTTTTTTGCGTCCGAAGCCCGGGTCAGGACCGCCCCCTTGTCGTCGCGGACGATTGCGTAGCCGCGTTTCAGGACCTGGGCGGGGCCGAGGCTTTGCAGCAGGCTGGACTGGGCCTTAAGACGGAACGCGGCGTTTTCGGTCAGGCGTGCGCCAACCCGGTGCAGGCGGGCGGAGCGGGTTTCGACATCGGATGACAGGCGTTTCAATCCGTTGAGCATCACCGCCGGGCGCAGTCCCTGGGCGTGCAGCGCGAGGGTCTGGCGTCGCCGGTCCACGACCTGGGTGAGGAGGTGCGGGCCGAAGCGGGCGGCCGGCCCCTGCCCCAGACGCACACGGCGGGACTGGGCGAAGGCCATGAGCGCGCGCGGCAGACGCATGGAGAGCGTATCGAGGCGCTGGGCGCGGTCGGCCAGCAGCATTTCCGGGCGTGGCAGGGCGCGGCCCAAATCCCGCAGGCGCTGGGTTTTCTGTGAGAGATCACGGGTCAGGGCACCGCGGCGGCGGTGTTCGAGATTGGCCAGAGCGACCACGAGATCATCGCGCACCGGGACGGCCATTTCAGCGGCGGCGGTAGGCGTCGGCGCGCGGCGGTCCGCCACATGGTCGATCAGGGTCGTGTCGGTTTCATGGCCGATGGCCGAGATCACCGGGATGGAACTGGCTGCGACGGCGCGGACCACGGCCTCCTCATTGAAGCCCCAGAGATCCTCAAGGCTGCCACCGCCACGGGCGACGATCAGAACGTCGGGGCGTGGGATGTCGCCACCCGGCTCAAGCGCGTTGAGGCCCGCGATGGCCTGAGCCACGGCGGGCGCGCATTTTTCGCCCTGGACCGGCACCGGCCAGAGAATGACACGGCGCGGGAACCGCTCGCGCAGGCGGTGCAGGATGTCGCGGATCACGGCGCCGGAGGGCGATGTGACCACACCAACCACCTCCGGCAGATAGGGCAGCGGACGTTTGCGGTCCGCGTTGAAAAGCCCCTCGGCCGCGAGTGCCTTGCGGCGTTTTTCGAGCATCGCCATGAGGGCGCCAACCCCGGCGGGGGCGATGGTTTCGATGATGATCTGGTAGCGGGAACTGCCCGGGAAGGTGGTGAGACGGCCGGTGGCGATGACCTCCATACCCTCCTCGGGCTGCATGTCGAGCTGCCGGGCGGTGCCTTTCCAGATGACACCGGCGAGCACGGCGCGGTCGTCCTTGAGGTCGAGGTAGACGTGGCCGGATGCGGGGCGCGAGACGCGGCCCACCTCGCCCCGGATGCGGACATGGGAAAACTCGCCCTCGATCAGGCGTTTGACCGCCCCGGACAGTTCCGAGACCGTAAATTCAGGTGCGTTGGTGCCCGTTGGGCCTTCCTCGAACAGATCCATGTCACTCCCGCTTGCGCCGCCGTGCGGGCCACCTTAGAACGCCCGGAAAACCGGGCCAAGAGGAGTGTGTCATGAATGTTCTCGTTCTGGGTGGAGGCGGCCGCGAACACGCGATCGTCTGGGCGTTCGCGCAGAACCCGACCTGTGGCAAACTCTGGTGCGCGCCTGGCAATGCGGGCATCGCACAGGACGCGGAATGCGTGGCGCTGAATGCCGAGGACGGCACGGCGGTTCTGGAATTCTGCCAGCGGGAAGGCGTTGATTTTGTGGTGGTCGGCCCGGAAGCGCCGCTCGCGGCCGGGGTGGCGGATGTGCTGCGCGGGGCTGGTGTAACGACGCTTGGGCCCGGTCAGGACGCCGCGATGCTGGAGGCGTCGAAATCCTTTACCAAGGAGATCTGCGAGGCCTGTGACGCGCCGACGGCGGCAAGCCGGACATTTGAGGATCACGGTGAGGCGCGGGACTGGCTGGAAAGCCAGGGCGCGCCGATTGTCATCAAGGCGGATGGCCTGGCCGCAGGCAAGGGTGTGACGGTTGCGGAGACGCTGGAGGATGCGCAGGCCGCCCTCGATGCGATTTTTGCGGATGGTCCCGGTGCCAGGGTCGTGATCGAGGAGTTCATGTCAGGCGAGGAGGCGAGCCTCTTTGTTTTGGCCGATGGTGAGGATCTGCTGCTGCTTGGGACTGCGCAGGACCACAAACGCGCCCATGATGGCGATGCCGGTCCCAATACGGGCGGGATGGGCGCCTATTCCCCTGCCCCGGTCATGACAGCGGAGGTGACGGAAGCCGCCGTTGAGACCATCATTCGACCAACGCTGCGCGAGATGGTGAAGCGCGGCACGCCGTTCCAGGGCATTCTGTTTGCCGGTCTGATGATCGAAAACGGCAAACCGCGGCTGGTGGAATACAATGTGCGGCTGGGCGATCCGGAAGCGCAGGTTCTGGCCATGCGGATGGGGGCGCAGCTGTTTGATGCCTGTCTCGCCTGCGCCAACGGGACGATTGCCTCGGCTCCAGCGATCAACTGGGCGGATGATCACGCGATGACGGTGGTTGTGGCCGCGAAGGGCTATCCCGGAGAGTACCGCAAGGGTGAGGTGATTGGCCTGCCGCGCCTGGAGGATCCCGGCACCAAGATTTTTCATGCCGGGACGAAAAAGGCCGATACCGGGATTGTCAGCAATGGCGGGCGGGTTTTGAACGTGACGGCACGGGCGGATGATCTGAAGGCTGCGCGGGATGCGGCCTATGGTGCGGTGGAGCGGGTCGACTGGCCCGGCGGGTTTTACCGGACGGATATCGGCTGGCGGGCTCTGTAGCGAAAGTCCTTCAGCGACAGGCCAGGGCGTTGTCAAAATCGCGGTGGCCCTGGGTCAGGTCCAGTCACCATTGGCGGTGACAATCTTCGCCGGGGCGTCGTCGAAACAGTCCCGGATACCGCCATCCATCCACGGCTCGCCAAAGCGGTGATTGGTGAGGTTTGAGGCACTCGCCAGTTCCACAAAACGACCGTTCCTGAGCGCGACCAGTCGCAGGGTTTTGCCCAGATGCGGGGTTTCCACATAGGCGACCTCCAGCCTGCCGTCGCCGGTCAGATCGGCAATGCCGACAGGTGCCAGCCAACGGTTGGGTCGACCGATCCAGGGCGTTGACGCAATACGTTTCAGCCGAGCGCCGCGCAGCCCCCATGCGGTCAGGCGGGCGCCTTTGCCTGCGTCGGACTCGACCACGACGACCTCGTTGCGGCCATCGCCGTCGAGGTCGGCGATGCGGGGCATGGCATCCTCAAAGACACGGTTCGGTGGCAGTTCGACGACGATGGGACAAAGGCCATCCGCGCGACCGCGGCGGGTGTGAACGGCGATGCCACCGGCCTCGACCGGGTCGCCGAGGGCGCCGTGGGGATAGCGGTCGGTGGCGTGGGTAATCCAGGCCTCACGCGGACCACGGCCCGTGTCGGTTTCCGCCCGGTCGGTGTTGGGCGCGCCTGGTGGCAGGTCGCAGGCCACGGATGGCCCGGCAATGAGGAGGCTGAGCAGAAAAAGGGCTGTTGCCCGGAGGATCAGATCTGCTTTTCCGGCATTCTGACCACGAGACCGTTGAGGTCGTCGGTGACGCGAAGCTGGCAGGTCAGGCGGCTTTTGACCGGGTCGGGCTGCCATGCGAAATCGAGCATGTCCTCTTCCATGGGATCCTTCGCGGGCAGACGATCCACCCAGTTTTCATCCACATAAACATGGCAGGTCGAACAGGCACATGCGCCGCCGCAGTCGGCCTCAATACCCGGAATGTTGTTGTCGCGCGCGCCCTCCATCACGGTCAGTCCGTTGGGCACGTCAACCTCATGTTTGGTGCCGTTATGCTCAATATACGTGATCAGGGGCATTTCGGGGTCCGGTTTTTAATCCACAATGTCATTTCGGCTGTCTAATCACTGCCGTCCGGTGCCGCCACCAAAAAATGCCGGGGTTGCATTCAATTCTTTTTTGTTCCAGTTTTGTTCTCATGCAGACGGAATGTGTTTCAGAACGGATTGAGGTCTCAGGGGCGGTCGGCCACGGGGATGACGACCTTGAGGCCGGACCAGATCGCGTCCACCGCACAGACCTTGATGTCCACCAGACCCGCGGCAAGGATGAGGGTGCGGACGACATTGCCGTCGAGGGTGGTTTTCACACCGGAGGCCTTTTTCGGCCAGGACACCCAGATCATGCCGGAGGGATCGAGCGCGGCGCGCAGATCCGGCAGCTTTTGCTCAAGGGTTTCACGGTTCTTTTCAAAGATGTGGATGACGTCATACGGACCCGCCGGGACGGGTTCATCAAGGGCTTCCAACCGGTCAACGCTGGCAAATCCCGGCCCGGTGGCCAGCATTTCGAGGTCCTCTGGCAGGGCGGAGAAAAGCGCGCGCCGGCCCTCGCGGTAGCCCAGTTTTTTCAAAAGTGGCGTGCCCGAATATCCCGCCATGTCTGCATCCCTTCAGCACCGTATGGTCGCGACACAGTATTGAGGGAAGGCTGACACCATGCAACTGCGCCAAACAATGCCCGCGCTCCCAATGTCCTGGCCCCGGCCGCCGCACTGCATGCTGGCGGAGCAGCTGGTGCTGCCCCCCGATGGCAGTCGCGTGACCCTGGCGGGGCTGGTGACCTGCCGGCAACGGCCAGGAACGGCCAAGGGCGTGATTTTCGTGACGCTGGAGGATGAAACCGGTACGGGCAACGTGGTGATCTGGAAAAAGGTTTTCGAGAAATACCGGCGTGCCGTCATTGCGGGCCGGTGTCTGCGGGTAACGGGCCGTGTGCAGCGGGATGGCGATGTGGTGCATGTGGTGGCGGAAAGGATTGAGGACATATCGCACCTGCTCGACCGGATTATCGAGGCGAACCCGACATAAAAAGTTCACGGACGAACGCCCCCGACGGGGATTGACGCGGGCTCATATATCTATATTTCAAGATATATGGATAAGAACAGCGCCCTCACCGCCTTTGCCGCCCTCAGCCAGGAAACCAGACTGGATGTGCTCCGCCTGCTTATACGGGCCGGAGAGGACGGAATGGCCGCCGGAGAGATCGGAGCGGCGTTGGATGTCCGTCAGAACACCATGTCCACGAATCTCTCCATTCTCGCACAGTCCGGCCTGATCCGAAACGAACGTCAGGGCCGCAGCATCCGGTATTTTGCCGATGTGGACGGGCTGCGCGGGCTTTTGACCTATTTGATGGACGACTGCTGCGGTGGTCGTCCGGAACTTTGCGCCCCACTGTTTTCACAGACAAAATCAGGGAAACACCCCATGACACGGCCCAAATACAACGTACTGTTCATCTGCACCGGTAACTCCGCCCGCTCGATTTTTGCCGAATCCATCCTGCGTCGCGATGCCGGTGACCGGTTCACGGCATGGTCCGCCGGCACCAAACCCCGTTCGGAGCTGAACCCCTTTGCGCTCGAGATCCTTGAGCAGAAGGGACACGACATCTCGGTTCTGCGCGCGAAAAACGTGGGCGAGTTTCAGGCGGAGGACGCACCGAAATTCGATTTCGTCTTCACCGTCTGTGACCGGGCGGCGGAAGAGGAATGTCCGGCGTGGAGCGGCCAGCCCGTCAGCGCACACTGGGGCATGCCCGATCCGGTCAAGGCCGAGGGCACCGATGCGCAGAAGGCGCTTGCCTTCCAGCAGACCTATGGCGCCCTGCAAAACCGCATCAAGGCGTTCACCGCGCTGCCCATTGAGGCGCTCGACCGCATTTCCCTTCAAAAAGCCGTGGATGAAATCGGCCACGAAAACGCCGGAGTATCCGCATGACGGTCTATGCTCTGAATGGCCTTGGCCGTATGGGAAAACTCGCGCTGAAACCGCTGCTTGAGCGGGGGGCGGAGATCGCCTGGATCAATGACGCCGTGGGCGATGCGGAGATGCACGCGCATCTTCTGGAGTTTGACACGGTTCATGGCCGCTGGGACGCGGAGTTTTCCCATGACGCGGACAGCCTGACCATCAACGGCACCCGCCTGCCCTTTATTGGCACGCGCGATTTGAGCGCCCTGCCCCTCGATGGCGTGGATGTGGTGATTGACTGCACCGGCGTGTTCAAGACAGAGGCCAAACTGGCGCCCTATTTTGATGCGGGCGTCAAAAAGGTTGTCGTTTCCGCACCGGTGAAGGACGGGCCGACCGCGAACATCGTATATGGCGTCAACAACGATACCTATAATCCGGAAGAGCACCGGATCGTGACGGCGGCCTCCTGCACCACCAACTGCCTCGCTCCGGTGGTGAAGGTAATCCACGGGAATATTGGCATAAAACACGGCTCCATCACGACAATTCATGACGTGACCAACACGCAGACCATCGTGGACAAACCCGCGAAGGATCTGCGCCGGGCGCGGTCTGCGCTGAACTCGCTGATCCCGACCACCACCGGTTCGGCCACGGCGATTACGCTGATCTATCCCGAACTGAAGGGTCGGCTGAACGGCCACGCGGTGCGGGTGCCTCTGCTGAACGCTTCAATTACTGACTGCGTGTTTGAGGTGGAACGCGAGACCACGGCAGAGGAGTTGAACGGGCTGTTCAAGGCTGCGGCCGATGGCGCGTTGAAGGGTATTCTGGGCTACGAGGAACGCCCGCTTGTGTCCGCCGACTACACCAATGACACGCGTTCGAGCATTGTGGATGCGCCGTCGACCATGGTGATCAACGGCACCCAGGTCAAAATCTATGCCTGGTATGACAACGAGATGGGATATGCGCACCGCCTGGTGGATGTTGCACTGATGGTGGGAGACGGGCTGTGACCGGTTCCGCCCCCGCGAAACAGGAAGGTCTCGGCGCGTATGTCGCCGTGACCGCGGCCTACTGGGCCTTTATGCTGACGGACGGCGCGCTCCGGATGCTGGTGCTGCTGCATTTTCACACGCTTGGGTTTTCGCCGGTTCAACTGGCCTATCTCTTCGTTCTTTACGAGATCGCGGGCATGGTCACGAACCTCTCCGCGGGATGGATCGCGGCGCGCTTTGGCTTGACCTCGACGCTCTATGCGGGGCTGGGCATTCAGGTTCTGGCGCTGCTGGCGCTGGCGCAGCTTGACCCGGGCTGGGCGGTTGGAATGTCGGTGGCGTTTGTCATGCTGGTTCAGGGCGCGAGTGGTGTGGCCAAGGACCTGGCCAAAATGTCGTCGAAATCGGCGGTGAAGCTGCTGGCGCCGACGGAAAACGGCGGGCTGTTTCGCTGGGTGGCGATCCTGACCGGATCCAAGAACGCGGTGAAAGGCTTTGGTTTTCTGCTCGGTGCGGCGATGCTGGCGACGCTTGGCTTTGTGCCGGCCATTCTGATCATGGCGGCGGTGCTGGCGGTGATCCTGGTGGCGGTGCTTTTTGCCATGCCGCCGGGTCTGCCGAAGGGGCGCAAGGCCGCGAAGTTCTCGGAGGTGTTTTCCAAATCCCCAAACGTCAACTGGCTGAGTGCCGCGCGCGTGTTTTTGTTCGGGGCGCGTGACGTGTGGTTTGTGGTGGGCATTCCGATCTATTTCTACGCGGTGCTGTCGGACGGGACCGAGGAAGGCAACCGGGCGGCGTTTTTCATGATCGGCACGTTCATGGCGGGCTGGATCATTCTCTATGGCGCGGTTCAGGCGGCGGCGCCGCGGCTGATGCGCGCTTCCAGCCGGCCGGAATCCGAACTGATCGGAGCGGCCCGTGGCTGGGCCTTGACACTGGCGGCAGTTCCAGCGGTGTTGACCGTGGCGGCACTGATCTCGCCGGAACCGCAGACCTGGCTGACCGTGCTGCTGGTGGTTGGGCTGCTGGCGTTTGGTGCGATTTTCGCAGTGAACTCGTCCCTGCATTCCTACCTGATTTTGGCCTTCACAAAGGCCGAGCGGGTCACGATGGATGTTGGGTTTTACTACATGGCGAACGCGGCGGGGCGTCTTCTGGGGACGGTTCTGTCGGGCCTGACCTACCAGGTTGGCGGGCTTGCGCTCATGCTTGGGACGGCTGCGGTCATGGTGGCGGCGTCGGCAATCGCGTCCGGACGCCTGAATGAGGAAAAGGTAGAGGAAGTACCTGTATGACTTTGTTTGAACGCTGGCTCTCGCTCTGGGTGGCTTTGGCCATTGGAGCGGGGCTCCTACTTGGAAACCTGATGCCGGGCCTGTTTGGCGCACTGGCGTCGCTGGAGGTTGCCTCCGTCAACCTGCCGGTGGCGGTGCTGATCTGGGCGATGGTTTATCCGATGATGGTCGGTGTCGATTTCGGATCGCTCCGCCATATCGGAGACAAGCCCAAGGGGCTGATCGTCACGCTGATCGTCAACTGGCTGGTCAAGCCGTTTACCATGGCCGCGCTCGGTGTGCTGTTTTTCAACCACGTGTTTGCGGGCTTCATTCCGCCGGATGACGCGCAGGCCTATATCGCCGGGGTTATCCTGCTGGGCGCGGCGCCCTGTACGGCGATGGTGTTTGTTTGGTCGAACCTGACGCGGGGTGATCCGAACTACACGCTTGTCCAGGTCAGCGTGAACGATGTGATCATGGTGTTTGCCTTTGCGCCGATTGTCGCTTTTCTGCTTGGTGTTACCGATATTGCGGTGCCCTGGGGCACGCTGATCCTGTCGGTTGGGCTTTACGTGGTTATTCCGCTGCTGGCCGGCTACATCACCCGTGAGCGGCTGGTGCGCGATGGCGGTGAGGACGCGGTGGACGCGTTTCGCAGCCGGGTGCAGCCGTTTTCCATGGTCGGACTGCTCGCGACTGTTGTTCTGCTCTTCGGGTTTCAGGGTGAGGTCATTCTTGATCGGCCTATGGTGATCGCGATGATCGCGGTGCCGCTGCTGATCCAGTCCTATGGCATCTTTTTCCTCACCTACGGTGCGGCGAAGGCCTGGAACATCCCTTTCAATATTGCGGCCCCCTGTGCGATGATCGGAACATCGAATTTCTTTGAACTGGCGGTTGCGGTGGCGATCAGTCTGTTCGGGCTTGGATCAGGTGCGGCACTGGCCACGGTGGTTGGCGTGCTGGTCGAGGTACCGGTGATGCTGTCGCTGGTTGCGTTTGCCAATGCGACGCGGCACTGGTTCCCGGAGGGTGAAGGGGCAAAATGACGGTTGTTGTGCATCACAATCCGGATTGCGGGACGTCGCGAAACGTTCTCGCAATCCTCCGTGCCGCGGGTGAGGAACCGGTTGTTCTGGAATACCTGCGCACGGGCTGGAGCAGACCGCAGCTGCTGGGGCTGTTCGCCGCAGCCGGGCTGACGCCGCGGGAGGCGATGCGCACTAGGAACACACCGGCCGAGAGCCTTGGGCTGACCGATGCGTCGGTCAGCGATGCGGCCATTCTGGAGGCGATGCTGGAATACCCGATCCTGGTGGACAGACCCATTGTGTGCTGCCCCAACGGGGTTCGGCTGTGCCGCCCGAGTGAAACCGTTTTTGATCTGCTTGACCGTCTGCCGCCGGGGCCTCTGGCCAAGGAGGATGGAACGCCTCTGATCGACGCGGAGGGTAACAGGCTTGTCTGATACGCCAGCACTTGAGGACCGGCATTTCAAACCCATCGACGATGACCGCCTTTTCCCGTCCGGTCGTTCGACGCACAAACCACGGATTCTGCTGCTGCACGGATCGGCCCGCAAACGCTCCTACAGCCGCCTGGTGAATGAGGAGGCCGCGCGCATTCTGGAACGGCTGGGGGCGGAAGCGCGGGTGTTCAACCCCAGCGGTTTGCCCCTGCCGGATGATGCGGAGCCGACCCACCCGAAGGTGCGGGAACTGCGGGATCTGGTGACGTGGTCTGAGGGCATGGTCTGGTGTTCGCCTGAGCGGCACGGATCCATGTCCGGTATCATGAAAACCCAGATCGACTGGATACCGCTCTCGCTCGGCGCGGTCCGTCCCACGCAGGGCAAAACACTTGCGGTGATGCAGGTCAGTGGCGGCTCACAGAGTTTCAACGCGGTGAACCAGATGCGCATTCTGGGGCGCTGGATGCGGCTCGTGACCATCCCGAACCAGTCCTCGGCCGCCAAGGCGTTCAACGAATTTGATGAGGCCGGACGGATGCGGGCGTCGTCCTACTATGACCGTATTGTGGACGTGATGGAGGAATTGGTGAAGTTCACGCTCCTGACCCGTGACAGCAGTGCCTATCTCGTAGACCGCTACAGCGAACGGCGCGAGAGCGCTACGGAACTGTCGAAACGCGTGAACCAGAAGTCGATCTGACTGCGATACGGCCCCAAAAAAAAGGCCCCGGCCTATTGGTCGGAGCCTTTCGTTTTTTTCTGCCGTGCCCTTAGTGGCTGAGGTTCAGCGCCACGAAGCGAGGCTGATCGTTCCGACGGACAAGAAGCAGCACGGATTTGCGTCCCGCATCCTCGGCAGCCTCGACCTGCTTGACCATGTCGCGCGGCGTGGAGACGGCAGACTGGCCGACCTCGGTGATGATGTCGCCCTCACGGATGCCCTTCTCAAACGCGTCAGAGTCCGGATCAACGGTGACGACCACGAGGCCGTTGGTTTCCTGGCTGAGACCGAACTGCTGACGCAGGTTGTCGTTCAGGATCGACACGGTCATGCCGAACAGGGTTTCCTCACGGTTCGCGGCCGGGTTGTCGCCGTCATCAGCGGCGGAGGCGAGTGTGACCTCTTCTTCCAGACGGCCGATTTCGACGTTCAGCGCGATACGTTCATCATTGCGGAACACTTCGACCTCCACGATGCGTCCGACTTCGGTGTCAGCGACGACGCGCACCAGTTCGCGGGTGTCCTCAATCGGCTCACCGTCGAAGCTTACGATGACATCTCCGGTCTGCACGCCGGCATCCTGTGCCGGACCCGGCGGCACGTCAGTGACCATCGCGCCGTTGGCGGAGGCGAGGCCAAGCGCATCGGCCATGTCGGGGTCCACGTTCTGGATGCGGACACCGAGCCAGCCGCGACGGGTTTCACCGTATTCCAGCAGCTGATCGACGACCTGGCTCACAACGGCCGAGGACATGGCGAAACCGATGCCAATGGAGCCGCCGTTGGGGCTGAGGATGGCGGTGTTCACGCCGATCACCTTGCCATCCATGTCGAAGAGCGGGCCGCCGGAATTGCCGCGGTTGATCGCCGCATCAGTCTGGATGAAGTCGTCATAGGAGCCCTGAAGCGTCCGGTTGCGGGCCGAGACAATACCGGCCGAAACCGAGAAACCCTGTCCCAGCGGGTTACCGATGGCCAGAACCCAGTCGCCCACCTTGGCCGCGTCGGAGTCACCGAAGGCAACGAAGGGCAGCGGCTCCTCGCTGTCGACCTTCAGCAGCGCGATATCGGTGCGGGGGTCGCGGCCGATGATGCGCGCATCGAGTTCGGATCCGTCGAAGAATTCGATGGAGATGCCGTCAGCGGACTCGATGACGTGGTTGTTGGTGACGATGTAGCCGTCAGCCGAAATCACAAAGCCCGATCCAAGAGCGCTGGAGCGGCGCTGGCGGCGGTTTCCGTCCTGATCCCGCTGTCCACGTTCCATGAAGTCACGGAACATGTCGCTGAAGGGCGAGCCTTCCGGCAGCATTGGCGTAGGTCCAGGCGTGGCCTGAGCAATGGTCGTGGTGGTGGTGATGTTGACCACCGCCGGGCTCAGACGGTCAGCCAGGTCCGCGAAGCTGACCGGGCGGTTGTCCTGCGACCAGGCGCCCGATGCGGTCGACACGACCATTGCAAGCGCCATGCCGATGAGAATTCCAAATGTAAGTAAATACCTGCCGATGCCTGTCTGCTCTTCCGCGCGGGCTACGGCTGTCTTTTCGATCTTGGTTTTCAATTCCAGTCCTCCGATTGGACGGTACGTCCCACATACGTACCGCTTTATGGTCCGGGTTCTGCCCCCGCGTGTTCCCGACCACAATTCACAGTTTGGTAACATAACACCGCTGTGAGGGCCTACTGTTTTGCGAGCCAGACGAGGCCAACCCCCAAAGCCACCACAACAAGTCCCATTGTACGCCTCTTTTCGGGCGGAATTTTCTCAAGCGCCTCCAGAATATCCTGGATGCGCATGGGGGCCAGTGCAACCACCAGCCCCTCAATGATTGCCACCAGGCCCAGACCCAGCAACAGATCGTGCATCATTCGTCTGCGGACTGGTTTCCGCCGGTGTTCGGCGACCGCAGGTAGTCAAAGAACTCGCTGTCGGGCTCCACCATCAATGTGGTGTTGTCGCCCTTGAGCGATGAGCGATAGGCTTCCATGGACCGCAGGAAGGCAAAGAACTCCTCATCCGCGGTGAAAGCTTCGGCAAGAATACGGTTACGCTCGGCATCCGCTTCACCGTTGATGATGTTGGCGTCACGCTCGGCCTCGGAAACGATCTCAATCGCGGTCCTGTCGGCCTGGGCGCGCACACGCTGGGCGGCCTCGTTACCACGGGCGCGCTCGTCCGCAGCCTCACGCTCACGTTCGGATTTCATCCTCTGCAGCGTTGCCTCGAGGTTCTGTTCCGGCAGGTCGGCCCGTTTCAGACGCACGTCGATGATCTCGATACCCAGAGCGCGCGCCTCTACGGTTGCGGCATCCTGGATCGTGTTCATCAAACCGACACGGTCGGCCGACAGAACGGTCTCGGACCGGACAGAACCCAGAGCCTCACGAACGTTGGCATTGAGAATGGCCTCAAGACGCTGTGCCGCTGCGGTCATGCCACCGACACCCACGGCGCGACGGAACTGCTCCACATCGGAGATCCGCCAACGGGCGAAGGCGTCAACAATCAGACGGCGGTCATCGAGCGGCGTAACCTCAAGGGCGCTGGTTTCCAGCCCCTGAATACGTGCGTCGTAGTAGACCACGTTCTGGATGAACGGAACCTTTACGGCGAGACCGGGCTCCTCCTTGACGGCCTTGACCTGACCGAACTGAAGGACCATCGCCTTTTCACGCTCGTCCACAATGAACAAGGCATTGAAGAGCAGGAAGACAATGACCGCGAGGCCGATAAGAAGTACTGGTGCCTTACGCATTATTCAGCTCCTCCCGTCGGACGGCGCAACTCGTTGAGCGGCAGATAGGGTACGACACCCTGCCCTCCTTCCTGCGTATCCATGAGGAACATCTGCACGTCGCCTAGCACGTCCTCCATGGCCTCAAGATAAAGACGTTTGCGGGTTACGTCCGGGGCTTTCAAATATTCCTCCAGAACGGCGGAGAAGCGGCTTGCCTCACCCTGAGCCGCGTTGACCACCTGGGCGCGGTAGCCTTCGGCTTCCTGCAGCAGCTGTGCCGACTGACCACGTGCGGCGGCGAGACGCTCGTTGGAATACGCGTCCGCACGGTTCTGCAGCGTAGAGCGTTCCTGACGGGCGGCCTGAACCTCACGGAAGGCATCGATCACGCCCGCGGGCGGGTCGGCCTTGTCGAAGTTCACACGCACGATGTTCACGCCGGAGCTGTAGTCATCAAGCGTACTCTGGATCAATTCCTGCACCTCCTGGCTGATGATGCCACGGTCGCGGGACAGAATGGGTGACAGCTCGGAGCGGGACACGACCTCACGCATCGCGGATTCGGACACCGCGTCGATGGTCTTTTCCGGATCGGCGAGATTGAACAGGTACTGGGCCGCATCACGGATGTTCCAGACAACCTGGAAGTTGATGTCCACGATGTTCTCGTCACCGGTCAGCATCAGACCGTCGCTGGCACCGCGCACGGTACCGGACCCGATATCCACGAAATTCTCCTGCGTTACCGGCAGGATAACACGCGTCACGACGGGCCAGGGAGCGAAGTTAAGACCGGGATTACCGATACAGTCGCCACGGCATTCGCCCAGCGTCAGCTCTACGGACTGTTCTTCCGGACGCACGGTATAGAACGACATGAAGGCCCAGCCGATCACGAGAATGGCCGCGATTATGCCGAGACCACCACGGCTGATGCCGCCACCAGGCAGACCGCCGGATCCACCGGAACCGCCGCCCGTTCCACCGCCGCCACCGCGACCGCCCATGAGAACCTTCAGCTGTTCCTGGCCCTTGCGTACGATTTCATCAATGTCGGGAACCGGAGGCTGCCCGCCGGGGCCGCGATCGCCGCCTCCCCGGTTGCCGCCGCCCCACGGATTACGGCCGTTGCCGTTGTTCCCCGAACCCCGTGAACCGCTGCCCTGACTGCCGCCTTTCCTGCCGCCCCAGGGACCTCCTCCGTCGTTATTGCCAGGCATCCGCCACTGCACTCCTTTTCAAGGTATTGTTCACGCAGGACGCACACTTGTCCGTCCCGAGATTAATTTCAACCACTCATTCTACCGGTACGCGCATCGTCACCAGCTCCTCAGCTGCTGTCGGATGCACCGCCATAGTGGCGTCGAAGTCCGCTTTCGTGGCCCCCATACGCATGGGGATGGCGATAAGCTGTACCATCTCCGCAGCGCCGTGGCCCACGATATGCACGCCGAGAACCTTCTGATCGGTTTTGGACACGATCATTTTCATCAGCATCTTTTCACTGCCACCGCCCAGGGTGGCAATCATCGGGCGGAAGGTCGAGCGATAGATCTCGACCTCGCCTTGTTCACGCGCCTCGGCCTCGGTCATACCGACCGTTCCGGCCTCGGGCTGGGTGAAGATCGCGGTTGCGATAACGCCCTCGTAGGCCCGAACCCCGCGGTTGCCGAACATGGTGTCGGCAAAGGCGTGGCCGTCCCGAATGGCAACCGGGGTCAGCGCCGCGCGCCCGGTTACATCCCCAACCGCGAAGATCGACGGAACGGAGGTCTGCGACCACTCGTCCACCACGATGGAGCCGTTTTCGCGCAGTTTGACGCCGGTTTCCTTCACGCCCAGCCCGTCAGTGCTGGCGCGCCGTCCGGTGGCGAACATGATGTGGTCGACGACGTGGGTCTCACCATTGTCGAGCGTGATTTTCAGGCCGTCTCCGTCTTTCTCAACCCTGACCACGTCACGCTGCAGCTCGAGGCTCACACCCCGTTCGCGCATGGCGTCCGCAACATGGTTGCGAATGTCGTCGTCGAAACCGCGCAGGATCTGTTCCCCCCGGTAGAGCTGAAGAACATGCGTGCCAAGACCATTCAGGATCCCGGCAAACTCACAGGCGATGTATCCACCACCCACGATAGCAATACGCCCCGGTTGACGATCCAGATCAAAAATCTCGTTCGAGGTAATGCCGTACTCCGCACCGGGGATGTCCGGCACCACAGGCGATCCACCCGTTGCGATGAGAATGTGTTTGGTCCTGAACACCTGGCCATCGGCCAACTCTATCGTGTGGGCGTCACGCACAATGGCGCGGGTCGGGAACACATTGACACCCGCTTTGGTCAGGTTGCTGCGATAGATGTTTTCCAGCCGGCTGATCTCCGCATCCTTGTTCGAGATCAGACGGCCCCAGTCGAAAGTGTTTTCGCCGGTATTCCAGCCGAACCCGTGCGAGTCCTCGAATGCATCAGCGAAAGAACTGGCGTACACCATGAGCTTCTTGGGCACGCAGCCACGAATGACACAGGTGCCGCCATAGCGGAATTCCTCCGCCAGACCCACTTTCGCTCCATGCTGCGAGGCAATGCGGGCCGCCCGCACACCGCCGGAGCCTCCGCCGATCACGAACAGATCGAAGTCAAAATTCGTCATACCAGGTTCAGGCATCCTCGTTGTGCATCATTTCAACAGCATCTAATGCCGTATCCCGCAGGATCAACTCGGTCTCACCGTTTTCGTGACCAACCACCACCGCATCGGCCAGATCAATGAACAGCCCCGACTCAACCACGCCCGGAAGCGTGTTCAGATCATGCGCGAGTTTGGCCGGGTTCCCGATCCGTCCCAGGTGCAGGTCGAGGATGTAGTGCCCCTCATCCGTTACCAGCGGCTTTTCCTTGTTGAGCCGCAGGGTAATATCGGTGCCATCCACATCGGCGTCCCTGAGGATTTCGTCAATGGCCGCCTGTGTCAGGGAGGAGCCGAACTGCACTACCTCAACCGGCAACGGGAATGCGCCCAGGTCCTTCACCCGTTTTGCCGGGTCCGTGATGATCACCAGGCGGTCACTTGATGAGGCCACGATTTTTTCCTGGAGCAGCGCGGCCCCGCCGCCCTTGATGAGATTGAGGCCAATGTCAAACTCATCGGCTCCGTCCACCGTCAGATCGAGACGCCCGACACGGTCGAGGGAGCGCAGCGGGACGCCGAGATCCTCGGCCAGGAAAACCGTGGTGCTGGACGTGGCAACGGCGGTGATATCAAGACCTTCCGACGTGATCCTCTCGGAAAGGAGACGTACGAACCAGGCGGCGGTCGACCCCGTCCCCAGGCCAAGCTTCATACCGTCCTCAACAAAATTAAGTGCTCTTGCCGCTGCGTTACGTTTTGCGACATCGGCGGGAGAAAGACTTTCTGGCATGGAACCTCCATTCACAATGTGAAACTTATAGGACGGTTGGCGGGCGACCGAAAGACGGATTGCGGAAACCGGTACAATTCAAACCATCAAAACGGTCGCGGTCAGCGGTGTATTCCGTCGCAATTTGCCAGACCCGGGCGGTTCGTCCAGGCTAGAGCATCAGAAGTGTCGGAAAGGGTCGCAATGTTTCTGAGTGTCTTCGATATTTTCAAGGTGGGAATCGGCCCCTCCTCGTCCCACACGATGGGTCCGATGATTGCCGCGGAACGGTTTCTGAAACGTGTGAGTGACGGTCGCGATCGCATCCCCGGATCGGGTGATCCCGCGCGGCTTCGCTGCGTGCTTCACGGATCCCTGGCCTTCACGGGCAAGGGACATGCCACCGACCGCGCCGTGATCCTGGGGCTGGCGGGGTTCACGCCGCAGAACTATGACGCGGACCGCGCCGAGGCGGTGCTTGCGGAGATCACTGAGAAACATGTGATTGACGTACCGGAGCTCGGTGAAATGCGCTTCGATCCCGACACCGACATGGTTTTCGACTATGGCGAGCCCCTGCCCGGTCACGCCAATGGCATGGTTCTTGAGGCCTGGGACGCGGATGACAACCTCGCGGACACCGAGACCTATTACTCGGTCGGCGGCGGCTTTGTGGTCACGGCCCGTGAACTTGAGAACGCTGGGGACGACAGCGCGCCGCTGGACGTACCGCACCCTTTCCGGAACGCGGCGGAAATGGTGCGGATGGCCGATGAATCCGGAAAATCCGTTGCGCGCATGAAGCGGGAAAACGAACTGGCGCATATGTCACCAGAGGAACTGGACCGTGGTCTGAAACGAATTTGGGAGGTCATGTCCGGCTGCATCGACGAGGGCCTCTCGCGCGAGGGAACGCTTCCCGGTGGGCTGAGCCTGCGCCGGCGGGCGAAGCGCATCCACGACGATCTGGTTGCCGAACAGGGGCGCAACCTGACGGCACCGCACACGATCAACGACTGGATTTCGGTCTACGCCATTGCGGTAAATGAGGAAAACGCCGCAGGTGGGCAGGTGGTCACGGCACCCACAAATGGCGCGGCGGGCGTCGTTCCGGCCACCATCCGCTACATGCTGAGCCATGTTCCGGGGGCCACTTCTTCGAAAGTGCCGGAATTTCTGCTGACCGCGTCGGCGGTTGGCGCCATCATCAAGAGCAATGCCTCCATTTCCGGGGCTGAGGTTGGGTGTCAGGGAGAGGTTGGTTCAGCGGCGGCAATGGCGGCCGCCGGGCTTGCGGCCTGCCTGGGGGGAACGCCGCGTCAGATTGAGAATGCGGCGGAGATAGCCCTGGAACACCATCTGGGCATGACCTGCGATCCCATTGCGGGACTGGTTCAGGCGCCCTGTATCGAGCGGAACGGGCTGGGAGCGATCAAGGCGGTGTCCGCGGCATCGCTTGCCCTGCGCGGGGATGGCGAGCATCTGGTCAGCCTCGACGCCTGTATTGAGACCATGCGCCAGACCGGTCGCGACATGGATGTCAAATACAAGGAGACCTCGCTCGGCGGGCTCGCGGTGAACGTACCGTCCTGCTGACACAGTGTAGCGGGACACGCGCACAAGTTGTTCCCAAAAAAGAAAAAAATGCACGCCGAAGCGTGCATTTTTGAAGTAAGAGGAAACTTTTTTGCTTACAAATTGCTGGTAAAAGCCATGTCGACCGGGCCAACCCGTTTTGGGTCAGGGAACTGGAAATCTCCCACAACTCCCGCCGAAATCAAAACACCATCCTGCTACAAACACCCCATGGCTATCAGTTAAGTCTGTTTCCCATGTATCGGCGGATTTTGGTAGGTATCGATATCGATACCTTGACCGGAAGGCATCAGGGATGGATCAAACCCTGCGTCAGAGCGATTGCCACCGCGTGTTCCCGGGTCACGGCATTCAGCTTTTTCTTTGCTGATGTCAGATGCTTACGCACCGTAATTTCAGAGATCCCAAGACGTTCGGAAATCCGTGCGTTCATCTGCCCCTCCGCGAGCAGACAGAGCACATCCCGTTCCCGTGGGCTCAGGCGTGGGCGGCGGTCGAGCATCAGACTGGCATGACCTGATTCAGGGGGCCTGATCCGGGCTGACGCCAGTCCGGAGTAAATCCGGAACAGACTGCCCCGGACCGGATCGTCAATTTCGCGGCCAAGATCCCGGGCACCGAAACCAACCAGCCTCACGTGCCCCTGGCTGTCGATGCCGGTGGGCACGACCATGATATCACCGTAGCCGGTTTCGGCCAGCTCATCGAAGAACAGGCGCGTTTTTTCGATGCCGGTGTCGCGCAGATTGTGGGGACCATTCGCCTTCCAGCGCAGTGGGTTGCTGTCGAGTTGCTCAACATTGAGGAATGGATCGACCTTCTGGTAATTCATCTCAACGTAGCGATCGATCCAGTCCGTCCGCATGGAACAGCTGAGCCAAACCGGATCTCCGGACTGCCTGTCCAGCGCTCCGATATTGAGAAAATCAGCGCCAAGAGACTGAAATCCTTTTACAAACGTCTGCCGGACCGCGTCCGGTCCCGCACCGCTGTCCGCGCTGTCAAGCAGGTCGATGATCCGGTTGAGCTGTTCAGGCAAGAGACCACCCCATTTGTACTTCGCCGCAACAAAAACCCGGTATTCGAGTTAACTGATCGGGTTTACCAGATGGATCGCGTTTTCCAAACCATTTTGGCGGATCGCCATTAATTATGCGTTCCATGTGAAAGAATACGAAAGCATTTCAGAGCCCGACCGATACATGTGCAACAGGCATGAGGACGCGGCCCGCATGAAGCTTGTAAGGCTGTCAAGGCCAGCGTATTCCACAACCACCGGGCAAATTTGAAAGCCCGCAGACAACGGGAAAGGAAATTGCATGAAGACCTTGTGGACCATACTGTCGGCATCCGCACTGGCGCTGGCCGGCTGTTCCGGCATGACCGGAAGCGACGGAGCCGTCAGCGAGGACATCGTTTCGAGCACGGCAACCGTTACCTCCGTCGATTACGACGAGCGGATCGTAACCATGACGGCCGACGAGACCGGAGACACGATCACTGTATTCGCCAATGACGGAATTCCGAACCTCGACCAGCTCGAGGCCGGCGACAAGGTTGTGGCGGATTACTACGAGTCCGTAGCGGTCAACATGGCCGATCCGATGGATCCGGGCGGCGACCTGACCGTGATTGACAGCATTTCCGCACCCGAAGGCGAAAAACCCGGCGCGATGGCCGTGGCAACCCGCAATCTGGTCGTTGAGGTCGTCTCCTACGACAGCGCCACCGGTTTCGCGACCCTCACCATGCCTGACGGCACCACCAACCGCGTTACGGTGCCGGGAGAGCTGCGCAGCTTCGCGGAACGCCTTAACCCGGGCGACCGCGTTGAGGTCTCCATCACGGACGCGGTTGCCGTTACGATTGAGGAAGTTACCGGCTAAACCTGACGTTCCGTCAGAACATCAAAAACCTGTCGCAGTTCATCCTGCGGCAGGATTACCAGAACCGGTCCGCCCTCGAAGGCAAGCTCGACGGGACCGCCCAAAGCCTCATTCGACGTTCCGGTGAGCCCCGCGGGCGCAAAATCAATTCCCTCCGGCGACCATTTGAGTCCACGCCCCTTCACGGCCCTAGCCGGCGCCATGGGAAACAGGGAAACCCGCGTTTTTTCAACGAGTTCAAACCGCAGATTACCATGGCAGACAAAGCAGACATCCTGCCGTCCCACCAGGGCAATTGCGCGGTCGGGGAATTTTGACAGGACGTTCAGCGCCCCAAGCTGGTGATCCACACGACCTCCGGTGAACCCGACCCCAAGGATCAGTGGCGCATGGATGCGGGTGACGCATTTTTCGAGATCGGTGCTGTCCTGCTCCGCCACGTGGTGCATCCTTACACCCCGCGCCTCAAGACCTTTTACATCCACGACCGAGTCCATGTCCCCGATAACGCTGTGAAATTCGCGACCGTGAGGCAGAACGGTGTTGCCACCGCCATCGGCCGCTATCAGCGCGGGCGCGAGATTGATGCAGGCCGACAGGACATTCGTATCCACCGGGCCACCGCCCACAAGCGTTACGGGATCAGGGAACCGGAACGGGACGTCACTCATCCCAGGGTCGGATCACCACCGCCGAGACCGCGTTTTTGGGCGAGCCCTCAATGACCTTGTCGGAATAGGTCAGGTAGACCAGTGTGTCGCGGTCCTCGTCATGGAACCGGACAACCTGGATGCGCTTAAACATGATGGAGGCGCGGCGGTTGAAGACCTCCTCACCATCCTCAAGCTCCTCAAGGAATTTGATCGGCCCCGTCTGACGGCAGGCGATTGAAGCGTCGGACGTGTCCTCTGCAAGACCAAGACTGCCCGAGATGCCACCGGTGCGGGCGCGGCTGACGAAGCAGCTGACACCCTCAACCTGCGGGTCGTCAAACGCCTCAACCGAGATCGTATGGTTCGCTCCGAGGATCTTAAAGGCGGTCGTGACCTCGCCAATCTGCTCGGCCGAAGCCGTAGCGCCGCCAAGGGCAAACAGGATCAGTGCAGTTCGAAACAGTCCAGCCATAAAGGTCCCCGCCAGAAAATGTTATTTCTCGTCATCCCCATCATGTGGGGCGTCCGGGTCCGGTTTTCCAACCCCCAGGAACACAAACCGCAGGGGGATCATCCAAAGGAACCCCAGAACCACGAAAATCAGAAGTTCCCAGAGAATTCCGGGGCGGTCAAACATCTCAACGACATTGACCGCCAAAACCACATAGAGCGGCAGCCAGACCAGCAGCGCCACAAGCGAAAGGCGCCGCCGGGTTTTCCAGCTCAGCTGCTTCATGCCGCGAACGGATCGGTGACCAAAATCGTGTCGTCCCGTTCCGGGCTTGTGGAGAGAATCGCGACCGGGCATCCAATCAGTTCCTCTACACGGCGCACGTATTTGATGGCCTGCGCCGGCAACTCACCCCAGCTGCGTGCCCCAGCGGTGGTTTCCGACCAGCCTGGCAGCGTCTCGTAGATCGGCTTCACGCGGGCCTGCTGCGATGCGGCGGTGGGAAGGTAGTCGATGCGTTTGCCGTCGAGCTCATAGGCCACACAGATTTTGAGTTCCTCAAACCCGTCCAGCACGTCGAGTTTTGTCAGGGCAATGCCGTTGACGCCGCCGGTGGTGCAGGTCTGACGCACCAGAACGCTGTCGAACCAGCCGCAGCGGCGCTGACGGCCGGTGACGGTGCCAAACTCATGGCCGCGCTCGCCGAGGCGCTGACCGTCGTCGTCAAAGAGTTCCGCCGGGAATGGTCCCTCGCCCACACGGGTTGTGTAGGCTTTCACGATGCCAAGCACGAAATCAACGGCACCAGGCCCCATTCCCGATCCAGTTGCGGCCATGCCGGACTGGGTGTTGGATGAGGTCACATAGGGATAGGTTCCGAAGTCGATGTCGAGCAGCGCGCCCTGCGCCCCTTCGAACAGAATGCGTTTGCCCTGGCGGCGGTTTTTGTCGAGCACCCGCCAGGCCGGTCCGGCATAGGGCAGAATACGCGGCGCGACCTCAAGCAGTTCCGCCATCAGCTTGGCGCGGTCGATGGGCTCGGCCCCAAGACCTTTGCGCAGGGCGTCGTGATGGGCGAGCAGCCGGTCAAGGCGCGTTTGCAGGGTATCGCGGTCAGCAAGGTCAGCCACACGCACGGACCGGCGGCCCACCTTGTCCTCATAGGCCGGGCCAATGCCGCGTCCGGTGGTGCCGATCTTGGCCTTGCCCGCAGCGGTTTCGCGTATCTGGTCCAGATCCTGGTGCAGCGGCAGGATCAGCGGCGTGTTTTCCGCAATGAGCAGGTTATCCGGTGTCACCGGAACACCCTGGTCGCTGATCTTCTCGATCTCAGCCAGCAGGGACCACGGATCCAGAACCACGCCGTTGCCGATCACCGACAGCTTGCCGCTTCGCACGATGCCAGACGGCAGCAGCGAGAGTTTGTAAACCTTGCCGTCAATGACAAGTGTATGTCCGGCGTTGTGACCACCCTGGAACCGTACGATCACGTCCGCACGTTCCGACAGCCAGTCCACAAGCTTTCCCTTGCCCTCGTCACCCCACTGGGCGCCGACAACCACTACATTCGCCATGATGATGCCTTTTCGTTTCGCCGGGGTGCGTTATAGCGGATGGGTGTTCACGGGCAACGGAAAACCACGACCAAACACCGATCGACATCGATACAACGAAAACGGCCCCCGCATGACGGGAGCCGCTTTCAGTTTCGATGACCATGTCATCAACGGATCATCAGCCCGTCGGCAAAAGGTCAGAAGTTCAGGGCCTTGGCCTGAACGACCTGAGGCAGTGCCGCAATTTCCTCAAGCACGGACGCCGTAATGCTCTCGTCCACACCGATCAGCGCAATGGCCTCGCCGCTCTTCTGCGACCGGCCAAGTCCGAATGTCGCGATGTTCACCCCATGCTCTCCCAGCTTTGTTCCCAACGCACCAATATAGCCCGGGGTGTCGTTGTTGGTGGTGTAGAGCATGTGGTTCATGCGCTCGGTCTCGAAGTTGATGCCCTTGATCTGAATGAAACGCGGCTTGCCGTCGGAATAGATCGTACCGGCGACGGAGCGGGTCTGGACCTCGGTCGTCACGATCAGACGCATGTAGCTGCCAAAGGCGCCCTGGGAATCCTTGCGGGTCTCAGTGATCTTGATGCCACGGTCACGGGCCACCACCGGAGCGGATACCATGTTCACCCCACCCTCGCCCACGAGCGGCAGCAGCAGACCGGAGGTCAGTGCAGCGGTCAGCGGTTTGAGGTTCAGGTCTCCTACGGTGCCCACGAACTCAATTTCAATCTCGCGGATGGCGTGTTCCGTCACCTGACCCGCGAAGCTGCCCAGCATTTCGGCCAGATCAACCCAGGGCTTGAGGATCGGAGCTTCCTCCGCAGTCACGGACGGCGCGTTCAGCGCGTTCGAAATGGCACCATCCATCAAATAGTCCGACATCTGCTCGGCCACCTGCAGCGCCACGTTTTCCTGCGCCTCGCTGGTGGACGCGCCGAGGTGCGGCGTGCAGACCACGTTGGGCGCGTTAAACAGCACGTTGTCGGTTGCTGGCTCGACGGCATAGACGTCGAACGCGGCACCGGCCAGCTGACCGGATTTCAGCGCCTCGGCCACGGCGGCCTCATCCACCAGACCACCGCGGGCACAGTTGATCAGGCGCGCACCTGGCTTGATCTTCGCGATCCGTTCAGCGGA
Organism: Amaricoccus tamworthensis; assembly: GCF_049800875.1. Lineage (NCBI taxonomy): Bacteria > Pseudomonadati > Pseudomonadota > Alphaproteobacteria > Rhodobacterales > Paracoccaceae > Amaricoccus > Amaricoccus tamworthensis. Next base: position 551,483 of record NZ_JBNAFV010000002.1, on the reverse strand, counting down.
CAGGATGTTGGCGGTTTTTTCCGTTTTCGGCAGGTGCAGGGTGATAAAATCGGCGCGGCCGAGCAGATCATCGAGGTCCTCAACACGCTCCACACCCATGCTCTGCGCCTTTTCGACGGAGAGGAACGGGTCGAAGGCGATGACTTTCATTTTGAGGCCAAGCGCCCGGCTGGCGACGACGGAACCGATGTTACCGGCACCGATCAGTCCGAGTGTCTTGCCGGTGATCTCTGAGCCCATAAATTTCGACTTCTCCCACTTGCCGGCGCGGGTCGAGGCGTCGGCAGCGGGGATCTGGCGGGTGCAGGCGAACATCATGGCGATGGCATGCTCGGCCGTGGTAATGGAGTTGCCGAACGGCGTGTTCATCACAACGATGCCCTTGGCGCTCGCCGCGGAGATGTCGACATTGTCGACACCAATACCGGCGCGGCCGATGACCTTGAGGTTGTCGGCTTTGGCGATCAGGTCAGCCGTTGCCTTGGTGGCGGAGCGGATGGCCAGACCATCATAGTTGCCAATGATCTCCGCGAGTTTTTCGGCGTCCTTGCCGAGGTTGGGCTGGAAATCGACCTCCACCCCGCGGTCGCGGAAAATCTGTACGGCGGCGTCGGAAAGTTTGTCGGAAATCAGAACCTTGGGCATTTCAGTCTCCTTTGCGCCAGTCGGCGCGGGTCAGCTCGAATACGAGGCAGTCGTCGTCACCAAAACGGCGCTCCCCGAGGGATTTGAAACCCAGACGGCGGTAAAACCGATGGGCGGCGGTGTTGGTCATCAGCGGGTCGATCAGAACGGCGCTGACGTCAGGGTTGGAAAAACAGCGGTCAAATGCGGCCCGCATCATTTGGGTGCCGATGCCGCGCCCGGTATCCGTGACCTCACCAATCCAGATGTCGATGGCACGCAGGCCGGGGCCACAGTCGCCCCAGTAATGCGTGTCCTCACGTTCGGGATCGATGATCTGGAGGAAACCCACCGGCCGCCCCTCGACCTCGGCAATCAGAAGATCGCGCCAGTCGGGGTTGTTGCCGAGCATCTCCTCCCAGTCCCAGTCCTCAATTCCGGATGCCATGACATGGGGCTGTTCGTCCCAGTGTCGCAGCATCGGAATATCAGCGGGCGTCGCGTCACGCAGGCGCATCGGTTTGGCTCAGACGGTCCCCAGATCGGCTTTCGCCGTCTCAAACGCCCAGTCGAGCCACGCGGTCAGTGCCTCGATATCGGCCGTATCGACGGTGGAGCCGCACCAGATCCGAAGGCCCGGAGGCGCGTCACGGTAACCACCAATGTCATAGGCGGCTTCCTCGGTTTCCAGGAGTTTGGTCACGGATTTGACGAAAGCACGCTGGGCGTCCTCGTCGAGCGATCCAATCGCCGGATCAACGATTTTCAGGCAGACGGACGTGTTCGACCGGGCCTCCGGCGCGGAGACGAGGTTTTCAACCCAGGGTGTCGCGTCCATCCAGTCCTGCAGCGCCGTGGCATTGGCGTTGGCTCGCGCCATTGTCGCGTTCAGACCGCCAATTCCATCCATCCAGTCAAGCGCGTCGATGCAGTCGGCAACGCACAGCATGGACGGCGTGTTGATGGTCGCACCGGTGAACACACCGTCGATCAGCTTGCCACCCTTGGTCAGGCGGAAAATCTTCGGCAGCGGGCGGTCGGGGGTGTAGCTTTCAAGCCGCTCAACCGCACGGGGGCTGAGGATCAGCACGCCATGCGCGGCCTCGCCACCCATCGCCTTCTGCCAGGAGAAAGTGGTCACATCCAGCTTCGACCAGTCCATATCCTGCGCAAACACCGCCGATGTCGCGTCACAGAAGGTCAGGCCCTCACGATCGGCGGCAATCCAGTCCGCATTTGGGACACGTGCGCCGGAGGTCGTGCCGTTCCAGGTGAAACACACATCAGCGTCCTTGCGGACGTCGTTCAGGTCGGGAAGTTCGCCATACCCGGCGGTCAGAACCCGGACGTCATCCAGCTTGAGCTGCTTGGTCGCATCCGTGGCCCAGCCCTGACCGAAGCTTTCCCAAACCAGCATGTCCACGGGGCGCGCGCCCAGCATCGACCACATCGCCATCTCGAAAGCACCGGTATCGGAGGCGGGAACGATGCCCACCCGGTATCCTTCGGGGACACCAAGAATGCCCGCAATACGATCAATCGCTTCCTTGATCTGGGCTTTCGGTTTCGCCGCACGGTGGGACCGCCCAAGATACGCCTTCGCAACCACGGCCTCGGCATTCCAGCCGGGACGCTTGGGGCATGGACCGGAGGAAAACTCGGGACGTGCGGGTTTTGAATCTGGTTTGGGGGGGGCCGCGGTCAATGCCGCTTCGGCCGGGGAATGGCTCATTGTGCCAGCTCCGTCGTAAGGGTGAGTTCACTGAGCCCGCCCCGCTCACCCTAATCCGGGGTCGCGCCCGGGGTCCGGATAGTCGATTCCCAAACATGTGCCAAGATATTTTTTTCATGGCATTGCCCACAAAACGCCCAGGTCCACCCGCGGCCTATGGTCATTGCCCGGCATTAGGGACTAAATACCCGCATTTAAAACCGGATGCCCCGCCCCCTTGGAACAGTCACACCCAACCCTGACCTCATGGTTGCTGCTCGCCCTGCTCGGACTCATCTGGGGGTCGTCCTTTCTGGGTGTTGAACTGGCGCTGGACGGGTTTGGTCCGGTCACGGTCGCGGCATTTCGTATCACGCTCGCCGCCGCGATCCTGACCGCATGGGCTTATGGGGCCGGTTACGGCCTGCCGGATACGCACACCCCCATGGGCCGGCGGATCTGGCTCGGCTGCATCGGTATGGGCCTGTTCACCAACGCCATTCCCTTTGCCCTGCTCTCATGGGGCCAGCAGCACACGACATCGGGATTTGCCGGTCTGACAATGGCGATCGTGCCGCTGTTTACGCTCGTGCTTGCCCATCATCTCGTTCCCGGAGAGCGCATCACTTGGCGACGGGCAATTGGCTTTGCCATTGGTTTTGTTGGAGTTCTGGTCCTCATTGGCACGTCGGACCTGACCGAGAGCGACGGCGGCCTGTGGCTTGCGAAACTCGCCTGTGTCGGGGCTGCGGCCTGCTACGCAACCGGGTCCATCATCACCCGCCGTACGCCCCAGGGGCCGTTCCCGAGCTTCGCGGCCGGCGGCTTGATTGTCGCAACGATTGTCATCGTGCCCTTCGCTCTGCTTCGCGAAGGGGTGCCGCACGCAGCCTCCTCCATCCCCGTTCTGGGCGCGGTGTATCTCGGGCTGTTCCCCACGGCCTTCGCGACGATCATTCTCGTCTATGTGGTTCGGACCGCCGGCCCGTCCTTCCTGAGCCTCGTGAATTACCAGGTGCCGGTCTGGGCCGTGCTCATTGGCGCGGTAGTGCTGAATGAAGCCGTGCCGCCCCAGCTTCTCTGGGCCATGCTCCTGATCCTGACCGGCGTTGCCATCGCGCAGTTCGGCCGCAGAAAGAAACCCGTCACCTGATGCAGCCCGACCGTATTGCCTATGCCCTCCTGTTTACGCTTGCCTTTATCTGGGGTTCGTCCTTTCTGCTGATCGTTCTCTCGCTGCAGGGATTTGAGCCGGTCACCGTGGTTTGGGGCCGGGTCAGCCTTGCGGCCATCGCATTGATCGTGGGCCTCCTGGCCACGGGGGGCAAGCTGCCGTCCGGCAGGCGAGAGTGGCTATGGTGCGCGTTTTTGGGCTTCATCGGGCTGGCGGTGCCATTCAACCTGATTGCCTGGTCGCTCCAGACCGTGCCGAGTGGCGTGGTGGCGGTTCTGATTGCCGCCATTCCACTGTTCACGCTCGCGCTGACGCGGATCATATTCGGGGATCACATCACACCCGCCCGCTGGGCCGGATTTGGCATTGGCCTCGCGGGTCTCGCCCTGCTGTCCGGGCCGGATGCCATCGCGCAGATCGGAGCGAATGCGCAGGCCGCGGGTCAGATCGCCTGCCTGCTCGCGTCTCTGTCCTTTGCGGTGTCCGCGATCACGGTTCGTGCCATGCCGAAAATCCCGCCGCTCTCGGCCGTAACGGGAATGCACATCTGTGCCGCCGTAATGACCCTGCCGGTCGGGCTTACGCATCTGCCGGAGGTGACGCCGGGACTGACGCCGGTGATTGCCCTGTGTTTTCTCGGCGTGGTACAAACCGGCTTCGCGCAGTTTTTGCGTTTTACCGTGATCCGGCGGGCGGGCATCGTTTTTGCCTCTACCGTTGGTTACATGATCCCGGTCTGGGCTGGCATCCTTGGCGTGATCCTGCTCGACGAGCCCGTCACACTCTCCGCAATCGGCGCCTATGTCCTGATCGTCTGCGGTCTGGTTCTGGCCCGTCCGCGCCGGACCGAGCCGGTCAGACCGCGCTGACCGGACCCGCCACACGAACGACCTCGCTCTCGATATCCGCGACGACGCTCTTCAGCAGTTCGGGATCCTCGCACTCGCCCATAATACGCACCAAAGGTTCCGTGCCGGACTTGCGGATCAAAAGCCGTCCCAGGCCGTCCAGACGCCGCTCACCCGCCTCAATTGCCGCCAGCACGCTGTCATGCTCCAGCGGTTTTGCTTCCGGTCCGTAGCGGACATTGGTCAGCATCTGCGGCAGTGGCTCGAACACGTTTGCCAACTCACTCGCCCGCTCCCCGGTTTCCACCATGGCCGACAGGAACTGAAGTGCGGCGATCAGGCCATCCCCGGTGGTCACGTGGTCGGTCATGACGATATGGCCGGACTGCTCTCCTCCGAGGTTGAACCCACCCTTACGCATGGCCTCCACCACGTAGCGGTCCCCAACTGCGGTGCGGAGCAGATTCAGGCCACGCCCCTCCAGGTGACGCTCCAGGCCAAGATTGGACATCACGGTCGCCACCAGCGTTTTATGGGCCAGAATGCCCTTTTCCGCCCACCGGCCGGCGATGAGCCCCATGATCTGATCGCCATCGGCCACGTGACCATGCTCATCAATGATCATCACGCGATCCGCATCGCCATCAAGACAGATGCCGAGATCGGCGCCATTGGCGACGACGGAGGCGGCGGCGATATCCGGTGAGGTCGAGCCGCAGTTCTGGTTGATGTTCAGGCCGTTCGGGGTCACGCCAATGGGGATCACCTCCGCGCCCAACTCCCACAGCACCTCCGGCGCGGTTTTGTAGGCGGCGCCGTTCGCGCAGTCGACCACCACGCTTATGCCATCAAGCCTGCGACGTCGGGCGAAGGTGGTCTTGGCGAACTCCATGTAGCGGAAGCGGCCGTCATCAATCCTTTTGGCCTTGCCGATCTGTTCGGGTCCGGACAACACCGGATCCTCGCCCATCATGACCTCAATCGCCTCTTCCACCTCATCGGACAGTTTGAACCCGTCCGGGCCGAAGAGTTTGATGCCGTTATCCGGAAACGGATTGTGCGAGGCCGATATCATCACGCCAAGATCAGCCCGCATCGACCGGGCCAGCCGACCAATCGCGGGTGTCGGAACGGGGCCGAGCAGAAACACATCCATACCAACGGAGGTAAATCCAGCCGTAAGGGCGTTTTCGAGCATGTAGCAGGACCGGCGCGTGTCCTTGCCGATCACCACACGGTGGTTGCGGTCACCGTTGCGAAAATACCGGCCCGCCGCCTGACCAAGGCTGACGGCAACGCCGACATTCATGCGCTCCTCATTGGCCCGGCCACGAATTCCATCGGTTCCGAAATAACGCCTGCTCATAAATCCACTCCTGCCCTGAAGTCACATTATTAATTCATACAGCATCCATTGCCGGGACTTGCCCGGGTACCATGGAATAGCCCGAAACCGGGATGAGCGGCAATGTCTTACCACACCGGGAAACGGTGTGTTCAGGCAAGCTCCCATTTGATGGAGCAGCCCATCGAGGGTACCTGGCGCTCCGGGCCCTTGCCCGTCTCCGCAACAAGTCTCATGGCTTCAAGGAGTTCCGGCCGGGCGCCAGGCGTCTGGCTCTTCCCACTGTCATCCAGCCTGCCCCGGTACTGCAGTTCCAGATCACCATTGAACCCAAAGAAATCCGGCGTGCAGGCCGCGCCCCAGGTCCGTGCCACCCGCTGATCGGCATCGTGAAGATAGGGAAAATCGAACCGGTGTTCGCGGGCGAACTTGCCCATGTTCTCAAAACTGTCCTGCGGATGGGTCACGGCTGAGTTGGAACAGATTGCGGCAATGCCGATGCCCAGGTCCCGCAGGTCGGCCGCAAGCGGCCTGAGACGATCGGCAATGGCAATCACATATGGGCAGTGGTTGCAGATAAAAACGACCAGAAGACCATGCCTGCGTTTGAGGCGGTTGATGGTCCACAGGGTACCCTCCGTATCCGGCAACTCAAACGGCACCGCTTTCCAGCCAAAGTTGCAGACAGCAGGTGAACTCGCCATTTCGGCACCCTCTCTCCCAAATTACGAAAATAACAGGAGGCCACACCCCGACCGCCTGGCTAAATTGATGCCAATACCATACGGCAACGCGGCGCATATGCAAAGTAAATGCCCGTTAACCGCAATTAACATTGGCCCCGCCAAGGCCGCAAATGTTAAGGTTTGGGCAGGCTGTTCAGGTCAGGATGATGTCGCGGGCCAGGTCATGCGCCCGAAGCAACAGAGGCCAAAACCGGGAGAACAGAGAACCATGAGCCGGAAGCTGATATTCGCAACCTGCATGATGGCGGCGTTCGTCCTGAATGGACCGAACGCCAGCGCCGGATCTGTTCCAAAGCACCTCAACCGGACCATTGAACCGCAGCGTCTTGACCAGAACCTCTTCAATGAGGCTGTTCTTCTGTTCTCGAACTCGATCCGGAAACAAAATGGTCGCGCTCCGCTTGCCGCGGATCCAAATCTGGCGAAGGCCGCCAGCGATCATGCGAAAAACATGGCCCGCCTGAGACAGCACAGCCATGAACTGCCGGTTCGCGGTCAGCGCAACCTGAGCCAGCGCATCAAACGCCAACAGGTCAAATTCCGCATGGCCGGCGAAAACATTGCGATGGACAAGGTGTACCGGCTGCTGGGCCGGCCCATTTCAGCGAATTACAGCGGGTGCAACTTCACCTATGGAGACACCAGGGAACCTGTGCCCCGTCACACCTATGCCAGCCTGGCGCAGCAGGTTGTGAACCGCTGGATGGCTTCACCGAAACATCGCAAATCCCTATTGTCGAGGGATTTCAGGCGCATCGGAAGCGGTATTGGAGTTGACCCTAAAGGCGCGGCCTGCGGCGACTTCTACCTCGCGCAGAACTTCGCGGACTGACCCGGCAATCGGGTCAGTCATCACGCAACCTAGTTCTGGGCGGAACGGGTTGGCAGACGGTAGAAAATGTGGCGTCCGATTGCGGCGGTCTGCGTCAGGCGACGCGACCAGGACGGGCGCACATAGGTCGCATGAAAATGCGTGGCGCCATCAGTCACCAGACGTGGACGACCCTGCAGCATCAGTGTGGCCAGTTTCTCGGACCGTGCACGCGGCACCGCGTTGGTCATGACGTCGCTGCGCCCGTCACAGGCGAAGGAAAACTGACAGTCACGACGGCCGGTCCCCGCCCCCTGGTTGGTCACGGCACAGATCGAATTGGGATAACGGCGGGAATCCACACGGTTGAGAATGACCTCGGCTACGGCAATCTGTCCTGCCAGCGGTTCACCACGGGATTCATAATAGATTGCTGTTGCAAGGCACTGCCACTCGGCATCGCCGGTGGTTGCATTCATCGCGTCCAGGGTAGACACCGACAGGTCAGCAGGCATCGAACGTGAGGCAACCGTTACGGTACTTTCCGACCGCGCCATTGGGCGCATGGCTGTCGCAAACTCACTGATCCTGCGCTTGCCGTTGGTATCCATGCCACGGGTCTCGGCCTTCATGGCCATGACAAACTGCTCGGACAGGGATTTCGCGGACGTGTTCTCAGCGGACGCACCCGTGGATTCCAGGGTCAGACCCACAACTACCGAAACCGCGGCCAAAACTGTCCATACACGGCGACCGCGCACAAAATCTTTCAACATCCAGTCACTTCCCTCTGCCAGCCGCCAATGCGGCCCCGTCATGCTGCACCGCACAATCGGGCTAGGCATTTAGTGCCTTGTGCCAGAACCGGCAACAATGAGTCTACTATTTTCAAAAAATGAGCGGAAACCTGCCCATGCCTACTGAATGGTTAAAAAAGTAAAACGAAATGCTACTGAAATTAATCTGTTTTTAACTCTTTTTGCGGCGATCGCTACTCATCTGGCGGCCGCATTAACTTTGATGAAATTTATTACTGGACTCCGGGACTTCGAAGAGCCTTCCGGGATTCGCTCTGGACAATCCGAACTCCACCCGGGGAATCGGCAGAATCAGGCGTCAGGGGATTCGTGGCTCCGTCCAGCATCCCGGCTGAGCAGTTCCGCCTGCGCCGCCGCCAGGCGCGCGACAGGCACCCGATAGGGCGAACAGGACACGTAATCAAAACCGGCAACCTGACAGAACCGGATCGACGAAGGATCGCCCCCATGCTCACCACAGAGCCCAAGTACGATTGCCGGATTGCGCTCCCTGCCGCGCCTGGCGGCGGTCAGCAGCAGTTCGCCCACCCCCTCTATATCGAGCGTGCGGAACGGATCCTCGCGAAACACTCCGAGGCTAACATATTCCCGCATGAACCGGCCCGCATCGTCCCGTGAAAGGCCATAGGTCATCTGGGTGAGGTCATTTGTGCCGAAGGACAGGAAAGTCGAGGTTTCCGCCAAATCCCCGGCCCTGAGCGCCGCCCTCGGCGTTTCGACCATGATCCCAACGCCATATTCGAACGACATGCCGCTTTCACGCTGGACGGCCTGCGCCACGGCATCAATGCGCGCCCGGATCAGCTCGGCCTCACGGTTGGCCGTGACCAGTGGCAGCATAATCTCCGGCACCGCCCGCTTGCCTGGCGTGCGGTTCACCTCAATGAGTGCCTCAAAAATTGCGCGCGCCTGCATCTCATAGATCGACGGCATGACGACACCCAGACGCACACCGCGCATACCCAGCATCGGGTTAACTTCGGAGAGTTCGCGCAGACGTGCTTTCAACCGCTCAACCGGCATGTTCACCGCGGCGGCAAACTCGGCCACGTCATCCGGTCCGGTCGGCATAAACTCATGCAGTGGCGGGTCTAGCAGACGGATGGTTACGGGCAGGCCGCGCATGATCTCGAGCATCTGCACAAAGTCCTCGCGCTGCATCGGCAGAAGACGATCCAGAAGGTCCTGCCGTCGGTTGTCATCCTCCGCCAATATCATCCGCCGCATTACGCCAATGCGATCATCCTCAAAAAACATGTGCTCGGTGCGACAGAGCCCGATGCCGTCCGCGCGAAATTCCCTCGCGGTCCTTGCGTCAGCCGGCGTGTCGGCATTTGCACGCACCTCCAGCGCCCGGACCTCATCGGCCCAGTTCAAGAGGTCATGCAACGGCCCGCCGATTTCGGGCGGTATCATATTGGCCGAGCCAACCAGAACCTCGCCACTGGTCCCGTCTATGGTGATCCAGTCACCTTCCCGAAGCACCCGCCCGCCTGGCGCAGTCAGGGTTCGGTCCTCAAACGAAATCCGCAATCCGCTGGCGCCTACAACGCAGGGAAGACCTATACCACGGGCGATCACCGCGGCGTGGCTCGAATTACCGCCGTGAATGGTCAGAACGCCCTGTGCCGAGTGCATGCCCCGGATGTCCTCCGGACCGGTTTCGCTGCGGACGAGGATGGTCGCCTCATCACGCGCGGCCGCCGACTGGGCGTCCTCGGCCCGAAACACAATGCGGCCCGTCGCCGCGCCCGGACTGGCGGCAAACCCCGTGCCGAACAGGTCGCGCTGAAAATCAGGTGCGATCTGCTGGTGAAGGTGCTCGCCAAGGCTTACCGGATCAATGCGGAGAATGGCATGCTCGCGGCTGATACGTCCTGCCTTGGCCAGATCGACTGAAATACGCACGTCGGCACGGGCATTACGTCTGACGGGAACAGCATCGACGATACTGACATCATCTCCGTTCAGGACAAAACTAACCCGCATGGCATCGCCGGTGTCGCGTCCGATCATGTCCGCCGCATGGCGCAGCCGTTCCAGAGCTTCCGCACTGACGTCTTTGAGGTCATTTCCGGACCGGTCGGGTTCGCGCCCCGCTTTACGGTCCATCAGCGGACGGGCCACTCCAAAGACACCCGGTCGGCCGTCACCGCTGTCGACGAACTGGACCTCGCCCGTGACTGTTTCGCCCTGCCCCAGCGGCATTTCCTGCACGATCAGCCCGAGCCCGGCGTCAGCCGGCGCACCTTTTGCCTCGCGCAGAACGCGCGTGGAGACGGAGTACCACATCGTGGCCTTGGCACGCGCCAGTCCCGCGATCTGACTGTGGAGATCGGGCGGAAACGACTGGCCAATCGAAGTTTCAAATTCCGCCAAAGCGGCCGCCACGTCATCGCGCAGGGACACGGGATCGGCACCCGCCTCCGGACTGACCGGATCAAAGCCGAAAACCTCTTTGGAATACCCGGAAACGAGCCGCAAACAGACCTCAAACGCCGGCACCTCGCCCATCAGCTCGATCAGGGCGTCCGGTTCAAAAGGGTTTACTCCAAGGAATTTGCCGCCTGGAGAACCGCCCCAGGACCGTTGCCCCGGGGAATTGCGCACGATGACCGGTTTTCCTGAACGAAGTTCCGGCAGAGGCGGCAGAGGCCCGCCCTGCGCCAGGTTGTTGACGGTTTCAAAGGACAGTGCAAACCCGTCCGGAACCGGCAAACCCAATGCCTGAAGCCGCGCCAGCATTGCCGCCCTGCGGCCATAATACCCGGGAGAAACGGCTTCACCCGCGTCCAGTCCGATGACGGGCAACGCGGTGGCATCGAGTTTCTGATCGTGTTTCATTGCGCCGCAACATAACGCCGAAACACCAAACGACAAAGCCTAAATGGCCGGGCACTCACGCCACCGGTTTATCCATCCAGGCTGGAGAAGACAGCAACCTGGTTCATAACCCGACGCACCCGGTTGAGCAGGCAAAGCCGGTTGCGCCGTACCGTCGGGCTGTCGGCATTGACCTTGGTGTCCTCAAAAAACGCGTCAATCGGACCGCGCAGGGCCGAAAGCGCCGTCATCGCAGCCGCGTAGTCCTCCGCCGCGAGCGCCGGTCGCAGGTCGGCGTCCGCCCGGTCAAGGGCCGCAAACAGAGCCTTTTCGCTGTCGGTTTCCGCGAAGTTGATGTCCGGGTCGAGCGAGTACTCAATCCCGTCGTTTTTCTCCTCACGCTCGAGGATGTTCACGGCGCGACGGTACCCGGCCAGCAGGTTCGGCGCGTCATCCGTGCCCAGGAACTCCTGCAACGCCCGCACCCGCGCCACCAGTGGCACGAGGTCGTCCTGTCCACCGAGCGCGAAGCAGGCGTCGATCACGTCATGCCGAATGCCTTCGTCCCGCAGGTAGACCTTCAGCCGGTCCGCGAAAAAGCCAAGCAGATCTTCCGAATAAACTATTACGTTTCCTACGACGTCATGCACCAAATTGGAATCCGAAACATTTACAGGCGGCGTGCGATTTGAGAAATCTTCAATCAGTAGCTCAGCTTTTTTCTCGAAATCTCTCATTCCAGAAGCAACAAGTTGCGATCTCAGCTCTTCAAGGAAAGACAGTTCAGGCTCACTAGTGAATTCTAAATCATAAATGGCTTTCATCTTGTGGTCTAAAATCAAATTGCCAATCAAATCTCGAAGCTTAATTCGAACGTTCGATTCTAGTATCAGTCTTATAGCTCCGAGAGCGGCCCTCCGGAGTGCGTAGGGGTCTTTTGATCCAGTAGGAACTTGTTCAATAGACCAAAAGCCAGTCAGCATATCGAGTTTGTCAGCGAGCGCGACTGCCACCGAGATAGGGGCGGTGGGAACAACGTCGCTCGGACCCAAAGGCGAGTAATGTTCGGCTGCGGCGGATGCCACTGCGCCGTCCTCTCCCGCCCGCAAAGCGTAGTAATAACCCATGGTACCCTGAAGTTCAGGGAACTCGTAGACCATTTCGCTCGATAAATCTGCCTTGGCTAGATGCGCCGCGCGTTCGGCAAGTCCGGGGTCGGCTCCAACATCAGGGGCTATCTGACGGGCAAGAGAAGCGACACGGCCAATGCGCTGTCCTTGCGTTCCAAGTTTGTTGTGGAAAGTCACGCTGTCGAGCTTCGACGTCATGTCCTCCAGAGGCGTACGCAGATCGTTTTCCCAGAAGAACACGGCATCAGAGAGGCGCGCAGCGAGGACCCGAGCGTTACCATCGAGAATGGTCGCACCCGCGTCAGCCGTCTCGCGGTTTGCCACCACGATATAGGCAACGATTTTTCCGCTTTCCGGCTCACGCACGGACAGGAACTTCTGGTGCTCCTTCATGGAGGTCTGCAAAACCTCCGGCGGCAGATCGAGGAACCGCTCCTCGATTTTGCCAAGCAAAACAACCGGCCATTCCACCAAACCGGCAACCTCACGCAGAAGTCCCCTGTCCTCCACGACCTCAAGGCCCTGCGCGAAAGCAAGCTGCGTCGCGTCGTGCCAGATGGCGTCCTGCCGTTCCGTGGCCGAGAGTTTCACTTTCGCCCGGGCCAGTTTCACCTGGTAGTCCTCGAAGGACGAAACGGAGAACGCATCCGGCGCCATGAAACGGTGGCCACGGGTTACGCTGCCGGCCTTTATTCCGTCGATTTCGAGACCAACCACACGGCTCTCCGACTCATCGCTCAGAATGCACAGGATCGAATGCAGCGGCCGCACCCAGCGCAACGTTCCCGCACCCCAGCGCATGGATTTGGGCCAGGGGAAATTCCGCACGGCATGGTCCACGACCTCCGCCACAATCTCCTCCGCGGTCCGGCCGGGCTTTTGAGTAACGGCGAAGTATACCTCAGCGCCCTTGACCTCACGCACCTCGAGCTGGTCCTTCGTCAGACCTGTCGAGCGCAGGAAGCCCTCAAGAGCTTTTTCGGGCGCGCCAACGCGTGGACCCTTGCGCTCCTCATTGACGGCGGGCGAACCATCCGCCAGCCCCTCAACCGCCAGAACGAGACGCCGTGGTGTCGCAAACGCCTCCGCATGGGCATAGGTCAGCCCACGATCAACCATGCCATTGGTGACCAGTCGTATCAGATCCGCCGCAGCCGCGTCCTGCATCCGTGCGGGGATTTCCTCTGAAAAAAGTTCCAACAAAAGATCGGGCATTTCAGTCTTCCTGGGGTTCCTGGAGGCGGCTCACGCAAAAGCGGATGCGCGGCCCAAGGTCAAGTCAAAACAGGACAACAGCGTCCGTCACGGCCGGTGCCGTCAGTCGCGGTCCGGTATGCGGCCAAACACGGACCAGCCCGTAGCCCGGACCAGTTCTTCCAAAGCCCGCGTTCCGAGCAGGGAATTGCCCTTGGCATCGAGCCCCGGGCTCCATACGGCGATGGAGGCCACACCTGGCATAACGGCCAGAATACCACCGCCAACGCCGCTTTTTGACGGGATGCCAATCCGAAACGCAAACTCACCCGAGGCATCATACTGCCCGCAGGTCATCATCAACGCCATCAGGCGCCGCGCCCGGTCCGCGTTGATGGAGGCATCCGTTGCCCCGATGGGTATACCGGCACAGGCCAGATACATCCCCGCCGTCGCCAGCTGGCGGCAGGTCATCGCGATACTACAGTGATTGAAATAGGTGGTCACCACATCCTCAACACTGCCGCGCAGATTGCCCTCCGCCGCCATAAACTGCGCGAGAGCCCGGTTGCGCGCACCGGTCAGCCGCTCGGACCGGGCCACGTTCCGGTCCACGTACACCGACCCGTCATGGGCCAGCCTGCGGCAAAGACCCAGCATGTCATTGGTTGCATCCTTTGGGCTCAGACCCTCCATGATCACGTCCGCAACCACGATGGCGCCGGCATTTATGAACGGGTTCCGCGGCACGCCCTTCTCGTATTCAAGCTGGACGATGGAGTTGAATGGATCGCCACTCGGCTCCCGGTTGACGCGTTTCCAGAGCGCCTCGCCCACCTTTTCCAGGGCAAGCGTCAGGGAAAAGACCTTGGAAATACTCTGGATTGAAAACGGCACATCACCGTCCCCGGCCACCACGGCCCGCCCGGTGTCCACCGGCACAATCGCCATGCCGAACCGGTTGGGATCCACTTTGGCAAGTTCAGGAATGTAGTCCGCGACCTCTCCCCGCTCGGTTTCCTTTGCGAGCCGGGCGACGATGTCATCCACAAGTTCCTGAAGTCTGCGATGTTTCGCATCCGATGCTTCAGACATGGTGTCTCCCCAACCCGAACAGCGGTTTATTCCGCGAATTCCTCGCCCAACTGCCGCCACAGATAGACCGAACCATCAGGGTAAACCGCCGCCATGACGTCAAACCCTTCAGGGTTCTCGCCGGCCACCAGTTTTGCATCAGCCGTGCCATCCTCCAGATCCCTGGTAATGCGCTCGGCATCAAAGCACCCGAACCAGGGTGGTGGTGTCAGGGGAACCGGTTTCTCCGCTATCGGCATGCTTGCGAACACCGAGCTATCCGCCTCAAAGCACGCCCGCAGTTTCAGTGGAGAGGTCGGGGCATCAATCATATCGATATTCGACACGGGGATCACGGTCCCGCCAAACACAAGCTCATCGCTTTCCTGATCCCTGTCGTAGAAGGCGAAGAACTGGAAATAAACCAGGGCTACCGCGAACACCGCGACGAAAGCCCCGAACCACAGGATCAGCCTGCGACCGCTCACGCCTCCGCGCCGCCTGCCGCGTCCGTGGTCAGATACGCGTCCGCACAGGCCTTCGCCAGCGCCCGCACCCGGCCGATGTAAGCCTGGCGTTCCGTAACGGAAATCACGCCCCGTGCGTCGAGCAGGTTGAACGTATGGCTTGCCTTGATGCACTGGTCATAGGCCGGATGCGCCATAACGATCCGGCGGCCCGCGTCGTCCGTGTCCGCGGCCGCAAGAATACGTCCGCATTCGGCCTCGGCATCCTCAAAATGGCGCAGCAGCGTTTCCACATCCGCCTGATCGAAGTTCCAGCGCGAGTACTCCTGCTCGGTCTGACGGAACACGTCGCCATAGGTCAGGGGGATCGGCGCGTCGGGATTGTTGAACGGCATGTCCATCACGTGATCCACGCCGAGCACATACATCGCCAGCCGCTCCAGACCGTAGGTCAGTTCCCCCGATACGGGCGAACAGTCATGGCCGCCCACCTGCTGGAAATAGGTGAACTGGCTCACCTCCATCCCGTCGCACCAGACCTCCCAGCCCAGCCCCCAGGCTCCGAGTGTCGGGCTTTCCCAGTCATCCTCAACAAACCGGATGTCGTGCAGCGTATTGTCGATCCCGATGGCTTCCAGAGAGCCAAGGTACAACTCCTGCAGATCCGGCGGCGACGGTTTGATCAGAACCTGGTACTGGTAATAATGCTGCAGACGGTTGGGGTTGTCTCCATACCGTCCATCGGTCGGCCGCCGCGAGGGCTGTACATAGGCCGCAGCCCAGGATTTGGACCCGAGCGCACGCAGTGTCGTTGCCGGATGAAACGTCCCCGCACCCACCTCCATGTCGTAAGGCTGCAAAACCGCACAGCCTTTTTGCGCCCAGTAGGACTGCAGGCGGAGGATGATTTCCTGAAAGCTTCGGGGGGCTGCATTTGCCATGTAAACAGGTCCGGTGTCAGATACGGATTTCGAGATGACCCTTTAGCAGCCACACGCTTGAGGTCAATCAGGACCGGCGCCCTCAGCCGCGCCAGAAGGCCACCGTGAACAGCACGAAAACCGACATCAGTTCAAGCCGCCCGATCAGCATCACGGTCGCAAGAACCCACTTGGCCGCCGCCGGAAGCCCGGAGAAATTCCCGGCCGGCCCGATTTCATCGCCCAGACCCGGCCCAATATTGGCAATTGCAGTGGCCGCACCCGATACGGCGGTCACCGGATCGAGCCCGATCATCATCAGAAGGATTGCTGACACCGCCATGGTCAGGAAGAAGAACATGAAAAAGACCATGACCGAATTCAGAATGTCATCGGACACCGGCCGGCCCTCATATCGCGGGGTATAGACCCGGTTCGGGCTGTGAAGCTGCTTCACCGCCGCCGAAACCGCCGAAAACATCAACTGGTAGCGGAAGATCTTGGCCGAACAGGCCGTTGATCCTGAACAACCGCCCAACAGGCCGAGCACGAAGAACATCGCCGCCGCGGTCGGTCCCCAGAGCTGATAGTCCGCGCTCGAATACCCCGTCCCGGTGGAGATGGAGGCGATATTGAAGATCACCTCCCGCAGTGCGGATTCGCCAAATGCCTCCTCGGCTTCCAGGGCATAATCGATGGAGAGGATCAGGACGAAAGCAGCCAGAACCAGAATGAATGTCCGGATCTGTGTATCCCTGAAAAAGGGCATGGCCGTGCCGTTGATCAACTGCAAAAACCGCACGAACGGAAGCGCCGAGAGGATCATGAAGATGATCGCGACGTAATGTGTCGCGGCATTAAACTCCGCGAAGGAACTGTCCTGATTGGCCATTCCGCCGGTTGAGGCCGTGGTCATCGAGTGCACCAGCGCATCGAACGAGCCCATCCCCGCAAAAGTGTAGCCCATGAAACAACCGAAGGTCAGAGCGGCGTAGATCATGGTCAACGACATGGCGATCTCACCGGCCCGTGGCAACATTTTGCCCATCGTGTCGAAGGCCTCAGACCTGAAGATTTGCATGCCACCGACCTTCAGAGTCGGCAGAAAAACCATTGCCACCACGACGATGCCAAGCCCACCAAACCACTGCAGCATTCCGCGCCACAGCAGGACGCTGTGCGACATGTACTCAAGCCCGGTGAACACGGTGGCGCCGGTCGTGGTCAGGGCCGACATGGCCTCGAAAAAAGCGTCCGTAAAAGACGCATTGGGCTCGCCCAGCCAGAACGGCAGCGCGCCAAAAAGAGGAAAAACCGCCCAGACCCCGGTAGCGAGCAGGAAGCTTTCCTGGACGCCAATATCCTCACGGTCGCTGTTGGAGCATGCAAGCGCCGTGACCGTACCCACCATGATGGTAAGGATGGCGGAGGCCGCGAACGCTCCGGCGTTTCTGTCGCCCACATGCAGGTCCGTGAACAGCGGTATGAGCATGAAGCCGCCCAACGCAGCCACAAGCCAGCCAATCACGTATCCCACGGGCCTGATGTCAATCATTCGGGATCGTTGGCCCGACCCGTGCGTACTGTCAAGTCACTGATCGTGCCGGGAATCAGCCGGTGTGATAAAGGCTGTCAAAGGTGCGCGGATCGAAGCTTGCCTGATGGAAGGTTTCGCCGTGTGTCAGGATGGAAACCGCGTCGTGGCTGTGCAGTGATTCCTGATGGCTTGCCACCACCCGGAAATCGCCAATGCGGTCATCCTGTTCCAAGCTTTCACACAACAACCGAACCGCATCCTCTACGAAAATCGGGTTTGCCGCGTTCAGTTCCGCGAAGGCCTGCTCATCCTCCCGCTTTACCATGACCTGGGTTTCGGTCGGGATGGCCTGGTTGCACAGATCCACCACATCCTCGAACCACAACACGTCATCGCCCACAAGTTCCACCGACACACGCGCCACCGATCGTTGTGAATGCGGCGTGGCGAGCTGGTTGCGGGTCTGGCGGGCATGTTCGGAGAGTTCAAGCGAACAGGGGCAGGTGGAGGAATAAACGTAGTCGAGATGCAGAATACGCTGGGTTTTATCCGCGTTCTTCACCATCTCCAGGGCCACGTTGTAATACTGGTAGCCATCAAGCCCGGACCGCAGCGAGCGTTTCATCATCGGGAACTTGAGGCGCATCTGGATGCGGGCGTCGAACGAGTCGAGATCGCTGAGGTACGAATCCAGCACCCCGTCGATCACTTCAAACGAAAACGATTTCTCTGCGTGGTCATAAAATGACCGGATGATCCGGCTCATGTTGATGCCCTTCTTGTTGGCATCAAGCGAAACCGACCCGGTCACCGAAGTTTCCAGTTGCAGGTCACCGCCATCACGCGACCGGAAGCGGATCGGAAGACGGAAATTGGAGATGCCGACGTGCTGGATCTTCTTTTTGGAGCCCTTGATCAGGCTTTCCGGCCCGTTCTGAAGGTCCGGGAGCATGGACCGGTAGGCCTCATCAACCCGCATGTCGGACGGATAGGTACGACTGAAGTCCGGATAGGCATCCGTTGCCGCCGGCCTGCGCCGTCGCGTTGACTGACCTGTTTCATGCTGTGGAGTTTCAGTTACCGAGGACTCGGACGAACCTGTCTGGGTATTTGCTACATACAACCTGGTATCTCCCTCGGTCCGCACCTTCGTCAGAAGATGAAAGACCACTTTCCCAACGTGGCATCGGCACGGTGCCACTCGTTAAGCTGCCGAAAACCTACATAATTCAACCAAAAGTTGAAAACAAAAACTTTGGGAAATAGATCACATGACGATCAAATGCTCAGATATTTGTTTGTAATTTATTAATCGTTACAAAAAAGCAACACACCCTTTAGTCACATTCCGGAGAACATAACAGGAATGTTGCTTTACTTTCCAATCAAACAGTTAACAGGCATCCAGCCCCTGCATCAGATCGGCGATAATGTCAGCCTCGTCCTCCAGACCGACCGACAGGCGTATGAGACCGTCGCTGATCCCGAGTTCCGCCCGCAGTTTCGGCGACAGCCGCTGATGCGTCGTGGTGGCAGGATGCGTGACAAGCGTCTTGGAGTCCCCGAGGTTGTTGGTAATCAGACAGACCTTGAGCGCATTCAGAAAAAGGAATGCCGCCTCCTTGCCACCGGAAAGCTCCAGCGCCAGCATGGTCCCGCCGCAATCCATCTGGCGCTGGACCAGTTCCGCCTGCGGATGATCCTCAAGCCCGGGGTAAATCACCCTGCTCAGTTTGGGATGTCCCTGCAGTGCACGCGCAATCGCGTCAGCCGACCGCGCCTGTGCCCGACACCGCAGTTCAAGCGTTTCCATGCCCTTGAGCATTACCCAGGCGTTGAACGGGCTGAGCGCGCCACCGGTATGCTTGAGATACGGCTCGAACACGCCGCGGATAAATTCCTTCGTGCCCAGCACGATCCCGCCAAGGCAGCGTCCGCCGCCATCGATATGTTTGGTCGCCGAATAGATGATTACATCCGCGCCCAGATCGATGCTGCGCTGAAAAATCGGTGTTGCAAACACGTTGTCCACCACAACCATCGCGCCGACCGCATGGGCCAAATCGGACACCGCCTTCAGATCCACCACATCCAGCGTCGGGTTCGACATGGTTTCAAGGAACACAAGTTTCGTGTCCGGCCGGATGGCTTCGCGCCACTGGTCGTTGTCAGTGCCGTCGACAAAGGTCACCTCCACGCCAAACCGGGGCAGCAGCGTCTCGGTGATGTAAAGACAGCTTCCAAACAGGGCCCGGGCCGAAACGATGTGATCCCCGGCTTTCAACTGGGAGAACAGTGCCCCGTTGACGGCCGCCATGCCTGATGCCGTCGCAAAAGCGTCCTCCGTTCCCTCGAGAATCGCCATCCGCTCCTCGAACATGCGAACGGTCGGGTTGCCGTACCGGGCATAGATGAACTCATCATCGCCAGATTCAATGAACCGCGCCTCGGCCGATTCCGCCGTTGGATACACAAATGCCTGAGTCAGAAAAATCGCTTCCGACATTTCACCGTACTGACTCCGGCGCGTGCCTCCATGAATCAGATTGGTACGGTTTTTCCACGTGTCGGTCATTTTTTCCAACCCGCCTTCGCGGGCCCTTTCAGGACAGTATTTTCAGAGAAGACGGCATATCGGGCCGCCGGTCAAAATGGCTTAGCCACTGGATATGCACCGGTCAATGGCGCGTCGCCAAACCCCGGTCAGATATCGGCTTTTATGCCCGGCAAATTCCGGCCGCAACACGGATTTTTTATTCCGACCAAAAAAGTCGGGTTGACTATTCCGATAAACTTACTCAGGTTTGATCCAGATCAAGTAATCCCGCTCATTTGGGAAGCCGAGAGATTACAGCCCGAAGGTCTCAGCCAGTGCGAAACGCGAATTGCGAGCGAAAGATCCTGATCAAAGAGCGGACCGTCAAGGTGGAAGGAACAGACAGATGAACATGCGCACCGCACCGGAAATTCTCAAGCCAACCCGGGAATCGCTCGCACCGGCAACACCCGCCTGGAATGCAACCGACCTGACCAGGGGCGGCGTTCAGGCCCGCATCGTTCTGGACGACAAAACCTATACCCTGCGCATCACCCGCGCAGGCAAACTGATCCTGACAAAATGAACCAGCCCCTCCCCATGCGCGGCGCGAAGGCCGTGGGTGTGATGGACGAACTGACCGGCATTGAGGCCGCGTCCGTGATCTATCTGCGCCTGTGGTTTTCCGGATCGAGGGAACAGGCCCGCGTCCGCTCCGACCTCTTCATGGCCCTGGGCCGGGAACAGGGCGACCGCGCCCTGCGCTCCTTTGAAAACCTCTGCGAACTCTGTGTCCGTCACGGGCGCAGACCGATCATGCGCCATTCGGTGGAGTGCCGCTGCCTCGGCTCGGACGAATCCTGTTTTGCCAATTTCATCGCCACTGCCGCAGACGGCCAGCGTGAGGACGCGCTGCTCATTGCAACGCTACTGGTACGGCCCGATGTCGCACCGCTCGTCGCGTCGCTGGCCGCCGAATTCGGGCTGGCCCTCAAACGGATGCGGTTGGGAGAAAAAACCACCGTAAGCGTTCCATCGCACAGACCCAACAACAACACACTGCACTGAAACCGAAGGACAGACTGAATGAAACGCAACTTCCTGATCTCCACAGCCATGGGCCTCGCCCTCGCCACGCCAGTCATGGCGGTCGAGAAAAGTGCAGTCCTGGAAACATACGCCAATATTGCCGAGGCTGAATATGGCGACAGCCTGACCACGGCCAAAGCCCTCCAGTCCGCCATCAGCGAACTCGTCGCCAACCCGTCGGCCGAAGCCCTGCAGGCGGCCAAATCCGCCTGGCTTGCGGCCCGCGTACCCTATCAGCAGACCGAGGTTTTCCGCTTTGGCAATGCCATCGTCGATGACTGGGAAGGCAAGGTAAACGCATGGCCGCTCGACGAGGGACTCATCGATTACGTCGATGCCTCCTATGGCGGCCCGACCGACGAAAACGAATACGCGGCCCTGAATGTCCTCGCCAATCCCAGCTTCACGCTCTCCGGCACCGAGATTGACGCCTCCAAAATCACGCCCGCCCTCATTGAGGAGTCGCTTCAGGAAGCTGATGGTATCGAATCCAACGTGGCCAGCGGCTACCACGCCATCGAGTTTCTGCTCTGGGGTCAGGACCTGAACGGTCACGCCCCGGGTGCGGGCAACCGTCCCTGGACCGACTACGCCGCCGGTGAGGACTGCACCAACGGCAACTGCGACCGTCGTGGCGAATACCTTCAGGCCGCCGCTGACCTGCTCGTCTCCGATCTCGAATGGATCACGGCACAGTGGGGCGCCGATGGTGAGGCCCGTACCGGCCTGATGGATAATCCGGACGCGGGCATTTCCGCCATGCTGACGGGCATGGGCTCACTTTCCTACGGCGAACAGGCTGGCGAGCGGATGCGCCTCGGTCTCATGCTCAACGACCCGGAGGAGGAACACGACTGCTTCTCCGACAATACCCATAACAGCCACTACTATGACGGTCTGGGCATCCAGAACGTCTACCTGGGTGAGTATGTCGGCGTTGACGGAACGGTAGTTTCCGGCCCATCGCTTTCGGACCTCGTCGCTGAAACCGACCCGGAACTTGATGCCGAGATGCGCGAAAAACTCTCCGCAACCATGCTGGCCCTCGGACGCATCAAAACGGCGGCGGAAGCGGGCTACTCCTACGACATGATGCTTGAGCAGGGCAACGCGGCCGGCGAAGCACTGGTCATGGGTGGCGTCAATGGCCTGATCGACCAGACCCGGTCCATTGAGCGCGTCGTCACGACCCTCGGTCTCGACCAGATCGCCTTCGAGGGCTCCGACAGCCTCGACAACCCCAACGCTGTTTTTCAATAAACTTCATCAACACGCATGGCGCGGCCCGTCCGCGCCATGCTCCAATTTCCTTCCGGCCTGGTGAGCGGAATGTGAGCCGTTCCGATATTGCAAATCGGGGGCAAAGCGCCCATTGAACGCCGCAATACCGACCGCAGCCGGACCCACGACGCCATGACCAACCAGCCCCGTCACACATCTTCTGGATGGCGCGCCCCGGCAACCGCGATCCTGTTGGCGCTCGCGCTCCTGCCCGGCACCGCTCAGGCGGGCCCTCTGGACGAGCCGCACCTCAACATTATACCGCGCACCGCGGAAGAACGCGAACGCATCGCGGCTGTTACCGGCCTCACCCAGGATTTCACTGCCGCCGAGCGGTTTGAGGAAATGTCCGCAGGCGCCGCCACCGTCCGCGCCCGCACCACCGCCGATGCTTTCTCCGACTTCTCAGGCAATCTCGAATTCAGCGAGGAACTGGACTTCAAGGTCGGCAACGGACTCTTCAAGAAAATCTGGGTCTCTTCGCCCTCCTCCACCCTGGCCTCCGACGGCCTCGGTCCGCTTTACAACGCCCGCTCCTGCCAGCGCTGCCACATCAAGGACGGACGCGGCCACCCGCCCGAAGCGAACGACGACAACGCCGTTTCCATGTTCCTGCGCGTCTCGGTCCCCGGCGATCCGGAGGACATCACCGCCGATATCGAGGGCTGGTTCGCCACCCTGCCCGAACCCACCTATGGCAGCCAGCTTCAGGACCTGGCCGTCACCGGCCACGCGGCTGAATACAGGCTCGACGTGACATGGGAGGAAATCCCGGTGGAACTGGCAGGCGGCGAAACCGTCAGCCTGCGCAAACCCGACTGGAAAGCCGCCGATCTCGGCTACGGCCCGATGCACCCCAACACCATGATCAGCCCACGTGTCGCCCCGCAGATGATCGGCATGGGCCTTCTTGAGGCCATTCCCGCCGCCGACATCCTCGCCAATGCCGATCCCGATGATGCGAATGGTGACAGCATCTCCGGCAAGGCCAGCATTGTCTGGTCCGACGAATATCACCAGCCCATGCTGGGGCGCTTCGGCCACAAGGCCGGCAACCCAACCGTGCGCCAGCAGGCGGCCCAGGCCTTCGCGGGCGACATGGGCATTTCCTCGCCGCTTTACCCTGCAGGCTCCGGCGAGTGCACGGCCACCCAGACGATCTGTATCGACGCGCCCCACGGCGACGGCGACGACCGGGAATTCGAGATTGACGATGACGGCCTCGAACTCGTGACGTTCTACAGCCGCAACCTCGGCGTTCCGGCGCGCCGCGACGTTGGCGACCCGCAGGTTCTGCGCGGGAAACAGGTTTTTTATGAAACCGGCTGCGCCGACTGCCACCGTCCCGCCTTCGTCACCCACCGCCTGAAGGACCGTCCCGCGCAAAGCTTTCAGCTCATCTGGCCCTGGACGGACCTGCTTCTGCACGACATGGGCGAGGGTCTGGCCGATGACCGCCCGGAAGGCCGTGCCTCGGGTCGGGAATGGCGCACTGCGCCGCTATGGGGCACCGGCCTGACCGAACAGGTCAGCGGCCACAGCTATTTCCTCCACGACGGCCGTGCTCGGAACCGCCTTGAGGCCATTCTCTGGCACGGCGGCGAGGCGCAGGCCTCCCGCGACCAGGTCATGGACCTGCCCAAATCCGACCGTGACGCCCTCATCAGATTTCTGGAAAGTCTCTAATCCATGCGCATCCTGGCCCTGATCCTCCTTCTTCTCCCGATCGCGGCCCAGGCCGACGACCATGCCCAAAGCGTTGAGACCATCGTGAACGAACACATCCTGCCCGGCTTTGAGCGCTTCGATAGTGCCGCAACAAACCTGGCTGATACGGCAACTGACCACTGTGAACCCGAATCGGAAGAGCTGCGTGCCGCCTGGAACGCGGCATTTGACGCCTGGCTCGGCATCAGCCACCTGCGCTTCGGCCCGACCGAGACCGGTGACCGCGGCTTCGCGCTCGACTTCTGGCCCGACACGCGCGGCGTCACACCCAAAACCCTGGCAACACTAATCGCGGACGAGGACCCCATCGCGGAAAGCCCGGAGAGTTACGCCGAGGTTTCCGTCGCCGCCCGCGGCTTCTATGCGCTGGAATTCCTGATCTACGACCAGGCCATCTCCACAGCCGGCGACCCGGCATACCACTGCACCCTCATCCAGACCGTTACTGCAGACATCGCCAAAATGGCGGGCGATATGGCCGATGAGTGGAATACCGTCTGGTCGGAACAGATGCTGTCGCCATCGCCGGACGGTCTCTGGCACACTGATGAGGAAGCCGCCCGCGAACTGTTCAAGGCCCTCACCACCGGTCTCGAATTCACCGCCGACACCCGTCTCGGGCGCCCTCTCGGCACCTTCGACCGCCCACGACCCGCCCGCGCCGAAGCCCGGCGCTCGGGCCGTTCCCTGCGCAACGTGCAGCAGTCCCTCGCGGCACTTGAGGATCTGGCCCTCGGGTTCGGCCTGACCGACGAGACCCTGCGCGCCTCGCTCGAATCCGTGTTCGCCCGCAGCCAAAAGCTCGCCGCGAACCTCGATGATCCCGTCTTCGCGGGCGTGGATCAGCCCCAGTCCCGCCTGCGCGTCGAAATCCTACAGCAATCCATCGGTGACATTCGTGACGTGGTCTCCCAGGGCGTTGGCCCCTCGCTGGGCATCGCCGCCGGGTTCAACTCCATGGATGGTGACTGACATGAACGCACGCCGCCGCTTCCTCGCCGGAATGCTGGCCGCCGGCGTCATTCCCAAAACCGGCTGGGCCAGCGCGGGAATGCCCGCATGGCTCGCGGCCGCCGGAACCCAGGATGGCGGCTTCGTGCTCTGCGGCATCACCTCCGCGCGGGAAATTGCCTTTCGCATCCCCATACCGGCCCGCGGCCACGCCGCTGCGGCACATCCCACAAAACCCCACGCCGTGGCCTTCGCCCGGCGACCTGGCACTTTCGCACTGGTGATTGACTGCGCCACAGGCGAGGTGAGATCCCGCCTTGCCTCACTACCGGGACATCATTTTTATGGCCACGGGGCCTTCTCCGCCGACGGTTCCGTTCTCTTCACGTCCGAGAATGACTACAACAGGGCCCGCGGCATGATCGGCGTCTGGGACGCGACGGACGGCTACCGGCGCATCACGGCGTTTGAGAGCGGCGGCATTGGCCCCCACGACATCAAACGCCTGTCCGGTACCGACACGCTGGTCGTGGCAAATGGCGGCATTGAAACCCATCCGGACAGCGGCCGCGCCAAACTGAACCTCGCGACCATGCAGCCCAATCTCAGCTACATCGCGGAAGGTCAGGTGACGGAAACCGTGACCCTGCCCCGCGACCTGCGCCTCAACTCCATCCGCCACCTGGCCCTGTCAAAAACCGGAACCGTCGCTTTCGGCATGCAGTGGGAAAGCGCCGGACATCCCCGCGCTCTGGTGGGCCTGCACAAACGCGGTGCCGAGCCCGTTCTCTGCACGGCCCCGGAGCACGTAACCCGCGAAATGCAGGGCTATGTCGGCAGCATTGCAATGGACAACTTTGGCGAGCGTATAGCCGTCACCTCACCACGCGGTGGTGTGGTACAGACCTACGACGCAACCACCGGAAATTTCGTCAGCAGTCACCCGCAAACCGACGCCTGCGGCGTTGCTTCCAACGGCACGGGTTTCACCGTGACGGACGGCACCGGGGGAATAGCCCGCCTCGGAAACGGCTCCAACGACCGGCGCCGGGTCGATGGTCTGATGTGGGACAACCACCTCGTACCGGTCGGCACCTGAGCCTTACACGCCACTGACCGCTCCATAAGCGTCACCGCGCAACCGCATCAAACTTTAAGGAAAAACGGAACATGGCCCCCGAGGGGGGAGGTATCCGTCCATGTTCTGGTAAATTGGAGCGGGCGATGAGATTCGAACTCACGACCCTAACCTTGGCAAGGTTATGCTCTACCCCTGAGCTACGCCCGCATCCGTGAGGCGGTGTATAGCCAAAAGCGTTTGAGGGTGACAAGGGGCAAAACGACGCTTCCGCAAAAATAATTTCACAGTTTTTCGAAGCGGTCACCGCACCGGGATTTCCCGCCCCCAACCGTGCCGATTCATTGACAGCCCAACCCTGTCACGGCACCATGTCAGCGCAGCAAAAACCATAAGCCCGTGCAAATACCTGGCAAAAAATTACTCCGCCATTAATCAATAATTATGCTGCGGCGGTTTGTAGTTCGGACAGTTAACGGTGAATTTTGTTGAAAGTGTGCGATGAGTGTTCTCAATCCAGACGGCCGGCCGGAAATGTCGCTGCTGAGACTTGCGGTAGCGCGGCTGGGGATTTCCGCAATGGGGGTCTATATTCTGGAAGGCGACGGGGCGCGATTATGGACATCCACCGCTGACTTCTCGCTCAACCAGTCCCGGTTTTCCCGAAATGACCATCAGGGCTGGACGGAACTGCCCAAACCCCTGCGCCACGCGCTCGCAACCACCGGTGCCAGCCGACTCACTACGGTCCAGACCGGCATCCACTGCGAATTCATCACGCTCATGCCGATCTGGCGAAACAGCGCGCCGATTGGCTTTATCCTGATGATCGATCCTCGACGCCGCTGGCTCGGCCCCCGAGCGGCCCAGGGCATGCAGGACACGGCACAGCTCTTTGCCTCGCTGATCGCCCATGCCCGTCCCGAATCCGTTCCCCCGAAAGAGGCGCGTGACGATTCGACCGCAGCCATCCCCGACGACACCCTGCGCAACAGCGTCACACGAATGGTTCAGTTCGCCCATCTGGATGCGATGGAGATCATCAACTCCTCGATCCTCCTGATCGACATCGACCGATTTCACGAAATCAACGAGGCCCTTGGTGCCGCGGTGGGCGACACGCTCCTCGCCGCAACCGGCAGCCGCCTTCGCGACATCCTCGGCCCGGGTGATCGCATGATCCGCCTCGAATCGGACCGCTTCCTGGTCATCACGCCGCGTCCGGCGCCGGAGCTACCCGATTTTGCCGGAATGCTGATCGACTGCGTTTCTGAAGCACACAACATCGATGGCCGCGACATCTCCCTACAGGCCACCATGAGCCTCGTGCCCGCTCTCGATGGCGACAACACCGCCGCCAGCATGTTCCTCCACGCGGAACTCGCCCTGCGCCGTGGCAAACGCGAGGGCGGCAACCGCATCGTCATGCACGACCCCCGGCTCGACGCGGCACTTCAGGACAACAGCCGTCTGAAACTCGATCTGGCTGAAGCCATGGAAAACAATGGCCTGCAAATCGTGTATCAGCCCTATTTCGACCTCGCCGGTGATTCCGTCTCCGGATATGAGGCGCTGATGCGCTGGACCCACCCCGAGCGCGGCAACATGCAACCCTCCCAGTTTATCGGCCTGGCCGAGGCCTCCGGTCTGATCCTGCCACTGGGTGCCTGGTCGCTGAACCGCGCCCTCTCCGACGCCGTGGGCTGGGACGGTGATTTCCGGCTCTCGGTCAACATCTCCGCGCTGCAGTTCCACCAGCCCGAATTCGTCGACCAGGTTGACGCGGCCCTCGCCCGAAGCGGCTTCCCGGCGGAACGCCTGGAACTGGAACTGACCGAGACCGTACTGCTCAATGAGGAGCCGGGAACCGTCCGCCGCATCAAAAGCCTCATCGACCGGGGCATCCAAATCGCCCTCGATGATTTCGGAACGGGCTACAGCGCGCTGTCCTACCTCTCGCGCATTCCCCACCACCGCATCAAACTCGACCGCAGTTTCGTCCAGGACCTCGAAAACCCGGCCACGGCAGAGCTTATCCGCGCCATCATCCAGTCCGCCCGCGCCCAGGGCATCAAGGTCACGGCCGAAGGCATCGAAACCGAAAAACAGCTGCGCCAGGTTCGCGAATTCGGTTTCACCCATGCCCAGGGTTTCCTGATCGGCCGCCCCGTCGATGAGCCGATGGAGGTTGCCGATACGGGCGGCCCCAGCGCGATTTCCGTCTGACGCCCTCTTACCAGACCACTCACGCAATGATACTGCCTCTGCCTGTCACGACAGAACGGGGGCGGCATGCAGGAACTCTCACAGGATCAGCGGGATCCGGAATTCGTCCAGAACCCATATCCTTTCTATAAACGCGCCCGCGCCTGCGGTGATCTTTTTCACTGGACGGAATACGGCTTCCCCTGTGCCGCAGGTCATGCTGCCGTCAACGCCATCCTGCGCGACCGCCGGTTTGGGCGGGAACCAGCGGAGGACCAGAAACCGCAACGCCCCGCCCACCTGAAAAACTTCTACGCGGTCGACGAGCTTTCCATGCTCGACCGCGAGCCACCGGTCCACACGCGGCTGCGCTCACTCGTCCTGCGGGCCTTCACCTCCCGCCGCATCGCGGGCCTTACGGGTGACATCGAGGCCATCACGATCAACCTTCTCGACCGGATGGACGGCGACAGTGTGGACCTCCTGCCTTGCTTTGCCGAACGCCTGCCCGTCGAGGTGATTGCGAGGCTGCTCGGCGTACCGGGCGAGATGTCGGACCAGCTTCTCAAATGGTCCCACGACATGGTTGCCATGTACCAGGTTCGCCGCGACCGGGAGATTGAGGACCGCGCTGACCAGGCCGCCGCTGAGTTTACCGCGTTTCTCCGGGATTACGTGGAGCAGCGCCGCAGTTCCCCGTCCGATGACCTGATCTCCGAACTCATCTCTGCCGAATCCGAAGGCTCCAAACTTACCACGCTTGAACTCATTGCCACCTGCATCCTGCTCCTGAACGCGGGCCACGAGGCTACAGTGCACGTCATTGGCAACGGCCTGACCTCCATCTTCAGCGAGGGTCTCAATCCGACCGAGCTGTTTGCCAGTGAGGCCACCACGGCCAAAACCGTCGAGGAAATGATCCGCCACGACCCGCCGCTGCACCTCTTCACCCGAATGGCGAAGGACGACGTCGAGATCTTCGGTCACAGGTTCCGGCGCGGCGACACAGTTGGATGCCTCCTGGCCGCGGCAAACCGTGATCCGGCAGTTTTTGAGGATCCCGACCGCTTCAATCCCGACCGGCCCAACGCCGCAGCCAACCTGTCCTTCGGCGCAGGCATACATTTCTGCATCGGTGCCCCCCTGGCCCGCCGCGAACTCATTGTCGCGCTGCCGCTTCTTTTTGGCCGCTTTCCGGACCTGACACTAGCCAGCCCACCGGACTTCGCCGACCGCTATCACTTCCGCGGCCTGACCACGATGCCCGTCACATTGATCCCAGGCACCTCACGCGCTACACGGCCCTAACGGGAACAGCATCAGGACGGGGCGCAGAGCATGAACGAAAATTCCGGCAAAACCGCCTCGGACGCTCTGGTCCGCGACCCCGAAGGCGGCATTCCCCGTCTTCTGGAAATTATGGCCCGACTGCGCGAGCCGGAGACCGGCTGTCCCTGGGACATTGTCCAGACCTACGAGACCATCGCCCCCTACACCATCGAAGAGGCCTACGAGGTCGCCGACGCCATCGAGCGCGCGGCCTTTGACGAGCTGCGCTCGGAACTTGGCGACCTGCTCCTCCAGGTAGTCTATCACAGTCGCATGGCGGAAGAGCAAAACCGCTTCGCCTTTGCCGATGTGGTGCGGGACATCTCGGACAAAATGCTCCGCCGCCATCCACACGTGTTTGGCGATGACAGCCGCGACAAGTCACCGGAACAACAGGTCGCGGACTGGGAGAAGATCAAGGCGGCCGAGCGTGCCGAAAAACCGGAAACCGCCAGTGTCCTCGACGGCGTTGCCGCGAGGCTGCCTGCGCTGACCCGCGCCGTCAAACTTCAGAACCGTGCGGCACGAGTGGGATTCGACTGGCCCAATGCCACCTCCGTCCTCGACAAAATTACTGAGGAAACGGAAGAACTCGTTGCCGAGATGAACGGTGGCAACGAGGACAAAATTATCGAGGAATATGGCGATCTGATGTTCGTGATGGCGAACCTTGCCCGCCACCTGAAAATCGACCCGGAGGCCGCCCTGCGCGCCGCCAATGCCAAATTCACCCGGCGCTTCGGCGCGGTGGAGACAGCCCTGGCGTCCCAGGGCCGCACGCCGGATCAAAGGACTCTTGAGGAAATGGACGCCCTCTGGGACGCCGCAAAACTTGCCGAGCGCGCCTCAGAAAAGAGCTGACAGAATCAGCAGCAGAACCAGCGCCCCGGCCCCAAGAGCCGCGAGAATCTTATAGGCCCGCTTTTTGCTGTTACGCACCGACCGCATCAGGTTGGCCCGCTCGTTGACGTTCGGGAATTCCTTCTCCGGCACCTCAACGCCCAGAAACTCGCAAAGCGGCTCCCAGCCCTGATCAACGGAGAATACCAGCAGACGCTCAGGCGGGATCGCGGCCTTCACTTCCTCGATATGATTTTCGTACCGCGCCTTTGCCTTTTCGCGGTCCTCCATCGTGCCACGCAGGAACCGCTGCCAGATGAGCTTGCGCGCCATCTCGCCAAACCGCCGTTCCTTGGAGGTGAAGATCTCCAGCACCTTGTACTGCCAGGTGTTCTGCGTGAAATAGATCGTGTCCATTGTGCTGTCGTACCACGCATCGGCCCCACGCGGATGCAGGGTCAACAGCACCTTCGCATCCGGATAGGCCTCGGCCAGTTCCTTCCAGACACAGCATGCAGGATTGTCGAGCGCCGCCGAGTAATTCTTAAAGACCTTCTCCCAGTCATGCTGGGTCCCCGGCTCGGAATTCGCAACCTGCCGCCAAAACTCGACGTGGTCGCGGTTGGCCGGGTTCTGGAGCAGTTCAACCATATGATAACAGGGAAACCCGAGCTCGTTGAGCGCGGCATAGGTCGACATGGTCCCCGTACGGCCAAAGCCCGCACCGATTACTTTGAGTGTCACAGTATTACTCCGATCAGCTTTTCGAATCCCCAAACAACGTTACAGCCCTTATCCCCCCGCGGTCCACGATTGGAAACAAACATGCTAAACGCGCCTCAAATACGCACAAAATCACCAACTGTTTTTGTCGCCATTACCCGCAAAATCTTTGGGCAATTGCGCGCCAAACGGGCGGGCTGCCCCAATTAATTGCAATGGCACAACTTTAACGCTCACAGCACCCCCGGTCAGTCGCAGTATGTCCGTGAATCAGGTAGTATAAAACCGAAGCCCAAAAATATGTGATGCACAGCACCGACAGCGTCTTTTCCGCATTTTCGGAGGTATCGACGATGAAAAACCCGCTGCACCCGGCGATTCTGTCCCTGTTTGTCAGCGGCATCGCAGCCGCTGACCCCCTGCCGAATCTCAATCTCGAACCAGGCACGACCACGGTATCCGGCCTGTCCAGCGGCGCTTTCATGGCCGTTCAGATCCAGGTCGCCTTTTCCGGCACGATTTCCGGGGCCGGCATCGTCGCTGGCGGCCCCTATGACTGCGCGGCCGGCGCGGTCTGGCGCGCGCTCTTTGTCTGCATGGATCCGTTTCTCATTGAGCCCGACGCCGGTGCCTCGGTTTCGATGATCCAGGCCATGGCCGCGGAAAACCTCATTGATCCCGTCGACGGCATCACCCCCGATCGGCTCTACCTGTTCCACGGGCAGGCCGATGATACCGTCGCACGCGTCACCATGGATACGCTGAGCCAGACCTATACGCTGCTCGGTGTCAGCCCCGATGACATGGCCTATGTCACCTCAATCGACGCTGGACATGGCTTTGTGACCGAACGCGGCCCCGTGCCTTGCGATGAAACCCGCCCCGATTTTCTCATCGACTGTGATTTCGACCAGGCGGGTAATATCCTCAATCAACTCTACGACGACCTCCAACAACCCGTTGAACCAGGGGATGAAGGCTTCGTCACCTTCGACCAGTCGGACTACACGGAAAACGCGCCGGGTATGGACGACACCGCTTTCGCCTATATTCCCGCGAGCTGCGCGGAGGGCGAAACCTGTCGCCTGCACATTACCCTCCACGGTTGCAAACAGGGACGCGAGACCATTGGTGAGGACTATGCCCGGCTCACAGGCTACAACCGATGGGCCGAGGCCAACGGCATCGTCATCCTGTACCCGCAGGCTATCGAAATCCCGTCGCCATGGTTCAACCCGTTTGGCGGCAACCCCAACGGCTGCTGGGACTGGTGGGGCTATTCCGGCCGCGACCACCTCAGCAAATCGGCACCGCAACTTGCCGCCATTGCCAACATGGCCGCCGCCCTGGGTGCACCGCTTGACTAGGGATCATCCGCAGCTGCCGGTATAGCCGCAGGCCGTGCAGAAATCGCACCCGTCCCGCCGGATCACCGCCGCATGGCCACATTCGGGGCAGGTCCGCCCGGCCACGATCCCCAAGGGCGCCGTGCCTACGGCGGGCGCCTCTTCCGGCACCGGCGCATCGCTCCAGATGGTCGAACTGCCCGACACGGGAAACCCTTCACTGTCGAGCAGCCCAAGCATCGCATAGCGGTGGATCAGCAATCGGGCCACATAGGCGATCGTCGACGGCTGAACCGACTGCTTCGCACTCCCTGGCTGGCGGGCGAAGAAATCCCCCTGCGCCTCCGGCAGATCCTTCAGACCACGCAGCTTCTTTCCGATCCAGGCCGGATCGATCACGCGCATGTCGAGGCTCAAGCTCTTGGTCAGCCCGTTGAATTCCAACGGATACGCTCCGGACAGCCACACACTGAACGGACGCTTCGTGCCATCGGGCAGCAGACATTCCTTCACGAACATTGCGAAGTCATCGCCCGTGGTCGGGTTCAGAATATCCACCGTCCAGCTCAGCGTGCCTTCCACGCCCGATTTGGGCTCCTTGCGCGAGAACAGCGCATTCACCAGCGGCGTTTCCGCCTCCTCGTCATCAAAAACCCCAAGGCTTTCGCACCGGAATTTCACAACTTTGGCAAAGGCACTTACGTTCCCCGCCACCGGTACGAGGTTACCGTCCGGCGGCATCGGCATGTGATATGGCGCGCCCGGAGTTTTCTCCAGACTTTCCAGCTTCATGCGCAGCCAGTCCGAATCCTGCGCCCGCATGTCCATGGAAAGGTTCTTCGCCAGCGCACCCAAGCCACGCGGCGTCTGCTCGCCATTTGCCCAGACCTCAAACGGCTGATTGCGCCCGTTCTCCACGTGCCCGACGAACACCGCAAACCGGTTCCCCGGCGCTTCCACCATATAGGTCCAGGACGGCGACCCCGCCTTCAGGCTCGGCCGGTGCGGCCAGCGCAGGGCGGCGAGAGCCACCTGCGGCGCGTCGCTCACCTGAATGCGCCGATCCTCATCGGACTGGTCGAGATCCTCACCCGCCTTGCTCTCCACCGACAGAACCGACCCGAGCACGTTATTCGGCCGATAGGTCGTGATCCCTTTCAGCCCGCGCTTCCAGGCCTGAAGGTAGAGATCCTCGAAATCCTCAAACGGATAGTCCTCCGGGACGTTCACCGTCTTGGAAATTGCCGCGCAGATATAGGGCTGGATCGCCGCCTGCATTTCCATGTGGTCCATCGCGGAAATCTCAAGCGCGTTGCGAAACGCTTCCGGCAATTCGTCCGAATTGCCGCCCCGCGCCTTCCACAGCCGGTAGGCATGATCCTCAACCTGATACTCGCGGGTTGTGTTGTCGGCCTCCCGCTTCTTGCGGGTGTAGTACCAGGAAAATGCCGGCTCGATGCCGTTGGAGGCGTTGTCCGCAAAGGCGAGCGAAATCGTCCCGGTCGGTGCAATCGACAGAAGGTGACTGTTGCGGATACCATATTTGCGGATGTCCGCGCGAATATCCTCCGGCAACCGCTTCGCCATGCCCGACGCCAGATACCGCTCCGCATCGAAGAGTTTGAAAGCACCCTTCTCCTTTGCCAGCGCGACCGACGCGCGATAGGCCGCATCCCGCATGGTCCGCGTTACATCCGCCGCAAACTCCCGCGCCTCAACACTGTCGTATTTCAGCCCCATCAGGATCAGCGCATCGCCGAGCCCCGTGAATCCCAGACCCACGCGGCGCTTGTTCGCCGCCTCCGTCGCCTGCTCCGGCAAGGGCCAGACCGTCGCGGTCAACACGTTGTCGAGCATCCGGATCGCGGTCGCCACGCAATCCGCGAACGCTTCCGCCCGGAAGACCGCATCGACGCCAAAGGCATTGTCCACAAACCGCGTCAAATTGATCGACCCGAGGCAGCAGCATCCGTAATCAGGAATGGGAATCTCACCGCAGGGATTGGTCGCCTCGATCCGCTCACAGTAATGCAGGTTGTTCTCGCCATTGATCCGGTCAAGGAACAACACGCCCGGCTCGGCCGCGTCATAGGTGTTGCGGGCAATGATCTGCCACAGCTCCCGCGCCCTGATCGTGGCATAAATCCACTTGCCGTCCTCACGCTGACGCGCACCGGCCCGCAACTGAGCCGGCCCTGGCTCAGCTTCATGCACGAGGTCAAAATCCTCATCCGCGTCCACGGCTGCCATGAAGGCGTCGCTCACCCCAACGGAAATGTTGAAGTTGTTCAGCCGCCCGGCCTGGGATTTCGCGCCAACAAACTCCATGATGTCCGGGTGGTCACAGCGCAAAACGCCCATCTGCGCCCCACGCCGCGACCCGGCGGATTCCACCGTGGCGCAGGACTGGTCAAACACATGCATGTAGCTGATCGGGCCCGACGCGGAACTGTCCGTGCCATGCACCCGCGCGCCCCTTGGCCGGATCGTGGAGAAATCATAGCCCACACCGCCACCCCGGCGCATGGTTTCCGCAGCCTCCCGCAGGGCGGTATAAATTCCAGGTTTGCCGTCTGAATTACCGGAAATCGAGTCGCCCACCGGTTGCACGAAGCAGTTGATCAGCGTGACCTCGCGAATATCCGACCCCGCCGCTGAATTGATCCGCCCGCCGGGAATAAACCCGGTCTCAAGCGCGCGCAGAAACTCCGGTTCGTGTTTTGCCGGATCATCCTCGACCTTCGCCAACCCCCTGGCCACCCGCGCCCGCACGGCACGGACCATTTCGGGTGCATCGAGATCCTTCTCCGCACCTTTTGCGTATTTCTCCCGCAGGACATCCAGACTGACCTCCTGCCAGGGCATTTCATCTGACGGGGCAACGTCGAAATTCCTGCGGTCAGGCCTGTTCATCTGCGAAAATCCCTGATTGGTGTGAGAGCGTCCAGAATACGCCCGCCGCCTCTTTCGGTCAATTCATGGTTACCGCCGAATTCGCGGATGACGCCGGTTTGTTTCCACTATATTGTGTCACACCGCGTCACGTCCACAGGAGATAGCGCAAACATGACGGCAGCGGTCAACCTGGTGAAACTATGCGTCGGAGTGGAATCCGTCGATGAACTGCGGCAGTGGCAGGAGGCCCGCGCGGCGCAGCGTGCGGCTGACGGCATTGATCCCCGCCCGCGCCACATCACCCGGGCCTGGCCCAAACAGGCTGACGCCCTGCTCGACGGCGGTTCGCTCTACTGGGTCTTCAAGGGCCTGATCCTCGCCCGCCAGAAGGTCGTGGCCCTGGAGGAAAAAATCGGGGAGGACGGCATCCGCCGCTGCGCCCTGATCCTTGATCCCGAACTGATCCGCACCGTGCCACAGCCCCGTCGCCCGTTCCAGGGCTGGCGCTACCTGAACGGCCTGGATGCCCCCGCCGATCTGGACGATGACACGCAAACCGACAACATGCCCCCCGAACTCATGGCCGAATTGGCTGAAATCGGAGTGTTGTAAAATGTTTCTGCGAAAGCTCGCACCACTTGCGGTTGCGGCGGCGCTGCTTCTCCTGCCCGTCACCGCAGACGCTGAAAGCCGCTTCGGTTATGACTGGGACGCACTTGGCCAGGAATTCTGCCGACTGACGCTCGCCGGCGACACCTCCGCCATGGCTCCGGTCCTCTCAGAATCACTCGTCGCCCTGATACGGCAGGCCTCCGCCAACCCAAACATGCCATCGGGCCGCACACTGTTCCAGACCTACCAGACCAAGGTCAGCGAATGCACCGCCCGGACCATCAGTTCCGCCATCGTTGAAATCAAACGCCAGAACTTCGGTGCCGTGGGCAACCCGGCCTGGACCGAATACCTCGTCGTCGTCCCCCAGACCGACGGCACCACACGCATCGATGACGTATTGTTCGCCACCCGCCGCAGCGACACCCTCCGCGCCCGCCTGAACGGCTGGGCCAGCGGACGTTAGCGCAATTCGGCTATATCCGTGGCAGATCGAGCCGCGACAGACTTCGGATCAAAACCGCGGTCAGCCCCCCGGAATCCCCGGCACCTCAACACCAATCCGCTTACAAACCTCGGCCAGCGCAGTCCGCTCACCATCCGCCCACTCCGCCGCACCTGACAGAAACAGCGTCGCACCACTCTTCAGGATCAGACCATCATCAAGAACACGCAAATGGTTCTCACGCAGCGTCGACCCCGTAGAGGTGATATCCGCCACCACTTCCGCCGTCAGGTTGCGCACCGTCCCTTCGGTCGCGCCCTGGCTGTCCACAAGCTGATAATCCGCCACGCCGTGGCTCCGGAAAAACTCCCGCACCAGATGGTGGTACTTCGTGGCCACCCGCAGACGGTGCCCGTGCACCGCCCGAAAACGCGCTGCCGCCGCGTCCAGATCGGACATGCTCACCACATCCACCCAGAAGGCGGGCACCGCCACCACCAGATCGGCAAAGCCAAATCCCATGGGCGAGAGTTCAACCAGCCGCTCCGACCAGCGCGCGATCTCCTCACGCACGAGATCCTGCCCGGTCACGCCCAGATGCAACCTGCCGGCTGCCAGTTCACCAGGAATTTCCCCGGCGGAGATAAGCACAAGTTCGACCCCGTCGATCCCCTCAACCTGGCCCTGGTACTCCCGGCCCATCCGGCTTTTGGAAATGCGAATGCCGCGCTCGCCGAACCAGTCGATCGTGCCTTCCTGCAGACGCCCCTTGGACGGAATTCCCAGCTTCACACTCATGCGCCCGCCCTCCGAAGTGCCGCCAGCGCCTCAACGCGGATCATGCCGCCTACGGCCGTCATACCCTCGCCCTGGCTCAACGTGCGCGTCAGAGCGTCATACCGCCCACCACTGGCCACCGCAGGCAGGTCCGGCGCATCCACGGCCTCGGCTCCAAACACAAACCCGTCATAATATTCCAGCGTCGTGCGCCCAAAACTGCCTTCAAAGGCCAGTCCCTCCGGGTCAATGCCGCGTGCCTCAAACGCCGCCAGCCGCGCTTCGAGACGGTCAACAGCCCGCGTAAATCCGGCCTGCCCGTCCTGCAAATCCCGCAACCGCGCCAGGGCTTCCGTCGAACTGCCCTTCACGGCCAGCACGGCCTCCAAAAACGACACCGCGCCCGGATCGAGCGGAGCGATTTCGCACTCATCCGCCAGCGCCCGTACCCGTCGCGCAACCTCGTCAGCCGAACGCAGTCCAACCGGCTTGCCCGCATCCCGTATCGCGGCATCGAGCCCGCCGGAGTTCAGAACCTCAACCAGCTCCCGCCGTTTTTCCACATGCAGCGCATGATCCACGCCGTACCGGCGCAGGAGCGACTGAAACCGCTGCGGCCGCCACAAATGCCGACGCAGCGCCGCCTTGCGCGCGTCACTGGTATCGAGCGCGTCAATTGCCGAAATCGCCAGACCCATGTCGCCGGTCACGAACCGCACACCCGCGTCGCCAACCGCCTCCATAATCAGCGAGAGAACCTCCGCGTCCGCCGTTGCCTGATCCGACGCGCCAAACAGCTCAAACCCCGCCTGCAGGTATTCGCGCGGCCTCTCTGATCCAAACTCCTGCCGCCGCCAGACCGGCCCGCAATAGGCATAGCGGGCCTCCTCCAGTTCAGCCGCCGCATGCAGCCTTACCAACGGCACCGTGAAATCTGGCCGAAGCATCATTTCAGCCCGGTCATCACGGGTCACAAAAGCCCGCGCCCGGATGTCCTCACCATAAAGATCGAGCAGAACATCCGCCGGCTGCAAGACCTCGGGTTCCACCCGGTCCGCGCCCGACGACATCAGCACACCGAGAACCGACGAAATCTCTGCATCAAGCTGCGACAGGCCCGCACCCATGCGGGCGCCCTTCAGATAGGCGCGATCGGTTACCATGGCTCAGGCCCCGTCCCGCGACAGCATGGACTTCACATGTGCGACCAGATCACCGCGCGCAATCTCCTGCTGCGCCGGCTGCGCCTTCCAGTCCTCGTTGCTCTCGATATTCGCGGCAAGCTTCGCGCCCAGCACCAGGTCCTTAACCTGAACCACACCGCGCTCCAGTTCATTGCCGCCCTCGACAATCGCCACCGGGCTGCTGCGCTGGTCTGCGTATTTCATCTGCTTGGCCATGTTGCCACCGCCGAGGAAGACCTCCGCACGAATACCGGCATTGCGCAACTCCGCCGCCATCGCCTGGTAATCGGCCATGCGGCCCTTGTCCATCACGGTCACGACCACCGGCCCGGCGCCCTGGTCCGCAAGACGACCCTTCGCCTTCAATGCGGCCAGCAAACGGTCCACGCCAACCGACACACCCGTTCCCGGCACCTTCTCGCCGGTAAACCGCGTGATCAGATCGTCATAGCGACCCCCACCAGCCACAGAACCAAACTGCTGCTTACGGCCCTTGTCGTCGAGTACCTCAAAGGTCAGCTCCGCCTCGAACACCGGACCGGTGTAATAGCCCAGCCCACGCACGACGGAGGGATCGATCATAAACCCGGTCTGTCCCCGCGCTGTCAGCAGATCGCCAATGGTCTCAAGCTCCTGAACACCCTCAAGCCCCGTGATCGACCCGGACACAAGTTCACGCAGCCGCGTACAGGTCGCCGCACCGTCATCGCGCCGCGCGCCCATGAATTCCACGATCAGAGACGCCTGCTCATCCGCCAGACCCGCACCTTTCGTGAAATCTCCGCTTTCATCCTTGCGCCCCTCACCGAGCAGCGCCCGCACACCATCGAGGCCAAGACGGTCAAGCTTGTCGACCGCCCGCATGACAATGCCCCGTTCGTGGGCCTTTGCCTCGGGATTGGCACTGTCGAGCAGCCCGGCCACTTCGAGAACGCCATTCATGACCTTACGGTTGTTGATCCGGATCGAATAATCCGCAGCATCAATCCCCGCCGCCGTCAGAGCGGACCCCAACATGCCGCAGATCTCCGCATCCGCGGCAACACTGGCCGAGCCGACCGTATCCGCATCGCACTGGTAAAACTGCCGAAACCGCCCCGGCCCTGGCTTCTCATTGCGCCAGACCGGCCCGACCGCATAGCGCCGGTAAGGATTGGGCAGATCCCGCCGGTGCTGCGCAAACGCGCGCGCCAGGGGGGCCGTCAGGTCATAGCGCAGGGCCATCCAGCCCTCGTCGCCATCCTCCCAGGCAAACACGCCCTCATTCGGCCGGTCCACATCCGGCAGGAACTTTCCAAGAGCCTCCACGGTCTCAACCGCGCTCGTTTCCAGTGGATCGAACCCATGGGCGTAGTAAACCTCCGTGATCCGCGACAGCATTTCCGAGCGCGCCACCACGTCCTGACCAAAATAGTCACGGAACCCGCGCGGAGTTTCCGCACGTGCCCTGCGTGGTTTTTTCACTTTGTTTTTCGCCATAATCCGATCCGGGGTTAACAGTTGCGCGTCCTCGTACCCCAAAGCCCCGCCAGGGGGCAAGATCAGTCATGGAAGGGTCACAAACCGCGCGGTGCCTTTCGGATGGCCATTGACCTTTGGCTCACCGAAAATAGGCGTCGTACACGCTCTCATGCCCCAGATCGCGCACAAAAACCATGAGCGAGGTATAGGTGAACACCAGAATGGCGAGCCACATCTGAACCACCCCAAAATGGCTCCAGTCAAACGCCTGCACATCCGCTGCAACACCTGCGTCAAACCCTTCCGAACTCCGGCTGGCCGAAAATGCCCGCTCCGCCACATGCAGGACAGTAGTCAGAATGTAGTAGAGAAACGACTTCCACAGGATCAAGACAAACCGCGACCGCCCGTTGAAGCGGTTGAAGAAAGGCAGCATCTCCGCCCCGATCACCGCTTTCGCCACCAGCAAAGCCCCCACACAGGCGGTCAGATGGGAAATCGGAGTGGCCCCCTTATCCGGCGACAGCCCGTCAATGGTCAGCACAAGCGCATTGAAGCCAATCCCGAAATACACCACCGGCGGCAACATCTGACACAATTCATGCGTTACCGTTTTTGCAAGAGACCGCGCCAAGTTTCCCCCTACCTGTTACTCTACCAGCTCCGCGCCGCGGACCCCGTCTTAATCCCTCGACAGCCTGGCATAGCTTCCGCGATGGTAGAGCAGCGGCAGCCCCCCTGGCACATCGAAGCGCAGAACCTCGCCCACAACGATCAGGTGATCCCCACCGTCATACCCTGCGGCATGGCGACACTCGAAGCGAGCGGCGCAATCCTCAAAGAGCGGCGCATCCCCCGCTCCCTTCGAAAAATCCAGCCCGTCGAAATTCGTCCCGGTCGTCGCAAACCGCATCGACAGATCGGCCTGGTCCTCGTTCAGTACGTGGATGGCAAAATGGGACGCGGCCTCAAAAGCCGGAAAGCGGTCCGAGTGCCGGGCCGGCGACCACAGAACCAGCGGCGGGTCCAGCGACACGCTCGCGAAGCTGTTCACCGTCATGCCAAGCGGCCCGTCCTCCGTCATGGTGGTGACAACGGTGACGCCCGTCGTGAAATGGCCAAGAGCGTCCCGAAACGCCCTGTCATCAAAATCCCGCATTCCCGTTCCGCTCTCTTGCCCGCATTCAGCGCCTGTCTCCGCTATACCGGCACCGTTGGTGGAATGATACCAGGCTCGAGCCATTCTCACGCCATTTTTTGGCTCCGGATTATTCGCATCAAACCCGGCTCCCGTACCCGCAACGTATTGATTCCCGGCAAAGCGTGAATGTCCGGCGAAACTCTTGGCCGCGACAAAACAGGGACCGTATTTATCGCAAATACCAGACAGATTTACTCACATTGCGATCAGTTTTGTTAACCTTTCGGCCGAAATCAGCCATTTTGCGGCGATTTTGGGGATTTTTCCTAACTGTTCGGTCAAAAAAACGTCTAGACAGGATCATCCGACGCCTCACGGTTTCGGACCAGTAAATTGAGGCGACCATGTATCTACCAGAAAACAACGACCAGATGTTCGACATACTTGCGGAACTCCGCGTGTATGCCGCGATGAACTCCATGCATGGACTGGCCGAGGAACTGGACGATGCCCTGATACGCCTTGAGACGGAAATCCGCCGCGGCAACCGTGGCTGCAACACCCGTCACAGCGTCAGGGACAAGTCCTGATCCTTGAAATCCGGCCCGCAACCCGCGGCCCGGGTCAATACCGACATAGCGATATCACCCGGCCTGCTCCTCCGTGGACGCAGCAGCCTCTTCCGCCGTCTGGCGACGCCACGGAACGGTGAAGGAGTTCAGAATGTGCTCCGCCGCCTCGTCGTCGGCCGCATCGGCACCGCCTGACACCACGGCAACAAGCCCAAGCCTCGTGTCCTCCTCCACGCCCAGAACCCGGACTTTCGAGCCCTCCTTCTTCAGGGCGTAATCAAAGGTTCGTGCAATGGCGAGACGCCGCAACGCCGGCTTGAATATCTTGCCCACCGCCGTCTTCGGCAGTTCATCCAGTATCTCCACATGCCGGGGAAACGCCGCACGCTCCTGGACCTCGCCATTTGCGTGCTGGATCAGTTCATCCACCGTCGCATTCGCCCCGTCCGACAGTTCCACATAAACCGCCGGCACTTCACCGGAATGCCGGTCCGGCTGACCAATCGCGCCGGCAAACGCCACATCCGGGTGCTTCATGAAAGCCTCCTCGATCGTCGCCGGGTCAATGTTGTGCCCACCCCTTATGATCAGATCCTTGGCCCGCCCGGTGATCCAGATGTAATTGTCACTGTCGATCCGGCCCAGATCGCCGGTGCGCAGATACCCGTCCTCGGTCAGAACCTCGCGGTTTCGAACGGGATCGGTGTAGACCTGCTCATTCACCCCGGGGTTTTTCACACAGATCTCGCCAACCTCATCCGTACCGCACTCGCGCTGGATCTTACCGCCGGATTCGCAATGCAAAATCCGCACATCCGTATAGGGGAACGAAAAGCCGACACTGCCCACCTTGCGGGTCCCGAACGGCGGATTGATCGACACGAGGCAGGTGGCCTCGGTCATGCCATAGCCTTCAAGGATCTTGACGCCGGTGGCCTCCTCAAAGCGCGAGAACACCTCTTGCGGCATCGCGGCCGACCCGCTGATGGCAAGCCGCAATGTCGATACATCCGCATTGACCGGCCGCTGCAGCAACGCCGCCGCCGCCGTCGGGACCGTAATCATGAAGGTGGCCCGGTAGCGCTCAACCAGCTTCCAGAAATTGTCCATTACCCCCTCGCCGCGATACCCCTGTGGCGTGGGAAACACGACATGGCATCCGGACATCAGAGCCGACATGTAGGCCGGATAGGCCGCGAGTACATGAAACATCGGTAACGGACACAGCATCGTGTCGTCCTCGGTGAACAGATGCGATGACCCGATCCAGCCATTGTACAATATCCCGCTCGCCCGGTGCTGCGCCACCTTGGGCAGGCCCGTGGTCCCGCCCGTGTGGAAATAGGCGCACATACGGTCATCGAGGGTTTCCTTGAAATCCAGAAACTCGTGATTGTACCGCGCCATCTCCGCGTAGAGGTCCAGAACCTTCGCCTTGTGCCTCACATCGATCTTCGGCCGGATAAACGGCACGATCCATCCCAACGGCGCGCCAAGATACCGCGCCAGATCCACCTGCAAAACCGTCTCCACATCCGGTGCCATCGCAACCGCATCGGCCACCGTCTGCGCCAGATCGGTCTTCGGGAAAGGCGCCAGCGTCACGACAACCTTGGCCCGCGTCTCACGCAGAATACCGGCGATATGCTCCGATGAAATGATCGGGTTGATCGGATTGACGATCCCCGCCGTGGCCCCGGCCAGCATCACAAACGGCGCCTCGATCCCGTTGGGCAGAAGATACGCCACAACATCTTTTGGGCCGATCCCCAGATTGTGGAACAGATTGGCCGCCCGCGTCACATCGGCCTTCAACTCGCGCCAGGTCAGCGTGACCTTTTTGTCCTTCGGGCCGGATTTCAGCTGAAAACTGACCGCAGGCCGCGCCCCGTGCATGTCAACGGTCTGTGCAAGCTGCTCATAAAGCGAACGGGCCGTCCACCGGTCGCCGACCGGCATCTCCTCCTCCACGGCCACCTTGTCCGCGAATACCGCCGTTTTTTGCATGGCGCTCTTCCCCTGTCTCTGTCCCGTTTCAGCCTGGGCATCTCATATTGATGAATCAATAATGCGGGCGAACGCCCATCCGGACAAGGGATTACGCAAAGGAAGGTTCAGGTAATCCGGTCCTGGCACGGCTTTTCGACCCGCACGGGGCCAAAACCCGAGCAAACGAGGTCAGTGCAGGCTGAGCAGCACTTCGATGTCGCGAATGGTCAGCGGTTCCAGAAGCTTGCGTTCGTCCGCGTTGAGCCTGCCGCTGTCGATCTGCGCATGTACCAGCCGCGCAACCTCGCTGGTCGACTGGTAGTAGAATTCCGGGGACTCCCGGCTCAGGTCTTCCATGATCCGCTGCAGAAGAACCTTGCGCTTTTCCCCGTCAGTTTCGGATTTCTTTTCCTGAAGCATATGGCCCCCCGCGAATGGCTTCACAACTAAGAGATAAAGCCGGGAACCAACGGATCAACCACACCGGCGCCGGATTGCAGCCGAAAACCGCCCGACATCGACACAATGACGTGTAAGGCACTGGACATGCGCCCCCCGCGCCACATCATAACCCCATGAGTTTTCGCCTGATGAAACTGCTGAAACCAGTGGCCAAAACCGCACCCGCCACCGAGGCCACGACGCCCTTCGCGGAGCGTGTCATGGTACTCAACGCGGATCCATATCTGATTGTTGCGGACACGCATCTCCGGCTGATTTCGGTCTTTGACGATCTGCGCTATGACCGGTCCGACCTCGACATGCTCTGCGCTCCCATGCGCGACCGGGCGCTGCGCCGCCTTAAACCGATGGGCTTTTCGCAAAAGTCCGGCACCGTCATAGAAAACCGGGCGGAGGACATCCGCATACACATGCCGAAATTTCGTGCCCTCGGTGCGTCGCCGTTCGATGCCCTCCGCGACACGGACCAGCGCCCACAGGACTACGTTCTGCTCACGCCAACTCAAACCGCCGCCCGGATCATCGAGGGCCACGACCCCGACCCGGCCATGGACCTGCTCGAAGCACTGGTCGCCCGCCACCCGGTCAACCTGCTGCGCATTTTCGACTTTTTGGACTCCAGCCCGCGGCATGCGGCGTTCAAAAAACCGCTGG
The DNA here is from genome assembly GCF_049800875.1 of Amaricoccus tamworthensis. Taxonomy (NCBI): domain Bacteria; kingdom Pseudomonadati; phylum Pseudomonadota; class Alphaproteobacteria; order Rhodobacterales; family Paracoccaceae; genus Amaricoccus; species Amaricoccus tamworthensis. Next base: position 506,963 of record NZ_JBNAFV010000002.1, on the reverse strand, counting down.
GCTATCTCGTCCACGTGCAGCGCCAGGCAATCGCCAAAGAGCCGCTCAAAACCCGTCGCGCCCTGCGCTGACCGCCTTGCCCGTTACGCCGCGCCATCTGTGAACTGCAACCGCGCCAGCCGCGCATAAAGGCCGTCCTGCTCCACCAGCGTCTCGTGATTGCCATCGGCCACAATGCGGCCTTCCTCGAAGACGATAATCCGGTCCGCCCGTTTCACCGTGGCCAGCCTGTGCGCAATGATCAGCGTCGTACGTCCCTCGGACAGGGTCTCAACCGCCTGCTGCACCGCCCGTTCACTCTCCGCGTCCAGCGCACTCGTGGCCTCATCGAGCAGCAGAACCGGCGCATCCCGCAAAATCGCCCGCGCCAGCGCAACCCGTTGCTTTTGCCCGCCGGAGAGCATCACGCCGCGCTCACCGACAAAGGTGTCATACCCGTCCGGCAGCTTCTCAATAAACCGGTGCGCATCCGCTGCCCGCGCGGCTTCCCGCACCTCGTCATCCGTCGCATCGGGCCTTCCGAACCGGATGTTCTCCAGCGCCGAGGTCGCAAAAATCACCGGCTCCTGCGGCACGGAGGCAAACTGCGACCGCAAATCCGTCAAATCCAGATCACGCAACGGCACCCCATCAAGGGTAATCCCGCCCGACATCGGATCAAAAAACCGCAGCAGCAACTGGAACACCGTCGATTTACCCGCCCCGGACGGGCCGACCAGAGCCACGGTCTGTCCCGGTTTTAAGTCAAACGACACCAGATCCAGCGCCGCGATCTCCGGCCGCGCCGGATAGTGGAACGTCACATTGGAAAACCCGATCCGACCCTTCACGGGGTTCGGAAGCGCCTTCGGTGTGTCCGTTACGACAATCGGGTCCTCCGCCTGGATCAGTTCCACCATACGTTCCGTCGCACCCGCCGCCCGCTGCAACTCGCCCCAGATCTCCGACAGCGACCCAACGGCCCCCGCGACCAGCACCGCGTAAATCACAAACTGCACCAGCGCCCCGGGCGACATGGTCTCCGCCCGCACATCACGCGCCCCGATCCACAACACCGCCACAATTGAGGTAAAGACGAGGAAAATCACAATCGCCGTCATCACCGCCCGCGTCAGAATACGCTTCTTCGCGGTCGAAAACGCGTCCTCGGTCAGCCGTCCAAAGGCATCACGGCTGATCCGCTCATGTGTATTCGCCTGAATGGTTTGCGCCGCCTGCAACGCCTCCGATGCCTGCGCGCTCGATTCCGCAATCCGGTCCTGACTGGCCCGCGACAAAGCCCGCAGCTTGCGCCCAAGCGTCAGAATGGGAAACACCACCAGCGGCACACCCACCAGAACCAGCAGCGTCAGCTTCGCGCTGGTGATAAACAACAGCACCAGCCCGCCCACCAGCATCAGAACATTGCGCAACGCCACCGAGACCGACGAGCCGATCACCGACAGAACCAGCGTCGTATCCGTCGTCAGCCGCGACAGAACCTCACCGGTCATGATGCGCTCATAAAACGCCGGGCTCATCCCGATCACCCGGTCATAAATCGCCCGCCGGATATCCGCGATCACCCGCTCTCCCAGCCGCGTGACCAGATAAAACCTCAGCGCCGTGCCGAGCGCGAGAAGACCCGCAATCCCAATGGCGGCGGCAAAGTACAGATCCATTTGCGGCAGAGACTCCGCAAAGAACCCGTCGATCACCCGCCGCACCGCAATCGGCAGCGTCAGCGACAGCCCCGCCGTTACAATCAGCGCCAGACCCGCGCCAACAACCAGTGTCGTATAGGGGCGCAAAAACGGCCCGAGTGCCCTGAGAGGTGCCAGCGACCGGGACTTCGCCCGCGCCTCCGCCGCACTGTCCATTCGCGCCATGTCTTTCCCGACCCCGTAAATCCGTGTTTGCGGTCACTTACCAACGCCACCGACGAGGCTCAAGCAAATGCGCCATCCCCCTTTCGCATTTGCCAAAAAACCGACAAACAGCTTTCGACTGGATTCGCTTCGCGCGCCCGCTATGATCCCTCCCGTAATATCTCGGAATACCGGACAATGGACGATACACCTTCGAACGACACCGCCGTTCAGGACCACGCCGCCTTTCTGGCTGGCCTGCACGACTTTCAGGCCGATATCGAGATCCTGTCCGGCAGCCAACTGATCGGCACCATTCTCGAAACCATCATGCTGGCCACAAACATGCGCTTCGCCGCCGTGGCCCGTGTCACCGCCGACCGCTGGGTGGCCTGCCGCACGGTGGACGAGGTCAATTTCGGGCTGCTCGCCGGCGACGAAATCGAAATCCGCTCCACCTTTTGCCAGTCCGTCCGCGACACCGGCGACCGCGTGATGTTCAACGACGCAGCTACGGACGAGGTCTACCGCGACCACCCGATCGCCGCCAAATTCGGCATCGTCAGCTACGCCTCAATTCCCATCTACCGCAGCAACGGCGCCTTTTTCGGCACGCTCTGCGCCATCGACACGGAACCAAGGGACGTCAAGCACCCCCGCGTCGTCGCCATGCTGGAGATGTTCGCAGGCGTCATCAGCAGCGCACTTGAAACCGAGGAACAGCTTGAGGCGCAGTCCATGCAGGTCGAGCGCGAACGCGAACTCACCCGCATCCAGGAGGAGTTCATCGCCGTTCTCGGCCACGACCTGCGCAATCCGGTCGCAGCATTCGGCGCGGGCCTGCGCCAACTCTCCCTCGAACCGCAAAGCGACCGCGCCCTGAGCCTCATCCCCATGATGCGCCGCTCACTCCACCGCATGAATGAGCTGATCGACAACATCATGATGCACGCCCGCTCCCGGCTTGGCGGCGGCATCCAGATCACGCCCGTCGCCGGGGCCCCGCTCGCCCAGGCCATCGCCGGCGTCGTCGAGGAAATCCGTGCAACCGGCCCCGAACAGGACATCCGCCTCGACCTCGCCCTTCGCGACGACATCCGCTGCGACGCCCCCCGCATCGCACAGGCCGTCTCCAACATGATATCGAACGCCATCAGCCACGGAAAACCAGGCACGACCATCGACATCCGCGGCACCTCCACTGGCGATCAGGTCACCATCAGCGTCTCAAACACCGGCGACCCAATCCCGGAAAGCATCCGCGCCGCCCTCTTCATGCCCTTCCAGCGCGGACAAAATGCCGCCGCGGAGGGCCTCGGCCTCGGCCTCGGCCTGTTCATCGCCTCCTCCATCGCCACGTCCCATGGCGGCGGCATCGGAGTGCAATGTCAGAACGGTCTGACCACCTTCACCCTGTCCGTCCCCCAACAGTCAGCGCCCTGATCCGTCCGCGCTATCCCGACCGCCGGTACGCTACCCAGCCGCGAAACGAAAACGCGGCATAAAACATTTCGACACTTTCAAACCCGGCCTCGCGCAACAACGCCTCATCTTCCGCCGGAGACAGCGCGGGCAGACGTTCGGCAATTACCTCCGCCATTTTGGTCGACTGCTCCACCGGTATCCCCGAGGCCTGCTGATACCGGGCATACCGCCGCAGCCACGGACCATCCTCATCAAAGCTGTGATGCATCACGACCAGAGGCGCCCCCGGCGCCAGCCGCTCCGCCATGGACCGCAACGTCCGAAGCCGCTCTTCCCGCTTCAGAAAATGCAGCACCAACAGGCACACCGCCCCATCAAACGGCCCGGCCCCGGCATCATCCACGTAGCCCTCAACCAATTCCACCCGCGAGACCAGCTCTCCCAGCGTCTCCCGCGCCAGCCCCAGCATTTCCCGTGACGGATCCACTCCCTCGAACCGCCACCCCGGCCACCCTTCGGCCAAAGCCCGCACCTCCAGCCCGCCACCTGCACCCACAACCAGCACACGCCCAGACTCCGGAACCCGTTCCGCAAGCAGCACCCCCACCATCCGGCGCAAATCCCCCATTCCCGGCACCTGCCGCGCCAGGTTCTCCCGATAGGTTTGAGTGTCATAGGCGATGTCAGGTTGGGGCATGGGTTTGTGTCCTCGGTCGGGCAACAGCGTTGCAAATTATGTTACAACATAACGCCGAAAGCGACTACAGGACCAAACCTGTTTCACTTGGCCAGGCCAGCATCTTGCCAAACACCGGTCGGATTCCAAAACACGCCACCGAACTGGAAGCGGTCAGTTCCGCTCACACCTTGTAAACGCAAAAAATCGCCGACAAAATCGGCACTTCGCGTCTCTCACAATGTCAGGAAAATTTGGAGCGGGCGGCGGGAATCGAACCCGCGTCATCAGCTTGGAAGGCTGAGGTCTTACCACTACACAACGCCCGCTCAATGATTGCGTACGTATTTCATGGAGTTTTTGGGGTCAAGGGGTAAGTCGGCTTTTTGGGAAACGGACTTCCACAATGTCGGTGCCCATGTACGCCAAACCTCCCCGCCTCCAATCCTGGGCGTCTCCAGCAGCGCTGGAGTACGCAAAAGTCCTGCGGAGCATGGAGCATACCCAGCAGGACTTTCAAATCGTAAGTATCACTCCAGCTTTATCAATCGGCGCCGCTGACGGGGATCGGGGCGCCCGGATCGGGCCGGAAGGTTTTTTGAATAAACCAGGCCCCGGCCGCCAGTCCAAGCCCGACCAGGTCGGTAATTCCGCCGCCCTCAATCATGAACAGCGCCGCGAGGATCAGGGCCAGCCTGATGAACCAGGCCGAGCGTCCGCCCATGAACCAGCCCTGCACGCCGCCCGACAGAAGGAACACGCCGACGATCGCGGTGGCCCCGGCCCGAAGGACCTCGAACCAGCTGCCTTCCATCAGCAGCGCCCCGTTGTAGAAGAACATGAAGGGTACGATGAAGGCCGCGATACCGATCTTGAAACTGGCGACCGAGGTTTCCATCGGGTTGGCCCCGGATATGCCCGCAGCTGCGTAACTGGCCAGTGCCACAGGTGGCGTGATGGCCGAGAGCACCGCGAAGTAGAAGACGAAGAAATGCGCCGTCAGCTGCGGAATGCCGAGCTGCACGAGGCCCGGCGCAACCACCGACGCGGCCACCGCATAGGCCGCCGTGGTCGGCATGCCCATGCCAAGCAGGATCGCGATACACATGGCGAAGAAGAGCGCGAGAAGCTGCGAGGCCTCGGCCAGGCCCAGAAGCAGGGCCGAGAACCGTGCGCCCACGCCGGTCAGGCTGATCACGCCAACGATGATACCGGCACAGGCACAGACCGCGATGATCTGGATCGACATGATGCCGGCCAGCTCAAACGCCTTGAAAATGCCCTTTGGGCCCATGCGGAAAGGCGTGAGCCAGGACACAACAGCGGCGGCGATGGTGGCCAGCGTGCCTGCGCGGATTACCGAGTAGCCCATGAAAAGCGCGGCAATCAGAATGATGATCGGGATGAACAGGTACACCTGCCGGACCATGCGGTTCAGCTTCGGCAGTTCCTCCTGCTTCATGCCGCGCATGCCCAGCTTGGCCGCCTCGAAATCGACCATGAAATAGACACTGACGAAGTAGAGCACCGCCGGAATGATCGCGGCAATCGCAATCTCCTGGTACGGGATGCCGGTAATCTCGGCCATGATGAAGGCGCCGGCGCCCATGATCGGCGGCATGATCTGGCCGCCGGTGGAGGCCGCGGCCTCAACCGCGCCGGAGGTCTTCCTGTGATAGCCGACCTTCTTCATCAGCGGGATGGTCAGCGAACCGGTAGCCACAACGTTGCCCGCCGAGGTCCCGTTGATCATGCCCATCAGGCCGGAGGCGAAAATCGCCACCTTGGCCGGACCACCACGCGCACGACCGGCGGCCGCAAAGGCGAAGTTGACGAAGTAGTCGCCCACCTTCGAGGCCTGAAGGAAAGCCGCGAAGATGATGAACAGGATGATGTAGGTCGAGGAAACCGCCGTCGTCGGCCCGAGAATTCCGGAGTCCGAATAGACGTGGCCAAAGAACCGCTTCCACGAATAGGGCTGATCGACCGCGAGAATGCCGGGCAACATATGCGCGGTGAAGGTGTAGACGAGAAAGATGCCGGTGATGATCACAAGAGCAAGTCCCGCGACGCGGCGCGTCAGCTCAAGGATCATCGCGGCTCCGGCCGTGGCAGCGAAGGCCACCCCGATCGGCACAAAAGGCGTCCCGACGGAGTTCCGCGCTGCGGTGGCGTAGATCGGGATCAGGTAACACGCCACGGTGACGCTGCAGACCACCAGCAGCATGTCGGAAGCCCGAAACCGCGTACGCGGGGCCTGTTCCATCCAGCCCAGCACAATGCCGCCGAAGGAAGCAACCAGCAGCGGCACACCGAAAAACCAGATCTCCTGTCGGTAAACCGGGGTCCCCTCAAAGGCGGGCCAGGTGGTGAGCCCGCCCATCTCCGGCAGATCGCCGCCCGTCACCTGGAGGGCAAAATAAAACGTCGTTCCAAGTGCCAGCAGCGCCGGCAGCATCAGCGCAAACGCCGCCTTCTGAACAAACCCGCCGTCGCTTTCCACCGGTTCGTCACGGAACGCGGCGGCGTGGAACAGCAGGAACCCAAGGCCAAGCGCGCCCGCAATATGCACTATGCGGAAGTTCCATGTCTCCATCGGGAAGGTCGGCAGCAACGGGATCTCAATACCGGTCCAGTCCGAGATCGACACACCGTTGAGCGCCGCCATGTGAAACAGCGCATAAAGCGCGGCCAGGGTCGCAATGACACGGAAGCGCCAGCCCTCAAACAGGCGACGGTTTGCCTCGGTGAGTTCCTCGTCGACACCCTCGGCGATCAGGTGTTCGTCTTCAGCCGCTGTCTCTTTGGTCATCCGGCCTTCTCCCCAAATGCGCTGGATTTTCTTATTTATTGGTCGTGTGGTCCGGAGGCGCAGGCCCCCGGACCGTCGCGGCGCCGTGACGCCGCAATCTGGCTTACATGCCGTGGATCATGTCATCCGCGATATCGGCACCGGCGTTTTCCTTGAACCACTTGGCCGCACCCGGGTGCCATTTCAGGACACCATTTTTGTCCCAGTTCTCGGGAACGGTCGATGCGGCGGCCTTGTGAATGCCAACCATGCGCTCGTTGTCGGACATGATGACATCGACAACCGCCTCAACGAAGCTTTCCGGCAGTTCACAGTTCGCGATGGCAAAGTTCCACATCGACACCGACCGTGCCGGGGCTTCCAGCGTGGTGTAGGTCGAAGCGTCAATGTCAAATTCCGACACCGGATAGGCTTCCATGATGGCAGCCTGCTCTTCCTCGGTAAACTCGATGATGTTCACGTCGGTCTGAACCTCAAGCTGGCTGACCGCGGGAACCGGCACACCGGCTGCAAAGGCGATCACGTCCAGCAGACCGTCCTGCAGCTGTCCGCCCAGGTCCGACCAGCCGCCATTGCGGCGCTCGAAATTGACGCCCAGCGTCTCCATCATACGCGGAAAATAGGTGTCCGAGGTCGAACCGGCGGGGCCGAAGCCAATCCGCGCGCCCTCAGGAATTTCCGAGATCGAGGTGATGCCCGACGACGACAGGGTCGTCACGCTGAACGGGGTCTGGTACATCGGGAACATCGCGCAGGCATTGGTCATCTGCAGTCCGGGCGCGATCGGGTTGGTTCCGTTCGCGGACTCCGCAGCCGGACCCATCGTCGTCATGCCGAACTGTGCGTCGCCGGTGTGGACCAGCGCCATGTTCTGCATCGGGCCACCGGTTACTTCGCCGCCGCCGGAGATGCCAAGCTCTTCGGCAACAAGGTTGGCCCAGCCCGAACCATAGGCAAAGTAGGTGCCGCCCTGCGACGCGGTGCCGACCGTAAAGCTGTCCGGCCAGCCGCTCCTGTCCTCGTCCTGCGCGAACACGGGCGCGGCAAGGCTCGCCGCAACGATGGCGGTGATTGAAAGTGCTTTCATGATTTCCTCCCAAAAAGACGGGGCATCCCCGCTCACTCAAAACGCTCACTCAGGCAAACGTTGGCGTCGGAGATACACCTCACAAACTATTGCAAAACCGAAAACACCCTGAAACCGAAAATTTTCAGCGGCACAGGCGGCACCCCTGGGTGATGTATGTGACAGGCCCGCGGATTTGTGTGTCACCTCCGACCCACTCACTCGTCGATATTGAAGTCTTCCCGGTTCAGACCGTATTTCTGCATTTTGTCGTAGAGTGTCTTGCGGCCGATCCCCAGCGATTCGTAGACGTCCTTGACCCGACCGTCATGGGCCGCCATGGCCGCTGAGATCAGGGCTTTTTCATGGGCCGCCATCAGGTCCGCCAGAGTTTCATCCGGTGTCGCATCGACATCCGGCGATGTGGGCAGGCCCAGAACAAAGCGTTCCGCCGCATTGCGCAACTCACGCACATTGCCCGGCCAGTCACGTGCGGCCAGCGAGGCCAGCAGATTGCCGGGCAGATCGGGGGGCGTCACCTTGTAGCGCGCGCCGGCTTCAGCCACGAGAATGGGAAAGAGCCGTGGAATGTCCTCGCGCCGCTCGGCCAGCGCGGGAATGCGGATGGTGATGACGTTCAGCCGGTAGAGCAGATCCGCGCGAAACCGGCCCTGCTCCACCGCGCCTTCGAGGTCGGACTTGGCCAGGGCAATCACCCGGATATCCAGCGGTATGGCATCGTTCGAGCCCAGCCTGGTTACGGTCCTGTTATGCAGGACATCGAGAAACTTGGCTTGAAGGTGCAGGGGCATACTGTCGATCTCGTCAAGGCACAGGATGCCGCGGCGGGCATGTTCCAGTTTGCCGTAACGGGCACGCGTGGCCCCTGGAAAAGCGCCCGCCTCGTGGCCGAACAGCTCGGCCTCAATGGTCGTTTCCGGCAGCGCCGCGCAGTTGATATGCACGAAATTGCCATTCGACCGTTCGCTGATGCGATGGATGGCGCGCGCCGCGACCTCCTTGCCGGTGCCGGTTTCCCCGGTGATCAGCACGTCGGCATCGGTCGCGGCAATCGCTCGGATCTGATCTTGAAGGCGCGCCATCGGGCGGCTCCGACCCACGAGGCGCGCCTCAACAATGTCCGACGACCCGACCTGACGACGCAGGGCGCGGTTCTCCAGTGTCAGGCGCCGCGCCTCCAGAGCCCGGCGCACCGAGGCGACAAGACGGGACGGCTCGTACGGCTTTTCCAGGAAATCATAGGCCCCCTCCTTGATACAGGACACCGCGAGATCAACATCACCATGCCCGGTCACCAGAATGATGGGCAGGGCCGCATCGATCTCGAGCACCCGGCGCATGAGCGTAAGTCCGTCCATACCCGGCATGCGGATGTCCGAGACGATGACGCCCTCGAAGGACCGGTCGAGTTTCTCCAGCACCTCCTCTGCCTCGGAAAAACAGTCACACCCGATATCCGCCAGCTCAAATGTCTGCGAAGCGGCATTCCGAAGATGGTCTTCGTCATCAACAAACAGAACCCTGGGCGCCATCACTCAGCCACCAGTCCGGCGGGTGCATACGCCTTCTTCAGTGTCACGAGGAATTCAGCACCGCCGTCCGGATGGTTGGCCGCGCTCAGCGATCCGCCGAAATCCCGGATGATGTTAAACGAGATCGACAGCCCCAGACCCATGCCGCTGCCGACCTGCTTGGTGGTGAAAAACGGCTCGAAAATCAACTCCTCCTCATTTTCCGGCAATCCGGTGCCGGTGTCGCGCACCCGCACCTCGACATACTCCCCGCGGTCGGATGCCGTAATCTCGACAACGCGCCGCGCCTGATCGCGCATTGCGTCGATGGCGTTGGTGAGCACGTTGACCATCACCTGCTGCAACCGAAGCCGCCCGCCAATGGCCCAGACCTCCTGATCCGGACGGACAAAGACAATCTCGGCCTCATTGCGCCGCGTGTGCGGCCGCACCAGTTCCACCGACTCGGCGATCACCTCGCTGACGGGAATGGCACTTAGCTGGTCGCCGGGACGACGGGCAAAGTTCCTCAGATGCGCCGATATGCGCGCGACCCGGTCGATCATTTTCGAGATGTGCGAAATGTTGGTGCCGACCTCGTCATAGCGCTTCCGCTCAAGATACTGCGCGGCATTCTCGGCATAGGATTTGATACCCGCCAGCGGCTGGTTGATCTCATGGGACAGGGCAGCCGACATCTGCCCCAGGGCCGCCAGCTTGCCGGCCTGCACCAGCTCGGCCTGGGTCTTGCGCAGCCGGGTTTCGGCGGCCTTGCGCTCCTCAATCTCGCTTCGCAGGCTGGTGTTGGCCGCGTCCAGATCGGCGGTCCGCTCCCGCACCATGACTTCCAGCGTTTCCCTCTGGCTGCGTTCGTGTTCCATCCGCTCCGCCAGCCGCGCGCGCCACTGGATGATCGTCAGCATGGCAAGCGTCAGCACCAGGACGACAAGCCCCCAGGTCGCCAATGCGAAGAGGGTTCTGGTCTGGATAAGCCGCATGGGCTGCAAAACGGTCGCGTGCCATCCCGGCAGGACAAGGGACGCACTGTCGGACAGGAACCGCCGCTCCTCGCCGGGCTCACCCAACAGGACCTCCACCGGGTCCTCCCCGCCCCCGGTGACTGAAAACGACAGGGACTCCAGGACCGACAGGGGAAACTGGCGCGTCTCCTCAATCCGTTGCCTGACCCCACTCGTAAGAGGTTCAAGCGTCCGAAAGAGCAGACTGCTGTCCGTGGACAGGAATATGACGCCGTTGAGATCGGAGACGAAGATCTCCCGGTCATTGGCCCGCCACAGGTCCTCAAGCGGATCAACCGGAATTTTCACCGCCAGCACACCAGCGACCTCGAGACCGTCCAGGATCGGGGCGGAGAAAAAGAACCCGCGTTCACCCGACGTCGTGCCCAGCGCATGATACCGTGTCGCCTCGCCCGCCGCGGCGTGCAGGAAATACGGCCTGTAGTCGAACCTTTCTCCGATAAAGCTGCGCTCCTCGCGGTAATTGCTGGCCGCGATGGTCCGGCCCGACCGGTCCATCACATAGATGTCGGATGCGCCAACGTCGCGGGCCAGATGCCGGAGTTTTTCGTTGATCAACGGCACCATGTCCGCACGCGACGGGTCTTTCAGAAGCTCCCAAAACTCCGGATCGCCCGCAATCAGCGCCGGAATGGGATCATATCGGCCGATCAACTGTTCAATCGTGACCGAAACCAGCCGCAGATCAGCCACGCCCTCGTCATTTGCGCGGCTCATGAAAAAAGACTGAACCCGTGAGTAGGATGCCAGGCCCAGCATGAGGCACAGCACACACAGCGTCAAAACGACCGCTGTCGCCTTCGGCACACCTGCCAGACTGGTCCCGGTTTTCATCATGGCACCGGAGCCTATCGCCATGTCCCGGGTCATGGAAGTGGCGTCGAGCGGGCCGACTAGGGTTTTCGCTTATTTCAGAACAGCCGAAAGCCCCCCGCGTTACAGAAAAAATATTCCCGGAAAACCCGGATGAAGCCGTTCCCGGCACTCATTCCATACGGGTGTAATACTGGTGCATGTCATCCCCCACCATATCGACCGGAGTGTCGGATGTGCCTTCAATTGTCAGGTCCTCCTCCGGCACGCTCACCTGAAACTGCCAGCCATCGGCTGGTGAAAGCTGCTCGGCGAGGTTGGCGGGATCACCGTCGGTCACCTCCTCCCCGTAGGCGTTTAGGACGTAGACACCCCCATCAGGTCCCACAAGCTGGTAGATCGGTTCGCCAGCCCTGAACACCATGGTCTGAAGTTTGGCGCTGACATACGGGCTGTAGGGATCGGCGCCCTTGCCGGAACCAAGCGCCGCGAGCGGCAGCGTTGCCGCATAGCCTGCCCTGATACCGCCAAACGTCCTGGTCTCGCCCAGCCCGAGGGTCTGCTGATCCATCGCCCAAAAATGCGGGCCGTTGAGTTGCGCGGCACCGGCTCCGTGATTGGCCGCGATGCTGTCCGTGTCCATGGCCATCCATTTGTCTTCGGGACATCCGTCAGCATTGGACGTATTGTAGATATCGATGTGATCATCAAAGATCAGAAGAAACTCGCAGAACCGCATGCCACGAATGTCGGTCAGCGTAACGGGCGAAACGCCCTGCTGCGCCGAAGTGGTGGGGGCTGACATGCCCCAAACCACCACGGCAACCGCTGCAAGTGAGCCTTTCATGGTACCCTCCCTTTGCAAATTCCGCGCTCAGCGCGCCGGCATGGGCTGCAACACGATGAACCCCTGATCCCACATGTAATAGAACCTGCCCCCGTATCCGGGGCTGAGCAGCGTGTTGAAGTTCATCGGTTCGAAGAAATCGGATTCGGCCAAAACGTCGCCCGTCCGTGCATTCAGCCACAGCGCCTGCTGCCTGTAGGGCGGGTTCGACGTCTGATTGAGTTCCTCCAGCGTGGTTCCCGGCTCTGCGCGGGCGGTCCCCAGAACCCGGGCCTCCGTCGGACCGTAAAGCGCCTGCAGAGCCGTGGTCGCGCCATCGAGGGTCCAGGCCGTCGACATCTCACTCGTTTCCTGGTCGAAACTGATCCCGGCGATTTTCATCATGTTCTGGTCGGCGGAGAAGACCATGCTCAGTTCCGGGTCCACCGCACCCTTGGGCGGGGCCCAGCTCATGCCGGTCGGCAGGTCGGTTCCAAAGGGGTAGATCCGCGTGATCTTCGACGGATCGGACTGGCTGATCGCCACCATGGCGGAGGCCGCTTTCGTCGTCGGCAGCCCGTTGACCTGCACCACGACCCAGTCGCCGAGAATTCCTGGCGCATCGCCTACGGTCTGACCCGGGTCAAGGTAATCATCAATGACCCAGTCCGCATCATGGGACAGTTCCTGAGCCTCGGGGTCCCAAAAGAACCGGTGGAACCGGGCCACGGTCGGCGCATAGATCGCGATCCTGCCGTCATGCTCCGTGATCGTGTGTGGCGTGACGGCATTTTCCGGTACGGCGATCCGGTCGAGGATCTCGAAACTTTCGGGATCGATGGCGAGGATCGTCGATCCGGGCGATTTCGCGGCCCCGCCCGGGCATTGGAAGGCCGCCAATGTCCCCTGAATGTTGCAGGGGGTCGCGCGCGTCTGGTTCTTGATGATCAGTGTTCCATCCGGAGCGATCGTGACGTGTTTGAAATTGCTGCCCTCGGGGGGTGCGTCGGCCGGCAGGGTAATGTGTTTGAGGATCAGCCCGGTATCGCCATCAAGTTTCACGAGGTGGTTGCCGAAGGCCACGGGGATGTTGCCATCCGGCAGGATGTTCAGATTAGCCGCCCCAACCCATTCGCCCGAGACGTTGCCATTCTGCAGAACGGTCCGCCAAATCTGCTTTCCCGTCGTCGCATCCACCCTGGCAACATAAGGCCCCACGGGCACCACGCCCTGGGCCGGTGGGTTGTTGCCGCCCGTGAGATACAGCTCGCCCGGCCGGCGGTTGTTCATGAAAAGCACACCCTGGTAGCTGTCCTCACTGCGCCAGGCATAGACCTCGTTCGGCCCATCCATTGAGCCCAGAAAACTGGCACAGGGATAGAACTGGCTGCGCGTCGCGTCCGACACCTCGGCACCGTTAAGTGATTTGAAATAGCCCGGAGTGTCCCGCTCCTGCGAACAGGCCCATTCAGCCTCAATACTGGCGAGATTTCCCGGCGATGGCCCGTTGGCCGCCGCAAATCCATCGAAATCCGGTCCGTCGTCTGTTTGCGCCGCCACGGCGGAAGCCAGGAGGGTCGCACCTGTCGCTAAGAACCTTTGCATGCTGCGTTTCATCATCGGGTTACTCCAAATTTTTCATTTTTGTCCAAAGCGGAATTCAGAACTGGATCCGGGTTCTCAGCCCCGAGAGAACGACCTGATCGGTTCCTGGATTGGCGGCGGGATTGCGTACAACCTGCACCGATGGCGTGATTGCGAAGGAAGACAGCAGCTGCAGCCGGTAGAACATCTCGGCGGTGTACTGGTCCTGCAGCGCGTCGCTGGCCGGGCTGCCCCAGCCCGCCGCAATTCCGAACATGTCGTTTGAGGCGCGGCGGCGCGTATCGAGCTTGACGCCGAGACCGGCCACAAGATCATGCTCGAATATCGAAGCATCGCCATCCGACCACCCGCCAAAGGCAAACGGATACCAGCGGTCGTCGAAAAGATACCCCGCCTGCAGGGCCACACCATTTGCCGCATCCAGGCCCTTCTCATCGAGGGCGTCCTGGTACCAGACCTGAAGCTTGACCGCGTCCCACATCTGTTTTCTGAGACCATTCGGCAGGTAGCGGAACTCAGCGGAATAGAAGTGTTCCCCGTGTTCGATCGTATCAAACGGGCTCCTGGTCGCCGTACCGTTCGCGTCATGCACGCCCGCGACCATCACGGTGTTCGGCGTAAACTCATACCCAAAACCAAAGCCAAGCCCGCGTCCCGGAGACGCCTTCGACAGGCTCGATTGCATTCCGGTGTTCTGGAACCCCATCAGCGAGGAGGACATGGCCGTCGTATTGTACCACGAGATCGCGCTGATGACCCCGCCTATGGCGCGCAACCGGCCCCCCTGGAACGACTGACGCCAGGCAAGTTCCGTCAGGTCCCAGCCCGCATCGCTGAAGCCGGTTCCCGAATTCACAACACTTCCGAACTGATAGGCCAGTCTCGACGGCGCCAGCTCCCCGTTCCAGCTCTCCCGGTTACGGATCCGGAACGTCAGCTTGCCGGGATTGCTACCGCCCCGGTCAAACAGCGTCCACGCCCCCTGTATCTGGCTGCGGGTGGCCGCAGCATCCGATATGCCTGTCAGGGTCTCATCAGCGGACTGATAGAGGCTCTGGAGGCTGATACTGAACTGCAGCCCGTAATCCTCATTCAATCGGCGTTTAAAAGCGTACCACGGATCGAATGCCGCAAGTGTTCCGTCCGGCGACAGCAGCCCGCCCTGAATGGCGTCATCCTCCGAGAGCTGGGTCGTTACACCGCTCGGCCCTTCCAGTGACGGCGTCCGGGAATATCCTGATTTCGTCCCGCCCTGACCGGTGACCCCAACGGCGCCAATGCCTGATTGAGCAACACCGATCGCGGGCGTTCCCAGCAGGATTACCGACATCAGCAGCGCCGTACCTGGGCCGGCCAACAAGGCGGAAATACGTTTGCGCCCTCCGTTGGGGTGAGGCCGACCCTTTCGCAACTTCTTCAATGCCATTGGCTGTCCTGACGACCGGTTGGTTTTCCAATGACAGCAGTATATCTCCCGCAAATCCCAGCACTTCGCTTTACGCGCCACGAATTTTCGCCCTGCCGATATAAGTTTCTATGCTACTGGCGTGCCGCTGGGTTGCGGTCAGGATCAGATGACAGACCGGTCGCTACCCGCTTTTGCGATAGGCCGTCGGACTTTGCCCCGTCCACCGCAGCATGGAGCGATGCAGCGACGACTGCTTCGAATAACCAAGACGCCCCGCGACGGCTGAAATCGGTTCGTCCCCATGGGAAACCAACCGCGTCGCCTGCTCGCGTCGCGCGTCGTCGAGAATGGCCTTGAAGCTGGTCCCCTCGTCCTTCAGCCAGCGCTGCGCCGTCCGTGCGCTGATACCGGCCGAGTCCGCCAGTTGCCCAATTTCCGGCACGCCATCGCCATCATCAAGCATCGCCCCAACCAGGGTTCGAACCGAATCCGCAAACCCTCCGCCAGTCCGCAGCGGTTTCAGGCCAAAACGCGCAAGCTCGGCACTTCGGTCCCGCGAAAATTTCGGGAAGTGCCTCAGAGCAACGGTGTTCGGAATGGTCGCCATAAGCGCACCCGAGGTTGATGCGGCAACCCGCCCTTCGCTAAACCACGGCTCAAGATGGGAGACCCCAAATTCCGGATGGGGCGGCAGGGCCGCCCGCGTGATCCGCGGCGCCGCGGCCCCGCTCATCGCACAGATCCGGTCAAGCACGGCCAGCGCGTACTGGGACATCAAATGCAGAGTCTCAGCGTCAAACCTCGCGCCATAGGCATGACGCACCACGCACCCAGTCTCACCGGCCTCAATGTTCAGCAGTTCGTGCGAGCAGAAAAAGGGCAGTGCAGCGGATATTCGGCCCAGCGCCTCGGCGGGCGTCGTCGTGCCCAGCGCGACCCGGCCAACCTGAACGAGTTCAAGGTCTCCGGTGTCCGACACGATCCGACAGGGCGCATCCGGCCCGACCCTTGCGGAAATATCCCGCAGCAGCGCACCGGCCTTCAGCAACGGGATGGGACGCATCGGATCAAAATATGGCGCGCCCGCCATCCCGTTGTTCCCGAGTATCTCTTTCGACTGCAGGCCCTGCCGTTCCAGCCACCGAAGAGCGGGAAGGAGCGAAATCGCCCGCACCAATGGGATTGCATGCGCCATCTAGCCTCCAGTGCAGGCCAGGCCGGCACCATGGCCGAACACCATGTCCGCACCGTCTATTTGCCCGCTGCCCTGTTTTGCCATCCGACACCCCCCGATAATCCGACGCTACTATTGGCGATATTGCGCAGCGCTTCAACGACTTGCTTGAATGACAACAGTCCCACTCACTGCCAAAACCCGTATGATCACACCAGGAGCGTCCTCCAATTCCGGCACCTCCAGCGCAGGGCAAAACGCGCCGATATTGATCCAGTCATCTCCGCCGGGCGTAATCCGGATAACAAACAAAACGGACAGCGGAGAAGTTAAGATGACCACGAGGGACGAAAACGGCCCCGTAACGCCCACGCGCCCGGAGCGCGTTGCACAGGCCAAAGCAGTCGCGACGACTACCGCGGCGCAAAACGTCCAGTACCTGCTTCTCTCCACCGGCATTGGCCTTTCCGCCCTGCTGGCGTTCCTCGTCCTGAACACGGTTTGAGGCGGAACCGGCATGAGCAAACCAATTCTCATCATGGGCGCCACCTCCGGCATCGGACAGTGCGCCGTCAACGAGGCCCTGTCGCGGAACCTGCCCGTGCGGGCGTTTGCGCGCAGCGCGGCTGACATGGAGCCCGCCACGGGACTGGAGCCTTACCCGGGCGACGCACTTGACCATCAAGACGTCGCGGGCGCCCTCAAAGGCGCACGGGCCGTGATCCATGCGCTGGGGATCCGCGAGCGTCCGGCCATGCTCTGGCAGGAGGAAACCCTGTTCTCCAAATCCACCGGCATTCTGCTTCAGGAAATGAATACCGCCGGTGTCAGCCGCCTGTTGGCGGTCACCGGGATCGGCGCGGGCCGCAGCAAAAGCGCGCTGAGTTTCATCGAACGCGCGGCCCACAAGGCGGTCTTCCGCAAGCCCTATGAGGACAAGGACCGTCAGGAGGAAATGATCATCCAAAGCGACACGGACTGGACCATCGTGCGCCCGGTCATCCTGACGAACGGAGCCAAAAGCGGAAAATACCGTGTCCTGCGTAAGCCCGAGGAGTGGAGGATGGGTCTGATTTCACGCAACGATGTCGCGTCCTACCTGATTGACGCCATCGAGGCGGACAGCGACGTTAAGTCGGATGTTGTCCTGGCGAACTGAGCGGGAAAATGAACAAATCCTATCGCATACACCTGACGTCCCTTGCGCTCACCAAGACCGCGGATGGCCTGATCGACCCCAAACTTGTGTTGGCGTGGCTGCTGAATGCCATCGGATCGCCGGGATATCTGGTTGGCATGCTTGTCCCTGTAAGGGAGTCGGGCGCACTGCTTCCGCAACTCCTGCTGGCCCGCGTCATTCAAAGACGCGAAATCAGAAAGTACTTCTGGGCCGGTGGCGCCGCCCTTCAGGGTCTGGCGGCCCTCGGCATGGCGGTGGCCGCCCTGACATTGCCCGGTGCCGTCGCGGGATGGGTCATTCTCCTGCTGCTCGCGGTGCTGGCCATCGCCCGCTCGGCATGTTCAGCCAGTTACAAGGACGTGCTCTCACGCACCGTGGAAAAAGGTAATCGCGGCAAGGTATCGGGAACGGCAGGCACCGTGGCGGCCGTCGCGGTTCTGGTCTTCGCGCTTCTTCTCAGCACCGGAATACTGCCCCGCGAACCCCTCTTTGTGTCCGCAGCCATCGCAGTTGCGGGCGGTCTGTGGCTGCTCGCCGCAGGCGTCTTTTCCCGCCTGGAGGAACCTGAGGACAACAGCGCCTCGGACGCCGATGTTTCGCTATCGGGCCTGCTCAATCCGTTGCAGGAAGACAGTGAGTTTCGCAATTACATCGCCACCCGCGCCCTGCTGATCTCGACCGCACTGGCCCCGCCCTTCCTGGTCATGCTCGGCAGCACGGATACCGGGTTTGGAAATCTCGGTCTTCTTGTTCTAGCATCCTCCATCGCATCCATCGTCTCCTCGTATCTGTGGGGCGCGTTGTCGGACTGGTCCAGCCGGCAGTCCCTGATGCTGGCCGGCGCCATCTCGGGCGTTGTCTTGGCCATCGCGTCCGCAACCGGGTTCCTCGATCTGATCGATGAGGCCGGTCTGCTGATCGCGGTTTACGTCTTCGTCTCACAAATCGCCTACCAGGGTGTGCGCGCGGCTCGGAAGACGCATCTGACCGACATGGACAGTCACGGTCAAAAATCGATCTACACCGCGCTGTCGAATACCCTTATCGGCGTTCTACTGGTGCTCGGCGGTCTCTTCGGCGCCCTTGCCGACCTCGCGGGCCCCGAAACCGTCCTCGCCGTTCTGGCCGCCCTGAGCCTGGCCGCCATCGTAGCGGCCTCGCGCCTGTCGGAAGTTCAGCGTGACGCGGGATCCGAGGATGATGCACAAACGTCGACCAACACGGACGGAAGCCAACAGACATGACGGCTGCATTCCACATCGCTAAAGCCACACCCGCAGGTCCCGCCTGATGGCAGATCAGGACCTCACACAGGGCCCGATCTGGAAGGCCCTCGCACGCATCTCCGCGCCCGTGTCGTTCGGGATCTTCTCCGTTCTCAGCGTGGGCGTGGCCGATGCCTGGTTCCTGGGGCAGCTCGGCGCCACACCCCTGGCGGCGATCGGGTTCATCTTCCCGGTAACCGCGGCCTTCACCTCTCTGGCCATCGGCCTTTCGGCCGGAGCGAACGCGACCGTCTCACAAAGCATTGGCGGCAGCGATTCCAGGGAAACGACGGCGCGCTACGGGCTTCACGCTTTTGGCCTCGGCGTCATCATGGCGACGGTAACGGCACTGGTGGTATGGCTCACCTTCCCGATGCTCTTCGGTCTGATGGGCGCGAAATCCGGCGTGCTCGACGAAATAGCGCTCTACATGCCGTTCTGGGCGCTGTCATTCCCGCTGCTTGTCACAATGATGATCGTCAACGCCATCTTTCGCGCCTATGGCAGCGGAACTGTCTCTGCACTGCTCATGGTCCTGGCCGCCGTCATCAACATCGCCCTGAACCCCGTTCTCATATTCGGCTGGGGCCCGGTGCCCGGCCTTGGAACCGAGGGCGCAGCCATCGCTTCGGCAATTGGTCGGGGCACCGCGGCGATCATCGGGATCACTTACGCACTGCGCTGCGGATATCTCGACTTCACCGTCAGTATTTTCACCGGCATTCGCGACTCGCTGGGCCAGCTCCTGCGCGTCAGCGTTCCGGCGGCCCTGTCGAACGCGATCAACCCGGCCGGAATGGCCTTTGTGACGGCAGCCGTCGCAACCCTCGGTGACGCGGCGGTCGCCGGTTTTGGTGCCGCAACACGGGTGCAATCCGTAGCACTCGTACCGCTTCTCGCCCTCTCGGCGGGCATCGGACCGGTCGTCGGCCAAAACTGGGGCGCCGGGTCCGAAGACCGCGCGCGCGCCGCCGTGCGACAGTCCTGGCTGATGTGTCTGGGGTATGGAGCCCTGCTCGGCGCATCGCTTTTCCTGCTTGCGGAGCCCATCGCGTCGGCCATCGCATCTGACGCTGAGGCCGCACAGTTCACGCGCGACTATCTGACCTTCGTCGGCTGGAGCCTGTTTGGCTACGGCATCCTCGTCACCGCCAATGCGGCAATGAACGCGCGCTCAAAAGCGGTTCACTCCATGTCGCTCAGCCTCAGCCGCATTCTCCTCGTATACCTGCCACTTGCCTGGGCGGGCGTCTGGCTCTTCGGCTATCCCGGCATTCTCTTCGCCGCCATAGTCGCCAATCTGTTTAGCGCCGCCGGGTCGCTGGTGACGGTGCAATCCGTCGGACTTCTGAAGACCGACCACCCGGCAATAACAAAGACCGCACGTCTGGTTCCCTCGTGACACAAACCGGGGAAACCACCGAAGGAACACCTCACATGAACACAACCAGGCAACTGTCTCCCCAATGGCAATTCGTCGCCGACACGGTGATGGACGGTGTGTCCACGGGCTCCGTGGTCGCCACAACCATCCGGGGCCGCCCCGCCCATCGCCTCATCGGGAACGTATCGCTCGAAAACGATGGCGGCTTTGTCCAAATGGCCTTCGATTTGGACGACGCCAGCGAAGGCGAAACCGATCCAGGCAACTGGACAGGTTTGGTGATGGACGTCTCCGGCAACGGAGAGACCTACGAGGTCCGCCTCCGGACCAGCCAGCTCACCAAGCCATGGCAGTCCTTCAGGGCTGAATTCGTGGCCGACAATAACTGGACCACCATACACCTGCCGTTCGCCGCTTTTGAGGCTCACCGGCATGACCACACCTTCGACCCGACCCAACTCCGCCGCATCGGCGTGCTGGCAATCGGTCGCGAGTTTCATGCCGATGTCTCGGTGTCCGACATCGGTTTTTATCATTAACCGGTAGAACGGCCGGAAGCCGATTAAGCGGCTTCCGGACGGGGCCGCAGATACCAGTACCAGACGCGGTACCCCTCAAGCACAGCCAGCGGACCGAAATGCACCAGCGCCGTGCCAATCCCGCCCCAGTCATGCAAAGCCGCCCAGTGCAGCAGCGTCAGAACCGCAGCGGCATAGGTCGCGCGCTGCAACGTCTTCCAGCTGCGCCCCATCCTGCGCACAAAATAATCAGAAGAGGTCACGCCCAGCGGCACGAGAATCACGAACGCAATCCAGCCCGTCCAGATGTAGAACTTTGGAATATCCACCACAATCTTCTGCACCGTGCTCAGATCAATCAGGTACAGCACCGTATGCGCCAGCGCGTAGAAAAAGGCCGCAACGCCAAAATAGCGCCGGTTTCTCTTCAGCCAGCGCGGACCGCGCCAGCCCCGGAAGACCAGCGCCAGCGGCGAGGCCAGCATCGCTATAATCATGAAACGCGCGGCAAATTCACCGGTGGGGTGCAGCGCGCCGTGGATCGCGGTACCGGTGGCCTCCGCCCCCTCCGCGGACAAAATCCCGGCCAAAACGCCAAGCCCCGGCAGCGCCAGCAGCGCCCAAAGCCAGTATGGAGAGAGTCGTGACAGCATGTCTGTTGCCTTTCCTGTGGGAACCGGTCCCGTTGGGCCGGAAGGATGGGTGTTCAATCTCACGCCGCAGCGCGTCATTTCCGTCGCCATCAGGCGCGAAGTGTCGAGAAATAATCGTCCCAGGACTGATGCGGACGGCCGGTCACCTCCGCGTACTGGCCAGGCCGGTCATACGCGCCCTGCCGGATGCCCTCGTAAATCCCGCCAATAATCGGCCCCAGAAAATCTCCCAGTTCCGCACTGCGGTCAGCCACGAAGTCCTCTGACGTCATCTCGCGATACCCCAGATCCGTGCCAAAGGTCCGGTTGATATATCCCGCCAGTTCGGCCTGGGTGATCGGCGCACCGTTCAGATCAAACGTGCCGCCATTCAAATCATCGCGGGTCAGCAGCGCCGCATAGGCATGGGCAAGTTCCGAACGCGTGGTATAGCCACAGCGGCCCTCTCCCGCGCTGTTGGCAATCTCCCCGCGTGACCGGTAGCCGTCGAGATACTCGATATCCGGCTCAATATAGATGCCGTTCCGCCCAATGGCCCAGTCAAGCCCGCTCGCGCGAATATCCGCCTCGGTCTGTCGGTTGCTCTGCACCACCGGCGAAAAGCGCGTGCCCTCCTCCGGCCCGATAATGCTGGTATAGACAAGCTTTTTCACACCGGCCGCACGGGCCGCATCAATCACGTTGCGATGCTGCTGAATACGATCCTCCGGCGCGGCCATGCCCGACACGATCACCAGCGCATCCACCCCGGCCAGAGAGGCTTTCAGCTGCTCCGGCTCATCATAATCCCCGGGCCGCACCTCGATCCCGAGGTCAACAACTTTGGAGGGCGTCCGGGCCAGCCCGATCACGGGGGTATCCCCGGGCAGCTCAACAAGCTTGCGGGCGATCTCACGGCCCAACTGGCCCGAGACGGCGGTTACGGCATAGGTCATGGTCGAAACTCCTTTCAGCAACAGGGAGGCGGCGGGAACAAACACCCGCCGCCCATTCATTCCCTACCGGCCGTGATAGGCCTGACTGACGGCAAAACTGTCCTCAAACCAGTGCCACAGGACGACCTGGCCATCGCGGACCTTCGCGCGCAGGGCAAAGGTGAACTCCCCGGTTTCCTGCCCCGAATGGGGCGTAACCGCGTTCATTTTGCCAAACACCGCCACCGTGTCGCCCGAGGCAAAGGCATCGGTGTTTTCCCACATCGTTGTCTGCAGGTTCTCCGAAAACACGCCGAGGAACTCAAAAATATTCGCCTTGCCTTCCGCGCCGCCAATCCAGGGCAGGCTTTCATCACCCTCATTGTGCCAGACCATGTCATCGGCCATCAGCCGGTCCACGGTCTCCATGTCGCCCGATCCCATCGCGCCCATAAACGCCATGACCGTGTCAAAGCTCGCCTGGGTTTGTTCGTCCATTGTCCGTGCTCCTGCGTGTTGTGCCAAAATGATTGCGAGCGATGCGCCCAGCGAAGTTCTCAAAAGGGTTCTGCGGTTCATGTCTCATGCTCCCGTGTTGGTGCGCCCGTTTAGGCGCGGATGGTCAGAATTTGCCGGCCTTGTCCGCGCGGCATCGCACATGCCCTCTCCTGCCGCGCCCCTGCCCCGGAGCGCGTTCCGGCATGTCGATCAGGTGGTGAAGTGCCGCCGACGGCGGGCTGTCAGGCGCCGGTGCCTTCAGTGATCTCCCAGCTCAGCTCCGGGTTCTCGCGGAAGGCAAACCGGTCCAGATGACTCGAAATGACCTCAACAGCCCTGTCGAGCCCCGGCCGGTCCTCCGCCGAAACGCTCAGGCCCAGCCCCGTGGCATCGGCGCTCAGCAGGCACAGCCCAAAGGGCAGTTCGATCCGCCCGGACCCGGCCTCATGGCTGGTCGGCACCTTGTGACCGAAATGCTTGCAGAGTGTGCCCAGATAGCGTTGGGCGTGTTCGGTTGTGAAAAACGTTGTCGCCTGCATTAATTCGTTCCTTCGTGTTGCACCGAACATCTATCCCCGCTGCATTGATCGGGGTATTCCCTGATTTCAGAAGTCATAATTCGGGTAGGCGGAACAATGATCGAGCATCTGCGCCACATGGCGATCTTCGCGCGTCGTCGACGAGGGCTCCTTTCGGGCCGCCGCGAAGGCCATCGGCCTCGCCCCGTCGCGGGTGAGCGAAACCGTGTCGGAGCTTGAGACGTATCTCGGCGTCACGCTCCTCTACCGCACCACGCGCCGCATCGCCCTGACCAACGAGGGGCGCATGTTCTACGTTCGCGTTACCGAAATGCTGCGCAGCGCCGAAACCGGCCTCAACGAGTTGAATGCCCTGTCGCTCGAACCCGTCGGCGCCCTGCGCGTCTCCATGCCCGCCTTCATGTCCTCATCGGCGCTCGCCACGGCCATGGCCGAATTCACCCGCCGCCACCCCCAGGTCGCGCTCTCCCTCACCTTCACCGACGCCCGCACCGATCTGCTGGAGGACGGGTTCGACGTGAACATCCGCGTCGGGTGGCTCGATGACAGCTCAATGATGTCCCGCAAACTGGGCGAGAGCGACCGGGCGCTTGTTGCGGGAACCGGATACGCCGCCACACGCCCGCGCCCCACGCACCCCTCCGATATGGAGGACTGGGACTGGCTGCGCTACAGACACCGCTCCGAATACACCACGCTCTACGGCCCCGATGGCGGTTCGGAAAAAGTCCTGGGCCAGGCGCGGCTGGAGGTCGACAGCGTCGACGCGCTCTATCACTTCACACTGCAAAACCTCGGCGCCACCGTCCTGCCCGAGCATCTCGCGGCACGCGGCGAGGCCGAGGGCAAACTCACCCGCCTCCTGCCCGGCTGGCGTCTGCTCCCGTTAGGCTACTTCGCCGTCTGGCCGGACACCTCCCGCCGCGAGAGCCTCACCCTGCTCTTCGTACGCTTCATCTCCGAATGGCACAGCGCCGCCGCCAATCCCATTCCTGATCACAGGTCATGACCACCACGTCCGCAAACGGTCGATCAAAAGCCGCAGTGCCGGGTGCATCTTGCCTTTTACGCCGGATGGCCCAGTGTGTTCTCAGCCATGCCCGTAGCGCGCGACGTCCTTGAGAACCGCGCCGACTGAAAATTTGCGGCGGGGTCTGTCCCCCGCCACACCATAAGAGGAAACCGCCCATGAAAATCACCCGAGCCGGCAGCACGCCGTCAAACCCCGGCCCCGCGGACTGGTTCACCGGAACCGTGCGCATCGACCCAATGTTCCAGGCCGAGGACCCCGGCCGCACCAGCGGCGCGCATGTCACCTTTGAGCCCGGCGCCCGCACGGCGTGGCACACCCACCCGGCCGGGCAGGCCCTCATCATCACGTTTGGCCGCGGCCGCGTCCAGCGCGAGTGCGGCCCGGTGGAGGAGGTCACAGCGGGCGACGTCGTTTTCTTCCCCGCCGGCGAAAAACACTGGCACGGCGCCTCGCCTGACACCGCCATGTGCCACTACGCCATCCAGGAAGCCATCGATGGCACCCCCGTCACCTGGCTCGAGAAAGTCTCCGACGCCGACTACAACGGATGACACTGCGGCGCGGTGCGCAAACACCGCCCCATGACCGGGCCACACCTAAACCAGCAGCACATCAAACGCCCCGGTCACGTCCAGGTCGGCGCTTTCGTCCACGTTGAACGTAAACACATCCCGGTTGCCCGGCGAGTTGTAG
The DNA here is from genome assembly GCF_049800875.1 of Amaricoccus tamworthensis. Classification (NCBI taxonomy): domain Bacteria; kingdom Pseudomonadati; phylum Pseudomonadota; class Alphaproteobacteria; order Rhodobacterales; family Paracoccaceae; genus Amaricoccus; species Amaricoccus tamworthensis. Next base: position 482,062 of record NZ_JBNAFV010000002.1, on the reverse strand, counting down.
ACCCGCATGTCAAAGACAATATCGCCACCGGAGATCGAGACGCTGTCATTGTTCTCAAAACTCTGCGTCTGCAGGTCCGAGAAGATGAACCCGTCCGCCTCGATCCGGCCGTCGAATATTGCCGTGTTCAACCGGCTTGTCGCCGTCACCGTGACCTCGTCGCCATTCCGGTCGATCGTGAGCAGCCCCGGAAAATTCGTCGGCGGGTCTACGGGCGGATCGTCGGGATCGTCCGGCGGGTCCACCGGCGGGTCGTCGGGATCATCGGGCGGATCACCCGGATCAACCGGCACGCTGTCGATCACCACATCAAACGCCCCAGTCACATCGAGCGTGGCATTGGCATCGACGTTGAAGCTGAAGACATCCCGGTTGCCCGGCGAGTTATAGACCCGCATGTTGAAAACAATGTCACCGCCGGAGATCGAGACGCTGTCATTATTCTCAAAACTCTGCGTCTGAAGATTCGAGAACCCAAACCCGTCCGCCTCAATCCGACCCTGAAATATCGCCGTATTCAGCCGGCTGGTCGCCGTCACCGTCACCTCATTGCCATCGCGGTCAATCGTCAGCAGGCCCGGGAAGTTCGTCGGTGGATCAACGGGCGGATCATCCGGATCGTCCGGCGGATCAACGGGGGGATCAGCGGGATCATCAGGCGGGTCCACTGGCGGGTCGTCCGGATCATCGGGCGGATCACCCGGATCCACCGGCACGCTGTCGATCACAACATCAAACGCCCCGGTCACGTCCAGCGTGGCATTCGCGTCGACGTTAAATGAAAACACATCCCGGTTGTTCGGCGAATTATAGACCCGCATATCAAAGACAATATCGCCCCCGACGATGGCCACGCTGTCATTGTTCTCAAAACTCTGCGTCTGCAGGTTCGAGAACCCAAATCCATCCGTCTCAATCCGGCCATCAAATATCGCCGTATTCAGCCGGCTCGTCGCCGTCACCGTCACCTGATTGCCGTTCCGGTCAATCGTCAGCAGGCCCGGGAAGTTCGTCGGCGGATCGACGGGCGGATCATCCGGATCGTCCGGCGGGTCCACCGGCGGGTCATCCGGATCATCGGGCGGATCACCCGGATCGACCGGAACGCTGTCGATCACCACGTCGAACGCCCCCGTCACATCCAGCGTGGCATTCGCTTCGACGTTGAACGAAAACACATCCCGGTTGTTCGGCGAGTTATACACCCGCATGTCAAAGACAATATCGCCTCCGACAATCGCGACGCTGTCATTATTCTCAAAACTCTGCGTCTGCAGGTTCGAGAACCCAAACCCGTCCGCCTCGATCCGGCCATCAAAGATCGCCGTATTCAACCGGCTCGTCGCGGTCACCGTCACCTGGTTTCCGTTCCGGTCAATGGTCAGCAGCCCTGGAAAATTCGTCGGCGGATCGACGGGGGGATCGTCCGGATCATCCGGCACGTCAAAGCCGAAATCCGCCGCATCCAGCGACCCGGCCGCCACACCAGCCACGCGGATCTGCCCGCCCTGATAGCTCACCAGCGCGTCACCACCGCTCGGCGTGATGGTCAGGGCCGCAAAAGACCCCACGCCTACCTCAATCGTGTCCTGACCTTTGACAAAATCCCGGATCACGTCACTGCCGTCACCGGTCGCAAAGCGGAACACGTCATTCCCCGGCCCGCCGGTCAGATCATCACTGCCCGTGCCACCGTCGATTGTGTCGTCGTCCGCCCCGCCGAAAATCGTGTCATCGCCTGCACGGCCCAGCAGGGTGTCATCGCCGCCATTGCCGAACATGCGGTTATTCTGGAAAAACGCCGAGCCCGCCCCGGCCAGCCCCGCGGCATGCAGGTCATCGCCCGGACCGCCCACATAGGTCTGATGCCCCGAAGTGCTCAGCGGCGCTTCCAGATTGCCCGTGACCGTCGTCACGGCCGAGCCCGACGAGACGTTGATCTCAATCGTCCCGATCTCAACCGCGCCGCCCACAACCGTATCCACCGCCTGGCTCGATGGCAGATGCCCCTGCCAGACCCGGTCGGAGGTGTTGTTATTGTCGTTCCGGATCGTAAACTCCCGCCCCACAATCCGGTCGGGCGTGACCTCAAACGTCATGAAATACGGGTTGGTCTGGTTCCCCAGCTCGGCCATGTTGTTGGCGCCATGGCTGATCTGAACAATGCCGCTGTCGTCATCCACGACAGTGGTGGTCGCGTGCACCTCCCCGTTCAGATACGCCCTGACCTTCCCGCCATTATTCGAGCCATGGGACTGCAAAGCCTGCCAAAACGCGGAGTTCTCCCCGTCCTCAAACGTCATCCGGCTCGACCGCACCGCATTCACCGGCGTCAGAACCGGCACATGCCCCTGAACCACAACATGATCCACCGACGCATCGGCATCCGCGGCATTGAGAACATTGCGGATCCACTGCAGATGCGTCCCGTCAACCGACGCCTCCACCCCGCCATTCGCCAGACCGCCACCGGCCGAGTATTTGAAAACATCCACCGTCAGGAACAGAACGTTTTTGTTCTGATAGACGTAGGAGCCCTCATCATACTGACCGCTGCCCTGCGGCGCGAAGGTCGATACCCCGTTCCAGGTCGCCGCAAGGCCGAGCGGATCGACCATGTGCTCGCCAAACGCCTCCTTCATCGCGGGCACGGCATTGGTCCGCTGCCCGGCCGGCCAGTTGTTGTCGCCGATCTCATGGTCCCCAATGGCCGCCACAATGGTGTTGACGCCCGCCTCCTCCCAAAGCTTGAGCTGCCACGAGGTAAACGATGCCGACGCACGGTGCAGCGTCTCGTTCAGCGTCGCCCCACCGAACAGGGCCTCGACATTCTGGTCGTGCTGCTCCCAGGACCAGCGCGAAAACGCGAGATCCCCCGCAATGGCCACCAGGTCCGGGTTCCCCCCCGCCGCATTGACCATCAGTTCGGTATTGGTCTTCCACACCTGCGCCAGCGCCGCGTTCATCGCGTTCGGCCCACCCGGCGTCCAGTTGGGCGCAGCGACCAGGCCATCGGCATAGTCTACCGAATTTCCACCAAACACCGCCGCAATCGACGCATCCTGACCACCCGACAGATCCGCATAATCCGCGTTAAAAAGGTCAGGAACGCTGATAAAACTCCACGGAGCGTCCTCGTTTTCCATGATTAATCCACTTTCACGTCAATACGGGCAAAGCCGACACCGACCGACAGGGCACCCCACACCCCGCGGACACCACCGGTTCCACGCCTCACCACTGTTGAAAATTCAGGGCAGGTTTTCGGGTTAAACACCTTCGAATAATAAAAAATTCCGGCCTGGAGCATACGGGCAAGCCCGCGATCGACCATGCCTGCAAAGCCCGCCAACCTGCGTCCGGACCCCGCGTCGTCACCAATAGAAAAATCTTTCCAACTATGGGAAACCCTCATGCCGGACACCCGGTCCGCATGAAACACCCCTCTGAGACTCATCACTCAACCGCTGAAAATGTTCCACCCAATTCTTAGTATTGCACAATAAAGACAAATTTTTAATACATTTTTTACGACAACCTCATCTGTCGCATTAAGACCAATACCTGCCCCAACTCCGCATAACGTGCAGTTGAGTTCAGTACACGTTTCCTTGAGCCCCGTGATCCAGGACACCCATACCCCCGTATTCTTCCCATCAACAATGGAGGTAACCATGTCTGCACAGAACGTGATCAAGACCGCCTGGGACGGGGTCATGAACGAGAAGAAAAACCCCCTGCAAAACCTTCCGCTGATGACCGCGCACATGATGATGCAGGTCCTCGCCTGGATGTGGAGCATCATCTTCGCGCTCGCATTCAGCAGTTATTTTGTTTTCGGTGTTTCCGTGGTAGGCCACGCCCTGATCCTCAGCGGCATCTTCGCGACCCTCGCGGTGTTCCGCGAAGCCGAACGCAACCGCACCACTGACAACGCCTGAACCGGACAGCAGCCTGAATGGTCAATCCAACCGAACATCCCCGCGCGCAATCGCTAGAACAGCCCGGCGCGGAGCCGCCCGACGGACCAACGGTCTACTACGATGGCTCCTGCCCGCTTTGCTCGGTCGAGATTGACCACTACGCCTCACGCGACGGTGCCGAGAAGCTCCGGTTTGTAGACGTCTCGCACAGCGATGCCGATCCGGGCGCGGGCCTGAACCGCACCGACGCGATGGCCCGCTTCCACGTGCGCCAGCCCGACGGCAAACTTCTCTCCGGCGCACGCGCCTTTGTCGCGGTCTGGGACACGCTCCCCGGCTGGAAATGGGCCGCGCGCCTCGCCAAAATCCCGGGCGTCACGCCGGTGCTGGAGTTGGCCTACCGCGCATTCCTGCCCTTCCGGCCGTTTCTCGCCAGAACCCTCGGCAAACGTCTGAAAGCCGCACAGGCCCGTGGCGGGTCCGCCTCAAACTGACCCGTCGCACACCGCGCCGCGCGACAGTTCAGTTATCCGGATCCCACCGGAAAAACTCCGCCGGGAGCAGGTCATTGCCATCCACGAAATTCTCGTGATGCACCACAATCCCCTCCGGGCTGGTCAAAACCACCGCCATCTGCGCGGGACCGGCCCTGCGGGGAATGTCGGGGATCGGCCCCTTCAGGCTCGGGTGGATCGTATAGTGACTGCCCGCAATCGTCGTGAATGGAATGCCCAGCCACACTCCGGCCGTCGACAGGTGCACATGCCCGCTGATGATCTGGCGAACATTGCCATAGCGCGTCAGAATCTCCGCCAGCCGCTCCTTCTGCGTGAAGCTGATGAAATCAAGCGGCGTGCCCACATTGGCAATCCCGTGATGGGACACCACCACAACCGGCGTCTCCCTCACCTCCGCAAGCCGCGCATCGAGCCACTCGAACTGCACGTCCGACATCTCGCCCGCATCGTCACCGACCTTGAGCGTGTCGAGCACAATCACCCGGCACCCGTCCAGGTCCAGCACATGATCGATCCGCCCCGTCTCTTCGTTCACATGCTGCGGATACACCTCCGCAAACAGCGCCCGGTCATCGTGATTGCCCATGGTCGGATATGACGGCATCGCCAGCCGGTCCGTCCCGCCCTTCAGAACGTCATACGCCCCCCGCGCCGCATCATCAGCCAGGTCCCCGGCAAAGACGCAGAACGCGGCATCGGGATGGGTTTCGTTGATATGGTCCACCGCCTGATGCAATCTCTTGGCCGGGTTCAGAGTACAGCTCAATTCCTCCGGGTCCGGCACAAGATGAAGGTCGGACACGACAATAAATTTAGGCATCACGGCAATCCAGGTTCGTCAAAAAGCACTTATGCGCTCCGGCGTGCCGCAGGCACCAGGCCCTCCAGCACATCCGGAAGCTCGGAATAACTGTCAACTATGGCCTCCGGGTTAAGATCCGCAACCGCCCGTCCCTCCGGCCCAAACCCAACCAGCACACAGGGCACCTCCGCCCGCCGCGCTGTTTCCCGGTCCGTCACCGTATCGCCAATCAGAACACTCGCCTCACGCCGCCCCCCGGCCCGCGCCACGGTTTCAAGCAGATGCGTGGGATCGGGCTTGCGCACCGGCAGCGTATCGGCCCCCAGCATCGCCCTGAACCGCTGCCCCAGTCCCAGCCGCTCCAGCAGATCGAGCGCCAGCGCCTCGGGCTTGTTCGTACAGACCGCCAAAATCCAGCCCCGCGCCTCCAGCGCGTCGAGCGTCCCCTCAACCCCGTCATAAAGCCTGGTATGCACACTGATTTTGTCGCGATACGCATCAAGCAGAACCGGGTAGAGCGTCTCAACCTGCCCCGCCATTTCCGGATGTTCCAGCCGCGTCAGACCCGCCGTCAGCATCGCCCGCCCCCCGGCAAAAGCGATCTTCGCATCACTCAGAGGATCCAGCTCAACCCCGTGCCCCCCATGGGCCAGCGCCGCATTCGCCGCCGCAATCAGGTCGGCGGAGGTATCCGCCAGTGTCCCGTCCAGATCGAAAACGGCCGTTCGCATGAAAACCCTCTCAAAATCCGCGTTACCGCTTAACCACATACGGACACGTTTTGAAACAGAAACTGATCCATGCGCTCTTTTGATTGCCGCGGGGCGCTGTTAACTGTCGTGACACTGATTTGACGCGTTAACCATTAAACGGAGTACACGACACATGCCAACAGCCGTAGTAATTCTGGCCGCGGGCCAGGGCACGCGCATGCAGTCGGACACCCCCAAAGTCCTCCACACCCTCGCGGGCGCCCCCCTCGTCGCCCACGCGATGGCCTCCGCCCGAACCCTCGACGCCGAACGCACCATCGTCGTCACCGGCCATGGCGGCGAGGCCGTCACCGCCGCAGTCCACGAGATCGACCCCGACGCCCAAACCGTCACCCAGGAGGAGCAACTCGGCACCGGCCATGCCCTCCTGCAATGCCTCGACGCGCTCGACGGTTTCGACGGCGACGTGCTCGTCCTCTACGGCGACACGCCCCTTATCCGCCAGGAAACCCTTGAGGCCATGCTGGAGGCCCGCGCCACAGGCACCGGCGTCATCGTCCTCGGCTTCCACGCCGCCAACCCCACCGGCTACGGCCGCCTCATTCGCGACCCGAATGGCGCGCTGCTGGAGATCGTCGAGGAAAAAGAGGCCAGCGACCTCCAGAAAGCCGAGACCTTCTGCAACTCCGGCGTGATCGCCGCGGACGCAAACCTTCTGCGCACCCTCCTGCCGCGCATCTCCAACGACAACGCCAAGGGCGAGTACTACCTCACCGACATCGTGGGCCTCGCCCGCGCCGATGGCCATTCCGCCACCGCCGTAGAATGCGACGAGGCCGAGACCCTTGGCGTCAACTCCCGCATCGACCTCGCCGCCGCCGAGCGCGCCTTCCAGTTCCGCGCCCGCATCGAGGCCATGGAAAACGGCGCCACTCTCACCGACCCCGACACGGTATTCTTCGCCCAGGACACAATCATCGGCCGCGACGTCACCATCGGCCCCAACGTGGTCTTCGGCCCCGACGTGACAATCGAGAGCGGCGTCAACATCCACCCCTTCTGCCACCTCGAAGGCTGCCATGTCAGCCGCGGCGCCGTCATCGGCCCCTTCGCCCGCCTCCGCCCCGGTGCGGAGCTGTCGGAAAACACCCGCGTCGGCAATTTCGTGGAAATCAAAAACGCCACCATCGCCGAAAACACCAAGGTCAATCACCTCAGCTACATAGGCGATGCCACGCTCGGCTCCGGCACCAATATCGGCGCGGGCACCATTACCTGCAACTATGACGGTGTTTTCAAACACCGCACCTCCATCGGCGACAACGTCTTCGTGGGCTCCAACTCCGCCCTCGTCGCCCCCGTCACTGTTGGCAACGCGGCCCTGATCGCGGCGGGCTCCACCATCACCGACGACGTCCCCGCCGGTGCCCTCGCGCTGGCCCGCTCCCGCCAGAGCACCAAAGGCGGCATCGGCAAACGCCTCATGGACCGCCTGAAATCCCTCAAGCACGGGACGCGCCACTAATGTGCGGCATCGTAGGAATTCTCGGAAAACACCAGGTCGCCCCTCTCATGGTCGAGGCGCTCAAGCGCCTCGAATACCGCGGCTATGACAGCGCGGGCATCGCCACGCTTGACGACGGCACCCTCGACCGCCGCCGCGCCACGGGCAAGCTCATCAACCTCTCCGACCTTCTGGTCACCGAACCGCTCGCGGGCCTCTCCGGCATCGGCCACACCCGCTGGGCCACCCACGGCAAACCCACCCAGGCCAATGCCCACCCCCACCAGGCGGGCCGCGTCGCCGTGGTCCATAACGGCATCATCGAAAATTTCAGCACCCTGCGCGCGGAGCTTGAGGCCGGGGGCGCAACCTTCCAGACCGAAACCGACACCGAAGTCGTTGTCCACCTCTGCGACAGCCACCTGCGCGCGGGCAAAACCCCGCTGGAGGCCGCCCGCCTGACGCTCGCGCGTCTGCACGGCGCCTTCGCGCTTGTCTTCCTCTTTGCAGGCCAGGACGACCTCCTGATCGCCGCCCGCCGCGGCTCACCGCTGGCCATCGGCTATGGCGAGGGCGAGGCATTCGTGGGCTCCGACGCGCTGGCACTCGCCCCGCTCACCAACCGCATCGCCTATCTCGAGGAAGGCGACCACGCCGTCGTCACCCGCAACGTCATCACCGTCTACGACGAAACGGATGCAGAGGTGGAGCGCAAGATCGAAACGACCGACCTCGACCACCTGCTGGTCGACAAGGGCCGCTACAAACACTTCATGGCCAAGGAGATCCACGAGCAGCCTGCCGTCCTCGCAGACGCGCTGGCCCGCTACACCGATCCCTCCACCGGCCGCATCGACATGGAAACGGGCCTCGACGTTTCCCGCTTCGACCGCGTCGTCCTTGTGGCCTGCGGCACCGCCCACTACGCCTGTCATGTGGCGAAATACTGGTTCGAGGACCTGCTGCGCCTGCCGGTGGAAATCGAGGTCGCCTCCGAATTCCGCTACCGCGAACCACCGCTGAACGAGCGCACACTGGGCATTTTTGTCAGCCAGTCCGGCGAGACCGCCGACACGCTCGCGGCCCTGCGCTATGTGCGCGCCCAGGGCGGCATGATCGTCTCCATGGTCAATGTCGACAGCTCCACCATCGCCCGCGAAAGCGACCTGGCCCTGCCCATTCTGGCCGGTCCCGAGATCGGCGTGGCCTCCACCAAAGCCTTCGCCTGTCAGCTTTTGACGCTGGCCGCCTTCGCCATCTCCACCGCCTCCCGTCGCGGCACCATCACAGGCGACCGCGAGGCCGAACTCGTCCGCGCCCTGCGCACCCTGCCCGAACTCGTCACCCGCGCCCTCGACCTGGAACCAACCATTGCCGATCTCAGCCGGGAGGTCGCCAAAGCCACCGACGTTCTGTTTCTGGGCCGCGGCACCATGTACCCCATAGCGCTGGAAGGTGCACTGAAACTAAAGGAAATCAGCTACATCCACGCCGAAGGTTACGCATCAGGCGAACTCAAACATGGCCCCATCGCACTTGTGGATGAATTCGTCCCTGTGGTCGTCCTCGCCCCCTCCGGCAATCTCCACGACAAATCAATGTCCAACATGGAAGAGGTCATGGCCCGCGACGGAAAGGTTCTGCTGGTCACCGACAGCGACGGCGCCAAAGCCGCCACCGGGGAGCCCTGGGCCGCACTGGAACTGCCCGACTGCGCCCCCATCGTGGCCCCCATCCTCTACGCCATCCCGATGCAGCTGCTCTCCTACCACTGCGCCCTGCAAAAAGGCACCGATGTCGACCAGCCCCGCAACCTCGCCAAATCCGTCACTGTCGAATGACCACCCCGGACGAGGCCATTGCCCGGCTCCGCGCCGCCGCCACCCCGGAAAACGCGGCGGGCATGGCCGACTATCACAAGGCCCCGCGCGAGTATCTCGGCTGCGCCATGCCCGACCTCGACCCGCTGGTGAAATCCTGGCGGACGGAGGCAAGCGTTGAGGAACGCATCGCCCTTGCCGCCGGTCTCTGGGACAGCAACATCCACGAGGCGATGATCGCGGCCAGCAAGCTTCTGACCCAGGCCCGCATCCCCGACCATGAGGAGGAGGTCTGGCAGGAATTTCTCCGCTGGGTGCCCGCGTTCGACGCCTGGGCCATCGCCGACCACGCCTGCAATGTCGGCAGCCGCCGCCTCACCGCGCATCCCCACCGCATTGAAACCGTCGAGGCCTGGACAACCTCGCCCGACAAATGGACCCGCCGCGCCGCGCTGGTGGTCACCCTGCCTTATGCCAAACTGACGCACCCAGCCCCGGAAGACCGCGCCATCCGCACCCGCATCCTCACCTGGGCCGAGGCCTACGTCCCCGATCCCGACTGGTTTATCCAGAAATCCATCGCCTGGTGGCTCCGTACCCTCTCCGTCCGCGAACCCCAAACCGTTCTCGATTTCATCGCCGGCCCCGGCCAGGGAATGAAGGCTTTCGCCCGCAAGGACGCGGTGCGGAAAATTCGCGGTATTTCCTGCCGCCCTCCTCAACCATCTCAGGCACTACCACCGAAAACAAACGGCCCACTGTGATGGAATAGAGCACACGGCTACCCGGCATGCGGAGGTCGCTGGAAACAGCGCGGACAAGGCACTACTTTTGTTTTGCGGCCTGGCACCAATAAAAATTTTTGTACAATTATGCTAAACGTATTGGTACACATTCAGCCTGATTTTTCTAATTCTCCGGCGTACTTGCATCTCTCCTTTTAAGCGCGGTCCAACAGCGAAATTAGTATAACTGGATATTGCCAAGATTTTTTGGAGAAAATTTAGATCATATTCGGCAGGCTGACAAAGCCGACAAGACCCTCGATCCTGTCAGTACCAAAAGACAAGTCCCATCCAGCGTCAGACGCTAACGCGAAAAATCGATAGGGCCTAGCCCACGCGACCGGCGGTATCCATTTATGGCGAACTCGATGTCGGCTTGTGTTTTAAGCCGACTAGGCTGGTATCGCAGAGCGTCTTGATAGGCTGCAAACCTGACGCGTTCGTAACTACCGATGACCGTACCAATCAACAGCATAATGGAGAAAGCGATGACGGCCGTCGCAGCGATCGGCACTTCTGCTTCCGATTTGGTGATGACGTACAACGCCACCGCTCCTATAAGACTCAATGATGCGGGCAATACCTGTCCGACAGCGACATTACGGCTCGCGCCTGTAATCATTCCAGTAACCAATGCCAGTAAACCGAAAACGAACGCAACCAGGCAGAGTAATGGCAGCCGCTCAATCTTTTTTCTGGTTATCTTTGCTGCAATCAACAGTATCAAAAATAAGATGAACGAAAAACTCGCGGCTAACAATGCTGTGACGAATCCTCGCTCTAGACTCGAAATGATATCATCCAAATACACTAGCTTTGCCTCTCGGAATTACCTAGAATGCCAGGGATATCCTTGAATTCCTCCATCTCAAAAAGATCTTGTGGTGCTTGATAAGCCTCCCAGCCTTCCACGTCATCGTTAAAATCGTAGGGCACGGAAGGAAACAAGCATGCATACAACAGATCGCCTTCTGTTGGCGTGAGGGTTTCGCCGGTCGCGTTCTTTTTTTCGACTTGCGAGCAATCCTCTTCCGACGGATCATCTATTATAGGCGGATTACTTTCAGCAAAACCTGCGCCTGTTTCCGAGAGAAGAACCAAAGTACATAGCGGTACAAAAAGCTGACGATCAAAGTTTAACAAGGCTAATTCCACCTAGTTATGATAATTTCTGAGTTTACCACATGACTGGCGTCAATACCACGTACTTATGATCGCAATCGCCTCGATTGCTTTCAAATCATTGAAGCCAACATTGAAACAGGCGGCCTGAACTGGCCCACGCCAAAAAAGCCAATGCCGACAAAGCCGCGGGAACCGGTCCCCGCCGGCGGAGTTCTCATCCCAAACCACGCAATGGATGATTGACATTATCCGCCCCGTGACCCACACGACCTCAACTCGGCTGCCCGGATGAACCGTCACCAGCCCGACCCGCAAAATCCCGGAATTTTCAGCCCGCAAAGGCATTTCAATGATCCTCGATATTGCTGTAGACCTCGACTACGAAATGCCCGAACCGACCGACCTGATCCTCCAGATCGAGGCGGCGTTTCTGCCCGACCAGCAGGTCTGGAACCCCGGCATCAGCATGAACGCCACCGAGCATTTCAACCGCATCGAGGGCGAGGATGGCATCGGCGAGCGTATCATGCTGCGCACCACCGGAAACTACAGCTGCTCCTACCGCGCCCGCGTAGAAATCAACCGCACCGAACAGGCGATCGAGCCGCTGGAATTCGTACCAATCCACCAGCTGCCCAGCGACGCGGTCCGCTACCTCATGCCGTCCCGCTACTGCCCCTCCGACCAGATGCAGAGCTTCGTCGCCGCCGAATTCGGCGACAGCATGGGCGGCGAGCGCATCGCCGCGATGCGCGACTGGATCAACACCCGCTACCAGTACGTCCCCGGCTCCAGCGGCCCGCAGACCACGGCCATCGACACCTTCATCCAGCGCCAGGGTGTCTGCCGCGACTTCGCCCATGTCCTGATCGCTCTGGCCCGCGCCTCCGCCATCCCCGCCCGCTTCGTCAGCGTCTATGCCCCTTACGTCGACCCTCAGGATTTCCATGCGGTGGTCGAGGTGTATCTCGGCGGATCGTGGCACCTGATCGACGCGACCGGCATGGCCCGCGCCAATCAGATCGTGCGCATCGGTGTCGGTCAGGACGCGGCCGAGGTGCCGTTCCTGAGCAGCTTCGGACCGGCCTTCCTGCAGACCCAGACCGTCAACGTGAACGTGGTCGGATAACGCACATTTGCCGCACAATTTCGGCCAGATTCGGCAAAACCCCGTGCAATCTGTGCCATTTGACTCACAATCTGTGCCACTTCGCTGTCAATCTGCGCCACTTCGGACACAAACTGGGACAAAAATCACCCGTCCCGCAGCGCCCGGCGCTGGATTTTCCCCGTCGCCGTCAGAGGCAGCGTCTCAACAAACTCCAGATGCCTTGGCGCAACATGCGGCGAGACCCGCACCCGCACCCGCTCTACCAGCTCGTCGCGCAGCGTCTTACTGCCAATACCCTGTTTTAAAACGATAAATGCCTTCACGGCTTCCGTACGCACCTCATCCGGAACGCCCACAACAGCAGCCATCGCAACCTGCGGATGCCCCACCAGGCAGTCCTCAATCTCCCCAGGCCCAATCCGGTACCCCGAGGACGTGATCACATCATCCGTCCGCGACCGGAACGTCACATACCCGTCCGCATCCATCTCTCCCTCATCACCGGTGAGCATCCAGTCACCAATGAATTTTTCCTGCGTTTTCAGTGTATTATTCCAGTACTTCAGGAACATCACCGGGTTCGGCGCCCGCACCGCGATCTCCCCAACCGTGTCCGGCGGCAGCACCTCACCCTCTTCCGACAGGATCGCAACCTCATGTCCAGGCGCCGCTTTTCCCGCCGATCCCGGCTTCACCGGCATCAGATCCGCGCAGTTCGCGAGCACCACATTGCATTCGGTCTGCCCGTAGAACTCGTTGATAGTTATACCAAAAACCTCCCGACCCCAGTCGAGAAGCTCCGCACCCAATGCCTCCCCGGCCGAGGCCACGGACCGAAGCCCCGGAATACTCTCAATTCCCGCCTGCCGCATCAGCTTGAGCGCCGTCGGTGGCAGAAACGTGTTCCGCACCCCGGTTTTCCGCATCAATTCAACGGCTTGCACCGGATCGAACTTCGCCATCCGATGCGCCACCACCGGCACCCCAAGATACAGCCCGGGCAGCAGAACATTCGTTAAACCACCCATCCAGGCCCAGTCCGCCGGCGTCCAGAGACAGTCGCCCTCCTGCCCTAACCCACTGTGCGCCAACGAAATTCCTGGCATGTGCCCCAGCAGAACCCGGTGCCCGTGCAGCGCCCCCTTGGGCGGTCCGGTGGTGCCGGAGGTGTAACTGATGAACGCCGGATCATCCGGCCCGGTCTCGACAATCGGACACTCATCCTCCGCCTTGCCGAGCTTCTGCCAGAACCCGTCAACCCCGGCCTCGCGCACGTCGATCGAATAAATCGTTTCAAGATCAGGGAGTTGCGCGCGGATCGACATAACCTTCGGCAGGTTCGCAGCATCCGTGACCATGGCCTTCGCCCCGGAATCGCCCAGCCGAAACAGGAGCCCGTCTTCCCCGAACAGGGTGAACAGCGGCACGACAATCGCGCCCAGACGATACGCCGCCAGATGCGTAAGCGCGGTCTCCGGCGTCTGTGGCAAAAGAACGGCCACCCTGTCACCCCGGCCAATTCCGTGTGATTTCAGTGCGTTGGCCAGACGCCGTGAGGCCCGCGCCAACTGGCCATAGGTATAGTCACGCTCACTGCCATCGGGCCTGACATAGCGCAGCGCCAGCCGCTCCGGCTCCGTCCGCGCCCAGGCGTCGCAGCAGACCTCCGCGATATTGAACCGCTCCGGCACGTCCCAGCGAAACGCAGCCTGCATGTCCTCCCAGGACCGTCCGTCCGCCGTAAGCCTCTGACCTGACGTCATTTTATCTCCACCACAAGCGGCACTCATCCGTAGGTTTCATCCTCGCCCGGAAACGCGCGACCACGCACATCGGCCGCATAGCGCGACACCGCGTCATCGATCATGGGGCCGAGATCGGAATACACCCGCACGAATTTCGGCGTCCATTCATTCAGACCGAGCATGTCCTCCAGAACCAAAATCTGCCCGTCACAGTCAACTGAAGCCCCTATCCCTATGGTAGGAATGGATATTTCCCGCGTGATCCGGGAGGCCAGTTTCTCCACCATACCCTCCAGCACCACCGCGAACGCCCCGGCATCCGCGACCGCATGGGCATCGGCCACGTGGGCATCCCAGCTGTCCTCATCGCGGCCCTGCGTTTTGAAACCGCCCATGACGTGGCTCGACTGCGGCGTCAGGCCGATATGCGCCATAACCGGAATGCCTCTTTGCACAAGGAAATCAATGGTTTCCGCCATGCGGGCGCCGCCTTCCAGCTTCACGGCTCCGCATCCGGTTTCCTTCATGATGGTCGCGGCATTTCGGAACGCCACATTGGGGCTTTCCTCATAGGTGCCGAACGGCATGTCCACCACCACCAGCGCCTTCCGCGTGCCGCGCACCACCGCTTTCCCGTGCATGATCATCAGGTCCATCGGCACGCCCACCGTGCTCTCCATCCCGTGCATCACCATGCCCAGACTGTCGCCCACCAGGATGAAATCCGCGTGGCGGTCCACGATGGCGGCGGTATGGGCGTGGTAGGAGGTCAGGGAGACAATCGGCTCACCGCCCTTGCGGGCCCGGATCTGTGGCACCGTGGTTCGGCGGATGGATTTTATCTGTTTACTCATGGGGTTACCTCCCGTTGATCGATGAGAAGAACGTCGCCGAACATGGCGGACACCATAATGCCCACCATGCCGTTTGGGCGCCCCTCCACCGGTTCGAACGTCGCCGCGTCCACAACGTCGATGGCCTGCAACCGAGCGAGTGGCTCCGCCCCTATGCGCTCCCGAATGACCCGCCGCACGGCATCGCGGTCCGCACCGCCACGAATTACACCCTCCGCTTCCGTAAGCGCCGCGTTCAGCACCCCCGCCGCCCGCCTCTGCTCCGGGGTGAGCCGCACGTTCCGCGATGACAGGGCCAGCCCGTCAGCGTCCCGGACCGTTTCCACGCCACGGATCTCCACCGGGATATGGAGGTCGCTCACCATACGCCGGATCACCGCAAGCTGCTGGTAGTCCTTTTTTTCCGAAATAGGCGCGATGGGGTTGGACGATATTGAACAGACGCGTGACGACAGTGGTCACACCACGGAAGTGACCCGGCCGAACCTCGCCGTGTAACATATTGGCAAGTCTGGTTGTTTCCACAATCGTCTCATCCCCGGGCGGATAGATTACAGACACGTCCGGCAGGAATACGGCTTCAACACCGGCCTGTTCCAGCGTGGTCAAATCCGCATCAAGGGTGTTGGGGTATTTGTCGAAATCCTCCGGATCGCCAAACTGGGTCGGGTTCACGAAGATTGAAGCCGCTACGCTGGCATTCTCGCGAACCGCCAGTTCAACCAGGGCCATATGGCCCGCGTGGAGTGCTCCCATGGTCGGCACGAACCCCAGATCACCACGGCTTTTCAGATCGGCCGCCACCTGACGCATGTCAGCTATGGTTTTGCAAACCCGCAATTTTTTGGCCCCCCGGCTTTTCGCACGCGTCGATACCCGATGAGGCACCCCGCCTCAAGACATTTTGTGATTCAAATGGCGTAGGCCACGCAACAAACGGTCGATCAGATAGGAACTCCACAGAGTCCGCACATCTTGTCAAAGCACGCTGCGGCACATAGGTTTGAGCAAAGAAATTGGGGGGCCCAAATTGACTGACATGCCACGGCTTGTAGACCCGTTTCAGCGAACGGTGGATTACCTGCGGATATCCGTGACGGACCGCTGCGATTTCCGCTGCGTCTACTGCATGTCGGAACATATGGAATTTCTGCCGAAAAAAGAGCTTCTTACGCTCGAGGAGCTTAACCGGATCTGCTCGACATTCATTGGGCTTGGCGTGAAGAAGCTGCGCATCACCGGCGGCGAGCCGCTGGTTCGGCGCGGTATCATGACGTTCTTCCGCTCCATGTCCCGGCATCTGGACTCGGGCGCGCTGAAGGAACTCACGCTGACCACAAACGGCAGTCAGCTGCGTCGCTTCGCCACGGAACTCTACGACTGCGGCGTGCGGCGCGTGAACCTGTCCATGGACACGCTCGACCCGCAGCGCTTTCGCGACATCACCCGCTGGGGCCGGTTCGACCAGGTCATGGATGGCATCGACGCAGCGGTTGAGGCCGGGCTGAAGGTCAAGATCAACGCGGTGGCCCTCAAGGGCGTCAATGACGACGAAATCCATACGATGGTCGAATGGTGCGGCGCGCGCGGCCACGACCTGACCTTTATCGAGGTCATGCCCATGGGCGATCTCGGCAACGAGGACCGGCTGGACCAGTATTATTCGCTTAAGGATCTGCGCCGCGATCTGGAGACGAAATGGACGCTGACTAACACCACCGACCGCACCGGTGGCCCGGCGCGTTATGTACGGGTCGAGGAAACCGGCGGTCGTGTCGGATTTATCACGCCGCTGACGCATAACTTCTGTGAGAGCTGCAACCGCGTGCGGCTGACCTGCACGGGGCAGCTGTTCATGTGTCTGGGTCAGGAGGATGAGGCGGATCTGCGCACCGTGGCCCGCAACAATCCCGACGATGACGCACCGCTGATCGAGGCGATTCACGCGGCAATTGCGCGCAAGCCCAAGGGCCATGACTTCGATTACAGCCGCCAGACCGTGTCGGGCCAGGTCACCCGTCACATGAGCCACACGGGCGGCTAAACACGCCCTGCGGCGGCCCTAGCTGCCGCTCTCGCCCGCCGTCCGGCGACCTGTTCGCGGTAAATCACGTAGAGCCCCGCCCCGATCGTTATGGCAATGCCCAGAGCGGCAAGTCCGTTGGGGAGATCGCCAAAAACCATCCAGCCCACGAGCGTCGCGAACGGAATTTCCAGGTACTGCATCGGGGCGACCGTAGCGGCGGGCGCGTAGCGCAGTGACATTGTCATGAAAAGATGCGCGGCTGAGCCAAGGACGCCCGCCACGAGGATCAGCATTCCGTCACGGGCGGTCGGAATATTCATTGAAAACCCGTCCCATCCGAGCG
Organism: Amaricoccus tamworthensis; assembly: GCF_049800875.1. Taxonomy (NCBI): domain Bacteria; kingdom Pseudomonadati; phylum Pseudomonadota; class Alphaproteobacteria; order Rhodobacterales; family Paracoccaceae; genus Amaricoccus; species Amaricoccus tamworthensis. The sequence continues at coordinate 464,793 of NZ_JBNAFV010000002.1, read as the reverse complement.
AGTTCCCAATGAGCATCAGCGGCAGAAGCACCACGGTAACCTGAACCCCGCCGAAGACCTGCATCGTCATCGGGTCGACCTCCTGCGAAATCAGACGGGTGACCAGCATAAACAGCGCAAAGCCCAGCGCGACAACGAGCGGCAGGAGAGCCACCGCACCGACCTCCGCGAAGCTGGGCTGGACGACCAGCAGCGTGCCGATGAAGCCAACACCACAGGCTGCGATCCGCCGGGGGCCGATTTCCTCATTGAGGAACCACCAGCTGAGCAGCAGCATGATGAACGGCATAACAAACGCGATGGCCACGGTATCGGCCAGTGGCATGTACTGCAGCGCCGAGAACATCGCGAACATCGCCGTACAGTGAAGAAACGACCGCAGCGACAGAAGCCAAAACACCCGACGCGTCATGGTCATGGACGACCCCGCCCACCACACCACCGGCGCCAGAAGCCCGGCCTGGACGACGAAACGCGCGAGGATCAGGAGGACAAGCGACACCGTTCCGCCGAGGAGTTTGGCAATGGCATCCGACAGCGGAACCACGGCACAAAATCCCAGCATCATGATGATACCAAGCATGGGGCGATCATTTTTCATGCGCGGACGCTAGGACTTTGCCGTGACCTGCGCAATCCCGGATATGTTGCTTCTTCGGACAAATCTGGATTGTCCCCTGCTGCCCCGTGGCCGGCACTCGACAAACATCCGCGTGCGGGTATAACGCGGGGCAGACACAAGCCGGGATTTCATCAGGATGCGTACAGCCGAAGTAAGCCGCAAAACCGCGGAAACGGATCTGTTTGTGAAGATCGACCTCGATGGCAGCGGAAAATCCGACTGCCGGACGGGTGTTGGTTTCTTCGACCACATGCTCGACCAGATCGCGCGCCACGCGATGGTTGACCTCGAGATCCGTGCGACCGGCGATCTGCATATTGATGACCACCACACGGTTGAGGATGTGGGGATTGCGCTCGGGCGGTCCATCGCGCAGGCTCTTGGCGACAAGAAAGGCATCCGGCGTTATGGCTCCTGCCTGCTTGCGATGGATGAGGCCCTGGTGCGCTGTGCGCTGGATTTGAGCGGACGGCCGTTCCTCGTGTGGAAAGTGGAACACCCGACCCCCAAGATCGGCACGTTTGACACGGAGCTGGTGCGGGAGTTCTTCACGGCGGTCGCCATGAATGGGGGCATCACGCTGAACCTCAACCGGCTGGATGGCGAAAACAGTCATCACATTGCGGAAGCGACGTTCAAATCGTTTGCGCGGGCGCTGCGTGTGGCGGTGGAGCCCGACCCGCGCGCCACTGGCATTCCGTCGACCAAGGGCACGCTGAGCGAATGATCTGCGCGATTATTGATTACGAGAGCGGGAACCTGCACTCGGCCGAGAAAAGCTTTCAGCGCATGGCGAATGAAACCGGTGTCGGGCGGATCGTCGTGACCTCCGACCCTGTGGAAGTCTTGCGCGCGGACCGTATTGTGCTTCCCGGTGTGGGGGCGTTTGCGGACTGCCGTGAGGGGCTCTTTGCGCGGGAAGGTCTGTTTGAGGCGATTGAGACGCGGGTCATTCGGGATGGCGTACCGTTCCTCGGTATCTGCGTCGGTCAGCAGATGATGGCGACCTGGGGGCGCGAGCATGGCATTGACTGCCGCGGTTTCGACTGGATCCCCGGAGAGGTCGTCGCAATTGAGACCGGCGACCCGACGCTAAAGGTTCCGCATATGGGCTGGAACGCGCTGGTGAACTGCGCCAGCCATCCGGTGCTGGATGGCATTAAGGACGGGGATCACGCCTATTTTGTGCATTCCTACCACCTGAAAGCGGACAATCCGGAGCATGTACTGGGACAGGTGAAACACGGGCGCGCGATCACCGCAATGGTGGGACGTGACAACCTGATCGGGACGCAGTTCCATCCGGAAAAGAGCCAGCAGACCGGCCTGCGGCTGATTGGCAATTTCCTGAGCTGGAAGCCCTGAGCCCGACGCGGGCTCAGGCGGAGCGGATGGCTGCGTCTTCCTGCGCGTCGAAATACCCAAATCCGTTCGGGCCGAGTATCAACGACCCCTCACCGGTTTTTGCGGCCTGAACCGGTGCATTCGGCATAAGGTTCAGACCCTCGATTTCCAGGTCGATCTCAAGCGGTGACAGGTTCAGGACAACCGCCGTGCGGGTCGCGTCCGTCGAGCGGATAAAGGCCAATACCGGTTCCTCGGTTTCCAGAAACCGGATATCGCCCGTGATCAGTTCCGGACGGGATTTGCGGAACCGCATCATCTCCCGGTAGAACGCAAGGCTGCCATTTGGGTCGGCCTCAACACTGTCCACGCTCCGCGCCAGTTGTGGTGGTTTGACCGGAAGCCAGGGTTTGACCTCGGAGAAGCCGCCATGCGGTTTGTCGGCCTCCCACGGGATCGGTGTGCGGCAGCCGTCCCGTCCCTTGTAGTCGGGCCAGAAACGGATGCCGGGCGGGTCGGTGAGTTCCTCAAATTCCAGTGCGGTCTCCGTCAGCCCAAGCTCCTCGCCCTGGTAGAGACAGACCGAGCCGCGCAGAGAGAGCAGCAACGCCAGAGCCTGTTTGACCAGCCCATCATGTGTATCGGCGTTCTCCGCCCAGCGGGTGGCATGGCGGACCACGTCATGGTTGGAAAAACTCCAGCAGGGCCAGCCATCCGAAGCTCTGTTGAAAAAGCGGGTTACCAGCGACCGGAAATGGCCGGCGGAATAATCCGGACCAAGCATGTCAAAGGAGTACGCCATGTGAAGTTTGTCACCGCCGGAGGTGTAATCACCCATGATACCCATTGACCGCTCACGCGTGTCGCCAACCTCTCCGACCAGGGTGCGACCGTCATATTCATCAACCAGAGCGCGAATGCGTTTCAGGAACCCGATGTTTTCAGGCCGAGTCTTGGAGTAGAGATGCTCCTGCATCTCGTAGGTATTGACAGGCGGCCAGTCATCGTCCGGTTTTGCCGGCGGGTTCGAGCGCAGCCCGGTGTCGTGGAAATAATAGTTCACGGTGTCGAGGCGAAACCCATCCACACCACGGTCCAGCCAGAAGCGCATCACGTCGAGCAGGGCGTCCTGAACTTCCGGCTCGTGGAAATTCAGGTCAGGCTGTGATGTCAGGAAATTGTGCAGGTAATACTGTCGCCTCGTTGCATCCCATTCCCAGGCGGAACCGCCAAACACGGAAACCCAGTTGTTGGGCGGCGAGCCATCCGGGTTTGCATCAGCCCAGACATACCAGTTGGCTTTGGGGTTGGTCCTGTCCCGCAGGCTCTCCTGAAACCAGGGGTGCCGGTCGGAGGAATGGCTGATCACCTGATCGACGATCACCTTCAGACCAAGTTCGTGGGCCCGGTCCAGCAGCGCGTCGAAATCCGCAAGCGTGCCGAACAGCGGGTCGATGCCCGTATAATCGGATACGTCGTAACCCATATCGGCCATGGGTGACGTAAACACCGGCGAAAGCCAGACAGCGTCCACGCCGAGACCCGCGATGTGTTCAAGCCGGCGGGTGATACCCGGAATATCGCCGATGCCGTCGCCGTCCGTATCCTGAAAGGATCTCGGGTAAACCTGGTAGGTTACACTGCCCCGCCACCAGTCACTCATGCCATCGCCTCCGGTTTGCCTCTAATCCCTGCTATGCGCCCCCGCGCTGCATGGTCAATGGGCACGTGCCGCGTGATGCGGGCGCACAGGGCAATTATTTTGCCCAACCGGCGGAAAACAGCACGGTTTTCGGAAAACCGCCCTTTTCTTCACCCCGCAACCGTCTAGTATTTCCGCAAAGCAACAAAAGGTGGGAACAATGGGTCAGGTCATCACGTTCGCGCAACAAAAGGGCGGTGCCGGTAAAACAACCGTGCTGGCGCACCTTGCCGCCGCCTGGTCCAGGGCCGGCAAATCCGTTGCGGTAATGGACCTGGATCCCCAGCAGTCCCTCGCACAGTGGGCGAAGCTGCGCAACGATGAGGGCGTCGAGTTCGTTGAAAGCAAGGATTACCGGGCCTCGTCCGACATGCGCTCCTGCCGCAAGAAATACGACCTTACGCTGGTGGACTGTCCGGGGGCCGCGGCGACACTGCTCGACAACGTCATTCGCGAAACAGACCTCGTTGTGGCACCCGTCCAGCCCTCGGCCATGGACATCTGGGCAAGCCGGACGATCATTGAGACTTCCACCAAAAACAAAACACCGTGCCGGCTTTTACTGAACCGGGTCCCCCCACGCTTCAATGGTGCGGATGACCTGATTGCCACGGTGGTCGATGGTGGTGGAGAACTGCTTGACACCAGACTGGGAAACAGGATCGCATACAGCCGTTCAATCATGACGGGCCAGTCCGCCCAGGAAATTTCACCAAGATCCCTTGCCGCCTCGGAAATTTCCGGACTGGCGAAGGAAATCGAGGCGCTGCTCAAAATTTGAGCGCTTGACAGTCGGGCCGATGATGGCCCAATCAATTTTCGGTTGCACTGCAAAATGAACCGGGACGCGAGGAAAACTGAATGAAAAAAGTGTATGACAACGCGGCCGACGCCCTGGATGGCCTCCTCTTTGACGGAATGCTGATCGCTGCGGGCGGCTTTGGTCTGTGCGGCATTCCTGAGCTTCTGATCGACGGGATTGTGGACGCCGGAACAAAGGATCTGACCGTTGCCTCCAATAATGCGGGCGTCGATGATTTCGGTCTGGGCAAGCTGCTGGCCACACGTCAGATCAAAAAAATGATCTCCTCCTATGTGGGCGAGAATGCGGAATTCATGCGTCAGTACCTGTCCGGAGAGCTTGAGCTTGAGTTCAACCCGCAGGGTACTCTCGCCGAGCGGATGCGGGCCGGTGGCGCGGGTATCCCGGGCTTTTACACCAAAACCGGCGTCGGCACCGTGATTGCCGAGGGCAAGGAGCACAAGGAATTCGACGGCGAGACCTACATCCTTGAGCGCGGCATCAAAGCGGATATTTCGATCGTGAAGGCATGGAAAGCCGATGACACGGGCAATCTGGTGTTCCGCAAAACCGCCCGCAACTTCAACCCGCCCGCCGCCACCTGCGGCAAGGTCTGCATCGCCGAGGTTGAGGAAATCGTTCCGCGTGGCAGCATCGACCCGGATCTGATCCACCTGCCGGGCATCTACGTCCACCGCCTCATTCAGGGCGAGCACGAAAAACGGATCGAGCAGCGCACGGTCCGCGCGGCCTGAAAGGTTTAGCCCCAGAAATGGCAAAAAAATCGGCCTCACCCTATTCCGGGCTGCCACCGAGGGCATTCTGGCGCAGCGGCGTTCAGGAACGATCGCCACTTGATCCGGGTGATATCTACACACCCCGGTTCCCGGTAACCCGTGACATGAAAATTGCCACGGCCGGTTCGTGTTTCGCGCAACACGTGGGTCGGGCGCTGCGCGGCGCGGGGCTGGATGTTCTGGATGCGGAGCCTTTGCCCGCCGCCGTGGACGATGCGACGGCGAATAAATACGGCTACAGGCTATATTCAGCCCGATACGGCAACATTTATACCGCCAGACAGTTGAGGCAACTTTGGGAAGAAGCCAACGGTGAGTTCACCCCTGCTGAACCTGTCTGGGAACACAAGGGACGCTACTTCGACGCTCTTCGGCCGAGTGTCGAGCCAGAGGGACTTCCCGATGTCGAGGCCGTCAGAGGTCACCGGGCCGGTCACCTTCGGGCAGTGATGGAGGCCTATTCGGCGGCAGATCTATTCGTATTCACGTTTGGCTTGACCGAGGCCTGGATCCACACGGAAACCGGGACGGTCTATCCAACAGCGCCAGGAACCATCGCCGGACAGTTTGATCCTGAAAGATGGTCATTCAAAAATTATGACGTGGTTGAGATTCTCGAGGATTTCGAGACCTTTCGATCCGCGCTTAAAACAGTCAATCCGAATGTGAAGTTCCTGATTACGGTGTCGCCGGTGCCGCTGACCGCAACGGCATCCGGCCAGCATGTGGAGGTGGCCACCTGCTACTCCAAATCGGTACTTAGAGCTGTGTGTGGCATGCTCCTGGAGCGCCATGACGACATCGATTACTTCCCGTCGTTCGAGTTGATCACCTCGCTGAATGCCCGGGGAGTGTATTATGAGCCGAACCAACGGAACGTCAGCAGCCAGGGCGTGAACACCGCCATGTCTACTTTTCTGAATGCACATGGACTGACACCGAAAAACCCGTCGGCCAAAGAAGACACAGATGAGGGCGAGGAAGTTGTTTGCGAGGAAATCCTGTTGGAGGCTTTCGCGCGATGACCAGAGTGCTGATCTTAGGAAACTCCCATGTTGCGGCGCTCAAACTGGGCTGGGAGTCGCTGGCCAAAAATCATTCCGATGTGGACGTCCAGTTCTTCGCCGCGCCCTGCGCAATGTTTCGACGCATAAAGCTCGACAAAAAAGGCGTATTGGGTCTCTCTGCGGCACATCGAAACGACCAGCATTCCATTAAGACGCTAGAAAAATTGAACGGCACCCTCTCGGTGACGCCTGGCGACTACGATGCCGTAATATGGGCTGGTCACGCCTGGTACAGACACATCGTACCGTCTTTCCTGCGGGAATTTTCCATCGATGGCGTTCGTGAAACGGACGCGATGCATCGCATGTCTGAAACGGCCTACAAAAACATGTGCATGAGCCTGTCCGAAAGATTTGCCCCAGGCGGCCGCTGGAAACGCTATTGCCGGGACAAACTCTGGATTGCCCCACATCCAATACAGTCTGAGAGCATCATCAAATCCACGGATGCCGAAATGGAGCGTTGGCGTCAAGCCGGAGCGCAGGGCAAGGGCTTCAGGCAGGCGCTCGACATCTACTTTTCACAGTTTGAGAACATGCTGACCAACCGAAATATCGGTTATATCGGTCAACCCGAGGAAACCTTGTCAGATACGGGACTGAGCAAAGAGGCATTCAGTTCCGGCTCCACCCGGCTGAAAGGTGGCGACAAGCACGGTGACGAGGACTACTCCCACATGAACCGCGACTTCGGAGAAATCATGATCCGTCTGATCATGGAAAAGATCCGTAAACCGCATACAGAAACCCCCGAAACAGGCAGGTGAATAAAATGGCATGGGACCGCAACCAGATGGCCGCCCGGGCGGCGCAGGAGCTTCAGGACGGATGGTACGTCAATCTTGGCATCGGGATTCCGACGCTGGTGTCGAACTACATCCCCGACGGGGTGGAGGTGACGCTGCAGTCGGAGAACGGCATGCTTGGCATGGGGCCGTTTCCGACCGAGGAGGAGATTGACCCGGACCTGATCAATGCGGGCAAGCAGACGATCACGGAACTGGCGCGCACGAGCTATTTCGACAGTGCGACATCATTCGGCATGATCCGGGGCGGCAAGATTGCCATGGCTATTTTGGGCGCGATGGAAGTGTCCGAGGATGGCGACCTCGCGAACTGGATGATCCCCGGCAAACTCGTGAAGGGTATGGGTGGAGCCATGGACCTCGTCGCCGGTGTGGGACGTGTGGTTGTGGTAATGGATCACGCCAACAAGAAGGGCGAGTCCAAGCTTCTGAAGGAATGCACCCTGCCCCTGACCGGCAAGGGTGTCGTGGACCGGATCATCACCAATCTCGGCGTGTTTGACGTGGTCGAAGGTGGTCTGAAGATCGTCGAACTGGCGGACGGCGTCTCGAAGGATGAGGTTGTTTCTCTGACCGAGGCGACACTGGTCGACGCCTGATACCTGCCTGCGGGTCGGGAGCCGAGGCATCCTGGCCCGCTGAACGGCGCGCTTTGGTTTGGCAAACGACCGGTTGCGGTCGGGGCCGGAACCACTCCATATAGGCGGGGTAAAATATCACCAATTACCCAGGAAGCGCCAATGAAGCCCGAAATACTCCAGATCGCACCGATGATGTCCTCCGTGGAGGAGGAGCTAAACCGGGCGTATGTGGTTCACGAATACTGGAAACTTGACGATCCCGCCGGCTATCTGGCCGACACGGGCGCTAATATCCGCGCGATAGCGACCGATGGGCATCACGGGGCGAAGCCCGAGATCATGGACGCCCTGCCCTCGCTTGAGATCATTTCAAGCTACGGCGTTGGTTACGATGCGATCAACATTCCCGACTGCAAAGAGCGTGGTGTGCGCGTGTCCAACACTCCGGACGTACTCAATGACGCCATGGCAGAAATCACCGTTGGACTAATGATCGGCCTGTGCCGGCGCATCCCGCAGCTGGACGCCGCTGTGCGTGCCAATGAATGGGGCAGGACCAGCTTCCCGCTCCTGTCGGAACTCACCGGAGCCCATGTGGGCATCCTTGGGCTTGGCCGAATTGGCAAGGAAATCGCGCTGCGCTTACAGGCCTTCAAAATGAAGGTCTCCTATCACGGGCGGAACAAACAGGAGTATCTGCCTTACGACTACTACGGTGATCTTGAGGCCATGGCGCGGGATGTGGACTGGCTGGTGGTTGTGGCCCCTGGCACGCCGGAGACCAAAGGCATCGTGTCGAAACAGATACTTGAGGCACTTGGCCCGGAAGGCAACCTCGTGAACGTGGCGCGAGGAACACTGGTGGATGAGCCCGCGCTGGTTGAGGCGCTGAGCAATGGCACCATTGCGGGCGCGGCGCTGGATGTGTTTGAGGATGAACCGACCGTGCCGGATGCGCTGAAGTCAATGGAAAATGTCGTGCTGTCGCCGCACCAGGGGTCGGCCACGCGGAAAACCCGCACGGCCATGGGCGATCTGGTCATCAGAAACCTGGCCGCGCATTTCGCTGGCAATCCGCTGCTGACGCCGGTCACCTGACCGGGTTTGGGACCGCTCCGGAATACGGTGCGGTCCCGGTTTTCGATCAGCCCCTGCCGACAAAGGGCATGTTTGTTGCCATGATGGTCATGAACTGAACATTGGCGTCGAGCGGCAGGTCTGCCATGTTCACAACCGCATTCGCCACATGCTCGACATCCATTGTGGGTTCGGCCTTCAGGGTGCCATCAGCCTGGGGCACGCCCTTGTTCATCTGCTCGGTCATGGCGGAGGCGGCATTGCCGATGTCGATCTGACCGCAGGCGATATTGAACGCCCGGCCATCCAGTGAGAGGCATTTGGTGAGCCCGGTAATCGCGTATTTCGACGTGGTGTACGGTGTCGAGCCGTAGCGGGGCGCGTGGGCCGAGATCGACCCGTTATTGATGATGCGGCCGCCCTGCGGGTCCTGGTGCTGCATCATGTGGAACGCGCCCGAGGCAATCAGGAATGCTCCGTCGAGATTGACGGAGACCACGGAGCGCCATTCCTCCCAGGTCACGTCCCCAGCCAGTTTTGCGCCGAGGCCCACACCGGCGTTGTTGAACACAACATCGAGACGGCCACATTTATCCGCGATGGTCGCAAAGAGCGCCTTGACGGAGTCCGGGTCGGTCACGTCCGTGGGGACGCCGATGCAGTTTGCGCCATCGTCGCCGAGGCCCTCGATCACGGTGTTGATCTTGTCAGCGCTTCGTGCGGCGAGCACAACGGTATGGCCCGCCCGTGCGAAAGCACCGGCGGTGGCTGCGCCAATGCCCTGGCTCGCGCCTGTTACAAGCACAATCTTCTTCTCTGACATTTTCTGTCCTCCCATTAAGTCTTCAGTGATGTTGGTTTTTGTTCGGCCAGTCAGGCTCCTCCGGAGCCCCGGGCCGTGCGACTGGCCCAGGAGACGACCTCCTCAAGCGCGCCGGTCATGGCGGCGTCGAATGCCCGGACCACATCGGGGCTTTCGTCTGATGCTACCGGCACACGCCGTTCGATGGTCCGGGCCGCCATGACCGTGGCGTTGCTGTCGCGGACCAGCGTGAAGCGCAGGCGGACCACGACAGTCACACCGTCCGGCACGACCTGAGCCTCGAATTCATCGATGTCTGTCAGAAGCGTGAAATCGGACAGCGGGCCGACGGTGCGGGACGTGACATGAGCGAACTGCCCTGAACCGGCGAGCGACCGGACGAGAAGCCACTGAAGGTGCAGCGGTGCGCGATCGGTCCATCTGGCATCCGAGAGATACGCGACCGAAAGACGGTCCGGCTTTACCACGATGCGGTCCGTTGACAGGGACGCGGCGGAGAGGGGTTCGTCGACGAATACAACGCCGCGGGCCCGTGAGGACACACCGCCCGCCGCGGAGACAGGCGACAGCTCATAGGTGTCGAGCGTGCGGGAGGCGTCATCGAGCGAGGCAACGGTTTCGCAGCCCGTCAGGGCCGCGCCCAGCGCCAGAGCCGCTATGGTTCGAAGGAATACCCGTCTCATGTCACCTCCTGTAATCCGGCGCCTGTCCACCAAGGAAAAAGCGGGCGGGATCGCGTTCAAGCTGGGCTGCGATACGGTCAAGACGATGGACCAGATTTCGCGCCTCCTGGCTGAAACGGGTCAAATCGCCAAGACCGGTGACGGCAAAATCCTGAACCGGCCCTGAACTGTTGGCGACCACCCCGTCGATCCGTGTCACGATTTCACCGGTGGTATTGAGGATTTCGCGCAGATCGGCAACCAGGTCGGGCACATCCGCCGCGATGGTTTCCATTGACGTACTGACCCGCGACGCGGCCAGGCTCAGATCCGCCGCGACCGGGGCAAACTGCGAAATGATCTGATCATCTGCGGACTCGACGACACCGCGCACCGTGACGAGCGTGGCATCGGCTGAGGACAGGGTTTGTTCCACCGCATCGAGGGTTTCGTTGGCGTTGGCGAAAGTTGCGGTTGCACCGTCAAGTGCGCCGGCGAGTTTGCCTGGAATGGGCTCGAGGTCTTGGGTAAAGCCGGTCACATCCCGCGAAATCCGGTCGAGCGTTGCGGTCGCAAGATCGGCGGAGGTGCGCACATCGGCCACAACGGCTGGAAGGTCGTCTTCCAGAACCTGATTTACCGAGGCCAGCGCCACCCGCGCGTCACCGACCAGAAGGCGGCCTTCCGAGATCAGGGCCGCGGCATCGCCATCCACGAGGGTTTCGATGCTGATGGAGGCGGATTCCACGGCTTCCATGGTTTCGGTAGCCTCGGTCATCGCCACGTCAACGGCGTCGAGGGTTTCGTTCAGGGTTTCGAGACGGGCATTGGCAAGGGTCGCGGTTTCACCAAACAGGCCGAGAACGGTGTCGGCATCCCTCTCAATACCCGCTATGGCCGCACGCAGTTCCTCAAGCGTCAGGGTCACCTCGTCGGTGACTTCCGTTGCGACGTCCTGCAGGACCGTGTCGATCCCCGCGACCGCACCATCGGCGGTCTCCAGGGCCTGTGTGGCGGCGTCCATCGTTTCCTGTGATTTGTCGAATGCCGCTGTCGCCGCCATCAGGGTGTCGTCGGCGTGTTTCAGAGTGGTCTCAAGCGACAGCGCCACGGGCTCCAGCGTTTCGGTGAAGCCGGAAATCCGCTCGGTCGCACCCGAAACGGTTTCCGTGATGGAGGAGAAATCCGCAATCACGCTTTCCAGCTGCTCCGAGGCGTCGTTTACGTTGCGCAGGATACCAGATACGTAATCCTGATTTTCATCGCTGACAAAATCCTGGAGGTCCCGAAGCAGCGTGACAGCCTCGTTTAAAAGGTCTGGCGCTTCTTCGGAAAGCTGCTGGACCAGAGAGGGATCTGCCCGGATTTCGGGAATACCATCGGGTTCCTCCGATGTCAGCATTGGGGCCGAGGCGCTGCCCCCGGACAGTGTGACGATGGAGAGACCGGTGACCCCCTGGGGGGTCAGCCTTGCGTCGGTGTCCTCCTTGACCGGGGTGCCGCTGGTCACCTCGATGCGCACGCGCACGAGAGATGGATCCTCGTCGTCAAGGCCGATGGAGGTGACCTTGCCGACCGGGACGCCGTTCATGTTCACGTCCGCAGCCTCGGACAGGCCGGCGACGCTGGTGAAGAGAAGATCATAACGGTCGTACTGCCGGTCGATCTGGATCTTCGCGAGCCAGACGAAGAAACCCAGAGCCGCGACGATTGAGGCGACGGTAAAGGCCCCGATCAGGACGTAGTTTGCGCGTGTTTCCATCAGGCCCGTCCCTCAGCCGGTTTCCAGTGCGGCCCGCGCCCGGGGACCGTGAAAATACTCGCGCACCCATGGGTGATCCACATCCAGCATTTCCTTCATGGTTCCGGTTACCAACACTTTTTTCTCCGCGAGAACCGCGATACGGTCGCAGATCGCGTGCAGACTGTCGAGATCATGCGTCACCAGAAACACCGTAAGACCGAGCGTATCGGCAAGGCGGCGGATGAGCTGGTCGAACGCGGCGGCGCCGATGGGGTCCAGGCCGGCGGTCGGTTCATCGAGAAAGACAATTTCCGGATCAAGGGAAAGCGCACGGGCAAGCCCGGCGCGCTTCCGCATGCCGCCGGACAGATCCGAGGGAAAGTCCCTGCGGGCCTTGTCCGGCAGCCCGACCATGGACAGTTTCAGCTGCGCGAGTTTGGCGCGGGTGTCGGCCGCGACGTCGAGGAGTTCGCGCATGGGCGCCTCGACATTCTGCTGCACGTTGAGAGAGGAAAAGAGGGCGCCGTCCTGGAACATGACCCCCCAGCGTTTGCTGATCTCGGTGAATTCGGCATCCGACGCGCTCAGAACATCGGTGCCGAAGACCCTGACTTCGCCCTTCTGAGGTTTCAGCAATCCCACGATAGCGCGTAGCAGCACGGATTTTCCCGTGCCGGAACCGCCGACCACCCCGAGGATTTCGCCGCGATACACGTCGAGATCGAGTTCATCATGGACCACATGATCCCCGAATGCGGTGTGAACCCCACGGACCTCAATGATGGTTTCGCGCGAGGACGTCATCACAGCCCCAGCAACGCAAAGAAGATGGAAAACAGGGCGTCCGCGATAATGACCATGAAGATGCCCATGACCACCGACCGGGATGTCATCACACCGAGGGATTCAGCGTTACCCTTGACACGCAGACCCATGTGGCAGCCGATCAGGGCGATGAGGACGGCAAAGAATGGAGCCTTGATCATACCGATCAGGAATTGCCACGCATCCGTATTGTCGAGAAGCCGTCCGTAAAACACGGTCGGCGACAGGCCCAAATTGATCCAGACCATCAGACAGCCGCCAATCAGACCCGCCATATCAGCGAGGAAGCCCAGAATGGGCAGCATGATCACCAGAGCCAGAACGCGCGGCACGACAAGAACGCTGACTGGATCAAGGCCAAGCGTGCGCATGGCGTCGATTTCCTCCCGCATTTTCATTGAGCCAATTGACGCGGTGAAGGCCGAGCCAGACCGGCCCGCCACGATGATCGCGGTTAGAAGAATACCCAGTTCGCGCAGGATGGATATGGAGATAAGGTCCACAACGAAGATCTCAGCACCGAACTGCTGAAGCTGAACCGCGCCCTGAAATGCCAGAACGACGCCGATCAGGAATGACATCAGCAGGACAATGGGGATCGCGTTCAGTCCGACCGCCTGCATGTGATGGACAAGGGACGTCCAGCGCAAACGCCATGGGCGCAGGGCGTAACCCGCAATGCGCGCGATGATCTCACCCAGAAGGCTCAGTATTTCGAGCATGCTGGACCAGGCCTCGGAAGTCCCCTGACCGACCATGTTCAACCAATTCACAAACCCTTCCTGCCGTTTTTGTGGCGGCAGAGGCTTTGGCATGTTGTCCGCGACGGTCTCGAGAAGGGATTTTTGCAGGTCGGTGGCGTTTTCAAACCCGGCTTCGGGATTGTTCGAGCGTTGCAGCAGCCCCGTCAATAACCAGGCACCGGCGGTGTCGAGTTTGCTGACATCGCCAATATCTATCGCGGCGAACCCGCCTTTGACGTTATCCGCAACCATCTCTTCGAGACGGTTCATGTTGACCACCGTGAGTTCACCGGACGCCACAAGCGTGGACATGTCGCCGTCGCCGCGGATGGATATCTGAGGTTCAGCCATAGGGCATGAGCCAGATCACCAAACTGTCAAACAACCCGAACGCTCCCGGCCATGTCGATGTTGCGCGCCATGTTATTGTACCGATTGGAAAAAGCAAAGATCAGGATTGGGGCTGGACGTCGAAACGCGGCAGCGGTCAGGAGGTTTTGCCCGCGCCCGTCTTGCCCTTCACTTTTTTGCGTTTCTTCAGTCCGGTTACGGCTCCTTTTGCCGGTGCCCGTTCATCCGCACCGGGTCTGTTTTTCCCGGGCCGGGGTTTGCGTGGACCATCGCTGGATTTGCGGTGGTCCTGCGCCGCTTTCGCAAAGGCAGGGATGCCCTCAACACGCCGCGCGGTGATGTCGCGCTCCAGAATGGCATCAGGGCCAAGCGCGCTGAAGAAACCGTCATCACTCCCCGGTGCAAGCTGCACGAAGGTCTCGTTGTGCTGCATGCGAATGGCGCCCACGTCCCGACGGTTGAGATTGCCAGCCCCAACCAGCAGTGGCAGCAGCCATTTGGGATCGGCACCCTGGGTACGACCGACAGAGAGACTGATCCAGGGGCCGTTATCGAAGTCGGAATGTTTGCGCTTGCCCTGCCCCGCGGCAGAGGTTGCCTCGAGTTCCTCTGGTGCGGATTTGCCTTCGCGGGCGAGACGGACGAAGGCGGCCGCAATTTTTTCAGGCCCATTCTGTTCGAGGAGCTTTTGCACGAGATCCGCATCAACCTCAACGGCGTCATCGGCCAGTACCGCGTGGTTTAGAAGACGTTCGTCATCGCGGGCGAGAACCTCCTCAGCCGACGGGGGGTTACCCCACTCAGCCGAAACGCCGGCATTGCGCAGAAGCCGATCGGTGCGGCTTCGGGCGCTGTTAGGGACGATCAGAACACTGGTTCCCTTGCGCCCGGCCCGTCCGGTTCGACCGCTGCGGTGCAGAAGGCTTTCGCGGTTTTTGGGAATGTCGGCGTGGATCACAAGCTCGAGGTTCGGCAAATCGATGCCACGCGCGGCAACATCCGTGGCGATGCAGACCTGAGCGCGGCCGTCGCGCATGGCCTGAAGAGCGTGGGTCCTCTGCGCCTGACTCAGTTCGCCGGACAGGGCCACAACCGAAAAGCCGCGATTGTTGAACCGCGACGTCAGGTGATTGACCGCAGCCCTCGTGCCGCAGAAAATGAGGACGTTTTTCGCCTCATAATACCGCAGCACGTTAATGATCGCGTTTTCCCGGTCGCGAGCGGCCACGGTCAGTGCACGGTATTCGATATCGCCATGCTGGTCGCGGTCACTGGTGGTGGAGACGCGGGCCGCATCGTTTTGAAACCGCTTCGCCAGAGCGGCAATGGGTTTGGACACGGTTGCGGAAAACAGGAGTGTTCGGCGTTCGACCGGTGCGGCCTCAAGGATGAACTCAAGGTCCTCGCGGAAGCCGAGGTCGAGCATTTCGTCGGCCTCATCAAGCACGACCGCGCGAATGTCATCGAGGATCAGCGAGTTTCGCGAAATATGGTCCCGCAGACGACCCGGGGTGCCCACGACAATATGAGCCCCCGCACCCAGCGCGCGGCGTTCGGTACGCATGTCCATACCGCCCACGCAGGATGCAATGCGCGCACCGGCATTGGCAAAGAGCCATTCAAGTTCGCGCTTGACCTGGATCGCCAGTTCCCGCGTCGGTGTCACCACCAGCGCAAGCGGAGCATCCGCCTGACCGAAACGCGCGTCTTCACCTAACAGAGTTGGTGCGACCGCCAGTCCGAACGCTACGGTTTTGCCTGAACCGGTCTGTGCGGAGACAAGCATGTCGCGTGAGACGTATTCCGGCGCCAGCACCGCCTCCTGAACCGGGGTCAGGGTGGAATAGCCGCGCTGTTCCAGAGCCTCCGACAGGGGCTGGGGAATACCTGGAATTTCTATCATCGTATTTTCTTTCGGATCCGGGAAACCGTGTGACGGGAACCGACCCGGACCCTGGGCACACCGGCACAGCGGAGTTTTCCGCAGGCCTTTTGCCGCGCTCCTATACCTGCGCGCACCGGTTGTCGAGCGTCATCCTGGTTAACCGGGGCGATGTATACGGATATGTCACGCGTATTCCGGGATATCGCGCAGTTCTGCGAGATGATGCCCCGATGCGATCCACACCAATCCGGAATTTGACAAAAGTCCGGCTTTCAGGCCGCCCATGGGCCGTATTTGCCGTTTACATGGGCGCGACAGCGATGCCAGACTGCGATTAGTCAATAATAACATGCAGGTTAAACAAAACCGCATGAAGAAAGGGAGACTTCCATGACCTCACGTCTTTTCCTGGCGCTGATTACCGGTGCCGTTATATCGACAGGAGCCGCCGGTGCGGTTTCCGCTGCGGAATGTATCGCACCTGCAAACCCTGGCGGTGGCTGGGACTTCACCTGTCGCCAGATCGGCAAGATCATGTTCGACATTGGTGCCGTTGATCAGCCCGTCCAGGTGACCAACATGGCGGGAGCCGGCGGCGGCGTTGCCTATAACCACGTGGTTGCCGAACGCAGCAGCGACGAGGATCTGATTGTTGCAGCCTCCTCCGCCACCACAACGCGCCTCGCGCAGAACGCCTATGCGGGAATGACGGCCGATCAGGTCCGTTTCGTGGGTGCAATCGGTGCCGATCCAGGTGTGATCGTGGTCGCGAATGACAGCCCCTATCAGAGCCTTGGAGACCTGGTTGAGGCAATCAAGGCCGATCCAGGGTCTGTCGCGTTTGCTGGCGGGTCAGCGGTTGGTGGCTTCGATCACCTCAAGCCGCTCATGATCCTGCAGCGGGCCGGGTTCACGGACATTACCGAGGTGAAATACATCGGTGTGGACGGTGGCGCGGATGCGATCACCCAGACCGTCGGTGGCTTCACACAGGCCATGACCGGTGACATGTCCGAGATTGTCGGTTTCCTTAACTCAGGGGAAGTTCGGGCCATTGCCGTTCTGACTGAGGAGCGCGTTCCGGGCTTTGAGGATATCCCAACGGCACGGGAACAGGGCTTTGACGTTGTAGCGGTCAACTGGCGCGGGCTTTACATACCCAAAGACGTCAGCGACGAGACCTTCGATGCCTGGAGCGACAAACTTCAGCAGGTTGCCGACAGCGAGGAATGGCACGAGGCGATGGCCGCAAACGGTCTGGCACCGTTCACCATGGTCGGAGCCGATTTCCAGTCCTATGTCGACACCCTAGTTGGTGAGATCAACACGCTCTCCAAAGAGATCGGGGTCATCCAGTAATGGCCAGTGACCGGATTTTCGGTCTGGTCGCCCTGTTTGCAGCGCTCGCGTATATCGCGAGCGCCACCCAGATCCAGACCAGCTTTCTCGCTGACCCGGTCGGGCCAAAAGCCTTTCCCATCCTGATTGGTTCGGTTGCGTCCCTCTGCGCACTCGTTATGATCGTTCGCCCGGATCCCGACCCGGAATGGCCGGCCACGAGGACGTTGCTTGCGCTTTTTGTCGCGGTCGTGGTTCTGGTCGCCTACGCCTATTCCCTGAAGCCGTTTGGCTTCATCATACCCACGGCAATCACCGCGGCAGTGCTCAGCTATCAGATTTCATCGCGTGTTGTTGCGGCGGCCCTGTCCGGAGCCGGTCTTTCGGTGGGACTGTTTTTGCTCTTCAAATACGCCCTTGGGCTTGGACTGGTGCCGTTACCGCACATGTCGGAACCGCCCGCCGCCGTCGCACCGGCTGAAATCGGCGCGGAGGACTAGGACCGATGGATACACTGGCCAATCTCGCGCTTGGATTTTCCATCGCCCTTTCGCCCTATACGCTGATGCTGGCGGTCATCGGCTGTTTCCTTGGCACCATTATCGGCGCCCTGCCCGGTCTTGGGCCGTCCAATGGCGTGGCAATTCTCATTCCGTTGACGTTTTCGCTCGGGCTCGATGCGACATCAGCCCTGGTTCTGATGACCGCGGTTTACTACGGGGCAATGTATGGCGGCAGGATCAGTTCGATCCTGCTGAATATTCCCGGTGACGAACCCGCGCTGATGACGACGCTTGACGGGTATCCGATGGCCCGTCAGGGCCGCGCGGGTGATGCGCTGGTCCTTTCCGGTGTTGCATCCTTTGTCGGTGCGTTCCTCGCCACAATCGGCCTGATGCTTCTGGCCCCGCTGCTGTCGCGTGTGGCTTATTTCTTCGGTCCGGCGGAGTATTTTGCGCTCTATCTTCTCGCTTTCTGCACGCTCGGCGGCATGGCGTCGAACAACCAGGCCAAGGCGGCGATGGCCTCGTGCCTTGGGCTGGCAATCGCTATGGTCGGCGTGGATAACAACTCAGGCATGCCGCGCCTTACCGGCGGAAACATGCATCTGATGGATGGTATTGATTTCCTTGTGGCAATCGTCGGCCTGTTCGCCATCGCCGAGGTGTTTTTCTTCATTGAGAGCCACGGCAAGGATTCGTCGATCGGCATCAAACTGGACCGTGTGACCATCCCCTGGAAGGACATAGGCAAATCCAAATGGACCATGCTGCGTTCGAGCGTGGTTGGGTTCTTTGCGGGCGTTCTGCCCGGTGCCGGTGCGTCGCTCGGCAGTTTCCTGGCCTACATGTCGGAGAAATCCATTGCCGGTCCCAAAGGAGGATTTGGCACGGGCGTTCCGCAGGGCATTGCCGCACCGGAAGCCGGGAACAACTCCGCCGCCGGTGGTGCGCTGGTTCCCATGCTGACGCTGGGCGTGCCGGGATCGGGCACGACGGCCGTTCTGCTCGCGCTTCTTATGACACTGAACATTACGCCCGGTCCGACGCTATTCACGGATCGGCCGGAGGTGGTGTGGGGTCTGATTGCGTCGCTGCTGATCGCGAACTTCGTTCTGCTGATGATGAACGTGCCAATGGTCAAGATTTTCGTCAAAATCCTCACGGTCCCGGCCTGGGTTCTGCTGCCGGGAGTTACGATGATTTCTTTCGTCGGCATCTACTCTCTGTCCGGCAGCTATTTCGATCTCCTGCTGATGGTGGCATTTGGCGTGCTGGGTTATGTGCTGCGTAAGCTCGACATCCCGACGGTGCCGGTGATTTTGGGCATCCTTCTTGGCGGGCACATGGAAGATGCCCTGCGTCGGGCGATGGTGATCTCCGACGGTGACATCTTCTACCTTCTGTCCTCGCCCATTTCGATTGGACTTTGGATTGCGGCGGTAGCGGGTTTCGTGGCACCGATGTTCCTGCGGGAACTCCTAAAAAAACCTCAGAGGATTACGGACTGACATGACGCGCGTACTCGTACCATCCGGAGCATTGGGGCTGAATTACGACATTGTGGCCCTGGAACGCGGTCTGGCGGAAAAGCCGGACATTATCGCTATCGATGGTGGCTCAACGGATTCCGGCCCGGCCTATCTTGGCCGCGGCATGTCGAAATATGCGAGGGCGTCCACCAAAACCGAGTGGAAGGGCCTGATGGAGGCGCGGGCCAAAGCAGGCGTACCGCTCGTCATTGGAACCGCCGGAACCTGCGGCACCGATCAGACCGTTGACTGGCTGCTGTCGATTACGAAGGAGATTGCGGAGGAGACCGGGGCAAAACTGAAGGTTGCAACCCTGCGATGCAGTCAGGATCCGGAGCGCCTGGTGGAGGCGCTCAACCAGGGCCGCATTCGCCCACTTGATCCCGCGCCGGAGATCTCCCCGGAGATCCTCCGCGACTGCACCAATATTGTCGCCCTGGCCGGAGCGGAACAGATCCAGGCGGCTCTGGATACGGGCGCGGATATTGTGATCGCGGGTCGAACCACCGATACCGCTATCATCGCCGCCCTGCCCCTCAGGAACGGAGCGAACAGTGGTGCCGCGTGGCATGGCGCGAAGATTGGAGAATGCGGCGCGCTATGTGCGACCAATCCGCAGTCGGGCGTTCTGATGGTGGAATTCGATGACAACGGCTTCACGGTGGCACCCATGGCCGAGTCGTCGCGGTCGACGCCGCATACCGTTTCAGCGCACATGCTCTATGAGAATTCCAATCCGTTCATCCTCTTTGAGCCCGGAGGACACCTGGACGTCACGGAGGCAAAATACCAGGCCAAGGATGACCGCAGTGTACGAGTGACAGGGTCCAAATGGGTGCCGTCCGACACGTACACCGTGAAACTGGAAGGGGCGCGACAGGCCGGGTACCAGTACGTCATCCCAACGCTCATCCGGGATGCCCGCTACGTCGAAAATATCTCAACCTGGTGCGACGACATAACAACCAGGTGCCGCGAAAAGGTCATGCAGAGGCTAAACCTCGCGGCGGAGGATTTCAGCATCGAACTGCGCGTGATCGGCCGCGATGCCACTCTGGGCGCACTGGAAAACCGTGCGGAGACAGCTGCCGAGGTTGGCGTGATGGGGATTGTGACGGCTCAATCGGACGAGTTGGCCTCGGAAATCACCAAGACCCTCAACCCGTATCTGCTGCATCATCCGCTCACACAGGAAGAGGAACAGCCGACATTTGCTTTCCCCTTCTCACCGGCTGAACTGAGGCGCGGGGAGTGTCACGAGTTTTGCCTGAACCATGTGCTGGTTCTGGATTATCCTATGGAGGCTTTCAGGCTCGAGGTCGTGGAGGTCGGACATGGGTAAGCTGGGGAGCATCGTCGAAAAGGTCCGCAGCAAGAACGCCGGGCCGTTTTGGCTGACGGTGGATATTTTCTGCGGGACCCCGGACAGCTACCGGAGGGTGGTATCGGGTCTCAAAACCACGGACGTGGCGAAACTGGCGGACACGCCAACCCAACACGTCAAACGCTTCGATATCCCGGATCTGAACGTGGTGAAATTTAGTTTTCCCAGACCCCAGGTGCAGGGCACGCCTCAGGACAGGGACATGCACGGGGCCGCGTTTGCCTCACTGCTGGCGGAATTTGAGCTGCCTGAGGCGGTTTAACGCACAGATCATCAGGTCAGCACGACCAGCCAAAGTGGCAAGGTGACGCAGCCAAGGATCGTGGATTGCGCCACCATTGTGGCGACAGATGTTCTCTCGGCGCCGTAAACGGTGGCAAGGACCAGCGATGCCGGTGCAGTGGGAAGTGCGGCAAAGAGCGTCAAAACGCTCAGGTGATCAGGGCGCATTCCGGCATAACTACCGCTGCACCAAACCAGCACCGGCAAAATGACGAGCTTAACGACGTTCAGCGCGCCCGCGAATGCATCCAATTCGGCAAGTGCCTTCCAGTTCACGGCCGCACCAATAGACAGCAATGCAACCGGAACAGCCCCCCAGGAAAGGACGCCCAACCCGCCCAGTAGAATCTGCGGAAGCTCAATTTGGATGGCGGGGAGCATGAGACCCAAAATGCCGGCCACAATAAACGGATTGCCGACCACGTTGCGCAGCATTCCGGTGACGCCAATTTTTCGGCCGTGGGTCAAAGCCGTGATGGCCATCAGGTTTGAAACCGGAATTGCGAAAGCCACGGCGAGTGACATCAATCCGTGACTGGTTTTCGGGAGGAGCTGGACGGCGACGAGGCCCAATGCGGTGTTGAACCGCCAGGCTGTCTGCCACAGGGCCGCGAAGTCCACGAAGCGGGGCGGGCCGAGAGGTCTTAGCCACCACGTAAGAAAACACCCCGCCCCCATGACAAAAGCGGTTCCGAGCGCGATGACCGTAAGATCACCTGGTGCTGGAGGATGGCTGTATGCGGCAAGGAAAATAAGCGCGGGAAACATGACGCGGAAGTTGACCCTGTCAGCGTTTCTCCAGACTTCCGCAGGCAGGAACCGCCCAAGCACGGCACCGGCCATCAACAACATGAAATCCGGCGCAAGCGTTGTAAGGACTGCCAGTATCGAACCCACCCCGTGTTAATTTCAGGTTCTTTGAAAACCGGCAGAGCTAACCTGATTAGCCGAATGCACGATTACACCAATGGGAGTTTTGTCGCACAGGTCACCGCATGGCGTCGAGGATAAGCCGGGATTGTCCACTCATTTTTGAGTTCGACCCTGACTGCTTACGGCGAACAGAAAGTACCAGCTGATTTCGCTTTTTTCCTTCGGTCTGCCGCTCTAAACTTTCAACATGACACGGGAAGAGTTCAATCAGTTTTGTTCGGAACTCCCTGCGACGACGCATGTTGTCCAATGGGGTAACTCGGACGTATGGAAAGTTGGCGGGAGAGTTTTCGCGATCTGTGGATGGAGCGACGGCGAAGACGCGTTCACATTCAAGGTATCGAAAATCGCGTTTGAAATTCTTGCCGAAAAGGATGGGGTCAGACCGGCCCCCTATCTTGCATCGCGTGGATTTTCGTGGCTGCAAAATTACGCAAAACCCGGTCTGAACGATGACGAACTCAGGGATCACATTCGTAGTTCCCATGACCTGGTCGCGCAGGGTCTGTCCAAAAAGAAACGGGCCGAATTGAACATTCCTGACCGGATCAGCGTCGAATGAAGTCGATACTACCCGCCATTTCCAGACCAGAATTTATCTTGCGAGGACTCCGCACCAGATGAAGCCGTTCCTTATACTCCAGTTGCGCCCGGAAACGCCCGCGTCAGACAATGAATTCGAAGCGATCTTGGCAAAGAGCGGACTAGCCGCTGAAAACACCAGAAGAATTCGACTGGACTGCGAACCAATCCCGGCGGACCTGAACCCTTCGGACTTTTCCGGCACCATAGTCGGAGGTGGACCAGGATGTGTCAGTGATAACCCTGCGACCAAATCAGAAGTGGATCAACGAATTGAGGATGGCATTTTTTCCCTTATGCCGAAGATCACCAATAACGATCTGCCGTTCCTCGGGTGCTGTTACGGAATAGGAATTCTCGCGTCACACTTGGGCGCACGGGTCAGCAGGGAAAAATACGGAGAACCGGTAGGAGCGGTCGAGTGCACTTTGACCGAAGCCGGGCGGCGCGACCCGGTCCTGGAAGGGTTGCCCGATAGATTTCAGGCTTTCGTAGGCCATAAGGAAGCAGCGCAGAACCTCCCGGAGGGTTGTTCTCATTTAGCCTCATCACCGACCTGTCCGTATCAGTTGATCCGCTTCGGCCAGAATGTCTATGCGACACAGTTTCATCCGGAACTGGATGCCGACGGACTGGAATTCCGCGTCGGCGTGTATCTCGATTACGGTTACTTTCCTCCATCAGAGGCGATGAAAATTGTGGAGCGTGGACGCGCGGCCAATGTCACTGAGCCGGAGCTCATTTTGAAAAACTTCGTCAAACGGTACGCAGCTGACTAGCAGAGCGTCCTTCACCATGGGCACCTCAGACAAAATTCATATTGCAGTCGTTGGAGCCGGTTTAATCGGCAAGCGGCATATCGAGGTTATTCAGTCACTGGAGAACGTCGAACTGGATTCCATCGTCGATCCGACAGCCGCGGCCCTAAAAATCGCGCTTAGTCTGGATGTTCCTCATTACGAGACCGTTGCGGATCTTCTCGAAAGCAGGCGACCGGACGGGATCATCATCGCAACCCCGAACCAACTCCACGTGGAACATGGTCTTCAGTGTATCAATAAAGGCATTCCGATACTCATCGAAAAACCATTGGCCACATCGTCGGATGACGCCGAACAGTTGGTGACAAAAGCGGAAGACTCGGGCGTGCCAGTACTGGTTGGGCATCACAGACGACACAACCCGCTTATCCAACGAGCAAAAAAGGAAATAGAGTCGGGGGGAATTGGTCCGGTTGTCGCCGTTAACGCACAGTGCTGGTTCTACAAACCAGACGAGTATTACGAGGTCGAGTGGCGAACGAAAGCAGGAGCAGGCCCGGTCTTCATTAACCTCATCCACGATATCGACCTGTTGCGTTATCTGTGTGGAGAAATTGAAAGCGTAATCGCGGTCACTTCAAATCGCACGAGACATTTGGAAGTGGAGGACACCGCAGCGATCGTTCTGCAATTCAGGAGCGGTGCCTTGGGTACGGTAAGTGTCTCCGACACGATTGTAGCCCCCTGGAGTTGGGAAATGACGAGCCGCGAAAACCCGGTTTACCCTCCGACCAACGAGGCCTGCTACCGTATCGGGGGAACAGAGGGAGCAATATCAATCCCCCAGAATATCATTTGGCACTATGCAAACCAGCGAAGCTGGTGGTTGCCCATAAGGGAACGCGCAATTGAACAGGATTCGTGTGGAGATCCGTTGGTCCTGCAGATCAATCACTTTGTCCGGGTAATCAGAGGAACGGAGAGCCCTCTCGTATCAGGACGGGAAGGACTTATGACACTGAGAGTCATCGAAGCAATCAACCGCTCGGCGGTGTCCGAAAGGCGCGCCAGGATCGAGCAGTAGCGTTTACCGACCTCTCCTCAACAGTCAGCCCTGGTTTCGCAAGCGGGCTGCTCTCAATTTCTCAAAATCATCGCCTGCGTGATAGGACGATCTCGTTAACGGAGTGGCGGAGACCATTAAGAAACCCTTGCCGTAGGCCGCTTTTTCATATGCCGCAAACTCATCCGGAGACACAAATCGCTCAACCGCATGATGCTTTGGGGTGGGTTGCAGGTACTGACCGACAGTAAGAAAATCGACGTCAGCCGCGCGCATGTCGTCCATGACCTGCGTTACAGCCTGACGATCCTCACCCAACCCTACCATGATACCCGACTTGGTGAACATGGTTGCATCCAGTTCCTTGACCCTCTGCAGCAAACGCAAAGAATGGAAGTAGCGCGCCCCAGGTCGAACTTCCGGGTAGAGACCAGGCACTGTCTCCAGGTTATGGTTAAAAACATCAGGGCGGGCTTCGACAACCGTCTCCAGCGCTTCAGGACCACATTTCAGAAAATCCGGTGTCAAAACCTCAATTGTGGTTTTTGGACTTTTCCGTCGGATCGCCTTGATAGTGCGGGCTATGTGCTCTGCACCCCCATCGTCCAGGTCATCGCGATCGACTGATGTTACAACGACGTGGTTTAACCCGAGCTTTTCCACAGCGACAGCTACACGAGCGGGTTCAAACAAATCGAGACTTTCCGGACGACCTGTTGCCACATTGCAAAAAGTACACCCACGCGTACAAATCTCGCCCATGATCATCATGGTTGCGTGACCCTGGTTCCAGCACTCACCCACGTTCGGGCACCCGGCTTCTTCACAGACAGTAACCAGCCGGTTCTCTCTCATTATACCGCGGGTCTTTTTGTAGCCCTCACCGGTTGGCGCCTTGACCCTGATCCAGCTTGGTTTTCTCAGAATTGGCGTATCGGATTTGTGCGCCTTTTCAGGATGCCTTTCGGCCCGGTCCTTGAGATTTCTGTCAGCCATGGAATTCTCCGTATTCGGAATTCCTCATAGCGTATCATCAGGGCCTTGTCCCGTCGAATTTTGCTAACGGATCCATCTATAACCACGCTAATGGCCGGCAAAAATCTTAAGAATTCACTGCGTCCTAAGGCACGCAAAAAATAATCTCTGCACCTGAAAAAATATCAATCAATTCGCTTGACGCCCCCGATGCATAACCCTACAACCCGGCCTTGTCAGGACGCAACCTGACATGCGCGGTTGTAGCTCAGTTGGTTAGAGTGCCGGCCTGTCACGCCGGAGGTCGCGGGTTCGAGCCCCGTCAACCGCGCCACTTTCCCTACAGAACCGAACCTCAGTTTCTATTGGACAGATGGTAAACTGCAGCCGTCCAATCGAATTGGTTAGGCCGATAAATATCGGCCGAAGCTGAATTCAGGAATAAGCAACTGTCACTCGGCGGTGCGCTGCGCCAACAACTGGTCCATGGAACGCGAGGGCTCGGCGCATCCGGCACCACCAACAATCCTTGCGGGTACGCCGGCAACGGTTTTGCATGGCGGAACTTCTTCCAAAACCACCGAACCCGCCGCTATCCTACTGCAATGCCCGACCTCTATGTTACCGAGTATCGCCGCACCGGCGCCAATCAAAACGCCATCGCGAATTTTCGGATGCCGGTCGCCATCCTGTTTTCCAGTACCGCCAAGGGTTACCGAGTGCAGCATCGAAACATTGTCGCCTACTACCGCGGTTTCTCCGATCACCACTGAATGCGCATGATCGATCATGACGCCTTTGCCCACCTGGGCTGCAGGATGGATATCAACACCAAACGCTTCAGACGTGCGCATCTGAAAGAACCGGGCCATATCACGTCGGCCCTTGTTCCAGAGATAGTGCGCAATCCTGTGACATTGGATTGCCTGGAATCCTTTGAAAAACAGAAGCGGCTGGATATAGGCATAACAGGCAGGATCTCTGTCATACACGGCCAAAATATCCGCCCGGGCTTTGATGCCCAACTCCCGGTCGTCCAGATAGGCCTCGTCTGCAATTTCGCGCAAAATCAGTTCATTCATCTCAGATGAACGCAGCTTCTGTGCTACGCTGTAGCTCAGGGCCCTCTCCAAGCTTGGGTGGTGCAGCACACCCGAATGAACCAAACTCGCCATGAGCGGCTCATTTTCAGCCATGGCTTCAGCTTCACGACGTACCGTATTCCATACGGGATCTATCGTTGCATATCGTCTGGACTCTTGTGCCATGGCTAAATCCTTCGAGGTAACCACTCACAATTGTCTATGTTCGGGCAAAATTGCAAGACTTCGTGACTGATGACCTGCTCACCCGCAACTCCAGTTACTTTCCAGCTTTAGACTGTCCGCGGTGGAAGAAGTGTGGTGCAATGAATTGCCAGACGGACCTCCCCCGCCGAAAAGTCGCCGTTGTCCGCAGTTAACAGCAAGGGAGTGTCCTGGTAATAGGCGACAGGCGCGCCGCTCAAGCCGAGAACCGTGCTGTTCTCAGAGACACCAAAATTGGACCCATAGCGGTTGTCTGACCCCTGCACGCCCAGCCGCCAAGACATCAAAGTGCCATCGGCCAAATCCGAAGTTACCCTGCCGGAAATTCCATAAACCAAGGTGTTGGCTGGAATTGCGACGTCCGTGAAATGTGACGCTCCCGGTGCAACCGGATGATCAAACTCGATCACTTGGCTTATTGTTGCGGCACCTCCGGAAGAAACCGCAACAGCTCCGCCGACCCACCTAGCACCATCATAGATATATGTGGCCGATGTGGCGTCATCCCAAACCCGCCATCCAGGTTTGGAATTGTGAAACAACCACCCTCCATTGATGTAGACGGCTATTTTACCCTCAAAACCCTGCCAACTCCCGGTTGCACCTTCAGGCACAATGTAGCTTTCACCTTCAGCCGGCGAAGGAGGAGCCGACACTTCAGTCGAAGACTTAACTCGCAACTGGACCAGCGTGTCCAACATGGTCAGCGAACTGTTGACAGTAACGTGTTTTTGGGCCTGGGCCGCCTGAAGCAACGGAAGCTGAAGATTAGCCGTTTTGTTCATTCAATTCGATCCTCTGACAAGGCCCAGGCCCATAACTTTCGGAAATCTGCGCTATTTCAAATGCAAGTTGTTTACTGGTACTGATCCCGTGAACGGCCTTATCCTGCTGTGAGTAAAGGAATCCGGGATTGTTCACAGTTTTGTCGGCAACCAAGGTTGTACCGTCAAAGATTTTAACGTGGTACTTTTCGGATTGCTCACCCAACGGCACATCAAATCCGGCCCAACTGTCCCCATCAATTCTGGTTCGTCGTACCCAGGAAACGAAAATATCTCCGTTCGCCCTAATTTGAGCACTCAGGTGGACCGGAGCATAAGGCCGTAGTCCAACACCTTCAAAAGCCAATGTTTCATACCGATAGGTATCCGAGTCATACGACTTGTGAGCAGGGCCAACCCGATAATGCCTCTCGAGCCCACGAGCTGACTGAGCAATGTCGATTTGTTGTTGAGCCCCATCAAGAACCACAAAATCACAATTTGGCGGCCAGCTTCGTGGAGTTACTGCGTCAGTCCCAGCCTGACCACGCAGGAGTTTTGAAAGCAAATACTCGTTGGGACCCTGAAGTTCTGCAGATTGAAACTGAATAATCTCCCAATCCGCATTTTCGTGACCTCGGACTGCCGCGACATTGGCACCATTCAACACTTCCGCTTCGCTTCGGCTACTGAGAACGCCCGCGGTAATTCTCACCCGGAAGCCGGAATTCAACCACTCCCCGGGACGACCGGCGGGAATGGCATCCAGCGTTTGGCCAATGACTGATGGCTGAGTTACCTCAATATTCTTTGTGTAACCGTTGTCGGTCTCACTTGACGAAGAGTACACTGAAACGTTGCTCTGCCACGGATAAGAGGAAACTGCAAAATGTGGTGCATATGGAACCTCCGTTCCGCGCAGCAGTGGAATATCCAAAAACCGGTAATTTACGGGTCCGATTTTGTCGATTCTTGGTACGGTTAAGTCCGGCTCCTGAAAAAACTCCTTTACAAAAAGTCCAGTATCCGTCCTCACCGCGTTGACCACCCGATGCCCCAACTCGTCGATACGATCGACCCGATAGGTCGCCTTCAATTGACCGTGGATCAATGAGATGCTGTCACCGGCCATTACCCGCAACGAAGACGGCGGAAGCACAAAAGAAATCTGGTCCCGGGCGACCTGGGATTCAGAAAGCCACCGATTTACTACGGTCTTGGCTTCACCTGATCCAAGCACAATTGGATAGCTGGTCCTCGACGTATGAGGTTCAGAATTCTCCGGATCAACTGCCTCGACCGCCCCACTGGAGTAATCGTTCCCACCATCAACGTATCCAAGCACGACCCGACCCGCCGCCTCTATGTTTGGTACACGCTTCAGGGTTTGATCAGCTTCAGTTCCATGCTGCACGAAATCGCTGCGCATGATCTCGTGGGCCCGGCCTGTCCCTCTGGAAACAAACTCCAGGTCTTTGCCACTCGAAAAACTGTCGAACCCATAAACCTGTTGTAGTGGCTGCAGACTCTGGCGTGCGGTTTCAATGTCATTGATGGAGTAGCCGGTCACCATGCCGTGCAGATCATCCAACCGGACATCGGAAACACCGGAACGATCGGTCACCTCCGCCACAACTTCCGCCAGCGAGGCCGAACAGGTCCTGCCATTTAGCCAATGCCCGCGAGCATAATTTACCCCGTCGGTCCACGTTTCCGTTCTGGCCGGAAAGTCGGGCCACGGCCTGGCGTCCCAGGCCCAGACGTATGCATGCGACAGGTCGACCATCGTTCCGTCGTATTCTCCAGAACGCGGGTTGTGGCGATCGTCTTCCCAATAGGCAAACATCGCCTGGAGGTAACGGTATTGGATAAAATCGTCTCGCGCGCCCGACGAATAGTAAGGAAAAAAACTCTCCGACGACTTGGGGTCATGAAAGACGTTCGGTTGGTTGGTGCCCTTGTCGACGGCTGGACAACCAAGTTCAGAAAACCAAACTGGTTTGGACTCAGGCAGCCACTCCGTCGGCTCATCCCGCTTAACGCCACCTATGCGATTGTAGTGTCGATTTGACCACCAACTTTTGATGTCTTTGTTACGAAAGACCCAGTCCTCGCCATATGCAGTATCCTCAATCGGAATTCGGGTTTGATCCTCTCGCCCCTGAGCGTCCGCATAGTACCAATCATACCCCTCGCCGCCCGCGACGTTCCTGGTCAGGTAATCCATTGAGTAAATTGAACCGAAATCCGCGTCAGCATGTTCGGACGCATCCCTCCAGTCCGAGAGCGGCATGTAATTGTCGATACCAATGAAATCTATATCGGGATCAGCCCACAGCGGGTCCAAATGAAAAATCACGTCATTGGAACCATCGTCGGGGCGGTGCCCGAAATACTCGGACCAGTCGGCAGCGTAACCAATCTTTACATCGCTACCCAGTACAGCTCGCACATCCGCGGCCAATTCACGAAGTTTTTCAACGGAGGGGTACCCGGCCGCGGAATCCCGAATGGATGTCAAACCTCGGAATTCGGAGCCAATACAAAACGACTCAACTCCTCCCGCTACCGCACAGAGGTGCGCATAGTGCAGGACGAACCGCCGGTAGGTCCATCCATCCGTCCCGACGTAAGTAACCCTATCACCCTCAATTTTAAAATCATCGAGAGAAGCCGAGCCAAAGAAGGCATCCACCTGATACCCGGCCTCACTGGTTTTGTCGGGAGAACCCTCCCGACCCGGTGCCTTGGAGAGCGTTATTCGGCCGCGCCACGGAACCACAGGCTGCACGCCGTTTGACCATGGGTCGGGCAGTTCGTTTTCTTCAGTGATATCCATCAGGATAAACGGATAGAACATCACGCGCTTGTTCCGAGCCCTCATATACCGAATGGATTCGACAACCGTTGCATCAGCTGGAGTGCCGCCAAAAAGGGGAATTCCGTCAATCAAGCTTACCTGCCGCGCTTCATCCCGCGTGGCGCCGGAAACCTCCCAGCGAATTGGATCTCCATCTTCCAGCTTTTGCTCAACCATCGGCTGCAGTGAACAGTGGCTGCATCGCAGATCATCACCAAACCAGGAGACAACAAGCGAGACAGCGTCCGCCTGAGGGAGTTCCGCCTCCATCTGCTCCATTGAGGCAACAAAATCCGGTTTACCCAGATCATTGTGAACGTTCACATAAATCGTTTCACCATTCGTACGGGAGTATTTTACCGGCTGCGCAGCAAGAGAATATTCTCCCGTGCCGGGAACCAGCGCCACACCCTTGATGTCTTTAACCGGATTTCGGCCTGCAACGGCCTCATCCACCTCTGGACGACGAATGACTTCGAAGTTCAGTTGCGGAATTCTGTTCCCAAAAGGAGCAAGTTGCAGGTTCTCCAGAACGACATAAGCTGTCCCCCGATAGGCAGGAGCGGAATCGGACCCCTCAATTGCAGCAATCAACGGATCGGGAATCTGACTTTCCGTACCACGATGCAGACGCATAACGAGATCGGATTGGTCCACCACCTGACCATCAGCCCAAATTCGGCCAATACGAACCACCTCTCCCTCACACAAAGCTAGCGCAACACTGATGGAATAGGAGAACTCCTTGACCTTCTGGCCGCCCCCTTTTCCACCTACATTTTGTTGATTGACCGTCTCCAAAAACCTGCTTGACCAGATCAGTTGACCAGCCACACGAGTTCTTCCAAAAACTCTGGGTAGCGGAGTGCCTTCACTCGCCCCCATAACCCTGAATTGGTCAACTCTTCCGGTCTGCACCGGCGCAGCCCCGGCCCCAAGAATCATTTGGTCTATGGAGTTGCCAAGCATCGCACCGGCAGCTTTGCCCATCGCGAGTGTGGAAATGCCGGCGATAGAGCCGCCAAATGACCCGGAAACAGCCGCACCCGCGGCGGACAGCACCAGAGTTGCCATTAGTTACTCCTGTAAGGAAAACAAAACACGCCAGCCAAGTTTCGCATCCATGAATCTGTCAGGGGAGACTCGGTGACCCCTTGCCCTGAATAGGCATGAATCATCGTCGGATAGCCGGCCTGGCTGGCAGCCAATACTCCGACGTGTTTGGCAATCGCGTTGTTCCGCATTCTGAGGACGAGTATGTCACCCTCTACGGCGTGCTGTCTGGCTACCGGCTTCAGGTGTAACGTTGCTGCATCAAGCAATACTTCCTCATCGCCGGTCTCTGACCAGTCAGGACTGTAAGCGGGAATGTCCACCGGTTCTTCGCCGATAATCTCCCGCCACAGCCCCCTCAGCAAACCGAGACAGTCGGTACCGGCGCCCTTACAACTCGCCTGATGCCTGTAAGGTGTACCAATCCAGTCCCTTGCTTTAGAAACCACATGGTGGTCAGGCTTCCTATCCGTTTCTGAGGCTTGATCCGTCATGTAGTGCTCCGTCCTTGGGATAGGCAGCGACCCAGTCCTCGTATGGCAAATGAGGAAATCCCCGGAAATTCAGTAAGTTGGAAAACTTAGCCGCGCAGGTATCCGCAGTTTTGTCACACCCTGCGACGATCCGAAACCTGTCACCAACCCGCATCGGAGAACCCGGCATTCTCCACAATTCGATCACACGATCTTCATCACCAATCAGCTTGTCAGCCTTAATTGATTGAGTGGTTCCTTCATTTGCGCCACTGAGCCACGTTATCGTTCCATTCGAAAACCAACCCGGCTCGTACCCAGAAAGATCTGTCGCAGTGAAACCAGCACCATCGCCAAGCTCAAAAACTTCAGATTCCGCGGAAAACCCCGGGAGAGACATGTCAAAACCACACTTTGCGTCCCCCAGTCTTCGGTCACAGGTTTTCAGTATGCTGCGCCCAACCGGCTTGTTCAGCTCCTCGGCCATCCCACGAAGCTCAACTTCGAAGGCGCCATCCGTCCGCCGGAACTCACCCAGCGTTCCACGAAACATCAACACACGTAATTCGGGATGCGACCAATCGACCAGCCATTGATATATTTCAGCTCCATCGAACCGCCCCGATAGAACATCTTCGTCTTTAATGGCAGCGGCGTTAAGTGCGCCGACAACCTGAGCGTTATCCACACTGAGACCTGTCGAAGTCTGAATAGCACCCGCATCCATTCCAGTACTGGCCTCGAAAACGACGCCTTCAAACCGCATCGCGTCGTCATGGTCCGTAAAACCAAAAACCATTCCGTCCTTGCGACTGATTTTCCAACATCGACAGTGCCGGGTTGCTCCAGAGTCGAGATTGGCCTGCATATCCACAGGGATCATTCGCATTAGACCCTCACCTCGATCACTGGAATATTGGGAATCTCGCCTGCCGCAAAACTCGTGAGACTTGTGGAAATGCGTTCGGTATCAAACCGCACCGGCACATCAAACTCGAACCCGCACGTGACAGCAGCGCCTTCAGCCGGCGCCGCATCAAACGTAATCGTTCCCGACGAGTAGTCGATCGAATAATCCTGAAATTCGCTCAATAGTTGACTTCCAACGGCCACTATCACGGTTCCGTTCACGGGCTTGGATATCGGGCGCACGTATTTTGTCGGGCCATGGGCGTAGGTCTTTGATATTTGGAACGTTTTTTTAGTGCCGTCCCCAACACCGATCGCCTGATCGAAAGCGGACGGTGTCTTCGACGGTTTGCACGACTTGAAGTCGCTCCAGTCTTTCCATCGAAAACCGAACAATTGACCGTGTCTGGCTTCAAAGAATTCGATGACATCAGAAAGATCATCCAGGGAGCGGACACCCAAACCGGCGTCATAGCGCCGTCTGGAATGTGCCCACGGCGAATTACGTTCCTCGAAACCGTTGCTCAGAGTTACAATTTCAGTACGCCGCTCCGGACCGCCACCGGAACCAATAGACAGATCTGTCGGAAACCGAACCTCGTGAAAACTCATTCGCAGAACCCTTCAAAGATTTCTCTGGCCACGTTGGATGGCCCGGTTCATTTCAGCCGCAATCTGGCTTTGTGATCGTTGGAAGCTCGCAGCATCGTTCGTCGAAACATTCATCGTCACGTTCACCGAGCTTTTTCCGACGCCACCGGCCTTCACGCCCAACCGTCCATCCGCGCCACGGGCAAGAGGGATAATTGCCTCCGGACCCGCCTCCCCCATCAATCCCATCCCGCCTCTGGTCGGGAAAAGCGAAGGCCCATCCACTACGCCACCACGTGCAAACGCACCAACGCGACCGTTCGAAAAGACGCCGCCATTTGCGAA
Organism: Amaricoccus tamworthensis; assembly: GCF_049800875.1. Classification (NCBI taxonomy): domain Bacteria; kingdom Pseudomonadati; phylum Pseudomonadota; class Alphaproteobacteria; order Rhodobacterales; family Paracoccaceae; genus Amaricoccus; species Amaricoccus tamworthensis. Next base: position 431,310 of record NZ_JBNAFV010000002.1, on the reverse strand, counting down.
CGGCATGATGTTCCCCAGGAACGCCGATAGTCCGCTGCCAACTGTGGTGTCTACCGCGTTTTCGATTGGAGAAAGCGCGCTGTTCAGTGCGGAATTGGCAATATTTCTCCCCAGACCGGAGAGCACATCGGATAGTTTTTTACCGTCAACAATCATGTCCTTGAAAGCACTGCTCACGGTCGATGAAACCGCATTCGACAGTTTGGCCGCGTCCTGACCAGTTGAGCGAAATCCACTTTGAACGCCCAGCAGCTCCTGCTGAAACGTGGACGCAACGCTCTCCAAACCACCAATGGTTTCAGCCAGACCCGAGAATTGGTGCTCAAGGTCATTCAGGCCATCGTCATATTCGGACATTACTGCTGCTCCACATCACATGCGGCATTCGCGGCATCAGGAAAGCGGGATGCCAGTTCTTCGAAGGTTTTTCTAGTAGGGACTGGAGGCCCATCGCCTCCTCCGGCCATCAGCATGAGTTCAACCGGAGTCAGTTGCCAAAAAGTCTCCGGTGTCAGCCCAAGTCCGGCAAGTCCCAGCCGCATCAATTGCGGCCAGGCAATCCGGTTCATTCAACGTCACCTTCACCGGGCAGGGTGAACGTGATCTTCAAAAGGTGTGCAGCCGCCCTTGCGACAGCAACCGGCCCACCCTCAATATTGAGCTTCAAAAGTTCCTCTTCTGAAACCTTCCACCCTCCGCCGTTAAGCCCTGCGGTGATCAGACAAATCAGGTCCCTGACCCGAAAATCTCCGGTCTCAAAGCGACGGATCATCTCGGACAGAGAGTCACTGCCCAATCTCGTTTCAAGCTCAGCCAGCGAACCCAGAGTCAGCCGCATAATGCGTGTCTGGCCCTCAATAACGATCGCAACTTCGCCGCGATACGGATTTGCCATTTTAAATAGACTCGAATTCGACGGCACCAGCAGAGGCTAGCGCCAATTCGTAAGCCGCTTCCCCATTGTACTGGCCGGAGTATTCAATACTGGTCAACTGAAACGGCCCCTCGATAATTCCGAAATCGGGAATGATCACCTGAAAATTCGGGGTCTCACCAGCAAAAAATATGGCTCGAATGCGCTCGTCTGTTGCGTCATCACGGAAAATACCCGAGCCGGCTATCGCCGCACTACGCACCCCGGCTCCGCCAAGCAGTTCCCTCCACCGCCCCGCACTTTCAATACTGGTTGTATCAACGGTCTCCGCATTGAAGGTGATACGCGTAGCCCGAAGCCCGGCGACTGTTTCGAATTCACCTGCGCCTGAAATATCAAGCTTGATCAAAAGATCCCTGCCTCGTTGGGCTGACATGAGTGAAATCCTCTAAATATTTTAAGATTTAATCTTCGTCGATGGTCGCGCGAAAACGGAGATCGATACGGCGTTTTTCCGGTGCCATACCGCGCGATGCCCGGGCACGAAGAAAACGAAGATCAACAAGTGTCCCTCGCGGCAACTGGAGTTCCGCTGCCGTCAAACACTCGCAAACTGCACCAGCAACGTCTTTGACCGCTTCAAAACCATTTCGCTCTGAGTGAACCGAAACAACAAAATCGTGGACACTTCCACGACTGGTTTTCGTACTCAAAGGTCTCACCGTTTCGGCACCGAGCGAGACAAACTCACGGGGTAACTCGCCGGAGACACCCTCTGGAGGCGCGTCAAAAACAGCTTCACCGACTAGGTCGGAGACGGTAGCGTCCTGTTTGAGCGTTTGGTAGATTGCGGCCTGAAGTCCGGAAGAAAAATAGACGGTCATCGTACCGCTCCTTCTTCCGCAATGATTTCAAGGTAGCGACCTTTGGCATCACGGTCGGATACCGAAACCACGTCATAAATACGCCCACCTTCGCGAAAGCGCTGACTTGGCGAGGGTCTCGCGGGACTCGAATGCGGCGCATTTCTGCACACAATTTTGTATCGGGCCTTCGATACAGTCCGTCCGGAGACCAAACGCTCCCGGCCGGTCAGCGGCTGCAGGTCAACCCAGTGTGTTCCCTGCGTTACCCAATTTTCGTCAAACCCACCCGAAGAGTTGGGTTGCTTGACCCGCTCCTCAAGGACAAGCTTGCGCCCAAGATGGACCGGCCTAGTCATGCGCCACACCCACCAAGGCTCATGGAGCGGTAAGGATCGGTCAACATAAGCACTCCAAACGGCATGGCTGCCACGGCATCTGGCGATCCGGCGCTGTTTTCGTAGTAATGAGCGGCCAACAGGTAGACCGCCTGTCTCAAGTCAGCGGGCACACTCTCCCAATTGTCTGAGAAACCCGCAACAAACTGGATCTCCACATGCCCATCCCGAGGGATCGCGGGAAGCCGACGACCAAATTTTCCGACCAGCCGGGGACGCCGGGCATCCCTCATTACCGACCAACTGTTTGGATCAAGCAGGGTTTCGGCACCATCAGTTCCAATGAGCTTAACCTTGGACACGGACTGGATCGGACCGATCGGCAACCTCTGTGAGTGATCATCCCTCCAACCTGTTAATGTGCAGACATATTCCTTGGTCAAAAGCGCGAGCCCGAGTCTCGCCTCAATCGCCGACATCGCTGCACGAAGATAATTCTCCAACAGCGCATCCTGAGAGCCGTCGTCTGAAAAACCGGAGGCGAGACGCAAATGATCCGCAAGTCCGCGAATTGGCACCTCGGTTACCGTAGGTGATCCGACCTCGGAAAGAACCATGCTATTCTCCTGATTTTGACGCGGTAACGATGGCAATACGGACGACAATGGATTGCGACAGAACTCTTCCGCGGCTTGTTCGCACCTTGCTTGACACCAAGTAAAACTTGCCAGGAATGCCGCCGCTAAACTCGGCCCAAGACCGATAGAAGTCGTGATGCTGTTCAGTGATCCTGAGATCACGCTTGCCATCTGGCGAGTTCGGTATTTCCCACCCAAGATCGTCGATGATGGTTTCCAGCGGCTCCAGATATCCGCTTCGCCAGTCCAGAACATAATCCAGACGTTTCCCTACCTGCTTCAGCACGTAAGCCGTCATTAAAAACCCCAATAACTTGATAAATGCGGGCACGCCCCCGACACCGCCCGAGCGGAGGGAGGAGCAGCAACTGGATAGTGCCGGAGGCGACCCAACCCGGCACCATCAGGGACCGGGTTACCTGAAGACGGACGTGATCCGTCTAAACCGTTTTAACTTGCAGCAAACTTTAGAAGTTTGATAGCGGCGAAGTCACTGACATCACCGCCGATGCGTTTTGTCGCATAAAACAGTACATGCGGTTTTGCCGAGAAAGGGTCGCGTAGAATGCGAAGGTCCGGACGCTCCGCGACCGTGTAACCGGCGCCAAAATCACCGTAGGCAATCGCAAAGCTGTTGTCAGATATATCGGGCATGTCCTCAGCAATAAGCACGGGATATCCCATCAATCGCGCGGGTTCACCCGCCGAAAGGCCATCAGACCAAAGAAAGCGGCCGTCCGCATCTTTCATTTTTCTGACCGCACCGGCAGTCTTCGAATTCATGACAAAACTGGCGTGCGCTCGGTATCTTGCACCGAGAGAATAGACCAGATCAACGATGGCATCGGCCGGTTCCGCGCCGTTGAAATCTCCGGCTGCACCAGTCGGAACGTAACCGATGCTTCCCCAATCCCAGAGGTCATTGTCAACCTTCGGGTAGGTCAGGAACCCCTTCGGCTTGTCCTGTCCATCACCTGAAACAAAAGCTGAGGCCTCGGCACGACTAAATTTGTCCGCAATGCGCTGAGCCAGCCAACCCTCAACGTCGAACGCACTGTCATCAAGCAGGCGCTGCGACGCCCGGGGAAGAGCGGAAAGCTCATGCAACGGAATGGAAATGCGGTCCACCTGGGGCGTCGAGGTTTCTTCCGTATCGCCATCCTCGGTTGCCCAGCCGGCACCGATATCACTGTGGTCAACCAACACATCGAATGCAGTTGCTTCGACCGTGACCACATTGGCTATCGATCGAATGGACGACGCATCGCGGAGCACTCCGACAATCTCGCTGGCGGTTTTGGGATCGACCAAATACCCACCATCAGCGGACACTGCGGTCGAAAGAGCCTTCTCTTCCACACCGAGCCCACGCAGTCCGTCATCGTCACCAGTACGCAAATATGCAGCGAAAGCCTTCTTGTGCGGCGTTTCAGTCTCAGATGCAGACGACAGTGGTGGACGGTTCATAGATGTAGATTTGCGATCAAGCATGGCCAAACGGGATTCCTGTTCCTTGAGTTTCGACTTGATTTCGGACTGAAACGCGCTGAATTCACTTATGAAACCCGTGAGCGCAGCTTTGACTTCGACATGCGGGCCTGCACCCGGGCCAGAGTGCTCCGCCCGGGATTTGGTCTCAGATGATTTCATCAACCTAATTCCTTGATGACAGTTTTGATTGTGTCCTGGATGTCAGGCCATCATTTCCCTGGCTGCGCGGAACGTGTCCGCCAGGGTCCGAGCCAGGTCGTCTTCCTCATCGGAAGCCTCTGCCTGTACCCGCGCTTGCGGCAGCATCGGGAAGGTCACGAGTGAAACCTCCCAAAGCTCAATCTCGTGCAACAGTCTTTGGCCCGAACCGCTCTTTTCGCTTCGCACGGTTCGGTATCCAATGGAGAGACCGTCGATGGCACCGGCCTTTAACAAGGCGTGCGCTTCGCGGGCCTGCTGGACCTCAAGTAGAAGCCTACCACTTACAAAGAGACCGCGGCTGTCCTCCCTGACCTCGTCCCAAACACCAATGGGCTTGGTGGGATCATGCTGCCAGAGCATTTTGACATTTGAGCCGGAGCTGAACAGCTTGCGAAGCGATACGTCGTACGCACCGCTCTGCACAACATCACCACCCTGATCAGTTGCCCCAAAGAGCGACGCGTAACCGGAAATCTCGGCTCCTTCCCGCAACGCCAATTGGTCGTCGAACCGTTTGAACTTGGTTTCCAGGCCAGAATGGTCATCAAGTGTCGGGATCATTCGGTCACCTCAAATTTGTTACTCATTCCCCGGGTCACCTTCGGCGGAAACCCATTGGCCTGGAGCGTCCAAACCATCGTGACAACGTAGGATCCGACCACCACCGGATTGCAGGGAGGATTGACCGGCACATTCATCCACCAGTTCAGGTCGGTGTTTTTGGGCGTAATCCAGTTCGCGCGAAAATCGGTATTGCCCGATCGCGCACAAACAAGCTCGAGGCCGGCCGGAGTGACCTTGTGAAGCGTCACGGTCCATCCCGCGTTTACCGAACGGCGAACCTCGCGCACAACCTCAACGCGGGGACTTTTACCCACACGGGAATCACTCACTTTAATCGACCTGACGTCCAACCAACGACTTGCCGGAACCGCGCTGTGGAGAACGTTGCCGAGAGCCGGTACGATGCTCCAGGTCAAAAGCGTTCCAAGAAAGACACCGGCCAGCGCTGGAAAGCATCGCCTCATTGCTGAATTCCTTTAAGAAAATCCCAGGCAACCCCTCGCAGTGCCATCCACCCTGCAGATACGACCATCGCCCAGGCCGCTACGGCTTTGATCGTCTGAAACAGCCAAATGCGCCGGTTTCTTTCCTCAAGAAGGACATCGATCTCCCGGAACTTCTCCCGGATCTCTTCCGCCGGAACCATCTTGTCGAGCATGTCCTGATGCTTGCAACTCAACGGCTGGGAAGACGGCTGAAAAGGTTCATACAGGAAACGGGAACCCCCTCCCCGATCATGTGAATGGTTCATACTCAGTCCTGAAGTCGCGGAAGTCCGAGCAAATGCCGTTTTTCCTCGTCACTAAGAAAATCCGCTGCACTGATCCTGCTCCAAAGTGCCTCCCGTTCCGACGCCAGGGCCGGAACATTGTCCTCGTCCACTTTCACCTGAAAATCGGCACCGTAGAATGCCGGCATCCATCCTGAGAGGGCTGCCATCGTTTTTGTAACCAGTGGTAAGATCGTTAGCCGATAAAATGCCCGGTGAGCTTCCTGGTAATTGGCGTAAGTGTTGTCACCCGGGAGCCCCAGGATCATTGGCGGGACACCAAAGGCCAGAGCAATATCCCGTGCAGCGGCCTCCTTGGTTTTCTGAAACTCCATATCGGATGGAGAAAAGCCCATTTGCTTCCAGTCCAACCCGCCCTCAAGAAGCATGGGTCTCCCGGCATTCCGGGCGCCCTGGTGATGCGATTCAATTTCATCGACAAGGCGGGCGTACTGATCCGGCCCCATCGCGCCCATTCCGTCGGCACCTTTGTAAACGATGGCACCGGACGGACGTGCCGCGTTGTCCAACAGGCTCTTCGACCACGTACTTGCTGAATTATGCACATCCATCGCGCTCGCAGCCGCCATCAGCGGTGACAGGCCATAATGATCATCCTGAGGGTGAAACAGTTTGACGTGCAGGATCGGCGGCCGTTCCGACTGCATGTCAAACGTGTGTTTGTTCGCCCCTACATGATATTGATAGGCTACGGGCCATCCATCGGACCCGGGCACGGCTTTCATTCGGTCGGACCGCAGTACATACAATTCGCCCGGCCCACCGGAAAACTGCTCTCCGGCGGCCTCAAGAAACCCATCACCGTTCAACAACAGGTGGCCGTAGAAGCTTTCAAGCAGCGCGGCGCCCGACTGCCCCGGATTGGGTGATCGCAACAGCTGGAGGAACGGGTGCACGTCAAAGCGCCGTTCCTCATCCTGTACAACCACCGGAACGGCTGCCGCCGCCTCAGCAATCAGTTTCACAGATCGATAAGCGACCGGATTATTGAGGAATCCCACTCTTGTGAGTGTTAAGTTGTCCCGCGCGGACCATGCAGCACGTCCCGCACCCTGAAATGCAACTACGGGTGCGGCGGCAGACGCCTTCGCCTCTGGTGTCGCGGATTTGGACGTGCGGAAGTATTGCAAGACCATATACTTCTTGCTCCTGAACTAAATTCTGTGATGTCCGGGCGACGACGCCCGTGTTGCCTAAAGCTGCCTGATGCGCGGCGTCTGGAACTTCTCCACCGGTCGGATCATGAGTTCCGTAATGGCCCAGACGAGCGCATCGACACGATCCGGGCTCCCCTTGCCTGTGAAGCCACCAACCGTCATTGCGGCCATCTGGTCTTCAAGCTCCGGAAACATGGTCCGGTGTCTAACCCGGTTCTGCTCGTAGAGAGCCGCGACAGGCTCAGCCCGTCGCCCCTTCCCAAGACTGGCCCGGACCCCTGTGTATGGGATGTTTGGATCCACCTGACGGATGAGCGACGCCACCAGTTCACCACCCTGATTAATCTCAGCAACCAACCGATCGGCACGATATTTGTGAAACAGCTCAACAGCGCGTTCGGCCCATGTGCGTGGGGAGGCACCATGCAGGCTCCCATCCTCGACCACTTCGGCCTTCCAATTAAGGGGCTCTCCAGCAATGTTTATACCTGCAACAATTATTCCGCATTCATCCGCAGCCTCGCCGCTGCTCACTGGTGGATCAACTGCCACGACAATGCGATCAAGAGTGTCCAACACCGGCAATTTTCTTGCCTGTTCCAGCACTTCTGCTGTCCAAAGCGCCCCGACCCCATCCAACAACAGATCCCCGTCGATCTCCTGCCGGCCCAGGCGGGTATTTCCGTATGTCTCAGTAATGCTTTTCAGAAACCCGTCCGCAAGGTGCATACGATTTGCGTGGGTCGGAGCACGTGTCGAGACTGTAAACGGGTCATCAAGTATGTCCGCAAGTAATGGATTTGAACGTGGCGTGGTCGTTACCACCTGCCGCGGTTTGGAGCCGAGGCGTAACCCAAATTGCAGCATATCCCACGTATCCCGGCCTTTCCGCCATTTCGCCAGTTCATCACTCCAGGCACAATCGAATTGCGGCCCCCGGAGAGATTCAGGATTGCTGGCGGAGAATATCTGCGCCACCGCACCATTCGGCCATTCAAGGCATCGTCTCGAAGGATTCCAAATCGGTCGTCGGTCCGGAGGTGAACACGCCATGATTCCGGAATCCCCAAAAACCATGACCTCACGCGCCTGATCCAGGGTTTCCGAAATTAAGGCAACCCGGGAACACAGACCGGGGTCACCGGCTCTGGCTCCTTCGACCTGGGATCTAACCCACTCTGATCCTGCCCGTGTTTTCCCGGCTCCCCGTCCACCAAGGATTACCCAGGTGTTCCAATCACCTGATGGAGGTACCTGATGTTCCCTGATTGCCCAGAGATCGAACAACCAGGGCAACGACATCAGGGCGTTATCACTCAATTCCCCAAGAAATGACCCAAGCTCATCCTTTTGCACGCCAGACATCAATTCGGGAAAAGATCTCCGCGCGTGCTGTTTCGAGGTCGAGCTCAAGTCCATCTCCACGTACCGGGGTACTGTTTTGCTTTGCGAGGCGCGCCTCAAGATCAAGGAGCGTTTGAAGCGCTTTCTGATGTGCGGCAATTGCTGCGGCGGCCTGCTTGCAGTCGATATCTGAACGAGGATCCTCCTCCTTCAATTCCTCTATGCGTCGCCGCAGAGCGACGGACACATCGCGGTAAAGCTCCAAAGACCGAACCAATCGATCAGATTGGCTCAGATCATGCGGTTTTGATTTTGACATTTACTACTTGCCCTGGCTGCTCCGCCCGGGACAGAAAACAAAAAGGACAGTCGAATTGACTGTCCTTTTTTGCTCACTTCTACCAGCTTGAAAAAACTTATACACTCAAGCGTACGGTAAGTCAATACTGATTTTTTGTTTAGGGAATTTTTATTTTGTTAATCAAAGGTAAATCATAATTTTTTGTAAAGAAAAATTTTATATACCAATATACAGTATCTAATATCGAATATTTACTTAAATAAAAGAGCGAAAACTGTGGCTTATATTGCTCCATAAAAAATCAGCAGAAAATAGCCTAGTTCCCGGTAGATGAAGCCTCTTCTTCCTGTTTCGCGTCCAATGCACGTTCAGCCTCAAGTCTGCGCCAGACCGCTACGTTTTGGTTGTGCTCTTCCAGCGTCTCCGCAAATGCATGCCCACCGGTTCCGTCCGCAACAAAGAACAGGAAGGGAGAGTCAGGTGGATTGGCGGTTGCCATGATGGCTTCGCGCCCAGGGTTGGCGATTGGCGTGGGCGGCAGTCCGTCAATCACGTAGGTGTTGTATTCCGTCGGCGCGTTCAGTTCACTTCGCCTCAGGCCCCGCCCAAGTGTGCCCTCACCTTTGGTTATCCCGTAAATTACTGTCGGGTCGGTTTGGAGCCGCATGCCCCGTTCCAGACGATTGACAAAAACGCTGGCGACCAAACCGCGTTCCTCGGCAAGTCCCGTTTCCTTTTCAACAATGGAGGCAAGGACCAACAGCTCTTCCGGTGTACTCAGCGGCAGATCTGGATCGCGTTGGATCCAGGCCTCCGCCAGATACTCCAGCTGCTTGTCATGCATACGTTCGAGAATACCAGCGCGGCTGTCGCCTTTCTGGTAATCATATCCGGCAGGCGCCAGACTGCCTTCGGCTGGAATCTCCGGGATTTCGCCCGTCAGTTCCTCCTGAGCGCGCAGCATTTCGACAACCTGCCAACTTGTCCATCCCTCAGGGACAACAATCTGCCTGAACACGTTACCACCACGGTTCAGCAATTCCAGAATGGATGCCATCGAAGCCCCGGCGGGAATCTCATATTCCCCGAACTTGAGCCCCTCATCGCTACCGGTGTAACGGGCACCCATTCTAAAAACGAACCCGCTGGAGATGGCACCATCATCTTCAAGGCGCTCAACGACAGAGGCAAAACGCTCCCCTCTGGCCACCTCAATCCGCAGCGGTTCGGCCAACGGCCCCGGACCATCAAACTGCGACTTTCCCCAGGTAATGACACCAAAGAGAAGAACGAGACCAACAATCAGGAACGTCAGTGCGTTCGCGGCGAAATGACGTGCCATCAATTACGACCTAAGAAACCCGTTTCAGGATCAGGGAAGCATTCGTACCACCAAACCCAAACGAATTTGACAGGGCCACGTCAATCTTGCGTTCCACAGGTTTGTGGGGGGCCAGATCCAGTTTGGTCTCCACCGAAGGATCATCAAGATTGAGCGTTGGCGGAGCAACCTGATCACGCAGCGCCAAAGCACAGAATATTGCCTCAATTGCGCCCGCAGCCCCCAACAGATGTCCGGTCGCGGATTTGGTCGATGACATGGTCACGCCACTCACATCCTCACCCAGCAGCCGTGATACAGCCCCAAGTTCAATCTCGTCGCCCAACGGGGTGGAGGTCCCGTGAGCATTCACGTAATCAATGTCAGCAGCGGACACTCCGGCATCTTTCATGGCTGCGCTCATGGACCTGAAACCGCCATCGCCATCCGACGCCGGCGAGGTGATGTGGTAAGCATCCCCGGAAAGACCGTAACCGGCAACCTCACCGTAAATTTTCGCACCACGTTTTTTGGCGTGTTCGTATTCCTCCAGCACGACGACACCGGCACCTTCACCCATGACAAAACCGTCGCGACCCTTGTCATAAGGTCTGCTGGCACGTTCCGGTGTGTCGTTGTATCCGGTTGACAGCGCCTTACATGCTGCAAATCCGGCGATACCCAGCTCGCAAATTGCAGCCTCGGCTCCGCCGGCCAACATGACATCGGCGTCACCGTACTTAATAATACGGGCGCCATCACCGATGGCATGAGCGCCGGTTGAGCATGCCGTGACGACAGAATGGTTAGGCCCCTTGAAGCCATACTTGATCGAGACCTGCCCGGAACAAAGGTTAATCAGGCTTCCCGGAATAAAGAACGGTGAAACCCTTCTTGGGCCGCGATCGCGCAGGGTCAGTGTGGTTTCCGCAATTGTTTGCAATCCGCCGATCCCGGAGCCAATGATCACGCCCGTGCGCAGCCGCTCCTCCTCGTCGTCCGGTGTCCAGTCCGCATCACGTACAGCCATCTCAGCAGCAGCCAGTGAGTACAAGATGAACTGGTCAATCTTCCGCTGTTCCTTGGGCTGCGCCCAATCGTCGGGATTAAAGGTACCGTCCGATCCGTCACCTTTTGGAACCTCACAGGCAACCGTGCAGGCGAGATGGCTCGCATCGAAACCCTGAATTGTTCTTGCGCCGGATTGTCCGGCAAGCATGCGTTTCCATGTCTCCTCAACACCACAGGCGAGAGGAGACACCATACCCAATCCAGTAATGACTACGCGTCGCATTCTTGACGATACCCCAATGCAGTTTCACGGCTATTTACCGTCAATACCACATGGGGAACAAGGGTCGAATGCCTCAGGCAGGCAGCTGGTCGTTCAACCAGGCGTCAATTTTCCGACCGAGCGGTTCACCATTGGGCACACGCATCATTTTAATATGCGTACCGGGATGATCGATTATGTCGACATTTCCGTGAAGGAGTTTTGTCCAAACTTTTTTGCTCAGTTCCCTGTCCGGGTTTTCGTCCGCACGAACCAACAGTACCTTGTCCAGCTTGAGCGGTTTGGGTTTGTACCTGAGCATGGCTGCCATATGGACCTCGAAAAGGTTGTTGGGCGTTCCGCGCAAACCCAGCGCGTAGGGTACGGTCGACGTCATTCTCGTCCACACCTTTGAACGTCCCTGACGTGTCTTTACCGAACCGGTCATGGAACGGATGTATCCCATTTTGTCACCCATCTTTGCCAATGGGTCGATCAATATGACGCGGGTAACCTTAACTCCCTTGCTTTCCAAAATCCTCGCGGCCTCGAACGCCGCATGAGCTCCAAAACTGTAACCCATCAAGCGTATGTCATTCTTGTCCGTATCATGGTTGAGGATCACATCCGCTATGTGCTCCGCAACGTCGGACAGGTCTTTGCCCGCTTTTGTTTCATCGTCCATGCCCCTCGGGTGAATGCCAAAAATCGGCTGGTTCTCATGCATGCCAGGAAACAGCGTAAAATAATCGGACAGGTGACCGCCCCGCACATGTATGGCATAAATCGGGGTCCGTCCCTGTCCCTTCTTGAGCACCACGGGAACACTGGCATCGTGCCCCTTCAGCGCATCAGATACCTGCACGGACATGGACCGGACACTTGAACCATTGAGGAACAGCATGTCCAGCGGAATGCGAATGTGATACTCCTGTTCAATCAGCACCAGAACCGACATCGCCTGAAGAGAATCCCCACCCACGTCGAAAAATTCGTCCGACGGTCCAAACTCAGTATGACCGAGAACGTTTTTCCATATTTCGGCCACTTTTTTCTCAGTTTCGCTCGCATCCTCAAACCGGTCCGTGCCGTCATTGGAAATCAGGTCCAGCGGATTGGGCAGTTCGGACCGTTTGAGTTTGCCCGACGTCGTGACCGGCAACTTGTCCAGTTCGAAATAATGGTTCGGTACCATATATCCCGGCACGATTTTCGAGAGGTAACCCCTCAGGTCCGGTTTACCGTTCTCAGCATCAGGCTTCAGGACATAGAAGCAGGCAAGACGGCGAATACCCTGCTCGCCCTCGAAGGCTGAAACGGCAACTCCCGCGATATCCGGGTGCTTCATCAGGATGCTTTCGATTTCAGGCGGCCGCACATTGTAACCGCGGATTTTTACCTGTTCGTCCTTGCGGCCAAGTGGGTAGACGAGTCCATCCGTGTCCACATAGGCAAGATCGCCGTGAGTACAGCTCCAGAGCCCATTTTTCTCCTCGCGGAAGACACCTGCCGAACGCTCAGGATCGTTGTGGTATCCCGCTGGAACAAAATCGCCGATCACCGAGATCTCACCGGGAGTCCCAACGCCGACCTTGTTTCCCTGTTCGTCCAAAAGGCGAACATTTTCCGGATATCGAATGGTGCCCAAAGGCAGCGGGCCCTCCGGCAGTGGCTCACCGCTTATGACCTTGTAGACGATCATGGCGCAGAATTCCTGACAGGAATAGCGCACATCCAACTCGGCCCCTGGCAGGAAACACCGGTTGAATTGCTCCAGATCGTCCAGTCTCAGGCGTTCGCCTCCCATGCCAACCCGGCGAATGTCGGGGAAAGGGCGATCGGCTGCTGCAACGATTTGCCTGTACATGGCGGTAAAAAGAAAAAAGGAGGTCGCCTTCTGTTCGCGCAACCATTCGCCCGTTGCCTGCGGACCGTCCGATCCCACATTATAGACCGCAACCTTCGCGCCCTCTGTGAGCGGGTAGACCTGCTTGTCCCACCAAATGACATTGAATGTTCCGACAATGTCTTCCTTGTTGACCGGGTGCAGTTCCTGAAGCTGACGGATCCTGATGTCAGCGATTTTTCTGCTTACCACCACGCCCTTGGGCTTGCCCGTGGAGCCGGAGGTGTAGGTCACAAATGAAATCGCTTCCGGTTTGTTTTCAACCGGAACGAAGTCCCCGACTTCCGCACGGGTTGGTTTGTGTTGGGTAAGGATAATGGGCTCTTCGGTAACCAGAGACCGGGCCAGATCGGCATAGTGATCCCATGTCGCGATCCTCACGATGCCCGCATGCTGAACCAACTCCTCAGAAACCGCAATTGGGTTGCCCGGGTCCAAATACATGACGGCCGCACCTGCCTTGGTACAGGCAATAAGCAGGATAACGCATTCCGGAGACATGTGGCCGAGAAAACCAATCAGGTCATTTTCTCCGTGCCTGCCGTCAACCAGCTGTTTGGCCAGCAGGTCAGAAGCCACATCCACTTCCTCATACGTATAGTCGATCTTACCATCAGTAAGTGCGACCCTGTCAGGCTCAGTTTTGACCCAATAGGAAAACCGCTCGAGGAAATACTCCATTCCACACCCCACCAATATGCTACAAACCACGCATTACGCCTGGACCCCGCAACAATGTATTTTCCGCGGCGTCAATTGTGCAAGAATTAACAGAAACTTTTTGGTAACAACGTTAATGCACGTCACAGAACGGGGCAAAAGAGCGACAAAAGCGCAAAATATTTGAACGCAAAACCAATGGTCCAATCAAACCATCTGAAAACAACCGCTCAGGATTGAAAAAATCCGCCCCGTTTGGTGGGACGGATTGACCGCAGAGATGGATTTAATTGAACAACCAAGCCTTCAGTTGACCAGATCGGCAGGAGCCTCAAGGCCATTGCTTCGGCAACATGCGGTCACCGTATTCGCAAGCAGGCAGGCGATTGTCATGGGGCCCACGCCCCCCGGCACCGGGGTAATCGCACCCGCGATTTGGGACGCGGAATCGTAATCGACATCGCCAACCAACCGCGTGCCGCCCTCAGGTTTTTCGATCCAGTTGATACCAACGTCTATCACGGTAGCGCCAGGTTTGATCCAGGACCCTTTCACCATCTCCGGCCGCCCCACGGCCGCGACAAGGATATCCGCTTCCCGGCACACCTTCTCAATATCACGGGTTCTGGAATGGGTCACTGTCACCGTACAGCTCTTCGCCAGCAATAACTGCGCCATCGGCTTACCGACAATATTGGAACGCCCGACAACAACCGCATTTAGACCGGAAAGGTCACCAAGGCGGTCCCTCAATAGCAGAAGACATCCCAACGGCGTGCAGGGCACCATTGCTGACTGACCCGTCGCGAGCCGCCCTACATTCGAAATATGAAACCCGTCCACATCCTTCTCTGGAGCAATGGCGTTTATTACAAGTGACTCGTTCAGATGCTTCGGCAGCGGAAGCTGCACCAGAATGCCATGTACGTCAGCATCATTGTTCAACTGATCGATCAGCGCCAGTAGCTCAGCTTCAGAAGTATCGTCAGAAAGTTTATGCTCGAACGACTTCATGCCCGCTTCAACGGTTTGACGCCCCTTGCTGCGCACATAAACCTGACTGGCCGGATCCTCACCAACCAGAACCACCGCCAAACCAGGTGTAAGACCTTTGTCGGATTTTAGCCGGGAAACGTGCTCGGCCACTTTCGACCGCAAACCGGCCGCGAATTCCTTCCCGTCAATTCTCTCCGCAACCATTTTTTATCCCCCATGCATCACCTGAGCGACAAAAGCCCAAGCCATTTAAACATGCCCGCTATGGAGCATTTGCATTGGGAAAGTTCAATGCCTTCCTGATTCCACAACAGGTCACCACGCAAAAAAAAGGAGCGGCTCTGAGCCGCTCCTTCATTCAAATAACGAGTTCCGAAAACTCTTCAATTCAGTACGCATCTACGTCGCAGGTTCAGGCTCCAGCCCATCGCTACCACGGTTCGGCTTGGATCCCTTCCCAGCCTTTGGAATTGACGCAATTCCGGAACCTTCAGTATCGTCGTCGTCATCCTCGCCACGGTTCAAGGGCTGCCCCTCAATAACGCGGGTAATCTCCTTACCAGTGAGCGTCTCGTACTCCAGCAGCCCTTGGGCAAGACGCTCGAGATCGTCGTGCTTCTCCGTGAGGATCCGCTTTGCAGTCTCATACCCCTCATCAACGAGCGCACGCACCTCAAGGTCGATCAGTTCGTGCGTATCAGGCCCCGCATTGATGCCGCCGCCCTGTGGACCGAGATAGCTGTTCTGCTCGTTGGAGTACTCAATGTTGCCAAGCTTCTCCGACATACCGAACTTCGTCACCATCGCCCGCGCTATGCGGGAGACCTGCTGAATATCGGAAGATGCTCCCGACGTCACATTTTCCGGGCCAAACGTAAGTTCCTCTGCGACCTTACCGCCCATCGCCATGGCGATCTGGGACTTGTACTTGGTCATCGTCACGGACAGTTGGTCACGCTCCGGCAGCGAAAGCACCAGTCCAAGCGCACGGCCACGCGGAATAATCGTCGCCTTATGGATCGGATCATGCTGAGGCACGTTGAGACCGACGATCGCGTGACCCGCCTCGTGATAGGCCGTAAGCTTGCGCTCATCCTCACTGAGAACCATGGACCGCCGTTCCGAGCCCATCATCACCTTGTCCTTGGCGTTCTCAAAATCTTCCATCGTAACGAACCGCTTCCCGGTCCGCGCGGCCATAAGAGCCGCCTCATTCACAAGATTCGCGAGATCAGCACCGGAGAAACCCGGACACCCACGCGCGATAATTCTCAGGTCCACGTCTGCAGCAAGAGGTACCTTGCGAGCATGCACGCCGAGGATCTTCTCACGACCCTTGATATCCGGATTTGTAACCTGAACCTGCCGGTCAAACCGGCCTGGTCGGAGCAAAGCCGGGTCAAGAACGTCGGGACGGTTGGTTGCGGCAATGATGATAACGCCTTCGTTTGCCTCAAAACCATCCATCTCCACGAGCAACTGGTTCAACGTCTGCTCACGTTCATCATTACCGCCGCCGTAGCCGGCGCCACGATGTCGACCAACGGCATCAATCTCGTCGATGAAGACAATACAGGGAGCGTTCTTCTTCGCCTGCTCAAACATGTCACGCACTCGGGATGCACCAACACCGACGAACATTTCCACGAAATCGGACCCCGATATGGTGAAGAACGGCACACCCGCCTCACCAGCGATAGCACGAGCGAGGAGCGTTTTACCGGTACCCGGAGGACCTACCAAGAGTGCACCGGTAGGGATCTTGCCACCAAGCCGCGAGAATTTTTGGGGATCCCGAAGGAACTCAACAATCTCTTCAAGTTCCTCTTTCGCCTCATCAATACCGGCGACGTCGCTGAAAGTTACTTTACCCGCCTTTTCAGTGAGCAGTTTCGCCTTGGATTTACCGAAGCCCATGGCTCCACCGCGTCCACCGCCCTGCATGCGGTTCATGAAGAAAATCCAGACGCCGATCAAAAGAAGGAATGGCAGCCACAGACCGAGGGCCGACATGAAACCGGACTGCTCCTGCGGCGTTACATCGATCTCAACACCGGCTTCCCGAAGTTCAGGAAGGATGTCAGTCCCACGCGGCTGAATGGTCTGATAGGAAACGCCGTCCACGCCCGTGATGTAAACATTCTCGCCATCGAGCCTGACCGTCTCAACCTGCCCCGCCTCGACCTGATCAAGGAACTGCGAGTAGCTCACTTCCCGCCCCATGCTCGTCCGACTGCCATTCGAGAAGACATTGAACAGCGCGACCATCAGCAGGATCAGGATAATCCAGAACGCAATGTTTTTAGTATTGCCCAAAACGAGCTCTCCCATAGGTCCGTGACGGAATGTGCGCCGCCATCAGTTACCCGGCTAACATAAGGTTTGTGGTGCGGGTTTCAACGCACTATCGTCATAGTGTTGAAACCATGTTGACAGGGTTTTAGGGCAAAACGCACCTGATTGTCCATTCCTGTCACAGGTGTGGCGATCAGACGCCCATCCAGCCGCAAAGCTGGCAGAGTCAAAAGAAGTTCGCGCGGAAGTCTAATCTGAAGATCGCTTTTCACCTGTGGCAACTCGTCAGGCGCAATCGCGCCGACCGTTGCACCGTCAGGGACCTGCTCTAGGTCCCAGGTCCAGCGGCTATCCCAGCAGCCAATTACTGCCGGAACATCCGGCGAAACGGACGACGGTTCTCTTCGAAAGATTACGCCTGCCTTACGCTTTCGAACGACACATCCGTGCAGGGAAGCCCCGGGTAAGTCCGGCTCTTCCACAATTGCTTTGACCAGAGCCTTCAACGCCGAAAATCTCGGTCTGTAGCCCTGCCCGGAAACACAACATAGTATCGAGGAAACAACGCGCAGCCGGAGATCTTCCGTAACTTTCGGAAATTCATCCGTCTGAAGAGTCACTTCTCCGTATCCCGTTTGGAAGGCATTCTCTTTGAGAAAAGCCTCCGTAACGCCCTCCAATGTCTCCCGGGCCCTCGACATGTGTTCCGCAGTTGTCGCCAAGCGTTCCGCATCTAGTCCAAGAGACGAGAGTTCCGCCAAAGCTGTTCGCCAGCGCACCCGCTCAAAAGATTCGTTGTCGTTGCTCGGGTCATCCACCCAGGAAACATTGTTCTCCCGAAGAAATGAGCGGAGGTCCTCTCTCCGGATACCAAGCAGCGGACGAACCCAGTTGATACCTGAGTGCTTTCTTGCCGACGACATAGCCGCCAGACCGTCAACACCCGATCCCCGCGCCAAGCGCATCAGAAACGTCTCGGCCTGGTCATCAAGTGTGTGACCAAGCGCAACCGTAGATATGCTGTTCCGATGTGCCCAGGCCGAAATCAGGGACCGACGTGCGTCCCGCGCCCGGGCCTGCAAATTGCCATTGCCATCCCAACCACGCCACACCGAAGTTTGATGTGAAATGTCCAGATATTTGCAAAACTCTCCGACAGAGGCAGCCTCATCTGCAGATTCCGGCCGCAAACCATGATCCACAGTCACTGCAGATACGGACCTGCCACATGCCGTGGCCCATTCCTTTGCAATAAGAATCAGTGCGGTACTGTCGCTACCGCCGGAAACCGCGACTCCTATTGTCCCTTCAGAGCAGGGAGCGACTACGCAATCAAACGCGTCAACGAAGCGCTCAGGCACCCTCATGGGCAGCTGAGTGACGTCTTCCGCTCCGTAACCTCTGCCTCAATACCGGAGTCCGGATAGCGGATTTCAACCTCATCCAAGGTCAGACAAGCTTCATGCACCTGTCCCAGCTTGGCCAGACTAGTACCAAGACCAAGGAGCGAACGGGGAGCCAAACCACCCTGCGGATCGCCGCTGAACGCCGAGAGGTAACTTCTGGCCGCATTCTGCCAGTCTTCCATGGCAGCGAGCGACTCGCTCCGCTGATACTGCGCCGCATTGGAAAGTGGCCCACCCGGATAGGTGGCAAGGAACGTGTCGAACATTTCAACAGCCCGGGCGTGCTCGCCGTTTTCGCCCGCGCTCACGGCGGCATCAAAATCGGCCTGTTCCGTAACGGTCAACTGAAGTTCTGGCTCTGAAGCCTCGTTGGTTTCCACGGGCCGTGGCTGAGGACGCGTGATTCCTCCCCCCAACAGCTCGGGCTCGCCAACAAAAGAGGTGTCGCCTCCCTCAAGCTCCGTCAGCCTGAATTCGATATCGCCCACACGATTACTGGCGTCACGTACCACACGGTCGATATCGTTCGTGAGAACATCAACCCGGTTGTTCAATCGGCGCAGTTCGGCCTCCAGCTGATCGAGACGCACCAGGGCAGACGCGGATTCCCTGGGCAGACCCGATGCCGCACCGGTCTGAACAAGCTCGCTCCTGAGCTGCTGGATCTGCTGGTTAAGCAGATTTACCTGCGCCCGCGTATCCGCGACTGTTTCGCCCATCACTTGCGCACCGGTCGCGGAAAGCACAACCGCGAGCACTATTGATCCCAAAAATCTTAGTTTCATGGGCATCCATCTATGTCTTAACTGCCTACCGTGCCAGTCACCACCGTCACGGCCCGGCGGTTTTGTGCCCAACACGTTTCCTGCGCACAGGTCGCAAGCGGACGTTCGCGTCCGTAGGTGATTATACTTATCCGGCTGTCCGGGATGCCCTGACTGACCATGTAATTGCGCACGGCACTCGCACGACTCGATCCCAGCGCCATGTTGTATTCCCCGGTACCACGTTCATCCGCGTGCCCCTCGATCAGGATCTTCTGGTTCGAATTCTGCCGCAGCCAGCTGATCTGCGCATCGAGTATTTGACGGGATTCGGCCGTCAAAGTGACCTGATCGACCTCAAAATTGACCATGTCGCTGATCTGCGTTCCGGGAAGGGTTCCTGCGCCCGTAGTGTTGACGCCATCAATGTCAAACCCGCCATTGAGTGAGGATTCCGTTCCACTGAAACCACCCGTCGTGGACGCATCCGGAACGGTTACATCACCCGTACCCGAACAGGCCGACAACAACAGCCCAGCAGCCAGCAGCGCATTCAACTGATATTTCATTGCCATTCTCCCTGTAGACGGCGCGACGTTCGATGCATCAGGCGAGCAGACCCGACCAGGAAGGGTCGGACGCAAAACCATTGGTCGGGACCTGTCGCAGATTTCGACCGGTAATATCAACCGAATAGATTTGCGGACCACCCTGATCGCCCGCGGTTTCCCTAAAAAACATGATTACACGTCCGTTTGGAGACCAGGTCGGCCCCTCGTCGATGTAGCTGGCGGTCAATAACCGTTCATTCTGCCCGTCGGGACTCATCACGCCGATATGGAAACGCCCACCAACGATTTTCGTAAAAGCAATGCGGTCCCCGCGCGGCGACCAGACCGGCGTTGCATACCGTCCATCACCGAAACTGATCCTCTTCGCCTCGCCGCCGCCAGACGGCATGACGTAAATCTGCTGACTCCCGGCCCGGTCACTTTCGAACACAATCTGCCCGCCATCCGGCGAAAAACACGGGGCCGTGTCGATTGAAGAGGTCTGGGTGAGCCTCGAAAGCCCACCCGAATTCAGATCCGTCACATAAATATCCGAACCTGTCCCGGAAGACACTGACAATACCGCACGCTGCTCATCCGTCGAAAAACGGGGAGCAAACGTCATTTGCCCCGCATCGGCCAATATTTCCCGACGCTCCCCACTGCCTTTCAACAGGAAGATGCCAGGCCGGCCCGTCTCGTAGCTGGTATATAGAATTTGTCCTGCAGACTTGGACAGTCGAGGGGTCAGCACCAGGTAGCTGCCATCGGTCAAAAATGACGAATTTTGCCCGTCGTAGTCCATTATGGCCAACTGCTTCCGTCTGGCGCTTTTAGGTCCGCTCGCAGCGATGTAAGCCACTCGACTATCGAAATACGGGCTTTCCCCGGTCAGACGCGAATAGACAGAGTCCGCGACCTTATGGGCCATCCGGCGCCACGACCTGGTGGTTCCGTCGAACTTGAGCCCATCGCCAATCGCCGTCTGACCGAACACGTCATAGAGCCTGAAGCTCACTTCGATCCGATCGCCGCTTTGAGCCACGCCGCCGGTAACGAGTGCCTGCGCGTTGATCACCGACCAGTCTGAATACTGCACCTGAGCATCAAACGCGGCGATCCTGCCGATATGGGCCTCCTGGGGAATTTCACGAAACAGCCCGGTATTGATCAGATCGTCCCTCACAACCTGACTGATCTGACGCGCCATGATCGCTGCACCCTCGGACACGGCGACAAACTCCGGAATGGCTAACGGCATCGGCTCGACCACGCCTTCTGTGATCTCAATCCTCAGACGGTCCTGTGCGACACTGGCCCACGGACGAAGACATGCGACGGCTGACGCCCCAAGAACCACTTTTCGACGACTAATTTTCAAAACGACACCATTCCTTCAGGATTGAATACAGCATCAAAGCTGCGCCAATGGGAATACTTTTCAGGCGGAAGACCCGAAAACGGAGAACACCGGATCAGCGCACGTCGCGCGGCCCTGTAGGCCGCGTCAAACCGACCATCGGGAATCGGGTCCGGTTCCACAAGCCGGATTGAACTCTCAATTACTGAACCATCCTCCCGCAATTCCACCGCCAGGGCGACAACAAGATCCTGAGCATCCCGAAGTCCCGCCGGCACGTTCCAGCACCGCTGAACCGCAAGTCGCAGACCGTCGCGTTCGCCAGCCGAGAGCGTCGCACCCGACGAAAGGCCTCCCCCCTGTGACGGGGCCGGAGCCGTCGGCTGGGTGACTGCCGGTTCCGTTGGCTCCGTCACACTGGCGACCAGATCGCGGAGTTGCGAAGAGACCTCCTCCTCCGCAGGTTCCGGTACAACCTGTTCCTGTTCGGAAATTTCAGCAACTGCAGCGGTCTCGATAACCTCGGTCAAATCGGATGGCCGGTTACGCGGGCGAACCGAAGCCAACGCCGCGTCAGGCACGACGGTCGGCTCTGGCTCTGGCTCTGGCTCTGGCTCTGGCTCTGGCTCTGGCTCTGGAATTTCAACCACTTCCGGCTCAGGTTCCACCACTTCCAGTGGCGGAGTCACCGGATCCGGCTCAGGCAAATCCGATGGCCTCGACCTTGGATTTGTGGGTGCAGGCGGCTGTTCGGGCGCAACCGGTGAAACGGCCTCGAGATTCTCAGTAGGCGCAAGCAAAGGGGATTCCGGGTCAAACCGTGGAGCAAGGGTGGCGACGTCCTCCTGTGGAGGCTCAGGCTCTGCGGGAGCAGGCTCGACAACCGGAAGCTCCGGTTCCACAATTTCCTCGGGAGGTAGAACAACGACCGGCTCTTCCTCACCCGTATCCGAGCCGGACGACATGGCTTCAAGTTCAGACTCGGTGACAAAACTCACGGACGCGGCCAAAACCGGGTCGCTCTCCTCAGGGCTAAACCACGGCAATCCAAAAATGGCCGCTGCGATAATCGCTGCGTGGGCTCCACCTGAAATAATGGTGCCGGTGTTCATCTGCGTTTCAGGCTAACCGCCCTCTCCATCGAAACTTGGACCGCCCTGCTCGGTCACCAGACCGATATCATTGAACCCCGCCGAACTGAGCGCACCCATCACTTGCATGACATTTTCGTAGGGAATGCCTCCGTCAGCCCGTAGAAAGACCTTGTTGCTGCTCCGCTCCGCTGCGACCGACCGCAGAAGGGGTATAAGATTGGAACGTTCGACCTCGGAATTCTGGACGTAAATCCCACCGTCAGACCCAAGTGAAATCGTCAGGGGCTCCTCGGACTCGGACGGAAGCGCCGTCGCCGACGTCTCCGGAAGCTCGATCGGAACACCTGCCGTCAGCAGCGGTGCCGCCACCATAAAGATGATGAGCAGCACGAGCATCACGTCAACCATTGGCGTGACGTTGATCTCCGACATGGGACGTGTGGTCCTGCGGTGGCCACGCCCGCGCCGGACGCCGCCCTGCTGCTGTACACCCGCGCCCATCGTCAGGTTCCTGCCTGATCGAGCTGTCTCGAAAGGATCATGGCGAACTCATCCGCAAACCCCTCATAAGAGGCGATCACGCGGTCGGTATCCTGATTGAGCTTGTTGTAAAAAATAACCGCCGGGATGGCTGCAAGCAACCCAAGGCCGGTGGCGAGCAGCGCCTCCGCAATACCAGGAGCCACAACGGCAAGGTTGGTACTCTGCTGCATCGCGATTTCCTCAAACGCATGCTTAATCCCCCAAACCGTGCCGAAAAGCCCAATGAACGGCGTGATCGAACCCACAGTAGCCAGAAAGCTCAGACCAGTGCCAAGACTGTCGGCTTCGCGGCCGATCACCACATTCATCGAACGCTCAATCCGGGACTGTGAATTCGCAATCAACCCGCCGCTGTTGCCATGGGACCGCCGCCATTCCGTCATACCAGCGGCAAATATTCGGGCGGTCGAACCTGGCGGCTCCGGGCCGACACGTTCATAAACCTTATCCAGCGGCTCTCCGGACCAGAACTCCTCCTCGAATTCCCGGACTTCCTGCGCGGCGCGCCGCACGTCGAGAGTTTTCTGGATAATGATCGACCAGGACCAGAACGAGGCCGCGATCAACATGAGCATGACAACCTTTACCAGAAAGGTCGCACGCAAAAATAGCGCCCACAGAGAGAAGTCAATCTGTTGGGCGGCTGCCAGAGCATCTGGTTCCATTGTGTCCTGCCAAAGCTTGCTCGTATCCACGTCGTATTTTCGACGGTATGGGCTTTTCCGCCCGGTTATGGATCTTGTGCAGAAGTTTGCGTCCGAAGTCTAGGGTCGCGAATCCGCGCGGTTCAGTGTCTCAAGTTTGTTCCGAATTTCGAGCGGGAGGCGTTTCGGCTTCCCGTTTGTGCCAACAACGGCGAGTGATACGGCGCAGCGGGCGAGAATTTCACCATCCCGCATGATGTCCTGCGCCATTGCCACCCTGGCGCCCCAAAGGTTCAGAACCTCGGTCGTAACGGTAAGTTGATCCTCAAATTTGGCCGGAGCCCAGTAATCCACCGTAACGGTCCGAACCACAAAGCCCAGGCCCAACCGCTCGCGCAGATCGGTCTGGGACAGCCCCAGGTCCAGCAGAGCCTCGGTGCGTGCCCGTTCCGCAAATTTCAGGTAATTCGCGTAGTACACAATACCACCCGCATCAGTGTCCTCGTAGTAGACCCGAAGGTGGTAATTCGCCGGTTTTCTCAACACATCCGCCTCACTGCCGACTTTTTATGTTTGGCATCTCAATGAATCACACCGGTTAACGGAAGGATAACAGATATTCAAAGTTGAAACCCGCACTACAACTACTCAAAAAGATCCCGTTCCCGAATTTCCGTCCTCGGGGCACTCAATCCCAAATGCTTCCACGCTTTCGGAGCCAGCATGCGTCCCCGCGGAGTACGCTGGATCAATCCCTGCTGTAGAAGAAATGGCTCGATGACCTCCTCAATGGCGTCGCGCGACTCTGACAAAGCTGCCGAGATCGTCTCGACACCGGCCGGCCCACCGCCGTAATTTTCCGCCAGCAAGGTCAAATATCGCCGGTCCGCGCTATCGAGCCCGAGGTGGTCCACGCCCAGACGCGTGAGGGCAAGATCCGCTATCTCCTGATCGACCCGGCCATTGCCCTGAACGAGCGCAAAATCGACAACCCTGCGCAGGAGGCGCCCGGCAATTCTGGGTGTTCCCCGCGCGCGCGTCGCAATTTCGCGCGCCCCTCCCGGGGTGGCATCGGCCTTCAGGAGGCGCGCCGCACGGGTAACAATTTCAATAAGTTCCGCCTCCTCGTAAAACTCAAGCCTCACGGGAATGCCGAAACGATCACGCAATGGGGTGGTCAGAAGCCCCAGGCGCGTAGTCGCACCGACCAGAGTAAATGGCTGCAACTCAATCCTGACCGTTCGAGCCGCCGGACCTTCCCCGATCACCAGGTCCAGTTGAAAATCCTCAAGTGCCGGATAAAGAATCTCCTCCACCGCCGGATTGAGGCGATGAATTTCATCAATGAAAAGTACATCGCGCGCGTCCAAATTGGTCAGAATCGCCGCCAGATCACCGGCCCGCGCCAAAACCGGTCCCGACGTCATTCGGAAATTCACACCGAGTTCCCGCGCCATGATCTGAGCCAGCGTGGTTTTACCGAGTCCAGGCGGCCCATAAAATAGCGTATGATCCATAGCTCGTGACCGCATCCGGGCACTTTCAACGAATACCGAGAGGTTCGCCCGCGCGGCCTTTTGGCCAATAAATTCCGACAATGTCTCCGGTCGCAGCGAACGGTCGGAATCCTCCGGCAGACTGTCGGGACGAAGTGTCGGGTCAGGTTCGCTCATCGTTTCATCCCTGCGGAGCCAGACCACGCAAGGCTATGCGGATCAAATCCTGCGCATTTTTCCCGCCACCATCTGCTGCCTCCGCAACCGCCGCTGCGGCCTCACCCTGTCCGTAGCCCAGATTAACCAGCGCCGAGAGAGCGTCCGCCTGCGCCGCCGCGTCCTTCGCACCGTCCGTAACTTCTTTCTTAGGCGCCTTTGCCGACTTTGCCACTGGCTCAATGACCGGATCATCTCCGCTCACGCTCACGGTTTCGGCGCCCTGTGCACCCATGGCCATAACCGCCGGTGCCTTTGCCTGCAGTTCCAAAACCATACGCTGAGCAATCTTGGGTCCAATGCCCGGCGCCGAACGAATGGCCGAAACATCCCCAAGCGACAGCGCCCGCGCAATCCCGTCCGATCCCAGAGCGCCCATAACCGCCAACGCACCTTTCGCCCCAACCCCCTGAACCGATGTCAGAAGCCTGTGCCATTCCCGTTCCGCCAGCGTGCGAAACCCAAAGAGCTGCAAAAGATCCTCCCGAACCAGTAGCTCCGTGTAGAGCGCCACCCGCTCCCCAGGCCCAGGCATCGCGGCGAGTGTGCGCTCCGAGCAAAAAATAACATAGGCGACGCCACCGGTATCGATCATCACATGATCAGCACCGCGAAACTCGAGCCGGCCGGTAATCTTACCGATCATGTCCGGCCTGCGGCCACGGCGGCCTCCAGCCGACCCTGAAACGAGGCGTGATGCGCATGGCAAAGCGCAATCGCCAGGGCGTCTGCGGCATCCGGACCCGCGACCCGAACGCCACCAAGCTGAAGTTTAACCATATGTTCCACCTGCTCCTTTTGCGCGTGTCCGACTCCAACCACAACCTTCTTCACCGCATTGGGCGCGTATTCCGCCACGCTCAGACCCGCCTGAGCCGGAACCAGCAGCGCAATGCCGCGCGCCTGCCCCAGCTTCAGTGTTCCAACGGCGTCCTTGTTGACAAATGTTTTTTCCACCGCAGCGGCATCCGGGTGATAATCGGCAACTACCTGCGAAAGCTGATCGTGAAGTGCGCACAGACGACGTGCCAGTTCACCTTCACCGGATTTACACACCCCATTGGCCACATGAACCACACGGTTGCCGGTCACATCCACGAGTCCCCAGCCGAGGAACCGAAGGCCTGGATCAATTCCCAAAATCCGCACCGTCCCCGATCCCGTACCGTTCCTGCCTGCAAGTTCCAATATCATCTCCCGTGACACGCGACCAGAATGCTGTTTGCGACACCGGAGATCCTATTTTCGCCATACGTGAACAAACCATGAATTCATATGCAAAAAACACATGGCTGCAATGACAAAACCGAAATTGTGCAAACCGGTTTCCTCACCTACCTGCCGGTCTCAACGCGGCAGAAAAAACGTCGCGGCTTAGAGGATTACGACCATGGCTGTACTTCATACCAACCACCCGGTGCCCTTCGGCGCCATCACGCTGCACCGAATCATTCATCTTGTGGACCAGGTTTACCTGACCATCCGGTTCTGGCGACGCAGCAACGCCGCGAGAAAAGCGCTGAGAGGTCTTAGCGACGCACAACTGACGGATATCGGCCTCCATCGTTGGCAGGTCGAACAGACTGCTGGATTTCTCAGGCGCTAAAAAAACTTGGCGAAGGGTCGGCAGAAGGAGGTCGCGGGGCTATTTAGCAAGCACCAACACCGACCACTCGCCGTCGAACGCTATTGAATCTCTGCCGAAGCCCACGCTCCGGTAGACAGATTCTACCGATCGAACCTGGCGTGCCAGGATCCCGGACAGAACCACACGGCCGCCGGGAGCCGTGTGGCCATACATGTCCTTCGCCAGCCGCTTCAGCGGCCGCGCCAAAATATTGGACAGGATTAGATCATACGGGCCTGACTGTCTAAGCAGCGGATGATTAAAACCCGGAGCGGTCACGCAGGTTACGCGGTCGCCGAGCCTGTTCGCCCTGATGTTTTCGCGCGCGGTTTCCGTCGCCACTGGATCAATATCGGATGCGATTATGGGACAGGGAAAAACACGGGCGGCCGCCATCGCCAGCACGCCTGTTCCACCGCCAATGTCCGCTACATTCCGTGGCCAGGTACCCCGTTTCACGAGCCCGTCAAGAGCTTTCAGACATCCACGGGTCGTTTCGTGATGCCCCGTCCCAAATGCCTGCGCCGCCTCTATTTCCAGGCCGATCAAATGGGAGGGCACATTCTCGCGATCATGGCTCCCATAGACCATGAAACGCCCTGCCCTGACCGGCGTCAGTTCCGACCTGACCTGCGCGACCCAGTCCACATTCTCGACAGGCGCCACGGTAAAGTCTGGAGCCGAATTGAGCGAAGCAATCAAAGCGAGCCCGGCAACGTCAGGCTTCTCCTCAAAATAAGCGCTGACATCCCACGTGCCGCTGCCATCGTTGCGGTCATGCAGCCCGGATGCCCCTGGTGCCGGATGAAGCATATCGAACGCATCGAGAATCGCGTTCCCCGTACTCCGGTCGGAAACGGTTGTTACAGCTCTGTAGATCTTCATGACGGCCTCCTGCGTTGGCTGCGGTTAACGGCAGTGGTGACTCAACGTCAAGTCCGGACGAAAGGCTTTCAGCAGATGGGCATCCTTCGAATGTAAGAATATTTTAAGTCAATTGCTGGCAGGTGTCTCCCGAACCCCAAACGTCACTCATCATCCGCCACACGGATCGCACAGGAAGAAACATGAACTATCTGTTGGGAGGATTGTCCGTACTGGTTGCCGGGAACGTGGCGCTCGTCTCAGCAACCATGTTGGGTGGCTATTTCACGGAAACGGAGCCTACCGTTTCCCCATCGTCATCAGCCATCACAGCCGCCTACGACCCTGGCTCGGACATCCTCGCGACCACCTTTGATCCGGTTGATCAATCCAGGGCCCGCAAGGCCGGGTCGAAGTGGCAGGTCAGTGTGCAAAGCGGCACGGACACGGAAATTGAACGTGTCCGCCTGATCGCCGAAGCCATCCCCCGACCGGGAAAACCCTGGACACGCGATTTCGACCACTCACCATATCTTGCGGTGTACTGCTCCCCAACCGAGACGCGCATTCACTTCGCTGCGGCCCCATATTCCTTTGCCGAGACCATGCCGAAGGGAAACAACGCGAACCGCACCGTGGAACTCGGGGTAAAATTTGATGATGGCGGCGGCCTTTACCTCGGAGCCGTTCCGGCGGTGGACGGCGATGGCGTCTGGGTTCGCAGTGAGGAGGAAGCCATCAGCCTCTCGAGGGCCATGCAGGACAAACGGGAGATGACGGTACAGGTCAGGTCCAGTTGGACAATGTCCTACGAACTCTCCTTTCCGGTCGCAGCCATTACGGAAGCCTCCGAAACTGCCGGTGACATTTGCAACTGGTGACCGCAATCAGCAATCGGCTCAAAGAGAGTTTCCAAACCACTACTTTCGTACTGCACGCAAACGCTGCACAGGCTTCCGCACGGTAACACTTCGTTAGCAATTGCTTACTAGTTGTTAAGAAACTGGTTTCAATCGCAGCACGAGATCCGCACATGGCCCGAATTTGGCAAAATCAAATCATCGAATTGCCAAACCGTAAAATTCTCCAACCAGAAAAATCACTTGCAGTCTTTTCCATCGTTGTCGCGTCAACCGTTCTGGTTATCGGATGGGGCCTTGGCGTTGACGCGTTGATCCACGTCCTCCCGGCTTACCCGGCGATGATGCCCACAACAGCCATCTGCCTGGTCCTTGCGGGTCTCGCCGTTCTTTCGCTGTCAAATGGACATGGTCGCACCCGTGCCGTAACACTTGCCATGGCGATACCCTTCGTTCTGGTCATGGACCCCTGGTTTCTATCCGACGACTCAACGCAACCAATCCGTGAGGGCGTTTCCCTGTCCTGCGCCTTTGGTCTTCTGACCCTTCCCTTAAGCGTCGTGCTAAGGTCAGGGTTGATTGGAACGCACAGAACCTTCCCAATGCTGGTTGATACCGCAGCCGCGGCGTTGGCGGGCACCGCACTGATCAGTTTCCTGTTTTCGGCACCTCACCTGCACGCGGTTCCCGGATATACCCAGATTGCGATCCACACGGCGCTGCTGCTTTTGCTTCTTCATCTGGCACTGCTGATGACGGATCCCACCTGCGGTTGGATCGATCCACTTTTTGGCAGCAGTGAGGATGTCTGCACGACTACCAAGAAAACACTCCTCGCGTCGGCCTTCATCGTGGTCTCGGTTCTGATGATCACTCAGAAAACGCTGGAAACCGGATGGCTGTCGGCCAATTTTCAGCTGTCGATTCTCGCAGCACTCATTGTTGCAGGCCTTGTGTTCCACGCGGTCAAGGTCACGCATCACAAACGAAGATCCGAAAAAACCCGGCAAATCGTGGAACCAAAAAAATCTACCAGCATGGACGCGATCGACCGGAGCGAGCTCCCTGTGTCGAAATCCGAAAACATGCGGATATTAGGTCAGATCGTCGCGGGTGTGGCACATGACCTGAACAACTCCCTCTCCGTGATGCGCGGGAACCTCGAACTTATCAAAATGGACCCCACCGGAGGCTCCGACTACCTTGACGAGGCCATTTCCGCAGTAGACCGTGCCGCTTCTCTGACAACTCAAATTCTGGACTATGGACGCAAATCCAATCTGGAGCGCAAGATCCATCCGGTAAACGAACTTATCAAGAGCCCGGTAAGAATGTTCAGACGCGTGGCCCCCGCCAACGTATCGCTGGAAATGAACCTTAACGACACGGAGGGTTCCCGAATTTTTGTTGATGCCTCCGGAATTGAGAGGGCCATTCTGAACCTGCTGATCAATGCCCGCGACGCCATGGACAACGGTGGCTCCATCCACATCAATGTGGAGGAACGCTCACTGTCCCCGGAAAGTACACGGCCATTCAATAACGGCGAAGGCATGGTCAGGGGAAAATACGTCATTATCGGCATTCAAGACACCGGCAAAGGCATGACAGAGGACGTCCTCGCCAAAGCAACCGTACCTTTCTTTACGACCAAGGAAGACGGCAAAGGCAACGGCATCGGCCTGTCCTCAGTTCAGGGATTCTGCAAACAAAACGGCGGCGGAATGATGATCCAAAGCACGCCGGGTGAAGGTACCACCATCCTCCTGGCATTTCCGTGCGGCAAACAGGAGGTCGAACGCGAACCGCAGTACCTGCAAGCACGTTCCTCACCCGCATCTTTGCAGCCCCACTCCGCCCCGGACCGGCATTGTGACGGGACCAGCAAAAATGCCCGTTCGGGCAGAATACTTCTTCTCGAAAGCTGATGTCCCGCAGTTGATCACTTACTGAAACACGCGGCATGCCCAATTGCGCGAATTTGCGCGGCTTGCGGCTGTCCGGACTTTCGCTTCCCTCACAGGTGGCTTATGAGCAGGCAAACCCGCAAAAACGGAAAACCTGCATGTCAGACCTGACCGCCCCGGAACAAACGGAAATTCCACAGGAAGTCATTTCGGCCCATGGACTGAACGATGAGGAGTATCAGCGGATACTCGATCTGATTGGCCGAACACCCACAATGACCGAGCTGGGTATTTTTTCGGCCATGTGGAATGAACACTGTTCCTACAAGTCCTCGAAAAAATGGTTGCGTACACTCCCAACGACAGGTCCCCAGGTGATTTGCGGTCCCGGCGAAAACGCGGGCATCGTGGACATCGGTGACGGTCAGGCACTCGTGTTCAAAATGGAGAGCCACAACCACCCCTCCTATATCGAGCCGTATCAGGGCGCGGGTACCGGTGTGGGCGGTATCCTGCGCGACGTCTTCACCATGGGCGCGCGCCCGATTGCAGTGATGGACGCCCTCTCCTTTGGCGAACCGGAACACCCACGCACCTCCGCGCTGGTGCACGGTGTGGTTGCCGGTATTGGCGGATACGGGAACTGCTTCGGCGTACCGAATGTGGGCGGCGAAATGCGGTTCCACCGGGCCTACAACGGCAACTGTCTTGTAAATGCATTTGCCGCCGGACTGGCCGACAGTGATGCGATTTTCTATTCCGCGGCCAGCGGCGTCGGAATGCCCGTGGTCTACCTCGGCGCGAAAACAGGTCGCGACGGCGTTGGCGGTGCAACCATGGCCAGCGCTGAATTTGACGCCGATATCGATGACAAGCGCCCCACGGTACAGGTTGGTGACCCCTTCACTGAAAAACGCCTTATGGAGGCCTGCCTCGAACTCATGGCGACCGGAGCCGTGATTTCCATTCAGGACATGGGCGCCGCCGGTCTCACCTGCTCTGCCGTGGAAATGGGTGACAAGGGCAATCTTGGCATCCAGCTCGACCTCGAGCGCGTACCGGTACGCGAAAGCGGAATGACCGCCTACGAAATGATGCTTTCCGAAAGCCAGGAGCGCATGCTCATGGTGCTCAACCCGGACAAGGAAGCCGACGCCCGGGCCGTGTTCGAAAAATGGGACCTAGATTTTGCCATCGTAGGTAAAACCATTCCCGAAGATCGCTTCCTGATTCTCATGAACGGCGAGGTCATGGCGGATCTTCCGCTCAAGGCACTGTCAGGCGAGGCGCCGGAATATGACAGGCCATGGGTAAAAACACCCAAGCCAGCACCCCTGGAAAATGCACCGGAAATCAGCCCGGTTGACGGGCTCCTCAAACTCATCGGTTCACCAAACCACTGCAGCCGCAACTGGGTCACCAAACAGTACGACCACATGGTCATGGGCGACACGGTCCGAAACCCGGGCCAGGGCGCCGGGATTGTCCGCGTTCATGGCACGAACAAGGCTGTAGCCTTCACCTCCGACGTGAACCCGCGCTACTGTTTCGCCAACCCTGAGCGCGGAGGGATGCAGGCTGTTGCGGAAGCCTATCGCAACATTATCTGCACGGGTTCACGGCCTCTTGCAACGACCGACAACCTGAACTTCGGCAACCCCGAAAAGCCGGAGATAATGGGCCAGTTCGTCGGCTGCATTTCCGGCATCGGAGCGGCCTGTAGCGCCCTCGACACACCAATCGTTTCCGGCAACGTCAGCCTCTACAATGAAACGGACGGGACAGGCATCCTGCCCACGCCCACCATCGGTGCGGTCGGCCTGCTTGCGGACCTTGATCATCTGATCGGCGCCGCCCCAACATCCGGCGACGCGGCCGTTCTCATAGGCAAAACATCAGGACACCTTGGACAGTCCGCCGTGCTTGCTGAACTCTTCGACCGCGAGGAAGGCGATGCACCCGAGGTCGATCTCGACGCCGAACGCTCCGCCGGTGATTTCATACTTGCCGCCAACCAGGCTGGATTGATTTCGGCCGCCAACGACCTCTCCGATGGTGGTCTCGCGATCTGTGCGGCCGAAATGGCGCTTGCGGGCAATGTCGGCGTGGACGTTGTGACGTCAGACAACCTGTCAGAGACCGGCTGGTTCTTTGGAGAGGATCAGGCCCGTTACCTCCTGGCCGCCAATCCGGAAAACCTCCGCTCACTCCTGGATCTTGCAGCATCGCACGGAGTTCCGGCGCAACAGGTCGGCAAATTTACAGGTGATACCATCAGGCTGGGCGCCGAACGTGTTCCTCTGTCTGAGGTGGCCGAAGCCCATGCGAGCGGGCTCACAAAATTTCTCGACTGACCCTTGCGGGCATTCATTCACGTCTCTAGATTCGCACGATGACACAAAATACGAGGGTCCCGAATGGCTATGGAAGCCACTGAAATTGAAAACCTGATCCTTCAGGCCTTCCCTGACGCACAGGTTGAAATCAAGGACCTGGCAGGCGACGGGAACCACTACGCGGCCACCGTAACGGCGGAGGAATTCCGCGGACTCAACAGGGTGAAACAGCATCAGATGGTCTATGCCGCCCTGAAAGGAAAAATGGACGGATCGAGTGGCGAACTTCACGCCCTCGCCCTGACCACCAAAGCACCGGAGTGAAGCCTTTGAGCAATCCAGTACACGACGCGATCAAAGCAGATGTGGAAGCGAACGATGTCGTTCTCTTCATGAAAGGCACCGCCCAGATGCCACAGTGCGGGTTTTCCAGCCGCGTTGCCGGCGTCCTGAACTACATGGGCGTTGAGTACAAGGACGTGAACGTTCTGGCGGATGAGAGCATTCGCGACGGAATCAAATCCTATTCGGACTGGCCGACAATTCCGCAGCTTTACGTTAAAGGCGAGTTTGTCGGTGGATGCGACATTATCACGGAAATGACGCTCTCCGGGGAACTGGACACCCTTCTCGACGAGAACGGTGTGGCGTTCAATAAGGAAGCAGCCGAAAAGATTCGCGAATCCAATTCCTGAATTCGAATAGCGCAGGCTGAAACGAAAAAGCCGGCAGGTCCCCCGACCTGCCGGCTTTTTTTTTGGGTAACGAAAACTTTCAGCCCATCAGGACTGGGAAGAAACTCCTTCTGCAGCCTCAGCAAGCGTGTTGATATCCGCAAGAACCTTACCCAGCAGTTCCATCGCCTCGCGATTTTCCTCCCTCAGGGCTTCCTTTTCGGCATCCATGACACGCGAGCCGCTGCTCGTCTCAAGTTTAACCGCATTCGCAGCCAGCATTGCCGACTTCGCCTCGGCGATCCGGATACGCTCTTCCGCGGCGCGCAGATTCTCCTGCAGCATTGAAAGCTCATCCTTAACACCCGCCATCGTATCAGCCAGCATCAGACCAGCCAGCAGAAGCATGCGCTTTTCCGTCGTGGCACTGCCCGCGCCCGAAACCTGAACGGCCTCCGCATTCAGCAGTTTCGCCGCGCGCTCAAGCGACTGTTCCTCACCGGCCTCACAGCTGACTTCAAAGACGCGACCGCCAATTTCAAGATTAAGTTCAGGCATTTGTAGCCTCCTCCTCAATGAGGGGCTTAAGCTGGGATATCAGCGCATCCAATGCCGCGACATCCTCATCCCGTTTGGAGCGCACACCGACAAGCTCCTCAAGAAGCCGTGCTTTGTCGTTTTCCAGCGAAGTCACGCGAGCCTGAAGAAGCGGCTCCACGTCCGACCCTGATGCGACACGTTCCGACGTTGAAATTGCCTCACGCAAGCGGTCGAGCGCTCTGGCAAGCTGAACTTCAAGTTGATCAATCTGACTCATGTTTTCACTTCCGAAACCCCATGCACACGTTTTTATGCCCCGAACATATGTAATGCAATCGGTCGATGGCGCGAATCTCCGGACTCTTTTCCAAATGTCCGAAAACCCGTACTTTTTGCACCGTATTTTGCGCTCGAACACGCCAATAGGGTGAAACCGCCTTGACGCTTGCCGGAGTGCTGGTATCAAACCCCTGATTTTGGCCATCCATGCTCAGGACCGGCCGGTATATTTCCAGAAAGGCTCCCTCAGGTGAATATCAGCGACCTCCGCCAACGTCATCCGGATCACTGGAACAGGGCTGCCGCACTGCGTGTGCTGGCAATGGACGCCGTTCAAAAAGCCAATTCCGGCCACCCTGGAATGCCCATGGGCATGGCCGATGTCGCAACGGTACTTTTCGACAAACACCTGAAGTTCGACGCCTCGAACCCGTCATGGCCGGACCGTGACCGTTTCGTTCTGTCAGCCGGTCATGGATCGATGCTGCTGTACGGACTCCTGCACCTCACCGGCTATGAGGACATGACGCTTGAGGAGTTGAAAAACTTCCGTCAGCTGCATTCAAAAACGGCCGGTCACCCGGAATACGGTGAGGCCGAAGGTATCGAAACCACAACCGGCCCGCTCGGTCAGGGTCTTGCCACCGCCGTCGGCATGGCCATCGCCGAGGAAAGTCTCGCGTCGCGGTTTGGCCGTCAGATCGTAAACCACAATACATATGTCATCGCCGGAGACGGCTGCCTGATGGAGGGCATCAGCCACGAGGCAATCGCCCTCGCCGGCAAACAGAAACTCTCGAGGCTGATCGTGCTTTGGGACAACAACGGCATTTCAATCGACG
Organism: Amaricoccus tamworthensis; assembly: GCF_049800875.1. Classification (NCBI taxonomy): domain Bacteria; kingdom Pseudomonadati; phylum Pseudomonadota; class Alphaproteobacteria; order Rhodobacterales; family Paracoccaceae; genus Amaricoccus; species Amaricoccus tamworthensis. The sequence continues at coordinate 396,295 of NZ_JBNAFV010000002.1, read as the reverse complement.
GTGCCGTAAACCTGTCCGACATCACCGACCAGCATAAGCGCTTCGAGGCTGCCGGATGGTCCGTACATTCCTGCGACGGCCACGATCCGGAAGACATTGACCGGGCACTGGCGGAAGCGAAAGCCTCCAAACTGCCGGCAATGATCGACTGCCAGACGCATATCGGTTTTGGCTCCCCCAACAAGCAGGACACCAAAAGCGTCCACGGCTCGCCGTTGGGCGACGATGAAATTGCCAAAGTGCGCGAGATCTATGGCTGGTCCCACGAGCCATTCGTCATTCCCGACGACATTCGATCCGCGTGGAAGGAAATTGGCTCCCGCGGCGCGGCAGCGGTGGCCGAGTGGCATACCAGGTTCGAAAAACTCTCCGGTCGGAAACAGACGGAATTCGAACGCATCATGGCCGGCGAAATGCCGAAGAAACTGACCACGGCCATGAACGCTTTCCGCAAGGAGCAGACGGAAGCGGCGCCCAAAGTTGCAACCCGCAAAGCCTCCGAAATGGTACTCGAGGCCGTCAATGAGGCCGTGCCCGAGACAATCGGCGGCTCCGCCGACCTGACTGGCTCAAACAACACGCTGACCAAGGACCTCGGCATATTCGGCCCGGAAAACCGTTCCGGCCGCTATGTTCACTACGGCATCCGCGAATTCGGAATGGCCGCGGCCATGAACGGCATCGCCCTCCACGGCGGATGCCAGCCTTACGGCGGCACTTTCCTTGTCTTCAGTGACTACGCCCGTGGCGCAATCCGGCTCGGCGCTCTGATGAAACAGCGCGTTGTCCACGTCCTGACCCACGACTCCATCGGTCTCGGGGAAGACGGCCCGACACACCAGCCCGTCGAACATCTCGCATCTCTGCGTGCCATGCCGAACATCAACGTGTACCGGCCCGCCGACATCATCGAGACGTCGGAAGCCTGGGAACACGCGCTTTCCGGTCCGAAACTTCCGTCCGTGCTTGCGCTGACCCGCCAGGGTTTGCCAACGCTCCGCAAGGAATACAGCCGGCAGAACCTGACTGCGAAAGGCGCATACATCCTCGCGGAAGCGGAAGGACGCCGTATGGTGGTTCTCATGGCATCCGGATCAGAGGTGGAGATCGCCCTGCGGGCCCGCGACCTGCTTCAGGCCAACGGCTTCGGCACGCGTGTCGTGTCCATGCCCTGCTGGGAACTCTTCGAGCAGCAAGACCTGAAATACCGCCGCAAGGTGCTTCCCGCAGGAACGGTACGGGTTGGCATTGAAGCTGGAATTCGCATGGGCTGGGACCGCTGGCTTTACGGCGAGCGCGGCTCGGAGAAAAAATCCGGTTTTGTCGGCATGGAAGGCTTCGGCGCCTCCGCTCCGATCAAGGATCTTTACGCACATTTTGGAATAACGGCGGAAGCGGTCGCAAAGAAGGCCACTGAACTTCTCTAGTTCGGACAATACAAAAAGGGACGAAGCATGACCTGGAAAACGCTTGATGAAATGGAACTGTCAGGCAAAACGGTCCTGACCCGCGTCGATATCAATGTTCCGGTCAGGGACGGCCAGGTCACTGACGCCACACGCATCGAACGCATCGCCCCTACCGTTGCCGATATTCTCGCAGCCGGCGGAAAGCCGGTTCTGCTGGCCCATTTCGGCCGCCCCAAGGGCCAGCGCGTTGAGGAGATGAGCCTTTCGGTGACTCTGGATGCCCTTCGATCGGCCTTCGGCGTCGACGTGGAATTCGCACGGGACTGCGTCGGGGAACCGGCCATCAACGCTGTTCGCGACCTTGCGCAGGGTAAAGTGCTCCTGCTCGAAAACACCAGGTTCCACGCCGGTGAGGAAAAGAACGATCCCGATTTTGCCGCTGAACTCGCCAAGCTCGGTGACATCTACTGCAATGATGCATTCTCCGCGGCACACCGGGCGCATGCGTCCACGGAAGGCCTTGCACACCTTCTTCCCTCCTGCTGCGGACGTCTCATGCAAAAGGAGTTGGAGGCCCTCCAGCAGGCCCTTGGCGATCCCACGCATCCGGTCGTTGCCGTCGTCGGCGGCGCCAAAGTGTCCACGAAACTCGAACTGCTCGGCAATCTGATCAAAAAAGTCGACACCGTGATTATCGGTGGTGGCATGGCCAACACCTTCCTCGCCGCTCAGGGCGTGGACGTGGGCAAATCGCTCTGCGAGCACGAGATGACGGACACCGCGAAGCAGATCCTTGATGAGGCCAAACAGCAGGATTGCGAGATCATGCTGCCGCTGGACGTGGTGGTCGCACGGGAATTTGCCGAGAACGCACCAAACGAGATCGTTCCCGCAAACGCCTGCCCAGAGGACGCGATGATCCTCGACGCCGGCCCGGTTACCATCGCCCGCATTGCCCTCACATTTGAGGGCGCGAAAACCGTGGTCTGGAACGGCCCTCTTGGGGCTTTTGAAATTGCTCCGTTTAATGCCGCCACGGACGCCGCCGCAAAACGCGTGGCCGCCCTCACCCGTGCCGGACGGCTTCTGTCCGTTGCCGGTGGTGGTGACACCGTCGCGGCTCTGAACACCAGCGGTTCCGCTGATGACTTCACTTACGTATCTACCGCCGGCGGCGCCTTCCTCGAATGGCTGGAGGGCAAGGAGCTTCCCGGTGTTAGCGCTCTAAAAAATTCGGGCAACAAGACTACCGCACCAACAATTTAAAAGGGACGATCATGAAAGCCACGAGAACGGTCCAGAAGATCCTCAGCAACTACGAAAGTGACAATGCGGGGGTGAAGGGCAAACTCTGCCAGATGCTGATGAACGGCAAACTCGGCGGAACCGGCAAAATGGTCATTCTTCCCGTGGATCAGGGATTTGAGCACGGCCCGGCCCGCAGTTTTGCGCCCAACCCGGCCGCTTACGATCCGCACTACCACTACCAGCTCGCCATCGATGCCGGTCTCAGCGCCTATGCCGCGCCGCTTGGAATGCTTGAGGCGGGTGCCGATACTTTCGCGGGTCAAATTCCAACTATTCTTAAGGTCAACTCCGCGAACTCCCTGATTCCGTCCGATGCGTTCAAGGACCAGGCCATCACGGCGAGCGTCGATGATGCTCTCCGACTCGGCTGCTCGGCAATTGGTTTCACGATTTATCCCGGCTCGACCGCCGGTCTTGACATGTTCGAGGAAATCGCGGCCATGCGTGAGGAAGCCGCCTCGAAAGGAATCGCAACGGTGATCTGGTCTTACCCGCGCGGCGAAGCCCTGACGAAGGACGGCGAAACCGCAATCGACATTGCCGCATATGCGGCCCAGATCGCGGCCCTGCTCGGCGCCCATATCATCAAAATAAAACTGTCGACGGATCACCTTGAGCTTGGTGAAGCCAAAAAGGTCTATGAGGCACAGGAAATCGACATTGCCGATCAGGCCGCCCGCGTCCGTCACTGCGTACAGTCCGCATTCAACGGCCGCCGCCTCATGGTGTTCTCCGGCGGTGCCGCGAAAGGCGAAAATGCCGTATTTGAGGATGCCCGCGCCATTCGCGACGGGGGCGGTAACGGTTCGATCATCGGCCGCAACACGTTCCAGCGCTCCCGCGAGGATGCACTGGCAATGCTCGGCAAGATCATCGACATCTACAAGGGCCGTGACTGACTCGCCACACGACCGCACAATTGATTCAATTTAGGTCGAATCATACGGAATCGGGGGATTCACAAGTCCCCCGCTTTCTGCCAAACTCGCCGCAAAACAAGAATTGCAGGCAGAATTGGTATGCGAGTTGGAGGTTTTCGACGGGCTGGGCGCAACACCGGCAGCACGGTGTTTTCACTCGTTATGCTGTCTTTGGTCGTCTATCTGACCATTGCCGTTTTTCAGGGCGAATACGGCCTGTTTAGGCTATTCGAGATCAACGCCGAGGAAGGTCACCTCGAGAAGCAGCTTGCCGAACTCAGGATTGAACGCGAGCGCGTGGCAAACAAAACCCGCCGCCTCTCCACCGAAACGCTCGACCTTGAGCTTCTGGACGAACGGGCCCGTGTGGTTCTTGGCCTCGGCCGCGAAAACGAAATTATCATCCGCTAATCACGGCCGCAGGCCATAAATACGCATCCGCAGGATCCAATCCTGCGGATTCACGTTTTGGAGTCCGCGATCAGCGAACCGCCTGACCGTTGGCGTCAAAGAAATGTGTAAGGTCCTGCTCGAACTCCAAACCGACCCTGTCACCAACACGGACGTCGGCGTTGCCGACAACCCGAACGGTGATCTTCCCGAGCACTCCTGCATCGACAATCACAAACGTATCCGCGCCAAGGTATTCGAGCAGATCGACCGTGCCGTCACACTGGCCCTCGCCTTCAGCGACAATGGAAATGTGCTCGGGCCGTATCCCCAATTGCGTCACCGGCACCGACCCCGTATAGGCGCCACCGCGACCGCCATCCAGGCTGTAGGCGCCATCACTGGTGGAACACGGGATCACGTTCATCTTCGGACTGCCGATGAACTGCGCCACGAACAGGTTCCCGGGCCTCTCATAGAGTTCCCGCGGCGTCCCAACCTGGGCAATATACCCACCATCCAGCACCACGATCCGGTCGGCCAACGTCATGGCCTCGACCTGATCGTGCGTCACGTAAATCATGCTCGAATCGAGCGTCTGATGGAGTTTTGCAATCTCGTACCGCATCTCCACCCGGAGTGAGGCATCGAGGTTGGACAGCGGCTCATCAAACAAAAACGCCGTTGGATCACGAACGATCGACCGCCCGATTGCAACCCTCTGACGCTGCCCACCGGACAGGTCCTTCGGTCTGCGATCCAAAAACGGCTCCAGTTTCAGGACACTCGCGGCCTCGTTGACCTTGGCCTCAATCTCGGCCTTGGGTGCGCCGGCAGCTTTCAGGGAGAACCCCATATTTTCGCCAACCGACATGTGCGGATAAAGAGCATAGGACTGAAAAACCATGGCAAGACCACGCTTCGACGGCGGCTCAGCCGTGGCATCGCGATCATCGATCAGAATACTGCCCCGGCTTGTTTCCTCCAGGCCCGCGATCATCCGCAGCAGCGTTGACTTGCCGCATCCGGAGGGCCCGACAAAGATGATGAACTCGCCATTTTCGATCTTCAGGTCGACACCCTTGATGACCTGAACCTCACCGTACCATTTTTCGACGGCCTTAAGTTCGATGGATCCCATTTCAGTTTCCCTCCCCCGCACTCGGTGACGCCCAACTCAGCCAAACGGCAGCCGTCCAGGAAAAGCTCCCGCCTCCTGCCGGCTCGCCGGTATTTGGGTCGTAGTATTCGGCAAATCCGTTCTTCGAGATCAGCTCCGCCGTGTCCTGCCGAATCTTTTCCGCCTCCTGCATGTGGCCGCATGACCCCAGCCCAGACCCAACCAGATAGTTGACCACGGCCCAGACCGGACCGCGCCAGTAGCGTTTCGGGTCAAATGACCCCAGACGGGGATCATGACTGGCAACACCGTATTTGGTTCCGGCGTTAAACTGCTTCAGCGTGTCGAGCGCGACCCCGTTCTCCACGCCGCCGTACCAGTTCAGAAACGATGCGCTCGATGCGGTTCCCCCGAACTCACCGGTGCGCAGATCTTTGGTGTCATACGCACCAATTGTCTCATTCCACAGGCTGGCCGCGCCGCTTTCAAGCTCCTCAATCCAGCCATCAACTTCGGATGTGTCCCGTCCCAGTTCCTGCCCAAGGTAACTCAAATCGCGGTGACTGCGCAGCAGCGTGAAGGTCATCGTAGGGTCCGCAACACGGAATGGACCATCGGTCAGAATCACGTCCTCGTCCCAGTTGTTGTCCCGGCCGAAATTCACAATCGCGATATAACGGTCATAGTCGTACTTGGTCGGTCGCATGGACGCATCCACGTGACCGGTATCGCGACGCACATATGGCCCAACGTTGGAGGCATCGACCGCCGCCAGGGATTTGTCCCAGCTGGGAGCATTATCTCGACCCGACTCCCACGGATGGGTGATACAGATCGCACCGCTCTCGCCCCGGCATTTCATGAACCAGCGATGCCATTTGAGCATCGGCTCAAACAGCGCACCAACCCGCTCGGCACCTACTGAAGGGTCCAGATCATGGATACGCCGGGCAAACGCCGCAGCCACCGGCGGCTGGCTGATGCCGGACGAATCTATGGGCCCATGTCCCTGCGCGCCCCAGACATCGGGTCCAGGGAAATAGCCGTCATCCGCCTGGTGGAAGAGGATATGTGGCACCATGCCATTGTCCCACTGGCCGGAAAACAGCGTTTCCAGCTCCGTCCAGGCGCGGTCGATGTCGAATTCCGCATAGCCATAGGCGGAAAACGCGCTGTCCCAGTTCCACTGGTAGGGATAGAGTCCCGCAGTCGGTACGGAATACCCCCCCCGGTCGTTGCGGCGGAGAATTTCCCGCGCCTGTTCGTCAAGTTCCTCAATAGTTGCCATGGTGCTATCCTTTCACCGAACCGGCTGTGAGGCCTTTAGTCATGAATTTCTCCAGTCCAAGAAATAGAACCATGATTGGAACTGTCGCGATCACCGACCCAGCCATCAGGTGCTGTCTCGGAATTTCCGACGAGTTGAGCATGGCCACCCCTCTCGTAAGGGTGAATTTTGAGGGGTCATCAAGCAGCATGAAAGCGAGCAGGAACTCGTTCCAGGCGATCATGAAGACATAGAGCGACACGCTTGCCAGCGCGGGCAGCGAAAGCGGCAAGGTAATTTTCCAGATCACACGCAGCCGCGACAGGCCATCCATAAGGCCCGCCTCCTCAATCTCCTCCGGCAGCCCGCGGAAATATCCCTGCAGCATATAGAGCGCGACGGGAATGGTGGTCACCGGATAAATGAGCACGATACCCAATAGTGAGTTCCTCAACCCCGTCATTGAAAACGCGATGTAGATCGGCAGTGCCAAAACAATCATCGGCACCATGTAGATCAACAGAATGGACCGCGAAAACGCCACCCGCCCCCGGAACCTGAGCCGGGCAACCGCGTAGGCACCGGGCACGGCGAGCAACAGGGTGATGAACACCGTCACGACAGACACGATCAGGGAGGTCAGCAGATAGGAGCCAAAGTTGAAGTCCTGGAACAGCTCGAAATAACTGCGAAACAGTTCAGTACCCTTGGCCAGATCCAGTGAGAAGTCCAACGGATTGAGCATAAGATCCTGCTGGTTTTTCAGGCTGGTCATCACCATCACGTAGAACGGGATGATCACGAGGGCCGTGAAAAAGACGTAGCCGAACCCGGTCAAAAACCGGATCACCGCCTCCTCAAATTCGTGCCGGTTGGCCAACCCGAAGGGAAGACCTGCCAACATGACCCGAACCGATCCAAACGTGGCCGCAATCATCAGCAGCCACCCGATCAGCTTCGTAAAGAGCCCCGTTTCCGCCGGCCCGAAGATCGCCGGCCGAAACAGGATGAACGAAATGACCGTCAAAGCCACCAGCACTAATGCCGGCACCAAATGCTCTCTGACCCCCTCCAGCACTCCGGGCAGCATCAAAAAACCTGCCAAAGCTCCGAATACCAGCGACGAGATCACCGAAGGCGCCAGTGCATCGCCGGTGGAAAACGACATGGCGACACAAACAACAATCGCCATTGTGAAAGACCAGAGCGCACCGATGACGGGGCCGGTCACATAACCATTCCGTACCATACTCACAGCCCTTCCTCCTGGCTCATGAAGCGGAAAAACACGAACGAGAACAGGATCAGACAGGCGAAAATCACCACCGCCACAGCGGCCCCCGCCCCAATGTTCGAAATCGCAAACGCCTGCTCATAAACGTTCACCGTCAGCGTCCGCGTCCCGGCATTACCGCCGGTGAGCAGGAAAATGTCGTCGAACTTGTTGAACGTCCAAATGAACCGGAGCAGGAACAGCACCGACAAAATGCCAAGCAGCTGCGGCAGCGACAGATAGCGGAACTTCTGAAACGGACTCGCACCGTCCATATCCGCCGCCTCGTACATGTCGGAGTCAATCGACTGCATCCGCGCCAGAATGAACAGGAACGAGAGCGGAAAGTAACGCCAGATTTCGAACACCGTCACCATGATGAGCGCGAGAGGCCGCTCCCCAAAGAAATTGATTGGGGCTTCCGTCACGCCCATCTGCATCAGCAATGCGTTGGCCGATCCGGAAAACGGGTCAAACAGCATCACCCAGGTAAACGCGACCGCAATCACGGGCGCGACATAGGGAAACAGATAAAGCCCCCTCAGAATCCCCTGCCCGCGAAACGACTTGTCGAGCAGCAAAGCGGCAAACAGTCCCACAACCAGCGCACCGATGGTCCCAAACACAGTGTAGAAAATCGTGACGCCCAGGACGCCCCAGAACTCGCTGCCATCGAAAATCGCCGCAAAATTCTCGAACGTGAAGTTAAACGACGTCAAAGGATTGGTGGCCCGCCCCGTCACCTCGGCAGGCCGGTCCGAAGGTGAGATGTCGGCGTCAAGATACGCCTGATCGACAGTGACAGGAATTGCGAGGGTTTCACGATACCCCGGTTCCCAGTCACCGAAGGTACAGGTCAGCATCCGACCGTCGAGCACACAGCGATCGTCGACTTCACCGGTGAGCGTCAGTCCCTCGGCAATTTCATCGACAAAGGCCACATCCCGGATTTCGCCATCCTGGCTGGAATTTCGCAACCTGTAGCGCAGTGTCGCCTCATCGCCCGCCACCTCGGGATTGCCACGGAGATCCTCCCGCACAATCGGCGCCGGCGCGCGCAGGTCCGACAGGGTAATCGGCTTGAAACTGATCCAGAAAATCGCAAGCAGCGGCAGAATTACCACGAGCGAGACACTGAAAATGGTTGGGGAGAGCAGGCCCCAGGCGAGACGCGCCTCACGGCGCATCAGCGGCCCGGTCCCGACGGGAGGGCTCGTATGTGACATGGTGCAGACCTGGTTTTGAGGTTTGTGTCCGGGCGGCGGTCAAACAGCCGCCGCCCGGGTCCGATCAGTTGATCTTGGCGAGTTCCTCGTTAAGCGCGGCAACCGTCGCCGACGCATCCCGCTCACCGTCCATGTACTCACGTACCAGACGGTTAATCACCTGGCTGTTGACCAGTTTGGAGGCCAGCGAGAGCTGTCCCTCCGCAACGCCCCAGCGCTGCGCGACGTTCAGACCGCCGACGATCTCGTCGATCATCTCCTGGGAGTACAGATCAGCGAGAGGCGCCTTGCGGTCCACCCCAACGTCAAGCTTGGCCCAGCCCTCCGCAAATTCGCTCGCGTTCTCAGCTGTTCCCTTGCGGACGGGGAATTTCCCCTCCGGCGCAATGGAAAGGGTCTGCAGATATCCGTCCTCCATGGAGAAGTTCACGAACTCCATCGCAACATCCGTGTTCGCATCCGATGTCACACCGAAGTAACGGATGTCAGCCCAGGCCGCGCCATCAGGATTGGAGGGTCCGGAGAAGTTGGTCACGATACCCGTTTTCGAAGCCAGTTCCGTGGATGTGGGATCGCCGGTGATCGTGGGCGGGTTGCTGTCACGAAGTCCGGCGAGCTCGTCGAGGATGAACGGGGACCAGATGATCATGGCCGCCTTGCCGGCAAAATACAGCTCACGCGATTGCTGCCAGTACAGCTCACCCGGAGGCGATGCCTCGGTGATCGCCTTGTAGAACTCAAGAACCTCGGTCGTCGCCGCCTCATCAAGCGGCTGGAACCCGTCGGCTCCTACCGGCGACACGCCGTTCGCCAGGAACACATGCTCCAGCACCTGGCTCATGAAGTTCTCATCAACCTTGGTCGCCGCAACGAAACCAAACATCTCGGGCGGATTGTGCAGCGCCTCAATCGCCGCTTCCACGGCCTCATAGGACGTTGGCGCATCGAGACCCGCCTCGTCGAACAGGTCCTTGCGATACACCAGCATCTGGGTCCAGCCATCGACGGGTACGGAGGCAAAGCCGTCTTCCATGGCGGCCATGTTCAGCGCACCGGGGGCAAAGGTGTCCTCACCCAGATCCTCGATGATGTCGGTGGCGGCATCAATGTCCAGAATGCCCGCCTCGGCCCAGGGAAGCGCATACTGAAGGGTGTGATAAATCACATCCGGCAGATCGCCCGCGGCGAACGCGGCGGTTGCGCGCGTTCCAAGGTCGGATTCCGTAACCGGAATAACCTCAACCGAATGCCCGGACGCATCCTCAAACTGCGCTGCCAGTTCCTGCTGCTTGGCAAGGCGCTCCGGCTGTTCCTCGGTGGTCCAGAACCGGATGCTGTCCGCCGAGGCCGACGCGGCAAGGAATACCATTGCCGTCGCCGTCCCGGACATCAGTGCCCGCCACGCATGCGTTTTCTTGATGGTCATTATTTTCCCCCTGTAAGGTTTTTCGATCCATTGGATTTCATTCGATCCGCCACAAGCCTGGCCAGATCACTGCTGGAAACCACCGGAGCCGATATGGAGCCGCGGTCCATCAGTGGAACCGAGGCGGTTTCCCGCAGATTTTCAGGAGCTTCACCGCGCACCCTTTGAATAAGCAGTGAAGCCAGTCGTTCGCCCGCAAACCTGTTGTCCACGGCGAAGGTCGTCAGTTGCGGCGTAACGTAGGTGCCTTCGACAATACCATCGTAGCCGATCAGCGATATCTCCCTGCCAATACGCAGGTCGTAGTCCCCCACGACGTCGTACATCCCCAGGGCCGCCTTGTCGGTGGCAAATATGATCGCCGTCGGTGGCTTCGGGTGTTCAATAAAACGCCGCGCCGCCACCGCGCCGTCAGCACGCCGTACCGCATCGGACAGGATGAGCCCGGGATCAACCTCCAGCCCGGCCTCAGCCATACCTTTTTCGAAGCCACTCCGGCGAAGATTACTGTACGTAAACCGCGTGCCACCGTTTACGAAACCAATCCTTTCATGTCCCAACTCGGCCAACCGGGTAACCGCCTCGCACATGGCGACCTCGCCCAGGATGTCGAACCAGGCGCACCCTTCCGGGTCTATCGGCCGCCCGTAGAGGACAAACGGCACGTCTCTTTCGAGCAGGAGAGCTACACGCCGGTCATTTACCAGGCTGCGCGGCAGAATGAACCCGTCCGCTTTACGCTCGCTCAGAAGCCGGTTCATAATTTCAAGTGTACCGTCGCCTGACTCGGAAGTCGCAACGGTGAGCGTCCAGTTCTCCTGACTGGCGGCATGGGATATTCCGGACAAAAACCCGGCAAGGAACGGGCTCTGCCGGTCGTGGTCGCTGAACTGAAGCACCAGACCCAGCGACCGTGTCCGTCCCGTCCGGATCGCCTGCGCCTGTGGAAGGGGATTATAGCCCATTCGCGTCGCCGCATCCTGCACACGCTTCCGTGTCGCTGGAGCAATATCCGGGTGGCCATTAAGTGCCCGCGAAACCGTTCCCTTGGTCAATCCGAGATCCCTGGAGACATCGGCAATCGTCACACGACGAGCCGTTGTGCCATATGCCTGTCCCGGATCAGGAACGGTTTTCAAACTGGTGGTCCTCCCTCGAGGATAAGCGGCTTTTTCAGAAACCGGTTTCAGAACCTTTTCCAAACGACTAGTCGTCGGCCGCCGCACCTGTCAAACAAAACTTATGATGTGTCGCTTGCCGAGCGGAGTGAAAACAACGCTTGACGTGAAGCGCCCGGACTTCGGCAGCAAGCCTCGCGATCAATATCCAAAAGGCCGCGGCGGGTGCGCATCGTGCAGATCAGCCACAACAAGGCAAATAATGGAATTCAAAACGAAATCAGAAGGTTGTTACGACAATCTTAACCGACTACGAATGCCGTAGGAAATCGGTGGTGCGGATGCACCGCTTGCTCAATCAAAGAAATCGGTGCCCATCCGAAGCAACCTTAAATTGCGCAATTTCACGCTGACCGGCGGCCAAAAATAAATTTCGGATTTCCGAAACCGGTTTCGGAAACGAAAGCAGACGCAGCCGATTTATCGTGCCAAAACCACGCCCAAAACTTCCAAACTCGAATCAACGCAATGCCCAGTCGACGACATCAATTGCCGGTCCATTCCGTAATCATCGACTGCATCTCCTCAAACCGCACAGGTTTGGAAATCAGGTCGTCTATGCCAAATTTGCGGCATTTGTCCCGAACCTGATCACCGGTCTCTGTAGCGATCCCGAGGATAGGCACCCTGGTGTCCGCGCTGCTCTCCGAACGCCTGATCTCCGCCACGGCCTGCAATCCTCCAAGGCGCGCCGAGGACACATCTACCAGGATGATCCCGGGATTGCGCTTCTGATAGAACCTGACCGCATCGGCACGCCTTTTCGCAACCACATGGGTCAGCCCCATTTTCTTCAGAACGGTCGTCATCAACAGACGGTTGACCTCATCATCCTCGCACACAAGAACGTCGATGGTGTTTTTTTTCCGTTTTGGCTTTTCCGGGGGCGTGTCGTCGACCGGTTGCCTGGTCGCCTCACCGGCGGTCGTTGTGTGACCCGACCGGGACCTTTCCATCAACCCAAGGATTTCAGCCAACAGCCCTCTCCGCCCGCCTTTGGCTTTCTGGTAGCCTTGGTCGACGGTATGCACACCGATAACCGTTTGATCCGAAGTATCGACAAATACAATCGGCGTATCGCGGAATGGCTCGTATTTCCGAATGAACTCGATCGCCTTTTGATGGTGCGTCGCTTTCGGGTCCTGCGCCACTACGACACAGTCGATCTTCTCATCCCCAACCATCAGCCGGTCCGCAGCACGGCCCGCATCCACGACCGAGGTGACAGGCATACCCTGTATCCCCTCAACGGCGAGCGTTCCCCCCACCCGCTGTCCACTGGCATAATCCGGGTCCACGATCAGCACCCGTCCGGTCACTTCCGCTAGGATGTGAGGCGCCGGGGGATCGGAAGGCGCGTCATCCTCTTCGGCCTCCGTATTGCTCACGCCTTTCCGCGTCGTCTTCGAGAGACGAAAAAGGGCTGCAATCGCGCTCCAGTTTAATCCACGCCGGTCAGACCTGGAACCTGACACCGGCTCGTCAACCTCCGGCTCCACATCCGCTTCCGCAGCATCCACACAAACGTCAGGCACTTGGGTCTCGCCGGTTACGGCTTCTGCATCCCTCGACCGCCGCTGCTTCCACGCCGTCCGGACCAGGAGCACTGTAGCCAACAAAACCGTTCCCGCCCCCGCCAAACCAAACAGCATTGCCAGCCTGCGAACACCGCTAAAATCCACGTCAACCGGCGCTTCAATCACCGCCGCACCGAGCACATCCCCCGGCTGCACGTTCGCGGTCGTCGAAGGTATCTCGTTGTGACAACTGACGCAGGCCTGGTCCGACGCCGTTATCGGTTCGACGACAGTAAGGGTTCCGTTATCACCCTCCGCATCAAAATCACTCCATGTTTCCGCGACGCCACTCTCGGCCATTTCCGTGACCAGACGCAGTATTTCAGCGTCCCCGGACTCCTCCTCTGGCGCCACAGTGGACACGCCCACTATCTCGACATCACTCCGCGGCGACGCTGACGGTCTTGAAGTTTCCCCCTCCGCGCGATGCTCAGGGGTCGCAGCCACAATGTCGTCGAGATCCCCAAGGTCGGCCAGCATGTCCGCAGTCACCTGCGCAAGAACATTCGCCCGGTACCGGTCAACCGCGAAATAGGTGGCCGATATGGCAGCAGTCCCCACCAAAAACAGCAGAACCGCAACGGATTTGACGCTGGCCAACAACCAATCATCCAACTGCAACAGGCGCCGGGCGGCACGCCCCCTCAAATGGGACACACCCGCGCACACGGGAATTGTAACCGCACCATCAGGTACGGATCACAACACGCTTATTCCCTGCGGGTTACCAAATCCCTGGACCCGCAGTTTCCGGAAGGAAATCAGATAACTGTAGCCGGAAGTGAACTCACTTCGTGCCGAACATACGGTCACCCGCATCGCCCAGCCCGGGAACGATATAGCCGTTATCGTCGAGGCATTCATCAAGGGCCGCCGTGATCACCGGTACATCCGGATGGGCTTCATACATGCGCTGCACGCCCTCCGGCGACGCGAGCAGGCAAAGGAAACGAATATCAGTGGCTCCCGCATCCTTTAGAAGGTCAATCGCCGCAGCCGATGAATTTCCGGTGGCCAGCATGGGATCGACCGCAATCGTCACCCGGTTCGCCATGTCCGACGGCAGTTTGCAGTAGTACTGGACGGGCTTGAGCGTTTCCTCGTCCCGGTAAAGCCCGACAAAACCAACCCGCGCCGAGGGAATAAGATCAAGGATACCGTCCAGAAGCCCATTACCCGCACGCAAAATCGACACCAGCGCGAGCTTTTTCCCGCCGAGTTCCTTGCCCTGCATGGTTTTCAGTGGTGTCTCAATCGTCTTGTCCACGAGGGGAAGATCATTCGTAACCTCATAGGCGATCAAATGACTGATCTCACGAAGCAGCCTACGAAACCCTGCGGTCGAGGTTCCCTGCTCCCGCATGATCGTCAGCTTATGCTGCACCAGCGGATGATCAACTACGGTAAGGTTTGGATATGTCATGCGTCCCCATTCTCCAGAATATCGTAAATCTTGCTGCGGGTTTCCTCATCGCAGAACGCCGCACCCATCGCCACACGGTTCATTTCAAGAAAATCCCGTTTGTTCCAGTCGAAACACCGGGACAGCTGGTCATATTCCATGGGCAGATCCGTATGAAAATACGGCGGATCATCCGTCGATACCGTCACCTTTACGCCCGCATCGCGCAGCCTTTTGATGGGATGTTCGTTCCAGTCCCCATAAACGCCCAGCGCAATGTTCGACCCCGGATTAACCTCAAGGACCGTTCCCCGCTCGCGCAGCATCTCCACGACCGCCGGGTCCTCAATCGCGCGCACGCCGTGGCCGATCCGGGTGACCTTGAGGTGCTCAAGCGCATCCGCAACGCTGTCCGCACCACAAATCTCACCTGCATGAGCGGTCAGCCCCAGACCAGCCTCGCCCGCCAGAGCGAAGGCCCGAGCAAAGTCTTTCGGATGGCCAAACCGCTCTTCGCCCCCCATACCGAAACCGGTGACGTATTCGTTCATGTTTGACGCCGTCGTCTCCGCCGTGCGCTCAGCCGTCTCAGCACCCAGATGCCGCACTGCCGTAGGGATGAACCGTGCCACAATCCCGTGCTGATCTTCAGCCTCCCGGGCAGCCTCCGTCATCGCCGCCAGGTACTCGGCCCAGGCAACCGAACTGCCGTCACCGCACAGATCAGGCGCGAGAAAAATCTCGGTATATACGACGCCGTCCTCCGCTGACTTCCGCAGGACCGCATCCATCAACCGGTGGTAATCGCCGGGCGTGGTCAGAACCTCGCAGGCCCGTTCGTAAGCCTTGAGAAACTCCGCAAAGTCAGACCATGCGTAATTGCCGGCGTCATCGAAAAGCCCGGCAAGATCCACCTTCTTTTCGGCCGCAAGTTCACGAATAAATACCGGCGGTGCTGCTCCCTCCAGGTGCAGATGCAACTCAACTTTTGGAACATGCCTCCAGTCCGTCAAAGAAAAGACCTCCCGTGTTCCCCCGGTGCAAGCCCCAAATGCGCGGCAACCGTTTCTCCAACGTCCGCAAATGTGATCGCGCCCGTCGGCTGAGCGGCGATGCCAGGCCCCGTTCCCAACACCGGCACCTGCTCCCGCGTGTGATCAGTCCCTGTCCAGGTAGGGTCATTGCCGTGATCCGCCGTGATGAACAGCAGATCACCCTGCCGAAGTTTTACAAAAATCTCCGGAAGCCTTCGGTCAAAAGCTTCCAGATTGGCCGCGTAGCCGGAAACGTCCCGTTGATGCCCATAGAGCGTATCGAAATCGACCAGGTTAACGAAAATGAAGTCACCGTCCCCGGCTTCATCCAAAGCGTTCAACAACGCGTCGACATTCTCGGAGTCGTTGCGGCCCTTGTACTTCCGGCTGACGCCGCGCCCGGAAAATATGTCCGTAATTTTGCCTACTGCATGCGTTCGCGCACCACTGGCGACAACCCGGTCAAGCAAAGTGTCACCCGGCGGTTCAATCGCGAAATCCTTCCGGTTGGCGGTACGCGTAAAATTCCCTGACGTCTGCCCGACGAAGGGCCTAGCTATGACACGCCCAACACGCATCGGATGCACCACCTCAGCCGCCGTTCGGCACAGGTCCAGCAACCGTTCCAGACCGAAGACCTCCTCATGGGCCGCGATCTGAAGAACACTGTCGGCTGAGGTATAGAAAATCGGCTTTCCGGTTCGGATGTGTTCCTCACCATATTTGTCGAGAACCGGCATGCCCGACGAATGACCGTTGCACAGCGTACCAGGAATTCCGGCCTTCTGAATGATCGGATCTGTCACGGTTCCAGGTATCGACGGGTCGCCTTCGGGAAAATAGTGCCAGTCCCACGGCACAGGCAATCCGGACAACTCCCAATGCCCGGACGGGGTATCCTTCCCCCTCGATCGTTCAACCGCCGCCCCCCAGATACCGTTCGGCTCGCCTTCAAATCCGGGCAGATCAATGTCCGACGCGGCCCGGATTGCCGCCCCCAAACCCATTGCCTCCATATTCGGCACATTCAGCGGACCCGAACGCCCCTCCTCCGCTCTTCCGGCCGCACATTCCTGGATGATATGCCCGAGGGTATTCGCCCCCTCGTCCCCGAAAGCATCGGCATCCGGGGCACCACCGCACCCAACCGAGTCCAGAACGATAAGAATACCCCGCGCCATCAGGTCACCCGCTCAATGATAAGCGGGTTTTCCGGCGGGCACGTATCAGAGATCGAATACGCATTGCGCACCCGCTGCTCCGCTTTCTCGGCATCAGCATGGCTGGCCGCATGGATCAACACCAGCGGTGTATCCGGCTCCATCCATCCGCCCAGCCCGGCACAATGCAGCAGCCCCACGGACGGGTCGATTTTGTCACTCGCCCGCCGCCGACCCCCGCCAAGTTCCACCACCGCCATGCCAAGCGCAAACGTGTCAATGGCATCAACGAATCCGGACTGATCTGCCGTCACCTCATGCACCACAGGCGCCCGGGCCAGATGACCCTCAAAGCCTTCCATGAAGTCTGAAGGGCCTCCCAGTTCCGTGACCATCCGGCCGAAGATTTCCGCCGCGGCCCCGGAGGAAAACGCCTCCCGGATCTTCGCCGCCCCGTCGTCACGGCCCTCGGCCAGGCCACATTCCGCAAGGAGATTTCCACCCAAAGCAACCGTGACATCATAGAGACGCCCGTCAATCTCATCGCCCCGCAGGAACCGCACGGCATTTGCCGTCTCAATCGCATTGCCCGCGCAGCTGGCAAGAGGCTCGTTCATGTCCGTAATCAGGGCACGTGTCGGGCAACCCGCCCCGTTGGCAACGTCGACCAGAGACCGCGCCAGCGCCCTTGCGTCATCGAGGTTCGACATGAAGGCTCCGCTGCCGCATTTCACGTCGAGCACCAGGCCCTGCAACCCCGCAGCCAGTTTTTTTGAGAGGATCGACGCTGTGATCAGGTCCACGCTCTCAACTGTTCCGGTCACATCACGGATCCCGTAAAACCTTCGGTCTGCCGGAGCCACATTCGGGGTCTGTCCAATCACGGCACAACCGACGTTGCGGACGACCTTCGTGATCGTCTCCTCATCTGGCTGGGAGACATAGCCCGGGATTGCATCCAGCTTGTCCAGCGTCCCGCCCGTATGCCCCAGTCCACGGCCTGAAATCATCGGGACATAAGCACCACAGGCCGCCAGCGCGGGAGCCAGCATCAGGCTGACATTGTCGCCGACCCCTCCCGACGAATGCTTGTCCACCACCGGCCCCGGCAGATCCCAGGACAAAACCGAACCACTGTCCCGCATCGCAAGCGTTAGCGCCACGCGCTCGCTCAACTCCATGCCCCGGAAAAACACGGCCATGGCAAAGGCGGCAACCTGGCCCTCGGAAATCGTCTCCGATGTCAGACCCTCAACCATAAAGCGGATCTGCTCATTGGAAAGCGTGCCACCATCGCGTTTTTGTGCAATGATCTCCTGCGCCAGCATCAGTTGTCACCGACACGGCAGTACGTGACAGCGCGAAAATCAGTCATGCTTCTCACCATCCAGATGGGTCACCGAAAACCGGCCGGGCAACAGATCCGCCATGGTCGTCCGCTCCCGCTCGCCGTCGAGCCCGGCCATCACGATCACCGTGTCATCGCCGGAAAACTCGGACAGCTTCTGGCGGCACCCACCGCAGGGCGTGACGGTCATGTCGCCCCCGGCGACAACCAGAACCTCCGCAATCTCCCGCGCGCCCGCCGCGGCCATCGCCGCTATCGCACCCGCCTCCGCGCAGGTGCCCTGAGGATAGGCGGCATTCTCAACATTGCATCCGCCAAACACCTGGCCATCCCGCGTCCGGATCGCCGCGCCGACCTTGAAACCGGAATACGGCGCATAGGCATTTTCGCGTGCGGCAAGCGCGACCTCAAAAAGGTTCATGGACTTCCCTCGATTACCGTTTTGCTTTTATGGGCAGGCGGAGAAGCCGATGGCAAGCGTTAAGAGACCGAACGCCGCTCCTCGCCAGCCGAAGCCCGGTTCCAGACCTCGATCTTGCGGTAGATCGTCGAGGGGGAAAGTTCTAGGATCTTGGCGGCCTGCGGGATCGACCCGTTGCAGTGTTCGATCGTCGCCTCAATAAGACCGCGTTCCACCTCGGCCATCGGTCGCCCGACCAGCCCGGCCATGGCGTTCCCGGTCGCCACTGGTGGCCTGCCCGGCAGGTTCGACACGACCGACCCGCGTCCAACCGGTGCAGGCGGTACAGCCGTTGCCGCTGAAAGGTCAACAAACATGTCCGGCGGCAGCATTCCCGCCGTAACCAGTTCACCCTCATTGAGCACGACCACGTTGCGAATGACGTTCAGCAGCTGACGCACATTTCCAGGCCACGGGTGTCGCGCCAGCAGAGCCGACGCCTCCTCGTCAAACCCCTTGAACTGCCGGTGCTCCTCCGCGGAGAACTCCTGCAGACACGCTTCCGCAATATCCAGAATATCGGACCCCCGCCCGGCCAGCGGCGGCATGTGTATCGGCACCACATGCAGGCGGTAATACAGATCCTCCCGAAACCGCCCCGCCTTGACCTCCTTGATCGGATCACGGTTGGTCGCGCAGACAATTCGCACATCCACATTCCGCGGTCGTGACGCGCCGACCGGCTGAATCGTGGAGGTCTGCAAAAACCGCAGCAGTTTGGTCTGCAGCGACAGATCCATCTCGCAGATTTCATCGAGGAACAGCGTCCCGCCATCCGCCACCGCCGCCGCACCAGGCTTGTCACTCAGGGCACCGGTAAAGGCTCCTTTCAGGTGCCCAAACACCTCCGATTCCAAAAGATCCCTGGGAATGGCCGCACAATTCAGGGGCACAAAAGGTTTCGACGCACGCGTCGACATGGAATGGATCGCCCGCGCACACACATCCTTGCCGGTTCCACTCTCGCCGGTAATGAAGACCGTCGCGGTCGAACGTCCAATGGAGCGGATCATCCGGTAAATGCCGTTCATCGCCTCCGATGAGCCAATAAACCCCTGAAACCCCTGCGCGTCGACCTCCTGATCCTCTTCCACCACCACCGGCGCCGGAGCGGAGGTCAAGGCGTTCTGCACCGCGTTGACGAGGCGGGCATCGTCAAATGGCTTCACCAGAAAATCGAACGCACCCGCCCGCATGGCCTGCACCGCCCGGTAAATCGAACCATTGGCGGTAATGACAATCGCGCGCACATCCGGGGCCTCAACACGAAGCCGGTCAAGCAGGTCAATTCCATCCCCGTCCGGTAGTTGGAGATCAAGCAGAACCACCCTTGGGCGGTCCGCCGAAATCATTTCATGAGCCTGCTGAAGACTGTAGGCGCAGTCGACCTGATGCCCGGCCCGGTTGAGGGTCCGGGAGTAAATCAGAGACAGCGTCTCAGTATCCTCTACCAAAAGCAGGCTGTCTGACATGGGGTTATCCGGGACCGTTCGCCTGCTGCTGTTCCAGGACGAATTCCATCGCGGCATCAATCTCGCGCACGCATTCCCGAACCAGGTCGTCCAGCCCCTCGGCAGTGCCGTCGTGAGCCGCGGTGTTCAGGGTCCGGGCACAGTACTGAAGCCGATTGGCACCGATCGCGCCACCAACCGAAATCAGAATATGCGAGGACGACCGTATCTGCAGCCGATCGAGTGGGTTCACTGACATTTCCAACTCGGTTTTGGATGTCTCGAGATCAGTAATGACTTTCTCGAGAAGTTCGGCAAGCATTTCCGTGCCGATAGTATCGCGAAGTTCCGCAAACGTGCCAAGATCAATCACCGGTTCACCTTCCGTATCAACCCCCGACTGTCCCCCGTTCACCGCCGTCCCAGCGGCTGACGTCCGACTTCCAGCAGCACTGACAAACTCCGACAGGGATCGGCCAAGGTCATTGATGCTGGTAATAGGTTTCGAAATCAGGCCGTTGGCTCCGGCTTCATTTATCCTGTCACGATGCTCGCGCATCGCGTAGGCCGTTAGTGCAACAATCGGCGTTTTTGCCCTCGCGTCACCCCTTGCGCGAATGGTTCGAATAACATCAAGCCCGGACAGTCGCGGCATCTCGATATCCGCGACCACAAGGTCATATTCGGACTTTTCAAACTCCTCGAGCGCCTCAACACCATCGGACACAACCGTCACCCCGGCATTCATTGCACCGAGCATCTGGGTTGCAACCATCTGGTTGGTCGGATTGTCCTCGGCCAGCAAAATGCGCACCCCTGAAAAATCGTAGGCCACACTGGCAACCGGTGACGCCGGAGCGGCCGCTTTCTCATCAATGCACAGGTCGGCCGGAATGCCGAATGTCGCAACCGCTCCTCCCTCGGCGCGGTTGTCCAGGGAAAACTCGCATCCGTATTTCTCCGTCAGCCCCTGAACAATCTGAAGCCCAAGCCCGTGCTCAGCTTCCGGCGCACCCTGGGAACTCAGGGCCAGATTCCGCAGGTCCTGAATGACCCGCTCCGGTACGCCAGGCCCGGCATCAAGTACCGCGACCGTTACGCCGCCGTCACCCGACCGCGTAACACGAACCTGCACCTCTCCACCGCCGGAGTGGTGGATGGCATTCAGAACAAGGTTGTCGACAATCCGGTTGAAACCGATGCTGTCCATGCGGACCCTGCACGGCAGCATACCTTCCTCTACCAATCCGAATTTCAGACCTTTGGAGGCCGCCTCACCGGCCATGCGCCGTTCAAGACGCGACAGGGCTTCCGGAAAGTTCGTCGTTTCCGCATTTTCGTCGGATGATCCGTTACCTGCAGCAAATTCTACGAGCCGTTCCAAAGTCGCCGAGGCCGTTGCCAAACGCCGCACTTGATCCTGCGCCGCATCTGCCAGTTCCATACCTTCCAGTTCAGACACGCTGCCGGAAATGCCGCGCAGCGCACCCCGAATGTCATGCACCAGCATGGCGGCGTTGCGCGCATCCCGGCTCACCAACCGTGGCAGCTGCTCATTATCTTGTCTGTTGAGACCAACGAAAGTCATGGTCACCTCACTGGAGCCAAAAACGGAATTCGCAAATTCTTTGCGCCACCTTGAGTTGAAACAGCTGCATCCGTTTCAGCTATCACTACATCAATGGCGGCAGAATGCAAAACAGGTTTAAATAAATCGCTACGACGCCATGCGACTTGTGATACTGGACCGCAGTTGCCCCATGTCATTTGGCGTCTCAACGATGTCATCAAAGAAATCCGGGCTGTCCGGCGGACCAAGGGAGATGAACACGGCACCGGGATACTGCTCCCGCAGACGGTTCATCAGGTGCTCTTCCCCTACGCTCGTACTGTCGACCAGAACCATATCCACCGGTTCACTGTCGGTATCGGAAACGAAGGTTACATTCTCGGACTTCAGCGCCGCCTTGTAGATCGTGGCCAGAGCAAAGGACCGTGTTTCCAGATGCAACCTCATCCGATTGGATTCCAGCGCCTCGGCCGGCAACACCACCCGCACGGTCTGGGTATCGTCATCCCCCTCAACCACATCGAGTTTCCCTGAACAGGCCCGCACAAGCCCCCTCGCAATCAGGGGCCGAAGGGCGTCAGCCGACACCTGATCCGGAGCCACTTCAGTGATGCCCATGAGAAGATCGAGCTTCCACGTTATCGCAGGTGTCGTCTCAAGGACTTTCAGATTGCCAACCAGATTGTCCCCGTCGTGGCTGAAATCCAGCGAGATTGTCTCAGCCCCCGTGGCCTCCAGCAGGTACTCATACAGATAGACGAATATCTGCCTGATCCGTTCCTCGTCTCCCTCAATCCGCTCTGGCATGTCCTCCGCGAGCGTCACGGCACGGACCTGAACATCCCCGTCGAGAGCCGCCTCTATGGATTTGCCCAGCTGATTGGGATCAAACGGCGCGGGCCGCAGGAGGAACCGCCCGTCCTGAATCTCCGCGTAATCGAGCATACCGGAGAGCATGTTCAGCATCGACTGGCTGCACCCTTTGGCCTGGGAGACAAGCCGGTGCGATCCACCGGAGAGATTGTCCTGTGACAGCAGCGTAAGCGGGCCGAGAATTCCATTCAGCGGATTGCGCAACTCATGGCTCATCATCGACAGGAACCGCGACTTGGCGCGGCTGGACTTCTCGGCTTCCTCAGCGTTGCGGCGGTTCAGGTCCGCAATTTCCTTCTGCCGCCGGTTTTCCCGCAGGATCAGAACAAGGGACAGAATACTCAGAAGCACCGCCCCCAGACTGATCAGCGCGGTGGCCTGCGAACTGCGCTGGATCCTGTCCCGCACGGCCGCACTCGCATCCGCATCCCCCCGCACGACGCGGAGGGTGTAAAGATGCATTTCGTCCTGAAGCTGACGGGTCTGGTCAATGATGGTCTGAATATTTTCGCTGCTTTGCGGGGTCAGCGCCGCCAAAACCTCGTCCACATCCCAGACAAAATCCCGGATCAGTTCCAGCGAGTGATACCCCTCGTCGTATTGACGCATCATCGACCCGACCGGCCCGTCGCCCATCAGATCGACACGGCTCCACAGAATGTCGAACCTCTCGTGAACGTGTTCCAGGCGTTCCTCGGTTGGCTCCACCGCGAGGGACGCGATGCTCAGCTGGAACTTCAGAAACTCAATTTCGAGCTGCGACGCGGTCCACAGGATGTTGTCCTGACTGATCGTCTTGAGGCTTGTGACATCCCGCCTGATTGTAACGAAACCCACCGCCACCAGCACGGCCATTGCAAGAAGAACAAAAACGGCAACGTAGCGTGGCACGGTGACAAACAAGCTTATTTCGCTTCAATTCGGATCAACTGCCAGATCAGGCGCGTGTTGATCACGGGATCTCCCCTGAGTTCGGGGTTGTCCGAAATTGGGTACATCAGCCAGATCGGGCCCTTTCCACGACGGGAAAGCGCCTTTCCATCGGCCTCAAGTGCAAGAATGACATCATAACGGGTCACGTCCGACATGGGCACGTCAACGGCAAAATCGTTGATTGCCGTCATGGTCAGCGACGTCGCGCCGTCAGCCTCCAGAAGAGCCACAACCTCCCGCGCCAAAGGCCCGCGATAGGTCACCGCATCGTCGACAAACTCATTGGTGGTAACCACCGTCGTCTGCGGCATTTCGCGAAGCTGTTCGATCGAAAGCTCAATCACGTCACCGCCCAGAGCGCTCCCGTCAATCGTAAGCGCCGGCGAAGCGGCAGAGGCAGGCCTGACATCGACAACCGCGGCCAGAGCAAGGATGGCACAGACCATTGCGCCTGCACGGATACATCCCAAAAAACCCGAAACCACTTTTCCGCCTCCTCCTAGCCAGACAAATCCGGGTTCACACCTGGAAAAATCGGTTCAACCCTCAATTGTCAACTCGTCTACAACGCCAAGTTGAACGAACTGTAAACAGTGGCTTAAGCCAAAAATCCGACAAATTCATTCACAATGGGATTTCCGCCGATTAAAACACAGAGGGTGTGTGTAACGTAGCACAGTTCCCGGAAACCACAACCTGTTACGGTTTCCGAAAACCCGTCCACGTTTACAACTTCCGCGCCTCAGCGACAGCTGGAGTTCTGATCGTCAGGCGACAGTGGGATAGCCAATTTCCTCAAGGGCTACAGTGATTTCCGGCAAAATCTCCGGATCATCAATTGTAGCTGGCATACGGTATTCCTGCCCATCCGCAATTTTTGCCATGACGCCACGCAGGATTTTGCCGGACCGGGTCTTGGGCAGACGATCCACCAGAACCGCGGTTTTGAACGCTGCCACGGGACCGATCTTCTGCCGCACGAGCCTGACGCATTCCGCAATCAACTCATTGGCGTCCCGCTCACATCCCTTGTTGAGACAGAGAAAACCGATGGGCAGTTGTCCCTTCAACGGATCCGCCGCACCAATAACCGCACACTCCGCCACGTCGGGATGCCCGGCCAGGACCTCCTCAATTGCACCGGTCGAGAGACGATGCCCGGCCACATTGATCACGTCATCCGTGCGCGCCATGATGAACAGATAACCGTCCTCATCAATCACTCCGGCATCGCCAGTTTCATAGTAGCCAGGGAACGTGTTGAGATACGACTTTTTGAACCGGTCCTCGGCATTCCAAAGCGTCGGCAGGGTTCCTGGTGGAAGCGGCAGTTTGATCGCGACCGCACCAAGCTCACCCGGCTCAACCTCATGTCCGTCCTCACCAAGAATATGGACTTCATACCCTGGCATCGGAACTGACGGCGACCCGAGTTTAATCGGCAACAGTTCCAGGCCGGCCGGGTTGGCCGCAATGGCAAATCCGGTCTCGGTCTGCCACCAGTGATCGATCACCGGCACACCCAGTTTGTCCGAGGCCCACTGAATGGTATCCGGGTCCGCCCTCTCCCCCGCCAGGAACAGATGCTTCAGGGAAGACGTGTCATATTTTGTCAGCATCTCGCCCTGCGGATCATCCCGTTTGATCGCGCGAAATGCCGTAGGTGCCGTAAACAGCGTCTTGACTTTGTAGTCGTCAATCAGCCGCCAGAACGTCCCCGCGTCCGGCGTCCCAACCGGCTTGCCCTCAAACACGATGGTGGTCGCCCCGACAATCAGTGGAGCGTAGCAGATATAGGAATGCCCCACGACCCAGCCGACATCCGACCCGGTGAACATCACATCCCCCGCGCCTATGTCGTAGATGTTCCGCATCGTCCAGGCGAGCGCCACCATATGCCCGGCATTGGCCCGGACCACGCCCTTGGGCTGCCCCGTGGTGCCGGAGGTATACAGCACATAAAGTGGATCCATCCCATCCATCGGGGTGCAGCCCACCGGCTCCGCGCCCGCGGTAATTTCCCGCCAGCTGTGATCGCGCCCCTCAATCAGATCCGCCTGCAGCATGGGCCGCTGGAAGATCATGGTAAACTCGGGCTTGTGCACCGACAGGTCAATCGCCTCGTCGAGCATGGGCTTGTAGGCGACCGTACGCCCGGGTTCGATGCCGCAGGACGCCGCGATGATGGCCTTGGGCTTCGCGTCATCAATCCGCACCGACAGTTCCGATGCCGCGAAACCGCCAAACACCACCGAATGAATCGCACCGATCCTGGCACAGGCCAGCATCGCCACAAGCGCCTCCGGGATCATCGGCATGTACAGAACGACCCGGTCACCCTTCGTAACCCCCCGTGCGGCAAGCGCCCCGGCGAGGCGGGACACCCGGTCCAGCATTTGCGAATAGGTGAACTGGTCTTTCACCCCCGTCACGGGGGAGTCGTAAATCACGGCCGTCCTGTCACCATGGCCCGCCTCAACATGCCGGTCGAGCGCGTTGTAGCAGGTGTTGCACACGGCGTCCGGAAACCAGCCGTATAGGGGGGCGGCGCTGTCATCGAGCGCCCTGGTTGGCCGTTTGACCCAATCGATCAGATCAAGCTGATCGAGCCAAAAACCTTCGGGATCCTTTTTCCAGGCATCATAGACCTCCCTGTATCCCATTTTTTATTCCCCCTGTTGCTGTAATGGCTATCCGTAGGTATGCACCGCCGCCCCCGCCAATGCGGCAATATTCAGAAGGCCGCGGGCCGTAATGGACGGCGTAACGATGTGGGCACGGTTTCCCATCCCCATCAAAATAGGACCAACTTCGAGGCCGTTCGCCACGACCTTGACGATGTTGCGCACGCCACTCGCCGCGTCGGTATTCGCAAAAATCAGCGTATTGGCCGCACCATGCAGCCTCGAATTGGGAAAGATGCGTTCCCTCAGTTCCGGATCGAGCGCCGCATCCGAGTGCATCTCGCCCTCGTACTCAAAATTCAGATCCATTTTATCAAGGATTTCAAGCGCCGCGCGCGTCCTGCAGCCGGAGTCGGAATTGAGGTTGCCGAACTGCGAGTGCGAACAGATCGCAACCTTCGGCTCCACGCCAAACCGGCGCACGTGCCGCGCCGCCGCAAACACGACATCCGCAATCTGTTCGGCTGTTGGCTGCGGATGCACATGGGTATCCCCCACGAACAGCGGCCCCTTCTCGGTGATCATAAGCGACAGCGCGCCAATTGGCTTGTTCTCCTCGGTCGCCAGCATCTGTTCAATGTAGTTCAGGTGCCAAAGGTACTGACCAAACGTTCCGCAGATCATGCTGTCCGCCTCACCGCGATGCACCATCACCGCAGCAATCGCCGTCGAGTTCGTGCGCATGATCGCTTTCGCCAGGTCCGGCGTAATGCCACGGCGCTGCAGCTGAAGGTGATAGGTCTCCCAGTATTCGCGGAAACGGTGGTCCTGCTCCGGGTTGACCGTCTCGAAGTCATGATCGAGCTTCAGCGGTATCGCCTCACGTTCGCAGCGCGTGGCAATCACGTCAGGGCGGCCGATCAGGATCGGCATATCCACGCCTTCCTGCCGCATGGCATGGACCGCACGCAAAACACGCACATCCTCGCCTTCCGCAAAAACAATCCGCCGCACGCTGTTGCGCGCCGCTTCAAATACGGGACGCATGATCAGTGCAGAGCGATAGACCGACTGGTTGAGTTTCTCCTTGTACGACTCAATGTCCTCCACCGGACGTTTCGCAACGCCGCTGTCCATCGCCGCCTGGGCCACCGCACCAGCGACAATCGCAATCAGCCGCGGATCGAACGGCTTGGGGATAAGATACTCCGGCCCAAAACTCAGCCGCTCATCCCGATAGGCCGCCGCGGCCTCCGCAGAGGACGAGGCCCGTGCCAGTTCCGCAATGCCCTCGACGCAGGCGACTTCCATCGCGTCATTGATCTCCGTCGCGCCAACATCCAGCGCGCCACGGAAAATGAACGGGAAGCACAGCACGTTGTTGACCTGGTTCGGATAATCCGACCGCCCCGTCGCAATAATCGCACTCGGGTTTGCCTCCCGTGCCATTTCCGGCGTGATCTCGGGATTGGGATTGGCCAAACCGAAGATGATCGGATTTTCCGGTACCATCTTTTTGACCATCTCGGGCTTGAGAATATTCGGCCCCGAAAGCCCGAGGAACAGATCCGCGCCCTCGATAACGTCATCCAGCGTGCGCAAATCGGACTTCTGCGCGAAACAGGCCTTCTCCGGGTTCATGTCGATATCCCGGCCCTCGTAAACGAGGCCATGAATGTCACAGAGCCAGATGTTCTCGCGCCTGGCACCCAGCTTCAGAAGCATGTTGAGACAGGCAATCCCCGCCGCACCGCCGCCCGTGGATACGATCTTGATATCCTCGAACGATTTCTCCGCCAGGTGCAGCGCGTTCGTCGCGGCGGCACCAACAACAATCGCGGTTCCGTGCTGATCGTCATGGAACACGGGAATGTTCATCCGTTCCCGGCACAGCCGCTCGACAATGAAACAGTCCGGCGCCTTGATGTCCTCAAGATTGATCGCCCCAAAGGTCGGCTCCAGCGCGCAGACGATATCCGCGAGTTTCTCCGGATCGTTTTCATCCACCTCAATGTCAAAACAGTCGACATTGGCGAACTTCTTGAAGAGAACCGCCTTCCCCTCCATCACCGGCTTCGAGGCCAGCGCCCCGATATTGCCCAGGCCCAGCACCGCTGAACCGTTGGACACGACCGCAACGAGGTTGCCGCGCGAGGTATAGCGTGCGGCGTTCTCGGGGTTTTCCTTTATCTCGAGGCACGCCTCGGCAACGCCCGGACTGTAGGCACGCGAAAGATCCAGGCCGTTTGCCATCGGTTTCGTCGCCCTGATCTCAAGTTTACCCGGCTTCGGAAGCTCGTGGTACTTGAGCGCCGCCTGGCGTGCGGCTTCTTTGGTTTCACTCGACATGATGGTCAGCCTCCCAATACCGGCCGTGTGGCCTGTTCGATACGGGGGCACAATGGACAGATTTTGCGTCTGATTCCACGCCTTTTGCGCACATCAGGTGATCCACTTTGCGTCTTCCGTCGCAATAGTGTAATAAATCCGTCACGACAGTTTCCGGAGGACGTGATTTGGCGCAGCTATCGCTCGAATCAGGACACGACAAACGCTTTTTGCCGCTGTTTATGGCCATGGTGCTCGCCGTGGCCGTGATTGCGCTCGACCTCGTCCAGGTGGGCTTTACGCCCGCGCTGACCCGCGAGGGCGGCGGCATCGAAACCGCGACCGCGGTTCTGTACCTGTTTTGCGCAATCACATTCGTGCGCCTCGCCGGCCCGGTTATTGCGCGCGGCACCTGGGAAATTCCCGTGCTGTTCCTGTTCATGGCCGGCCGCGAGCTGGATTTCGACAAACGCTTCACATCCGTCGGCATCCTGAAAAGTCGGATGTACCTCTCTAATGACGCGCCCCTGTTCGAGCGGCTGATTGCCGTGGCCATCATCGCGGTGCTCGCATACGCCCTGTACCGCCTCGTCCGCGCCCACGGCAAATCCTTCATCAACGGCCTGCGCAGCTTCGCCGCTTCGCAATGGCTGATCGCATGTGGCATCGCGCTCATGGTCGGATCGAAAGCCATCGACGGTCTGGGCCGCAAACTGCTGCCCCTTGGCATCGAACTTGAGGACGGCACCAACGCCAACCTCGGCATGATCGAGGAGACCGCGGAACTCGGCATTCCGCTCCTCTTCATCGCCGGGATGTGTCTCGCCGTCCGCATGTTCAGCTCCGGGCAGCCCGAATAAGCTTCAGGATATCACGTGCCGCGTCGGGGATGTTTGTCCCCGGCCCAAAGATGGCGCTGACACCGGCCTCCTTGAGGAAGGCGTAATCCTGCTGCGGAATGACACCGCCACAGATCACCAGAATCTCCC
Source organism: Amaricoccus tamworthensis (assembly GCF_049800875.1). Lineage (NCBI taxonomy): Bacteria > Pseudomonadati > Pseudomonadota > Alphaproteobacteria > Rhodobacterales > Paracoccaceae > Amaricoccus > Amaricoccus tamworthensis. The sequence goes on along the minus strand of NZ_JBNAFV010000002.1, from coordinate 367,029 downwards.
CCGCACCCTGCGCCCGCAGCGCCTCGATCAGCCGTGGCGCAAGCGTCTTGTGACCCGCCGCCTGGGATGAGATGCCAACCACATGGACGTCGTTGTCCACCGCATCCTGCGCGGCCTCATCGGGCGTCTGGAACAGCGGCCCCACATCCACGTCAAAACCAATATCCGCGAAGGCCGTGGCGATCACCTTCGCGCCCCGATCATGGCCGTCCTGGCCCATCTTGACCACCAGCATACGCGGGCGACGGCCCTCCTCTTCCGCGAACGCCTCAACGTCGCGCTGTATGGCGGCAAACCCCTCGTCGCCATCATAGGCGGCACCATACACCCCGGCGAGCGTCTTCACGTCCGCGCGGTGGCGGCCAAATACCTTTTCCATGGCGTCCGAAATCTCCCCGACACTTGCCCGCGCCCGCGCGGCCTCCACTGCGGCCGCCAGCAGATTGCCGTCGCTTCCCGCAGCCTCCTCAAGCGCGGCCAGAGCCGCCTGGCATTTTTCCTCGTCCCGCGTGTCCCGGATCCTTTTCAGCCGCGCGATCTGCGACTGCCGCACCGCATGATTGTCCACGTCGAGGATGTCGATCGGATCCTGCTGCTCCAGTTTGTATTTGTTGACGCCAACGATCACCTCATCGCCACGGTCCACCGCCGCCTGGCGACGCGCCGCACTTTCCTCGATGCGCAGCTTGGGCATGCCCGTGGCAACGGCCTTGGTCATGCCACCCATGGCATCGACCTCCTCAATGATCTTCCAGGCCTCCTCGGCCAACTCATTGGTCAGGCTCTCGACGTAGTAGCTCCCGGCCAGTGGATCGACCACGTTGGTCACGCCGGTTTCCTCCTGCAGGATCAGCTGCGTGTTCCGCGCGATACGCGCCGAAAACTCGGTCGGCAGCGCAATGGCCTCATCCAGCGCATTGGTGTGGAGCGACTGCGTCCCGCCCAGCACCGCCGCCATCGCCTCATAGGCCGTGCGCACGACGTTGTTATACGGATCCTGCTCCTGCAAACTGACGCCGGAGGTCTGGCAATGCGTGCGCAACATCAGACTGCCCGGCTTCTTCGGCTCAAACTCCGACATGATCCGGTGCCAGAGCAGACGCGCCGCCCGCAGCTTTGCGGCCTCCATGAAGAAATTCATGCCAATCGCAAAAAAGAACGACAGCCGCCCGGCAAAGGCGTCCACATCCATGCCCCGGTCAATCGCCGCCCGGACGTATTCCCGACCATCCGCCAGCGTGAACGCCAGTTCCTGCACCAGGTTCGCGCCTGCCTCCTGCATGTGATAGCCGGAGATCGAAATGGAGTTGAACCTCGGCATCTCCTTCGAAGTGAACTCAATGATATCCGCCACAATCCGCATGGAGGCTTCCGGCGGATAGACATAGGTGTTGCGGACCATGAACTCCTTCAGAATGTCATTCTGAATCGTTCCCGACAGAACCGACCGGTCGACGCCCTGTTCCTCACCGGCGACGATGAAATTCGCCAGAACCGGAATGACGGCCCCGTTCATCGTCATGGACACCGAGACCTTGTCGAGCGGAATGCCGTCGAACAGGATCTTCATGTCCTCGACACTGTCGATTGCCACACCGGCCTTGCCGACATCGCCCTCCACCCGGGGATGGTCGCTGTCATATCCCCGGTGCGTCGCCAGATCGAAAGCCACCGACACGCCCTGCTGCCCCGCCGCCAGGGCCTTCCGATAAAACGCATTGGATTCCTCAGCCGTCGAGAAGCCCGCATACTGCCGGATTGTCCAGGGCCTCCCGGCATACATCGTCGCCCGCGGCCCGCGCGTGAAGGGACCGACACCCGGAACGCCGCCCAGATGGCCAATCCCGTCCAGGTCCTCCTCCGTGTAGAGCGGCTTCACGTCGATCCCCTCGGGCGTGTGCCAGGTTAGGTCCTCCATCGGCCGCCCGCGAAGTTCCTTTTCGGCCAGTGCTTTCCAGGTTTTCAGATCAGGGCTGCTCATCTCAACTCTCCCATGCAAGGGGCAGGTAACGGACAATTTTTCGACATGCTGCAATTTTTGGCAATTTTCCGCTCGCATCCGCTGCCGGAGTGACTAAATCTGTCAGCAATGGAAAATTGCATGCGAGTAATCCGGTCCATAGTGACCATTGGTCTGGCAGTGGTGGCCCTCGGCGCGAACGCCCAGACAGCGATCGACCAGGGGTCGGAGGACAGTGGCATCATCGCCATTGGCGAACCGCCGGCGCTTGAGGATCTGCTCTGGGTCGCCCGACCGGTTGTGGTATTTGCCGACACTCCAAATGACCCCCGTTTTGCGCAGCAGATGGAAATGCTGCAGGAACGCCAGGAAGATCTCGCCGACCGTGACGTGATTGTGCTGGTCGATACCGACCCGGACGCGAAAGGCCCTCTGCGCCTCAAACTTCGCCCGCGCGGGTTCGGCCTCGTGCTGATCGACAAGGACGGCACCGTTGCAAAACGCCGCCCCGCGCCGACCACATCCCGGGAACTGATCAACCTGATCGACCGCATGCCCTCGCGACACCAGGAAACCGGGTCCTTCCGGCAGTAGGCGTCCCCCCGGACCATCCTACTCGAACTCCAGGATCACCTCGTCCACCGCGAGGCTGTCACCGGGCTTGACCAGAATTTTCGACACCACGCCGGACTTCTCCGCGCGCAGAACATTCTCCATTTTCATCGCCTCGACCGTGCAGAGCGCCTGGCCGTCAAAAACCTCCTCGCCCTCCTCGACATTGATCTGAACGATCAGACCCGGCATCGGACAGAGCAGCATCTTCGACGTATCCGGTGCGAGTTTCTCCGGCATCAACGACGCCAGTTCCACATGCCGCGGTGACTGTACCCGGCCCTTGATGTCCGCGCCTCGGTGGCGCATCCGGAAACCGCCGTGAATGCGCTCGGTCTTTGCGACGATCTCCTCCCCGTCGATCACCGCTTTCGCCAGCATCTGACCAGGCGTCCAGGTGCTGGAGACATGAACCGTCGTTCCGTCCTCAAAACCCACAAGCGTGCCAAGATCGTCACTGCCGAGCGTCACCGGGAAATGCGCCTTCCCAAGGGTCACCACCCACTCGTTGCTGACCTTCCGGCGATGATTGAGAATACCACCGGAAATTTTCGCGTCCCGGCTCTCCCAGACCATCCGCATATGCGCGGCCAGTGCCGCCAGTTTGCGCTGCGTCTCCTCCGGCAGATCCACGCCCTGGAACCCGTCTGGATACTCGTCCGCGATAAAGGCCGTGGTCATGTCACCTTCGATGAAAACCTTGTGATCCATCACAGCCGACAAAAACGGCAGGTTGTGGCCAATGCCCTCCACCTCAAACCCGTCGAGCGCCGTCCGCATCGCCTCAATCGCAGCGGCCCGTGTCGGCGCCCAGGTGCAAAGCTTGGCGATCATCGGGTCGTAATACATTGAAATCTCACCGCCCTCGAACACGCCCGTGTCGTTGCGGACGGCGACATTGTCCGTCGCAATCTCCTCCGGCGGACGGTAGCGGGTCAGACGGCCAATGGAGGGCAGGAAGTTCCGGTAGGGATCCTCCGCATAAAGCCGGCTCTCAATGGCCCAGCCATTGATCCCCACATCCTCCTGCGAAATCGTCAGCTTCTCACCCGCCGCCACGCGGATCATCTGCTCCACGAGGTCAATGCCGGTGATCAGTTCCGTGACCGGATGCTCCACCTGCAGACGCGTATTCATCTCGAGGAAGTAAAAATTCTGCTCGCCATCCACGATGAACTCGACCGTTCCGGCGCTGCAGTAATCCACCGCCGCGGCCAGTGCGACCGCCTGCTCCCCCATTGCCTTTCGCGTCTCCGGCGTCAGGAATGGCGACGGGGCCTCCTCGATCACCTTCTGGTTCCGCCGCTGGATCGAACACTCGCGCTCGTTCAGGTACACGCAGTTCCCGTGTTTGTCGCCGAGCACCTGGATCTCGATATGGCGCGGCTGCGTGACGAACTTCTCAATGAAGATCCGGTCATCACCAAAGCTGCTGGCGGCTTCCGATTTGGACCGCTCGAACCCCTCGCGGGCCTCGTCGTCGTTCCAGGCAATCCGCATGCCCTTGCCACCGCCCCCGGCGCTGGCCTTGATCATCACCGGATAGCCCACGTCCTGCGAGATTTTCACCGCATGCTCGGCGTCGTCAATCAAGCCCATGAAGCCCGGCACGGTCGAAACACCCGCCTCCGCCGCGAGTTTCTTGGACGTGATCTTGTCACCCATCGCCTCGATCGCACCCACCGGCGGTCCGATGAAGGCCACACCCGCCGCATCGAGCTTCTCGGCAAACTCCGCCCGCTCGGACAGGAAACCGTAACCCGGATGCACCGCCTCCGCGCCGCTCTGCCGAACCGCGTCGAGGATTTTATCAATCACGATGTAGGACTGGTTCACCGGCGCCGGCCCAATATTCACGGCCTCGTCCGCCATGCGCACATGCAGCGCCTGGGCATCCGCGTCCGAATAGACCGCCACGGTCTGAATGCCCATCTTTCTGGCCGATTTGATAACCCGGCAGGCGATCTCACCCCGGTTCGCGATCAAAATCTTCTTAAACATCCAACCTCACCCATTCCCGGATGCAATCCGTGCCACGCCCAAAAATCAGAAACGGAATTCAGGATCCGCCGGCGGGATCTCTCCGCTCACGCTCGGATCGGTCCGAACGATGGTGTCCGTCATCTCAATCCGCTGCTCCCCCGTCATGGAGGCGGGACCGTTGCTGCAGGCGCCAAGCACAAGGGCGCAGAGCAGCAGACCAGGCACTGTGATTTTCATTGTGTTCTCCCCATCGTTCCAGGCGGACCTGGGCTTTAATCTTCCAGTGCCTCGGGAAAATTCCGTCGCACCTCATCCATGTCGAGCCGCAGAACCGCGCCGTAATCCGCCGGATCGAACGCATCCGCATCCACCGGCACGACCTCGCGGTTCAAAAGCCAGTTCAGCCGTCCCGCATCCAGATTGCCGCGCTCAAACGGCTCCTCGCCAAAATAGTCCACCAGCGCCGTCACGAAGGCGAGATCCGCCCGCCGGTCCGCAGGCCGCCGGTCCCGGTAACGCTCACGCGCCTTCAGTTCCGTCGCTCCGCCCTTCGACTCCCGACGGATGGTAAAACCGTAATCCGTTCCCGGCATCTTTGACGGAAACCCGCGGTGTTTTTGCATCACCAGCCCCTGCCGGGCCAGCCGTGGTTCAGTCCTCGCCCAACCCCATGACCGCGATACCCATCGAAACCGCCCCGAAGGTCATGGAGGTCTGAAAGAACAGGACCGCCGTAGCCAGCCCCGAACTGTCCTTCTCCAGCAGGGTGCCCAATCCGGCCACGTCCCACCAGATCATGATGAACAGGAACACGCACCCCAGCACCATTCCGTTTGCAATATGCGTAAGCATAAAGCGGATGAGCTTTGGGAGGGAAAACCACAGACGACGTATCATATGCCGCTCCAAGTTTTGTCATGGCCGCTTTTAGTAGCGCGGCCATACGGTCTCCCATGATCCAGATCAGTCCGGGCATATCAACCTCAAAGTGGAATGTTGTCGTGCTTCTTCCAGGGATTTGAAAGACGCTTGGTGCGGAGCGACGCAAAGGCCCGCGCCACCCGACGGCGCGTGGACTGCGGCATGATCACCTCGTCGATGAAGCCTTTTTCCGCCGCCACGAACGGGTTTGCGAACCGCTCCTCGTAATCCTTCGTCCGGGCCGCGATCTTTTGCGGATCGCCAAGTTCGGACCGGTAGAGGATCTCAACCGCGCCTTTCGCCCCCATCACCGCAATTTCCGCCGTGGGCCAGGCATAGTTGAAATCACCGCGCAGATGTTTGGACGACATCACGTCATAGGCCCCGCCATAGGCCTTGCGGGTAATCACCGTCACCTTCGGCACCGTCGCCTCGCCATAGGCAAACAGGAGTTTCGCGCCGTGCTTGATAACGCCCGAATATTCCTGGCTCGTACCAGGCAGGAACCCAGGCACGTCCACAAAAGTCAGGATCGGGATATCAAACGCGTCACAGAACCGCACGAACCGCGCGGCCTTGCGGGAGCTGTCAATGTCGAGGCACCCGGCCAGAACCATCGGCTGGTTCGCCACAACCCCCACGGTCGAACCTTCAAGCCGGATGAATCCGGTGATGATGTTTTTGGCGAATTCCTCCTGAATTTCGAAGAAATCGCCCTCATCCGCGACCTTGTGGATGAGCTCCTTCATGTCATAGGGCGTGTTCGGATTGGCCGGCACCAGTGTATCGAGGCTCGGCTCCACCCGTCCCGGCTCATCGAAGAACGGACGCAGAGGCGGCTTTTCCCGGTTCGACAGAGGCAGGAAGTCAACCAGGCGGCGCACCTCCATCAGGGCCACCATATCATCCTCATACGCCCCATCGGCCACCGAGGACTTTGAAGTATGGGTCTTCGCTCCGCCCAGTTCCTCCGCCGTCACGACCTCATTGGTCACGGTTTTCACAACGTCCGGACCGGTGACAAACATGTAGGAGCTGTCCCGTACCATGAAGATGAAATCGGTCATCGCGGGCGAATAAACCGCGCCACCCGCACATGGCCCCATAATCACGCTGATCTGCGGCACCACCCCGGACGCCATGATATTGCGCTGAAACACATCCGCATATCCGGCGAGCGACGCGACACCCTCCTGAATTCGCGCCCCACCGGAGTCGTTCAGCCCAATAACCGGCGCCCCGTTCTGCAGGGCCATATCCATGATTTTGCAGATCTTCTCGGCATGGGTCTCAGAGAGCGACCCGCCGAACACAGTGAAATCCTGACTGAAAACATAGACCTGGCGACCGTTGATCGTCCCCCAGCCCGTGATAACGCCATCACCGGGATAGCTGACCTCCTGCATGCCAAAATCGGTACAGCGGTGGGATTTGAACATGTCAAATTCCTCAAAGCTGTCCTCATCGAGCAGAACCTCGATCCTCTCTCGGGCGGTAAGTTTGCCCTTTGCGTGCTGGCTGTCGATGCGGCGCTGACCACCCCCCAGACGGGCCTCGGCCCGGCGGTCCTCCAACTGGTCGAGGATTGTTTTCACTTCTGCGCCCTCCCTGATCCACTTAAGGGTTAGTGACAGAAGACCCAAAGTTTCACAAGAAATTTACGGTAAATTTGCAAACATTATTGCAAACGACGATTGCGTATTGCAAATTTGCGAACATGTCCCGGGTCCAGAAAATTTATGCCGGTGTAAAACTGCGCGAAATTCGTGCCCGTCTTGGGCTCACCCAGGCGGAGTATGCGCGGAAGCTTGGTGTGTCGGTGTCCTATCTCAACCAGATGGAAAACAACCACCGCCCGGTCTCGACCCGCGTGGTTCTCGCGCTGGCCGGTGAGTTTGGCGTCAATGTGGCCGAACTTTCCGCCGGTACCTCCGAACGCATGGTGGCGGACCTCCGGGAGGCTCTGGCCGATCCCATGTTTGACGACATGCCACCGCTGGCCGACCTGCAGCTGGTCGCGTCAAACGCCCCGAATTTCGCCCGCGCCTTTCTGACACTCCACCGCGAACACCGTCAGAGCCAGGAGCGGCTTGCGCAGCTCAACGAGGCTTTGGGCCGCGAGGACAGCCCCCTGGCGCCCCTGCCCTGGGAGGAGGTTCGCGACTTTTTTCACTATTGTGACAACTACATAGACAGCGTCGACCGCATGGCCGAACGCTTCGCCGGCTCCCTGCCCCCGGGCGACCGACGCGCGGGTCTGACGCAGTGGCTGTCGTCGCGTCATGGCATCACCATTGAAACCACCGCTGATGTGGCGATGCGGCGATATGATCCCGCCACGAAAACCCTGGCGGTGTCAGACAATGCCACGCCCGCGACCCAGGATTTTCAGATCCTGCATCAGATCGCCCTGCTGGAGCATGACAAGCTGCTGGAGGCCAATCTGGACCTCGCCCGGTTTCAGACACCGGCAGCGCGGGCCATTTGCAAGACCGGTCTGGCCAACTATTTCGCCGGTGCGGCCATGCTGCCCTATCAACGGTTTTTGCTGAAATCTCAGGAACTTCGCCATGATCTTGACGCTCTTGCCCGCGAATTTGGCGCCTCCATCGAACAGATCGCCCAGCGGCTGTCCACCATGCAGCGCACCGGCGCGCGAGGGGTTCCGTTTTTCTTCGTTCGGGTGGATCAGGCCGGTACGATCACCAAGCGGCACTCCGCCACGCGGCTTCAGTTTGCGCGATTTGGCGGCGCCTGCCCGCTTTGGAACGTGCACCGAGCTTTTGAAACCCCAGGCCGGTTTCTCAGGCAGTTGGCGGAAACCCCGGACGGAATTAGATATTTTTGCCTCGCACGTGACATCGCAAAACCCGGCGGGTCGTTTCGCGCGCCGGTCCGGCGATATGCCATCGCGTTGGGCTGCGAAATTGAGCATGCGGGCGCTCTGGTCTATGCCGACGACCTCGACATCAGCAAGGACACCGCCTTCGAACCCATTGGAATCTCCTGCAGAATCTGCGAACGGCGGGACTGCGTGCAACGGGCCGTTCCGCCGATGGAGCATCAATTGGAAGTCGATCCCGACGAGCGCGGGCTGCTGCCCTACACGATCCGCTAGTCCTGACCAAACTCCTCGATGAGGGCGTCCACAACGGCCTGGAGCGCCTCGTCATGGTCGGCGCCGTTCTCCACCGCCTCCGCATAGACCCGCCTCTGGCGCATGGCGGAGGTGCCCTCCTTCACGATCCGCTGCACGCCGAGCAGGTCCTCGGCGCAGCCGAGTTCCTCCGCATCCTGGGCGGTGACATCGATAAATTCGGCCATCAGAGCGTCCATACCCACGGCCTTTTGCGCGCCGTGATCGATCAGTTTGCCCTCCATGCCATAGCGCTGCGCCCGCCAGCGGTTTTCCATGATGAGGGTGTTGGGATAGATCCTCCAGCGCTGGTTCCCGACCCGGATCCGGTACAGGTAGGCAAGCGTCGTCTGGTAGAACGCCGCGATCGCCCGCACATCCGCCAGTCGCGAACACACATCCGTAACCCGTTGTTCCAATGTGGGAAATCTGTCAGACGGCCGGACATCCCACCAGATTTTCGTGCCATCCTCGATGCATTCGGACTCCACCAGATGGTCCACCAGCCGGCGGTATTCCGCGAAACTGACCAGCTGATCCGGCAGCCCCGTGCGCGGCATCGCGTCGAAAACGGTGAGGCGATAACTGGCCAGACGGGTGTCCTCGCCCTCCCAGAACGGGGAGGAGCCGGAGAGGGCGAGCATGTGGGGGAGGAAGTAGGAAACCTGGTTCATCAGGTCGATGCGCAGGTCGTCATCCTCGATCCCCACATGCATGTGCATGCCGCAGATGAGCATGCGGCGGACGGGTTGGCCGATATCGGCGGCGAGGCCGTCGTAGCGGTCTTTCTTGGTGTGATGCTGCCGCCGCCAGCGGGCGAACGGGTGCGTGGAGGCGGCGATGACGGCGTAGCCGAAGAGCTGCGCGGTGGAGGCCACGGCCCGGCGCAGTTCCCGTAACTCATTGACAGCATTACCAACATTTTTGTGCGGACGGGTCCCGACCTCGATCTGACACTGCAGAAACTCGGCGGAAACACGGTCGCCGAGTGCCTCGTTGCAGGCATCAAAAAACGAGGGATCGGGCTCGGCCACCAGATCCCGGGTGTCCCGGTCGACGATCAGGTATTCCTCCTCAATCCCGAGGGTAAATGCCGGTTTTTCCATGTTTTCCTCCCCGCCTGAACCATGAGTGTGCAACCCATTATGACACTACGTCAACAAATGCGTTTGGGTTCCCGATGGTGTTTTTGAGGGTCCAAAATGGCTCAACCGGTGCGACAGGTGGCGCAGATTGACAGCGAAGTGGCACAGATTGTGAGTCAAATGGCACAGATTGCACGGGGTTTGGCCCAAAATGGCCGAAATTGAGCGCCGTTTGGGCCACGGGCCGCAGCATGGTTAACGGTTCGTTGCCCCCTGGTTTTGTGCTAGGGTGTTCGCAATTTTGCAAAACCGATTTGAGCCGTGATGACTGACGACGACAAACGCCGGATAGAGCGTATTAATGAGATTTCGAAACTTGGGCGGTCGTCGTGGATTGGGAGACACGTGAATGTCTGACTGGATCGTGACGGACGGCACGGGAACCACGATCCACATCCCACCCATTCCCGAAGGCCTGGTGACGGCGGGGTGGCTGCTGCTCGCGGCGATTGTGATGGTCGTGATTTTGTGGGTATTGAAGTTTGCGCCGAAAGCGAAAAACCCGCGACAGGTTTGGCGCGGTTTCATCCGGTGGATACAGGAGCATTATGTCTCGGGACTGGTCCTGACGGGATGCGTCCTGTTCCTGTTGGTGCTGTACGGATACGTTGGAACTCTGATCCCCATTGTTGGCGACCTGCTCGCGCAGATGCGTGAGCCTGACCCGACGGCTGACAAGTCACAAACCCGGAATATTGCTGTGGCAATTGCCGCGTTTGCGGGAATGCTGGCGGTTTTGTCCACCGTCCCGTTTCGGCTCGTCCGGGCATGGATCAATGAGCGCACGGCGAAGACGCAGGAAGCAACCCATATTACCGGGCTGATCAATACGGCGGTTGAGGGGTTGGGCGCTGAAAAAACGGTGAGCCGGATTGGGCGGGTGCTGCGATTTAAGGACGGCGAGAACGGCAAGGTTCAAACGAAGATTGAATGGGAAAGTGAAGGAGAAAGCTCAGAGCTTCCGGAGGGGTTGATTGGCGAACCGGGAGATTGGGAATCGTTCAATGTTACCAAACCCAACCTTGAGGTCCGGATTGGCGCGATCCTAACGCTTGAGCGGATCGCGCGGGATAATCCCGAGGACCATATCCGGGTGATGGATATTCTGTGCGCGTATATTCGGGAGAACAGTAAGGCGGAGGATGCGGAGGATCATCCGTTTGGGGATTGGCCGGAGTATCCGGAGAAGGCCACTGCGGACGAATTTGAGGAACGTCAAAAAAAATTTGATCTGCGACAGGAAGAACTACGGAAGTGGGCAAATGATCTGCAGCCGGTTCGCATAGATATTCAGAAGGCTCTTGAGGTCATTGGCAACCGCCCCAAGGAAATGATCGATACCTTGGAAGCCCGGTTGGTGCGAAACGGCGCAAAAGGGTACAGGCTTGACCTTCGGAAGACAGACATTCGAAAAGCCGATTTGTCAGGCCTGAACTTCGCTCAGGCTCGATTTGATGGTTCAAGATTGGAGTTGGCAATTCTTTTGAAGACGCAACTGCAGGGAGCAGTCTTTAAAGCGGCACGGATGGAAGGGGCTAAACTTTCGTGGTCAAGTATGCAGGGGGCCGTCCTCTGGAATGCCCGGATGGAGGGTGCCGACTGCGGCTGTGCGCAACTACAGGCAGCGGTCCTTTGGGGCGCGCGGCTGGAAGGCGCGTCATTTAACTCCACAGATCTTAGATCCGCTGACTGGGCCGGGGCAACCTTATGCTCTCAAGCACACTCCGCCGATCTTCGAGGTGCGCAAAATCTCAACCAAGCGCAGCTAAACGCTATTCTGGGTGATGAGAGAACACTGCTGCCGGAAGGGAAAGCGCCAGATACAGGGCAACCATATAGTATCGCTGCCTATTGGGAGGAGGCTCCCTGCCATTTCGAACAGGTGGTGGCATGGATGGCCAGAGATATGATTGGTGGACAGGATGCAACGATATATTGGGAAATCTTTTTGTGCGGCGACAAGCCGGTGGTACGATATTCCAACAGCCTGCCGGTAGATGCGCCCTATCCGGAGGGGCATCCTTTGGCTGAGCGGAATTGAGTTGAGGGTGTTGAGGCGGTTGTGCCCTTCCCCTGAGGGGAACGCGGACCTCGGGGGGCGTTTTAACGCCTCCCGTGGGGGAGGTCGGCGTTGCCCGGCGGTGCCGCCAGGCGGGGCGGTTGAGATGGGCGGGGTGTTTTGAGATGCCCTCGGTTGGTTTTGACAGGTTTCCGCCCTTCCTCTGAGGGGAACGTGGACCTCGGGGGGCGTGGTGACGCCTCGGTCGTGCCGGAGGCACGCCATAAAATAAAGGCACGCCTTTGGCGTGACGGGGAGATCGGCGTTGCCCGGCGGTGCCGCCGGGCGGGGCGGATGGGATGGGCGGGGTGCTTTGACGTGGTAGTGGGTTGGTTGTGAGAGGGTTTGCGGCGTTTGTGCCCTTCCTCCGAGGGAAGCGCTGACCCTGGTGGTGCGATAGCGCCTCCTGGGGGAGGGTCGGCGCTGCCCGGCGTGGACGCCGGGCGGGGCGGCTGGGATGTTGGGATGCCAAGATAACCGGTGCGCCCGCCCGCACCCCAGGCGGGTTTTCGCCTCTTGCACAAAACACGCGCCCGACCGATATGTGCGGCCATGAGCCAAAGTACCGCCCCTGCCCCGTCCCCGCTTCGAACCCGTGTTGCCCGGTTTGTGGAATCGCGCGCGGTGGAGAACTTCGTCCTTGGCGTGATCCTGTTCAACGCCGTCATTCTGGGGCTTGAGACCTCGGACACCGCGATGGAGCGGGTGGGGCCGCTGATCCTGACGCTGGACCGGCTGTGTCTGGCGGTGTTTGTCATTGAGATCGGGCTGAAGCTGTTCGCGCGCGGGGGGCGGTTTTTCTCGAATGGCTGGAATATCTTTGACTTCGTGATCGTGGCGATCTCGCTGGTGCCGGCCACCCAGGGGCTGAGCGTGCTGCGGGCGCTGAGGATCCTGCGGCTGTTGCGCGTGGTGTCGGTGGCACCGTCGTTGCGGCGGGTGGTTGAGGGGCTGGTGAGCGCCCTGCCCGGCATGGGCTCGGTGTTCCTTCTGATGGGCGTGATTTTCTATATCGGCTCGGTCATGGCAACGAAGCTGTTTGGGGAGACATTTCCGGAATGGTTCGGCACCCTGGGGCGGTCGGGCTATTCGCTGTTCCAGATCATGACGCTGGAGAGCTGGTCCATGGGCATCGTGCGGCCGGTGATGGAGGTCTACACTTACGCCTGGATGTTTTTTGTCCCGTTTATCATGGTCACGACCTTTGCGGTGGTGAACCTTCTGGTGGGTCTGATCGTGAACTCGATGCAGGACGCACATCAGGAGGAGAGCAACGAGAAGACCGACACCTATCGCGATGAGGTGCTGACGCGGCTCGCGGACCTGGAGGCGCTGATCCGGGAGCGCAATGACACAAAGCCCCGCGACTGAGCGGTTTTTCGCCTGGGCCAGGGGCTTTCGGGCGCTCTGTCCGGGCAAATTCATATGGGCAAACGGATTTGGCCATGTTTAGGTATGTCCCGCTAAGCAATTAACCTGGAGGGACAAAATGCGTATTACAGCCGTAGTTCTGATGACACTCGCACTGGCCGCTTGCAGCCACGGATCATCCGACGAGGACATGGACATGAGCGACACCGCCGCCGAGGCGGTTGAGGATGCCGGCGATTCCGCAGAGGACGCGATGGACAGCCTTGAGGAATCCACGGACACTATGGCTGAATAAGCCTCTTCGTCCTTCGGAACACCGAACACCCCGGACCCCGCGCCGGGGTGTTTTGTTTTGGGGGACGGCATCAGCCAAAAGTCGCCTGCGTAGGATCCCGGAAGTTTTCCGGTTTCGCGTTTTGCCATGTTCATGCTCTGTTTGGGACACGCAATCATCAGAGCGGAGGGTAAGTTGATGCGATTTGTGGCAGTTATTCTGACGGCGTTTACGCTGGCGGCCTGTGACGGGGACACGTCCGATGAGGAGACGGACACCGGTCACGTGATCGAGGAAAGCAGCGGTACGGCCCTGGGCTGAGCCCCGCAGTCTGCAACACGGGACAGTCCCCGTGCGCGGGGGCTTCCCATTTGAGCGAACCGGGTCTATAGCGCGGCCATGTCAGCCAACCCGCCAGACCTGCGCCCCGATCTCGCGCCCCGTGCCGTTATGCCCACCGATGCCCGTCCGGGGCAGCCGAAGGTGGGGATGGTGTCGCTGGGCTGTCCGAAAGCCCTTGTGGATTCCGAGCGCATTCTGACGCGGCTGCGGGCTGAGGGCTATGCGATTTCCCCGGATTATTCGGGTGCGGATGCGGTTATCGTGAACACCTGTGGTTTTTTGGATTCGGCCAAGGCGGAGAGCCTGGAGGCGATCGGCGAGGCGCTGGTCGAGAACGGGCGGGTGATCGTGACGGGCTGCCTGGGCGCGGAGGAGGAGTATATCCGCGGGACGCATCCGAGCGTTCTGGCGGTGACGGGGCCGCATCAGTATGAGGCGGTGCTCGACGCGGTGCATGGGGCGGTGCCGCCCGCGCCCGATCCGTTTGTGGATCTGCTGCCGGCATCGGGTGTGCATCTGACGCCACAGCATTACTCTTATCTCAAGATTTCAGAGGGTTGCAACCACAAGTGCAGGTTCTGCATCATCCCGGACATGCGCGGGCGGCTGGTGTCGCGACCGGCTCATGCGGTGCTGCGCGAGGCGGAGCGGCTGGTGGATGCGGGCGTGCGGGAATTGCTGGTGATCAGCCAGGACACATCCGCCTACGGTGTGGACCGTAAGCATGACCTGCATCCCTGGAGGGAGGGTGAGGTGTGCACGCACATCACGGATCTGGCGCGCGAATTGGGCGGGCTGGGGGCCTGGGTGCGGCTTCATTACGTCTATCCCTATCCGCATGTGCGCGACCTGATCCCGCTGATGGCGGAGGGGCTGGTTCTGCCCTATCTCGACATTCCGTTTCAGCATTCGCATCCGGATGTTTTGAAGCGCATGGCGCGGCCGGCGGCGTCGGCCAAAACTTTGGACGAGATTGCGAAGTGGCGGGAGATCTGCCCGGACATCACGCTGCGCTCGACGTTTATCGTGGGCTACCCCGGCGAGACGGAGGCGGAGTTTGAGCATCTGCTCGACTGGCTCGATGAGGCGCAGCTCGATCGGGTGGGCTGTTTCCAGTACGAGAATGTGGATGGCGCGCGGTCCAACGCCCTGCCCGACCATGTGGCGCCGGACGTGAAGCAGGAGCGCTGGGACCGGTTCATGGAGAAGTCCCAGGAGATCTCAGAACGCAAACTGGCGGCGAAGGTCGGCTCGGTGATCGAGGTGATTGTCGACGAGGTGGATGGCGAGGGCGCGACCTGCCGGACGAAGGCGGATGCGCCGGAGATCGACGGGAACCTTTTCATTGATGAGGGGTTCGAGGGGCTGAACCCTGGTGATATCGTGACGGTCGAGGTGGATGAGGCCTCGGAGTATGATTTGTGGGGGACGGTGCGGGGCGCGTGAGACGCCGCGTCCGTCGGGAGGTTTTGGGCGGAACGCTGCGGTGATGGATCGGGGTTGTGGCGGCCGTGGGGCTGTGGAGCTCGCACACACAAAAACGCTGCGATTGCGGATGCCTGGCCGGGTGTGGGGCAAAAGCCCAGCAACCCTCCCGGTGTGTCGGCACGACACGCCATGCCCGACTTTCCCCCCGGGAGGGCATCCCCGAGGTCGGCCTCCGCTCCATGATTTTGGGAGTTGGGGCGACACGCGTTGGACAGCCGGAGCGGAGCCCTCCCAAAGTCGGGCATGGCGTGTCGTGCCTCGGGTTGGAGGCTGCACGGCGGTTACAGCCAATGCTGCTTTTCGTAACAGAGGTTTGCGGACGACCCGGGGTGGGAGCTTTTGCTCCCGCCCATGGGGCGGGTCGGGAGCAAACCGGGGCTGGTGCCCCGGGGACGGTTGTGCGGTAAGATTTTGTCTGGTTTGAAAATTTCGGCTTTTCGTCGCCTGACGCGCGCACTACCCTGCCCCCATGTTTACCATAGAGCACGAGTTTGACGCGACGGTTGTGACCCTGGTGGATGAGGGGGAGGCTCCGTTGCGGGAGGATCTGACCATCAACCTGTTTGATGACGGGGCGACGGTCGAGCAGTTTGATCCGCGCAGTGGTGAGACGGTGTGTGTGAACCTCTCGGCCCACCAGCTGCGCGACCTGGCGATGGCGCTGGACCTGCCGGAGGGAACTTACCGGCGGCGGTCGGTGAAGTAGCGCGCGGGCGCCCTAGCGGATTTCGCGGCGCTGGCTGTCCATGAATTCGCTGAAGGACATCAGACGGTGCTTTGCGCTGCGGAAACGGTTGCGGCGGCGGGAGGCGGATTCCCCGGCCTTGAAGACCATGTAGTCGCGGCAGGCGCTCTCGATGCCGCGGATCTCGGGGAAGCCCGCCGGGGTGGCGGCGCGGTTGGGGGTAAATTCTTCACTCGGTACAACAACGGTCACTGGTCTTCTCCTGTCGTCTCCCCTCGCCTGCCCGTGTGACGACACTGCACGGCAAAGACCGCGCGTTCCGTAACCTGGGTCACACTGGGGAAAAATTATTTTGGCTGTATCGGCCGGCGGCACCCACCCTCCGCCGCCGGTCGATCTGAAATCGCAATACCTTTGTACTCAACTTTTCCGGGAGGACGGAAATTCAGTCTTTGGCGCGCCTCAGGAAATTCAGAAACGAGCCGTTTTGGAGAAGGTCAGGATCCAGGCCGAGGTCTTCCAGTCTTTCGACCGGCAGGGCCCGGAACGCCCGGTACTCACGGTATGCACGGTTGATCTCAAACAGCCCCGGGACCGAAAACCTCCCGAAATGATGGGACATTTTGTGAAAGCCGGTGCTTAAAATCGTGACCATCTGATCTCTCCCGTTGGTGAGCGGAGCCTTCTGTCATCTCCTATGGCGTGTTGTGCCAGAATCACCCGGGGCGAACTGTGAGGGGCGTCACAGTTCGGAAGAATTTTGTGAAAATTTTATCGGAATACGTTTGGCGGCACGGCCCGGCGCCTTTGCCGGGCCCTGCGGGTCAGATGGGATAGAGACCGGAGAATTTGGTTTCCAGGTAGGCGAGCAGCGGCGTCTCGTCGGGCTCAAAGCCTGTGGCGTCCGTGATGAGCTGTTTGGGCGGGACCATGCGGCCGCGGTTGTGGATGTTGCGGTTGAGCCAGGCGACGACCCCCTGGGTTTCGCCTTCGGCCAGGGCCATGTCGATATCGGGCATGTCGGCATGGATGGCGCGGTTGAGACAGCCCGCATAGATGTTGCCCAACGTGTAGGTGGGGAAATAGCCGAAGAGACCGTCGGCCCAGTGGATGTCCTGCATCACGCCGCGCAGGGCGTCGGGAACCTTCAGGCCGAAATCGGCCTCGAAGCGCGCGTTCCAGGCGGTCTCGAGATCGGCCACGGGCAGGTCGCCGGAGATGAGCGCGCGTTCCAGGTCGAAGCGCATGAGAATGTGGAGGTTGTAATGGACCTCGTCGGCCTCGGTGCGGATGTAGCCGGTCTCGACGGCATTGGCGGCGCGGTAGAGGTCTTCGGCACTGTCGAGGCCGGTGGGGCCGAACCGGGCGAGCATGGCGTCGTGGAGCCAGCCGCAGAAGGCGCGGCCGCGGCCGATCTGGTTCTCGAACAGGCGGGACTGGGATTCGTGGACACCCATGGAGGCATGGGAGGCCACCGGGAGCATGGCGTGTTCAGGGTTGAGGTTCTGCTCGTAGACCGCGTGGCCAAGCTCGTGGATGGTCGAGTAGATGCATTCCAGCGGCTGCGTCGGGTTGATGCGGGTGGTGATGCGCACGTCGCCGCCGGAGCCGTTGGAGGACGGGTGCACGGCGAGGTCGAGACGGCCAGCGTCCCAGTCATAGCCGAAGATGTCACCGAGTTTGCGGGAAAAGGCGATCTGGCGGTCGGCGGGGAATTCGCCGGTAAAATTCGGTGGCGAGATGCCGGTCTCCGCTATGCGCTGCCGAAGTGACACGAGGCCGTCGCGCAGGCGGGAGAAGATGGTGTCGAGTTCGGCTGAGGTGGTGCCGGGCTCGAATTGGGACAGCAGCGCGTCGTAGGGGGTCTCGGCCTCCTCCGCCAGGCATTTGGCCTGCTCGCGTTTGAGGTCGATGAGCTCGGAAAGCGCAGGGGCGTAGCCGGCGAAATTGCTGGTTTTGCGGGTTTCCTGCCAGACGACCAGGGTCTTGCTGGCCTGGCGGGCAAGCTCGACGGCAAGTTTTTCAGGCGTGCGGGTGGCGCGGCGGTGAAGCGTGCGGGCCTCGGCCACGTTCACGGCCACATGGGCGGGCGCGCCGTCGGTGTCGATGGCGTCGCACCAGTCGGCGATGCGCGGATCGGCGGTGGCGGCGTGAAGTGCTGCGGCTACGGCACCGGCCTGTTCGGCGCGTTGGGCGGCCCCTTTGGGGGGCATCTGGGTTTCCTGGTCCCAGCCGAGCAGGCCCATGACCTGTTCCAGCGCCGTGATGCGTTTGAGGTGTTCCGCGAGGTTTTCATAGTCTTTTTGCCCTCTCACCGTGCCACTCCGTTCGTGTTGTCCCGTGTTCCTTTGAGGGATGACCAGCTATCGCGGTTTGAGTAAACAGGAAACCGGTCCGCATGGCGGAGAATTGAGGGGGGAATGGTGCGGTATCAAGTGGTTCGGCTCATTGCGGCGGTGATGCTGGCGCTGGGGCCCGGGTTCGGGGCGCAGGCGCGGGGGCTGGTGGCGGCGGCGAGTGACATGCAGTTTGTGATGCCTGACCTGGTGGCGGCGTTTGGCGCAACTGGAGGCGGCGAGGTTGAGGTGGTGTTTGGCTCATCAGGCAATCTGACGCGGCAGATCCAACAGGGCGCGCCCCATGAGCTGTTTCTCTCGGCGGATGAGGCCTATGTCGTGCGGCTGGAGGAGGCCGGGCTGACGGACGGAGCGGGCGTGATTTACGCGGAGGGGCGGCTGTCATTGTTTGTGCCGGAGGGGTCCGGGATTGGCGCGGATTTCGCGGCGTTTGAGGCGGCGCTGGCCGCGGGGGGTGTTGCGCGGTTTGCCATCGCCAATCCGGAACACGCGCCCTATGGGCTGCGGGCGCGGGAGGCGCTGGAACACCGCGGGATTTGGGAGGCGGTGCAGCCGGTGCTTGTTCTGGGCGAGAATGTGGCGCAGGCGGCGCGGTTTGCGGCCTCGGGCAATGCGGATGGCGGGCTGATCGCGCATTCGCTGGCCCTGTCGCCGGAGATGTCGGCGCGGGGGGAAAGTGTTCTGGTGCCCGCCGAGTGGCATTCGCCCCTGTTGCAGCGCATGGTTCTGATGCGCGATGCGGGGGATGAGGCGCGGGCGTTTTATGAGTGGTTGCAGTCGGATGAGGCAGGCGACATTCTGGCCCAGGCCGGATTTTCGGTGGGCGCGGAGGAGTAACGTTTGGACTGGACCGCATTGTGGCTGTCGTTTCGGCTGGCCGGGCTGACCGTGCTGGTGCTGGTGCCTCTGGCGGTGTTGGCGGGGCGGTGGCTGGCCTTTGGCTCGTTTCGCGGGCGCGGTGTGGTGGAGGCGCTGGTGGCCCTGCCGCTGGTTTTGCCGCCAACGGTGTTTGGCTATTACCTGCTCGTGGCGTTCGGGGCGGCCTCGCCGCTGGGTCAGGTCTGGGACGCGGTGTTCGGGCGCAGCCTGGTGTTTACGTTTGAGGGGCTGCTGATTGCGTCGCTGCTCTTTAACATTCCCTTCGCGGTGCAGCCGATCCAGCGGGCGTTTGAGGCCATTCCGCGCAATCTGCGGGAGGCGGCGCCACTATCGGGGTTAAGCCCGTGGCAGTCGTTTTTGCGGGTGGAGCTGCCGCTCGCGTGGCCCGGGGTTCTGACAGCGGCGGTGCTGGCGTTCGCGCATACGCTGGGGGAGTTTGGCATTGTTCTGATGGTGGGCGGGGCCATTCCAGGGGAGACGCGCACGGTGGCGATTTCGATTTACGATTCCGTGCAGGCCTTCGATGACGGCGCGGCGGCGCGGATGGCGGCTTTGCTGCTGGCCATATCGCTTATTGCGATTGCTCTGGTGTTCAGCCTGTCACGGCGGGCCGGGCGGCGGTTTGGCGGGCGGTCGTGACCGGGCTTGAGGTCCGGATTGGCCAGGAGGGGCCGATCCCGCTCGATGCCGCGTTTTCCTGTGGGCCGGGGGAGACGCTGGCCCTGGTGGGTCCGTCGGGAAGCGGGAAATCGACGATTTTGCGCTCGATCGCCGGGACGTATCAGCCCGCGTCGGGGCGGATCGTGGCAGGCGGCGATGTCTGGTTCGATGCGGCGGCGGGCGTGGCTGTGAAGCCGCATCTGCGGCGCGCGGGCCTGGTGTTTCAGGACTATGCGCTGTTCCCGCATATGACGGCGGTGGGGAACCTGACCGTGTCGATGGGGCATGTGCCGAAAGCGCGGCGGCGGGAAATGGCGGCGCGGCTGCTCGACATGGTGCATCTGACCGATCTGGAGAACCGCTATCCCGATGAGCTGTCGGGCGGGCAGCAGCAGCGGGTGGCGGTGGCGCGGGCTCTGGCGCGGGAGCCGGATGTTCTGCTGCTCGATGAGCCGTTTTCAGCGGTGGACCGGGCGACGCGGCAGAGGCTTTACCGCGAGATTTCGGAATTGCGGCAGAGCCTTGAGATCCCGGTGGTGCTGGTGACGCATGACATGGACGAGGCGGTGATGCTGGCCGACCGGATGGCCGTGCTGCACCGGGGCGCGGTGTTGCAGACGGGCACGCCGGAGGAGCTGACCAACCGGCCTGCGACGCCGCAGATTGCGCGGCTGGTGGGGCTTGGCAACGTGTTTGAGGGCCGGATCGAGGGGCATGACGCGGCGGCGGGGCATACGGTGCTGTCCTGGCGGGGGCAGATGCTGGAAGTCGCGCTGCGCCGTGATCTGGCGGCTGGCACGGTTGTGGACTGGGTCGTGCCGGAGGGGTTCGTGGTGCTGCACCGGCGGGGGCGGCCGTCTCTGGGGGAGCGGGAAAACCCGGTGCGCGGGGTGATTACCTCGCTGCTGTTCCAGGGGCAGACGGCGCAGGTGGTGATGACGCCGGAAGTGGACCCGGAGCGGCAGTTCCGGTTTTCCCTGCCCGCCCATTCGGCCCGGCGCAATGGGCTCGCACAGGGCGAGGAGGTGACGGTTTCGCTGATCGCGGGCGGGGTGCATGTGATGGGGTGATTGGGGCTTGGGTTAATCAGAATTTGCCGTGTGCCTTAAACCTTGCCGGATTTCGGAAGGAAATCCGCTTAATCCAAATAAATTCCATCAAAAAACATGGTAGTGTTGGCTGGTTGCTTCATTTTTATTTCCAGCGCAATTTCCGAAACGTCTTCAGGTTTCTCCAGAGTTGCCGAAAACAAGTCCCTAAATACCTCGCCCTCTTTGACGGAAACCTGCAATTCACCCAGCTGCTGGATATGCTGCTCACCCGTGTCCGTCAGAATACTGCTTCCCTCATCATAAATATAAAGGACCTTACCACCATCCACTGCGGAAAGAACCACCGGGATACGCAGTTGTGGTCCCATTCTTTTGAGATCCAAAGTCTTAACACAGACCTTGAGATTGCCGGAGGCTTGACACCGGTCCGCAACCGCGTCGAACTCCGATGAACTAATCTGATCGATAAAGACAGGTTTGAGCAACCGGAATGCTTCAAACTTGCAGTCGTCGGTGTGCCGCCGGATCCCCTTAAGTTGGGAATTCAACTGATCATACTGTTCAACGGAAATTTTGCCTTCCGCCTCAAAACCAAACATCCGAACGACACCGCCTGCGCCGGCAGTCCCGTCAATTTGAATGGAGTGGCCCGTATCCCGGTCGGAAACCTCTTGGGCACACATCCGGTCAATCGCGGAGAGCAATCCCTCCACATCTGAATTCTGCGAGGCGGCAATCGAAGGGAAAAGACAAAAAGCGAGCAACACAATATTCATGAATTTCATAAGATTTTCCTGACCTGAAATCTGAAAAAATACGAAGTAGTATGAAACCTTGATGATCGTAACACGCGCATCTATCGAAAAGAAGAAAATTGTCGCAGGGCTGCGCGGACGGTTCAGAATTCGCTAGCCACGGTTTTTTTGAGTCAAATGTCGAGGCAAACGATCCGGCAAGAAAACCTGGCATTGGGTGTCGAGAGGCGAGCATGTGATGGGGTTAGATCCTGACACGAGGCGGGACGCGCCATGTCCGACTTTGGGAGGGCTTCGACACGCTGGTTCAACGCGGGTCGCTCTAATTCCCGAAACCATTGAGTTTTTACCAACGTCGGGATGCCCTCCCGGGGGGAAAGTCGGGCATGGCGTGTCGTGCCGACACGCCGGGAGAGCCGGTGGGTTCGCGCCCCCGCTTCAGGTGGGGATTTCGGCGGTTTGGGTGATGGGGGAGGCGTCGGCCTCGTCGGCGCGCTGGATTTCGATGAAGATGTTGGAGACCTCGGGGAAGCGGTCGCGGATGCGGTCTTCGAGAGTGGAGACGCCGGTTTCGACGTCAGCGGCGGAGAGGCTGTCATCGGCGTCGACGGAGATGTTCACCAGCACGCCCTCAGGGCCGAAATGGACGGTGCGGACCTCGTTTACCAGCTCCACGAAGGGGGCGTCGTCGGTGATTGTGATGATTTCGGAGACCATTTCAGGGGAAGCCGCCTCCCCGATCAGCAGGCTCTTGGTCTCGATGGACAGCAGCACGGCGGCGAGGCCCAGGATGCAGCCGATGACGATGGTGGCGACGCCGTCGGCCCAGACGAGACCGAGCCGGTCGGCGCAGAAGACGCCGATAGCGGCGGTGATGAGGCCGAGGATGGCGGCAGTGTCCTCGAACAGCACGGTGAAGAGTGCGGGATCCTTGGAGTCGCGCACGGCCTGCCACATGGGGGTGTCGCCGCGGCGGGCATTGAACTCGCGCCAGGCGACGGTCCAGGCAATGCCCTCAAAGACCAGCGCGAGGCCGAGGACAATGTAGTTCCAGAAGGCGTTCTCGATGGGGTGCGGGTTGCCGAGTTTGTGGATGCCCTCGTAGAGCGAGAAGCCCGCGCCCAGCGCGAAGAGGATGATCGCGACCACGAAGGCCCAGAAATAGATCTCCTTGCCGTAGCCGAAGGGATGGTACTCATCCGCCGGACGGCTGGAGCGCTTCATGCCAAAGAGGAGCAGGCCCTGGTTGCCGGTGTCGACGACGGAATGCACGGCCTCGGCGAACATCGCGGAGGAGCCCGTGACGGCGGAGGCCGCGAATTTCGTGACCGCGATGAGGCCGTTGCCGATGAGTGCCGCCAGGACCACTTTGGTCGATCCACCTGCCATGTTCTGTCCCTCTGCCCGTTTGGTTTGGGGTATCTGACCGCAAAGGCGGGTGCGGTGCAAACGGAATGCGGGCAATTGTTTTTGGACATCCAAATTCTGGCGACTTTGACCACTCCGTCAAAAACTGACTTTATCGTCGAATACCTATTCCAAAATTCATTGCATCGAACCCCTAAAGACAAAAGGATCATAATAATTGGCCCGTAAAACCGGAAAAACACTGGAAAAGTGGGAAGTGGCAATTGTCAAAGCATTGCTACAACGGAACTATGTCCCGCAAGACGTTCATGCCTATTTTTCGAGACCGACAAGATCCGTGAATCAAGCCCGGATATCCCAGATTAAAGATGGCAAAATGCATGCCGCTATTAAAGCGGCGAGCGACGAAGAACTGGACGCTTTTCTTAGTGCATGGCCGGACATAGACCCAGCAACTGGCCTTCACCTTAAAGGAGACGAATTGCTAATCAAGGCTAGAGAAGCCATGATTGCGGCTGTTCATACTTTTAACAGCGCCGGTTTGTTTTTTCGCGCCGAACTTTTCATCGTCACAAGCGTCATTGCATGGACGTATCTATTGCACGCCTACTACAAGCGGGAAGGCGTCGATTATCGATACAAAAAAGCAGGAGTCGTACAGAAAACAAAACATGGTGCAGATAAGTTCTGGGAATTAGGCCAATGCCTCTCTTACGACAAATGTCCGATTGAAAAGGGTGTCGTTGATAATCTGAACTTTCTGACAGAGATCCGCCATGAGATTGAACATCAATCAACCGACCGAATTGACGACGCTCTCAGCGCAAAGCTGCAAGCATGTTGCATCAACTTCAATGACGCTATCAAAACCCTTTTTGGAAAAGAATTTGCACTCGAAAAGCGCCTGCCAATAGCACTTCAATTCGTAACCTTTGATGGAGCGCAAAGGTCCAGCTTGGTTGGCAAGAACTTGCCAACCAATATTACGGCCGCGATGAATGATTTTCACAATGGCTTGACCGATGAAGAGCAGGCCGATCCCAAGTTTCGATTTCGGGTCGCGTTTGTACCAAAAGTCGCAGGAAAGGCTTCAAAATCCGATTTGGCTATTGAGTTCGTCAAACCCGGCACACCGGAAGCCGATAGTGTTGAAAGAGTGCTGCTGAAAGAGACGGAGCGGCCAAAATATCGACCTACTGAGATTGTGGCAAAGGCAAAGGCAGCTGGCTTTAAAAAGTTTGCGATCTACGACCATACACAGCTCGTTAACCAGCTCGACGCCCGTAATCCAGGGAAAGGCTATGGAGTCGAGATTGCGGGTCAGTGGTATTGGTATGAAGGATGGTTTGAGAAGGTTATTGAAAAACTCGACGAAGGATGGACCCGTTAAGAAACCGCGGCCTAATGTTCGGTTATGGGCCGGAGCCATACTCCGTGGTCGTTTTTGCCCCCAGGCCAAATTCCGCCCATACGGGAAGGTGAACGGAACGGATCGTCTTCACGTCTTGTTAATGTTTCAGGAAGGAATATTGGAAGTCGGCAACTACAACGGAGCGTACTTTGCGTTTTACTGGTATTTTGGCGGTCTGTGGACTTGTCGCGGGATGCGCGCAGCCGCCGGCCGATACTGAGGCGGCCCCCCTCTCCCGGTCGGAAGGCCGACCGGCGGAGCTTGTCGAGCCGAACACACGGGATGTGAACTGCATGGCCGAGGCCATTTACTTCGAGGCGCGGGGCACCGGTGCCGAAGGCACACGGGCCGTGGGGCATGTCATCCAAAACCGGGCGGAGAGCGATGAGTTTCCGGATACGGTCTGTGCCGTCATTGACGACAAGTGCCAGTTTTCCTACCGTTGCGACGGGGTGCCCGAGGAACTGAGCCATGATGAAGCCCGGGCGCGGGCGCTGAAGACGGCGCAACAGGTTCTGTCGGGGGCGCCGGATATTACCAATGGGGCCTTGTTCTTCCATTCCGCCGGGATCGAGCCGGGCTGGTTCAGCACGCGCAAGCGCGTGGGCAAATTCGGCGGCAACATCTTCTACAGGTGACGCCCGGGCGCGTCAGGCGTTGTGGCGGACCGGGAAGACAATACCGGTTCCCCGCGTCTCGCCCAGCCTTTCGGGCTGTTTGTGGAGATACTGCTGGTACTGTTCCTCGGCGAAATAGAAGTCGGTGGCCGGTTTGATCTCGGTGGTGATTGAGCCCAGTCCGGCCGCCACAAGCTCCATCTGGTAAAGGTCGCGCGATTCCATTGCGGCGTGCTGCTGTTCCTCATTGGTGAAGAAGATGCCGGAGCGGAAGCGGGTTCCCACATCGGTGCCCTGGCGCATGCCCTGGGTGGGGTCGTGTTTTTCCCAGAAGAGGCGCATCAGGTCGGACGTGGAAATGCGGGCGGGGTCATAGACCACGAGAACCGCCTCGCAATGGCTGGTGCGGTCGGTGGAAACCTCGCCATAGGTCGGGTTGGCGACGGTGCCGGCGGTGTAGCCCACGGCCGTGACCCAGACGCCGGGTGTTTCCCAGAACAGTTTCTCGGCCCACCAGAAGCATCCCATTGCGAAATAGATGGATTCGGTATGGTCGGGATACGGCCCCTTGAGCGGGCGTCCATTGACCGCGTGGGTGTCCGCGGTTTCCAGCGGCTCGTCCCGGTCGGGTATCTCGGAGGTGCCTGCGTTCAGAACGGATTTCAGCAGATTTCCAAATTCCAAGTGTCTTTGTCCCTTTAAAGCTGCACGGGCCGCGCCCTCTCCAGCCCGGAGACATAGCGCCACCCTGCCATGGCCGCCGCCGCACCTACAATTACGCCGGCCATGGACTGTCCATATACTGCACCGGGTCCACCAATCCATGATGAGAGAGCCCATGCAAGTGGAAACATAACTAATGCGTCCCGCATCCAGTTAAAACCCGTCGACCAGAGCGGTTTTCCCAAAGTGTTGAACGCGGCGTTGGCACAGAAGAGAGATCCGTTGAACACGAAGCCGCCCGCGGCGAGGCCCGCGAAGGCGAGGTAGACGTCGAGCCCGTCGCCGGAGAGCTGGAACATGTCCGCGACGAAATGGCGGGTGAGGAACAGGATGCACCAGGCGATGCAGGTGTAGCAGGCCACGAAGATGAGGGCGTCGCGATAGGTACTGCGCACCCGGTCGAGAAGGTTAGCTCCGTAGTTCTGGCCGATGATGCCACCGATGGCGCCGGAGAGCGCGAAGATGCCGCCGAAAGCCAGCATGGAGACGCGGGAGACCACGATCCAGCCCGCGACCGCGCCGTCGCCATGGCGGGAGACGAGCCAGGTCAGCAGCATGTTGCCGCAGGGGGTGGAGAGCTGTGTCAGGGAGCCCGGCAGAGCAATGGCGAAGAAGGCGGGGATGATGCGGGTGATGTCGGAGAGCCTGACCGGCGCGAGCATTTTGTGCACCCGGACGAGATACCAGATGGCCAGCGCCGCGGTCACCGTGCGCGACAGGACGAGAACCAGAGCCGCGCCGTCGATGCCGAGACCAAAATACAGGATGAACAGAGGGTCGAGGGTTACCGCTATGGCACCGGCGGCCAGGGTGACGGACATGGAGCGCCAGCCGTCGCCGAGGGCGCGCAGGATGGAGCTGCCGACCATGCCCAGCGCGATCAGCGGAATGGAGGGCATGATGAAGCCCAGGTAGCGCACGGCGATGGTCCGTGTCTCGCCCGTTGCTCCGGCGAGACCGACAAGCGCGTCGCGGAAGGTGAACATCAGGGCCGCGATTGTGAACTGGATGGCGAAGGAGATGATCAGTGCCGAACTGGCCGTGCGGCGGGCATTGGCGCGTTCGCCCTGCCCTATCCCGCGGCTGACGAGCGCCGTGGCGGCGATCGCGAGGCCTATGCTGCTGCCCACGGCAAAAAACATGATGGTCCAGGCGAACCCGAGCGCGGCCAGCAGTGTGGGGTCATCGAGTTTGGAGACCCAGAACAGGGCGGCCGCGTCCACCAGGAACATGAAGGTCAGGCCGGTGGCGCCGGTCAGGGTCATCTCGATGACATGGCGCATGGTGCGGCCGTGAAGGAATTTTGCGCCCTGGGCCATGTTGATCCTATTCCGCGATGCTGACGCCGCGCCTTGTGAGGATGGTCTCGTGGCCGGGCGCGGGGTGTCTGGGTATCAGGGCGGAGAGCAGGATGGAACAGGCGGCAAGGCCCGCGCCGAGGTAAAACACCGCCGACGGGTTGACGATCCAGAGGTAGCCCAGGGCCGCGGGCAGGAACACGGCGGCAATGTGGTTGATGGAAAAGGCCACGGCCATGCTGGGGGCCATGTCGGCGGGGTCGGCGATTTTCTGGAAATAGGTCTTGAGGCTGAGCGAAAGGGCGAAGAGCGCGTGATCGACGAGGTAGAGCAGCGCGCCGATGACCGCGCCCCAGCCGAAGAGATAGACCCAGCCATAGGCGAGGAAGACAAAGAGGAGCCCGAAATACTCGATGAGCAGCGCCGTGCGTTCGCCGAGATTTGCGACCATGCGGCCGATGATGGGGGCGATGACCACGTTCATGGCGAAGGTCACCATCATCAGGCCGGTGACCATCGGCACGGAAAAGCCGAAGCGTTCGACCATCATGAAGGCCGCGAAGACCACGAAGATCTGGCGCCGGGCCCCGGACATGAATTCGAGCAGGTAGTAGAGCCAGTAGCGGCGGCGCAGGACGATGCTCTGGCGCTGCTGGACCGGGGTTTTGAAGGTGGGGTAGTATAAGCGGCAGAAGAGGGCTGCGGCGGCGGTCAGCAGACCGGAGACGGCATAGATCACGCCATAGCCCATATCGAGCAGGCTCCACAGAAGCAGGATCAAACCGTAGGCCGCAAAGGACGAGGCGGCGGCGACGGCGATGAGGCGGCCAAGTACGATGGGGGCTTCCTCACGGGTCAGCCATTGCAGCTGGAGCGACTGGTTGGCGGTCTCGTAGTAGTGGAAGCCGATGGAGCCGATCAGGGTGGTGATCAGCAGCCCCTGGAAGCTGGGAAACATGGCTGTGACGGAGACGGCGAGGCCCAGCATGGCGAGGCAGATCAGGGCGAACCTCTGTTCGCGTACGAGCAGGAGCAGGAAGATCACGCCGACGGCGAGAAAGCCTGGGATCTCGCGCACGGTCTGAAGCCAGCCGATCTCGACACCGGTAAAGCCCGCGCGTTCCACCACGAAATTGTTCAGGAGCGCCACCCAGACGGAGAAAGCGAGCGGCTGGGCGGCGGCCATGATGATGAGCATGCCCGCGGGCCCGCGCATCAGCGGGAGTGCGCGCGCCTCGGCGATGGGCATGGTCTGGTGGTGCCTGCCGGCCATTGTTGCGGGTCCGTCCTGTTGGTCGGGACACGCGCGGAAAATACGGACGGTCCCCCTGCCCGCGTTTCCTTGTCACAGGTTGCGCGAAATGAACAGCGCCGTTTCGTTGGGGGCCGGCGGAGGGAAGCCGCCGGCGGGCTGGGTCAGGGGGTGGTCCCGGCGTGTAGGGCTCCAACGCCGTGGCGGAGGATGACGCGCAGGAACATGCCCATGGAAATGAGAGCGAGGATGGAACCGATGGCTGCGGGGGCCTCGCCGTTTTCGGTGATTGCCAGCGCGATGCCGGGTGTCATGACGACGACCGCCGCGAACGTGAGCCAGTAGTGGATGCCGGCGGCCCTGGATGCGCCGGCGGCCGGGGTCAGGGCGTAGTAGACGCCATAGACGGCCATGATCACGAAACCGATCAGGTTGAGATGGGCATGGGCCGGTGACAGCGTGTGGTTGTGGCTTATCGACATCTGGATGCCCCAGATCATGCCGATCAGGGCAAAGACGGCGGATGTGGCAAAGAAGCGGGTCGGGATGGATTTCAGCATGGCGCGGCATCCCGTTTTGCGAAAAAGCGCGGTGCCCCGAGCGGGGTCGTATTCGAGTAGATCATATTATTTCCTCCCAACGTCTACTGGTAACAATGCCACTGGTGAGCCGTAAATTTACCAGATTACAGGCCATATAAAAAATTGATTGAATGTATTACAGTAATTCACATGGCAAATTTATCCGGGCTGGACCTGAACCTTCTGCGTGTTCTTGATGCGCTGTTGACCGAGCATTCGACGGTGCGGGCCGGGCGGCGTGTGGGGCTGTCGCAGCCGGCGGTGTCAGCGGCTTTGGGGCGGCTCAGGACAAGCCTGGGGGACCAGCTGTTTTTTCGCCGGGGTCAGGGGCTGGAGCCCACGGAGTATGCGCGGTCGCTGGAGGCGCCGCTGCGGCGGATATTGGAGGATGTGGAGGCGCTTGTCAGCAGTCCCGGCGCGTTTGATCCCGCCGCGTCGACCTTGTCGTTTACGGTTTCCGGGAGTGACTATTTCGCGGAACTGCTAATGCCCGAACTGGGGCGGGTGTTCTCGAAGGTGGCACCGCAGACGCGGGTGCATCTGGTGGACCTGGTGCCGGACCGGTACGTGGATACGCTGGAACATGGGGTGGTGGATCTGGCGCTGATGCCGACCGCGTCCATGACGGGCTGGATCGAGTCCCGGACGGTGTTCTACTCGTCGTTTTCGCTGATTGCGCGCAAGGGGCATCCAGGGTTGGCGGCGGCGGGGATTGGACCGGGGGGTATGGTGCCGCTCGATCTTTACTGTGACCTGCGGCATGTGATGTTCTCGCCGGAGGGGCGGAACAGCGCGGTGGCGGATCTGGCGCTGGCGCGGGTGGGGCGGAGCCGCAATGTGGTGATGACCATGCCGGTATTCTCCGGCATTTACCGCTCGGTGGCCGGATCGGATCTGATTGCGCTGCTGCCGACCGCTTTGGCCGAGCGGGTGGCGGAGGCTGCGGGGCTCGATATTTTCGTGCCGCCGGTGCGGGTGGCGCGGGCGGAGATCATCATGGTCTGGCACAGGCGGTATTCTTCGAGCCCGCCGCATATGTGGCTGCGCGATCAGGTGATGCGGGTGTTGCAGCCTCTGGATGAGGGGCCGGATCAGGGCTGATCTTTGGGCGTCCAGTCTGTGAAGGTGAGGTCCGTCGCGCCAAGCTGGCGGAAGACGGTTTCGTGGCAGGTCAGCACGACGATCTGGAGGTCCTGGGCGGTGCGGTGGAGCACGTCGAACATGGCCGCGATGCGGGCGTCGTCGGTGAAGACCAGCGGGTCGTCGAGGATCACCGGAACGTGGCGGCCGTCGCGGGCCAGCAGGCGGGCGAAGGCGAGGCGCGTGAGGATGGCGAGCTGTTCGCGCATGCCGCCGCTGAGGATCGAGATGTCCTCGGTCACCGGGCCGCGCTCGACCGTGGTGGGGAGCAAGGTTGTCTCGTCGAAGCGGATTTCGGCGTCGCCGAGAAGCATGGAGAGGAGCGGCGCGAGCTCAGTGATGACGGGCGCGAGGTAGCGCTCGGCGGCGTTGGCGCGGGCTTTTTCGAGAGCCGCGTGGAGGCGTTTGAGGACGGCGATTTCGTGTTCGATATGGGCGAGATGGGTTTGGGCGGCCTGGAGCCGGCCTTTGGTCTCAAAATGGGTTTCCTCCAGCCCCTCATCGGCGCGGGAGGCGATGCTGCCGTCGAGTTTGGCGAGTTCCGTGCGGGTCTGCTGGATTTTCAGCTCGGCGTTTTCCATGACCGCTTTGGTGCGGTTGGCGGCGGCGGTCACGGCGGCGAGGTCGGGGGCTGAGGCGGAGAGACGCTGGACGGCCTGGGCGGCCTCCATGTGCGCGCGGGTCAGGTCGGTGACGGTTTTTTCAAGCTCCGCGAGCGTGTCGGCGCGCTGGTCCTGCGGGCCGAGATCGTGGTCGAGGGTGGTCAGGCGTTCGGAGAGCGTGCGGGCCTCTGATTTGAGGTGCCAGAGGGTTTCGCTGGCGGATTTCAGGGCGGCGCGGGCCTGTTCGAGTTTGGCCTCTCCCGCGTCGAAGGCCTCACGGGCGGCAGTCATGGCGGCCTCGGTCGTTTCCGGGTCGGGGTGGTCGCCGGTGTCGTCGGGGATGAGCGAGGCGAGGCGCGTGACCTCCTGGCGCAGGGCGTCGATGCCGTCGGGTGCGAGGGCGCGAAGCTCGGCCTGGGCGTCGCGGGCGGCATCAATGGCCGTGGTTTTTTCGCGCAGGAGGGTTTCGGCAGCGGCGAGGTCATCCGCACCGGTTTTGGCAAGCGCGTCCGCGAGGGTTTTGGCGGTCGCGTTGGGGTTGCGGGCGTCGGTGTCGCTGCGGCCGGGAGTGATGGTGAGCTCGCCGTAGCCGGCGATGTTGAGGGTGACGGGACCGGTCAGGGGGGTGTCGCGGCCATCCGCCAGTGGTTCGTCGTCGTGGAAGATTTTGGCCACGGCATCCGGCGCGTAGTCCATGCGGATGCGGGCGGCGCCGGAGGCGACCTGTTCGCGCTGGCGGTCGAGGTCGGATGAGAGCGTGCGCAGGCGGGCGAGCGTGTCGGCGTCGACGGGGATGGTTTTGGCTTTGGCGGCGGCAGTCTCGAAGCGGATGCGGGCGGCGTCGGCGCGGGAGAGGTTTTCAAGGGCTGTCCGGTGGCGGTCGCGGTGCTGGGCGGAGAGGGCCACGCGTATGGCCTGTTTGTGCGCGTTTTCCGCATCCGTACGGGCGGCGGCCAGCGTTGCGAGGGCGCGGCTGGCGCTGTCCTGGGCTTTGGTGGCCTCCGCGTTGCGGGTGTTGGCGGCCTCAAGGCGGGTTTTGACCTCGGCCAGGTCTTTTGCGGCTTTGGCGGCGTCACTGAGGGCCGTGCGGAAGCTGCCGAGGCGGCCTTGGGCTGCGTCGAGTTTGGTGCGGGCGAGCTGCTCGGTTTTTTGGGCGTCCTCGAGCGTGCGGGCGTGGCTCTGCGCGGCGGTCAGGGCGTCGCCGGCGGTGCGGGCGGCCTCGATGCGGGCGCGGATGGCCTCGGGATCGGTGAGTTTGTCGAGGGTCTCGCGGAGCCGGGCACGGGACAGGAGTTCGTCGCGCAGGAGGTTGAGTTTGGCCTCAAGCGCGGCGGTTTCCTCCGTGAGGGACGCGACTTCCTTCTCGGCCTGGTCGTAGGGGCTGCCGGTTTTGGCACGGCCGCTCTGGACGATCTGCGCGTCGAGCGCGCCTTTGACCTCGGCCAGCACGCGGGTCATGCGGCGGCCGCCGGTGAGGGTTTCGACCTCGCCGGTGACGGAGGTGACGATGGTCTCGCGGGTTTTGCGCTCCTCCTCCATCTCCTTTTTGCCGGAGGTGTCGAACGCGGTAATGCCCTGCTTGACCCAGAGAAGGCCGGTGGGGCCGTGCATGCCGTCGCGGATTTCGCGTTCGATCCAGTTTTCGGCGTCGGCGCCCTGGGCCACGATGCGGGAGGTGGCGAGATCGGTGACGGAGGCGGTGGACTGGCGCAGGAAGCGTTTGCGGATGCGGAAGAGGCCGTCGCGGGTTTCGATGTCGAGTTCGATCAGGGGGCTGCCGCCGCTGTGGGGGCTGAGCGATTTGACCGGAGCGGCGCGGCTGTCGTGCTTGGTGAAGAGCGCGGTTTCCATGGCGTCGAGCGCGGTGGATTTGCCGCTCTCGTTTGGGGCGGAGAGGACGGAGACGCCGTTGCCGATATTCTCGATGGCGACGCCACGGCCGTCGAAACGGCGGGTGTTCCACAGGCGCAGGGCGCGGAGTTTCATAGGGACCCCGCGATCGAATAAAGCCGCGTGAGGGCGGCCCCGGCGACCTTGCGGTCGGCCTCCGAAAGGGCCGTATCGGAAGCCTCGGCCAGAAGTTCGGACGCGGCCTCGCGCAGGGCACCGGCGAGGTCGATACCGTCAAGATCGGCGGCGTCGTATTCGACGGCCAGGCCTGTGTCGTCGAAATCGACCCAGGCGAATTCGGGAGTGACCTCGCGGACGATGTCGGAGAGGGCGAGTTTTCCGGCGAGATCGCTGCGGCCGGTGACGGCGAGGCGCAGGAGGGTCTGGCGGCGGGTGCCTTCGGGCAGGCGCGTGCGGAGCGTGTCGGCGGGGGCCATGCCGGGCACGATGTCGAGGGCCATGTCGCGCCAGAGGAACGCGCCGGTCTCGACCGGTGTCACCTGGGCCTGCGCGCCGGGGGCATCCACGGTTACGGCAAGGACCTGGCCGGGGGCGTCGTGGCGGAACCGGTCGGGTTCGGGCGTGCCGCTGTACCAGGTGCGGGGCTTGACCTGGCGCTGGCCGTGCCAGTCACCGAGGGCGAGGTAATCGAGCCGCGCGGATGTGGCGCGGACGGGGTCGATGATGCCCTGCCCCTCCCCGTCGCCGAAATCGACGATGGCACCATGGGCGAGGCCGATGCGGGTGCGGTCTGCGGACGTGTCGCAGGTGTCCATCCAGGCGGTCAGATCGAGCGCGGTGTTTTTGCTGAGGAGTGGCGCGGGCAGGATTGTGGCGCTGCCGATATTGA
Organism: Amaricoccus tamworthensis; assembly: GCF_049800875.1. Taxonomy (NCBI): domain Bacteria; kingdom Pseudomonadati; phylum Pseudomonadota; class Alphaproteobacteria; order Rhodobacterales; family Paracoccaceae; genus Amaricoccus; species Amaricoccus tamworthensis. The sequence goes on along the minus strand of NZ_JBNAFV010000002.1, from coordinate 333,618 downwards.
GCGGTGCGGGCTCGCTGGCGATGTGGATGTTGGGGCCGGCGGAAGCGCGCACGCGGGTCCAGAGTTCATCCGAGGAAAACGGGTCGTGATTGCCGGGAATGATGACCCAGGTGAGGGCCTGGTCCTCGTTCAGAATCTCCAGGGCGTGGGCGATGGTGCGGGGGGACGGCGTGGCGGTGTCGAAGAGGTCACCGGCCACGAGGATGAATTCGGCCTGGTGCGCGCGGGCGGCGTCGGCAATGCGCGAAAGCGCGGTCTGGCGGGCCTCGGTCAGGCGGTTGCGCAGGGCTTCGGGGTAGCGTCCGAAACGCCGGCCAAGGTGAATGTCGGAGGTGTGAATGAAACGGGTCAATCGGAATACGGCACGTGATCCAAGGGGTTTTCAACCTGGTTACATTATGGGCAAAGATCAAGCGCTTGCGGGCCGTCACCTCACATCCTTTGGCGCGGCGTCGGTTCGCGGTTGAGTTGGCCGGTGAATTGGGGTTCACTGACGCTCCAGCCCGAAATTTGCCGATCCAGTGACCGGATGCCGAAACCGTTGTTTAAACCTGTCCGTATGCTGCTGTGCGCCGCAGCTTTTCTCATGTCCTGCGAGGCCGGTGATGGCCAAGGTGGCAGCGCCGCAGAGATCGACTGCTTCGCCTGGGTGTATCTGAAGCTCTATTCGGATGAGGGGCGCGGCAATGTTCCGGCGGCGGAGATTGACGCGCGGCGCGACGCGCTGATCAAGCAGTTCAACGCGAGCGTTTCGGGACGGGATTTCAACCGTCAGATGCGGCGTCTGATCGCGCGGGTTGAGGAGCTGTCCGCCACGGAGCCGTCCCAGGCGGAGATTACGGCGCGGGCGGAGGCCTGTGCCATTCCGGGGACACTCTGAGGGTTTTTGCGGGACGCATGATCTGTTGCGGCCCGGTTGAAACAGTCCCGGTGTTATAAAAGGGCGAAAAACTTTCGCGATTACATCGCTGCACGGTTGAGTTGATTTTGGTATTGGGTTTCAATACCGGTCCCAATTTCTTTTTACTTTGTAATTTGGATGTGACCGACATGAAAATTTACACTGCCGCCGCCTCCGCCGCCGCACTGTTCACACTGGTTTCCTGCACGGAGGGCGGCGTCGAGAGCGCCTCCGGTGGGGCTGATGAGCTGAACAGATCGGATTGCATCGCTTACATTTGGCTGGATGCCAACGCACGCGCCAATGAAGGCGAAATCTCGGATCAGGAGCTTCAGGACGTGGGCACCAGGCTGGCCGGTGAAATCCAGAACAAGGGTGACAATTTCAACTATGCCAACACGTACCGTATTCTCGACAATCGACTTGACCGGATAGTCGAGAGTGGCGTCACGTACGGGGAGGTGGCGCAAAAAGTCGAGGAATGCAGACCGATTGTGCATATTTAGCAGCGTTTTTGAGCTGTTGTAGACCTAACTTTACGCACAGTTCCGCCAGGTGACCGGCCGGGGCAATTAAGTCGTGGTACTGCCGCATTTTTTGTGAGACCCATTGGTGGGTGTTCAACAGTACGGGGTCCGGAAATGGCGATTACGGCGGGTGTCTATCATCTCACGCATTACAGATATGACAGACCGGTTTCACTGGGGCCGCAAATCATCCGGCTCAGGCCCGCGCCGCATTCGCGGACGCGGGTTCTGTCCCATTCGCTGAAGGTCACGCCGTCCGAGCATTTCGTGAACTACCAGCAGGACCCCTATGGGAACTGGCAGGCACGGTTTGTGTTTCCCGAGCCGGTGCGCGAGTTCAAGATCGAGGTCGACCTGGTCGCGGACATGACGGTCTACAACCCGTTTGACTTCTTCGTGGAGGAGGCGGCGGAGGAATGGCCGTTTGAGTATCCGGAAGAGATCCGGGACGATCTGAAGATTTACCTGAAGACCGAGCCGGTCGGACCGCGGTTGCAGGCGTTCCTGGATGACATTCCGCGCGACAAAATGCGCACGGTGGATTTTGTGGTCGGGCTGAACGCCAAGATCCAGGCGACCTTGGGCTATGTGATCCGCATGGAGCCCGGTGTGCAGACGCCGGAGGAGTCGCTGGAGCGCGGGACGGCGTCCTGCCGGGATTCGAGCTGGCTGCTGGTGCAGGTGCTGCGCCATCTTGGGCTCGCGGCGCGGTTTGTGTCGGGGTATCTCATTCAGCTGAAGCCTGACCTGGTGGCTTTGGACGGGCCTCCGGGCACGGATCATGACTTTACCGACCTGCATGCGTGGTGTGAGGTGTTTCTGCCGGGTGCGGGCTGGATCGGGCTGGACCCGACCTCCGGTTTGCTGACCGGTGAGAGCCATGTGCCGCTGGCGGCGACGCCGCATTACAGCAATGCCGCACCCATTTCGGGCCTGGCGAGCCCGGCCGAGGTTGATTTCAGCTTTGACATGAAAATCGACCGGGTGGCGGAGCATCCGCGCATTACTAAGCCGTTCTCGGACGAGGCCTGGGACGCGCTGAACGCGCTGGGGCGCAAGGTCGATGAGGCCCTGGAGGAAGGCGACGTCAGGCTGACCATGGGCGGTGAGCCGACATTCGTGTCGATCGATGATTTCGAGAGCGGCGAGTGGAACACCGATGCGGTTGGCCCGACCAAGCGCGGGCTGGCCGACGAGTTGATCCGCAAACTGCGCGAGCGGTTCGCGCCGGGCGGGTTCCTGCATTACGGTCAGGGCAAGTGGTATCCGGGTGAGAGCCTGCCGCGCTGGACGTTTTCGCTTTACTGGCGGAAGGATGGCAAGCCGATCTGGAAGAACCCCGACCTGATCGCCAGTGAGGCCGGGTCGAAAGAGGTGGGTCCGGAGGACGCGAAGACGCTGCTTCGGGGGATTGCGGAGAATCTCGATCTGACGCCGGAATACGTGGTGCCGGCCTTTGAGGATCCGGCGGAGTGGATCCTGCGTGAGGCGGATCTGCCGGATAACGTGACGCCGGAAAATTCGGAGCTGAAGGACGCGGAGGCGCGAAACCGGCTGGCGCGGGTGTTTGAGCGCGGGCTGACGGAGCCGTCGGGCTATATCCTGCCGGTGCAGGCCTGGCAGAGCCGGGCCATGGGGCGCAAGTGGCGGACGGAGCGCTGGACGCTGCGGCGCGGGCATCTGTTCCTGATCCCTGGGGACAGCCCGGTCGGATTCCGGCTGCCGCTTGGCAAGCTGCCGCATGTGCCCGCCTCGGACTATCCCTATACACATGTTGTGGACCCGACGGTGAACCGCGACCCCCTGCCCGATTTTGACGACATCATTACCCACCGCCGCTCCGCCTATGAGCGGCAGCAGCCGGTGTCGGAAGTGTCGGGCGATGCGGAATCCGTACGTCAGGATGTGCGGGAGCAGGAGGACAGTGGCATTGAGGGCGTGGTGCGCACGGCCCTGTCTGTGGAGCCGCGCGACGGGCGGCTTTGCGTGTTCATGCCCCCGGTTGAACGGCTGGAGGATTACCTGGAACTCGTCACGGCGGCGGAGGCTGCGGCGGCGGAGGCCGGGCTGGAGGTGCATATCGAGGGCTATTCGCCCCCGTCAGATCCGCGCATGAACGTGATCCGGGTGGCGCCCGATCCGGGTGTTCTGGAGGTCAACATTCATCCCGCCTCGAACTGGGACGAGTGTGTGGCGATCACGGAAGGTGTGTACGAGGACGCCCGCCAGGTGCGGCTTGGCACCGACAAGTTCATGATCGACGGCAAGCATACCGGCACGGGCGGCGGCAACCATGTGGTGGTGGGCGGGGCGACGACGCTCGACAGCCCGTTCCTGCGGCGGCCGGATCTGCTCAAGAGCATTATCCTGCACTGGCAGAGGCATCCGTCGATCTCGTATCTGTTCTCGGGGCTGTTCATCGGGCCGACGAGCCAGGCCCCACGGGTGGACGAGGCGCGGCATGACACGCTCTATGAGCTGGAAATTGCCCTGGCACGGATACAGGCGCCTGGGCAGGGCGAGCCGAGCGCGCCCTGGATGACGGACCGGCTGCTGCGCAACATTCTGACGGATGTGACCGGCAACACCCACCGGGCGGAGATCTGTATCGACAAGCTTTACTCGCCGGACGGGCCCACGGGCCGTCTGGGGCTGGTGGAGTTCCGGGGCTTTGAGATGCCGCCAAATCCGCGCATGTCGCTGGCGCAGCAGTTGCTGGTGCGGGCGCTGATCGCGCGGATGTGGAAATCTCCGGTGACCGGGTCGCTGACCCGGTGGGGCACGACCCTGCATGACCGGTTCATGCTGCCCCATTATGTCTGGCAGGATTTCATGGATGTTCTGCGCGACCTGGGCCAGCACGGGTTTGAGATGGACCCGGCCTGGTTTGAGGCGCTGCTCGAGTTCCGCTTCCCGTTCTGCGGTCAGGTGGAAACCGACGGCGTGAGCCTCGAGGTGCGTCAGGCGCTGGAGCCATGGCATGTGCTGGGCGAAACCGGGGCGATTGGCGGGACGGTGCGGTATACCGACAGTTCCGTGGAACGTTTGCAGGTGAAGCTCAATGCCGCCGATACGGGCCGCTATACCGTGTGCTGCAACCAGCGTCAGGTGCCGTTGAAGAAGACGGCCAGCGCGGGCGAAGCCGTGGGCGGCGTGCGCTACAAGGCTTGGAAACCGGCCGAGGCGCTGAACCCGGAGGTGCCGGTTCATGCGCCGCTGGTGTTCGATGTGTTCGACACCTGGACGGGCCGCGCGGTGGCGGGATGTACGTATCACGTGGCGCATCCCGGCGGGCGGAACTACGACACGTTCCCGGTCAACAGCAACGAGGCCGAGGCGCGGCGGCTGGCGCGGTTCGAGCCGTTTGGCTACACGGCCGGATCCTATACCCCGGTGCCGGAGCATCCGCATCCGGAGTTCCCGATGACGCTTGATCTGCGGCGGCCGCCGGGGCTCGTGTAGGGCCCGCGCCCTCTTTTCCCGCGTTAACCATACCGACACGGCCCGCTTGGCGGGCCGTTTAAATTTTTGGCAAATTAAGTTAAGCTGTGATGGGGGTCACTGAGAGCGCGTGGGGGCGCGCTTAAGGTTTTCACAGGGTCACACGGGACCAGGGAAAACGGTGGGAGTGGGGATCATGTCAAATACGGAACATCACGTCAGCCTGTTGAAAAAGCTGGCAGAAGACAGACGCATCGTCACGGACGTGTCGGATTTGGGCGTCCCGGAAACGCGGCATTTCGGGTCCGCGGACACGGGAATCGCGCCGGTCTGGTTCGATCGCCGCACGAGAGTCATGTCCGAGGACGGTAAACGGGCCGCCTATCGCGCGATCACGATTCGGGGTGAACTGCACTGGGTGGTGTTCACGGAAGGCAGGACACGGGCCCAAAGCTGCCGGACCCACTGCCCCTATATTGCGCTGAAGGCCGTACGCCAGGTTTCGCCGGATGGGACGGATGGGAGGCGGGAATGGGCGGCGTAAGGGAATCGGGCGCCCCTGCCCCGGAAAGACTGCCCATGGCGGGCATGGCCGGGCGCGGATGCCTGCGCCGCCTGAACCGAACGGTTCCGGTACGGATGCTGCCGCGCATGGGTGGAGCGGTTATCCTCCCGAAAAGCCTGCATAAATGCGGATGCTGAATCGCAAATTTATCCCTGAATGTGATGTAGATCACAGTTGGCGACCGGGCCACGTGCCAGATTTTGCGGAATGAAAAAAAGCGGTGTGAATCAGATGGGACCCCACCCGTCGGGACACCGCGAAATGGTCAGGAAATTGTTTTCGATGTTTGGATCAGTGTCACGGAAAGACCGTATTTTTCGCAAGCTTGCCGATGCCCGCAAACACGCCTCCCCTGCGGAGCGGGACCAGGCGGCGGATGGCCGGGATTTCGAGTTTGATGATGGCGATGGCGTGCCGGTGTATTTTGACCGGGGCAACCGGATCGTGTCCGATGACGGGCTGCATGTGGCCTATCGTGCGGTGACGTTCCGGGGGGAGCTGTTGTGGATTGTGTTCACCTCCGGCAAGCCGCGCGGATATCATTCCGATGCGGACGATCCGTATGACGCGTTTGAGGAATGCCGCCAGGCCCTGATCCGCCGACGCCTGGTTGAGGCGGACTGGGATGAGGTCCGGGCGCTGGCCTGGAAGCTGCGATTTGGCCTGGCGCGCCTGGAGATCAGGGCATCGGATGCGCGGTCCACGCCGGTCAGTCGTGCGGAAATGCGCGGTGTCATAAAGCGTTACGGCCGGCCCGGTGGTGAGACCATTTCGGGTTTTGTGCTGGCCTGGCTGATGCGGTTCCAGCCCCGCCTGGGCTTCGTGTTGCGCGAGGCTGCGGTGCGGCAAAACGTTTTGGAGCATGGACCTGCTCCATCACCTGACGCTGTTAAGGTGGGGGCCTGAAAGCGTCAGGACCGGGCCGTCCCGTTCGCGTTTGCATCGACGGACGCGGAGACGGCCACGAGGTCCAAAGGGTATGATGGTTGAAAAGCAAAGCGGCCGGAAATTCCGGCCGCTTTGGTCTGTCTGAGGGGTCAGCTGTCGCGCATTTCCGAGCGGATCTGCTGGCGCCAGTAGTCGATGGGCACGGGTTTGCCCTCGCGTTTGAAGTGCCAGAAGGTCCAGCCGTTGCAGGACGGAGCGCCCTGCACCGCCGCGCCGACCTGGTGGATGGAGCCGCGGGCGTCGCTGGAAATGACCGTGCCATCGGCGCGGATCTTGGCGGTGTGGCGGCCGTTGAGGGACCAGAGTTTCTCGCCAGGCGCCAGCAGGCCGCGCTCGACGACCGTGCCGAACGGCACGCGGGGCTCGGCGCGTTTGGCGGGGGTCACGGCGAGCGCGTCGGCATCGGCGGGACGGACCGCGGCGATGCGTTTCTCGGCGATTTTGCGGTAATCCGCCTCGCGCTCGATACCGATGAACTTACGACCCAGACGTTTGGCGACCGCGCCGGTGGTGCCGGTGCCGAAGAACGGGTCGAGAACCACATCGCCAGGGCGGGTTGAGGCGACGAGAACGCGGTGCAGAAGGGCTTCGGGCTTTTGGGTCGGGTGCGCCTTGACGCCATCCTCGTTTTTGATGCGCTCGGAGCCGGTGCAGAGCGGAATGACCCAGTCGGAGCGCATCTGAACGTCGTCATTCATGGCCTTGAGGGCCTCGTAGTTGAAGACGTATTTCGACTGATCGGATTTGGCGGCCCAGATCATGGTCTCATGGGCGTTGGTCAGACGCTTGCCGCGGAAATTGGGCATCGGGTTCGATTTACGCCACACCACATCGTTGAGCACCCAGAAGCCCGCATCCTGAAGCGCCGTACCGACCCGGAAAATGTTGTGATAGGAGCCGATGACCCAGATCGCCCCGTTGGGTTTGAGAACACGACGGGCGGCGGCAAGCCACTTGCGGGAGAAATCATCATAGGCTGCAAAGGACGCGAACTGGTCCCAATGATCGTCCACCGCGTCAACGCGGCTGTTATCGGGCCGGTGAAGCTCACCCTTGAGTTGCAGGTTGTAGGGCGGATCGGCAAAAATCAGGTCAATGCTGTTTTCCGGCAACGCCCGCATGACCTCTATGCAGTCCCCGGCGTGAATAATACCTGTTTTTAACTGGGCGGGGCGCGGCTTCGATCCGGTCTTTGTCACGGGGGGTCTCCTGGTGTGTCGGGTGCTCCGGAGACCATGATTCAAAAGTGATTCGCCGTCAATTTCTTTATGAATCAGGCACTTAAAGATTTAGCTTTTCGCAACATATTGTGTATCGGCTTAAATGAGCGCCGATGATGTTGTGTCACACCGTGCAAATTGAGGCCCTCAACATGGGCTTTCGTGCCGTATCCCATGTTGGTCTCCCAAGCATAACCTGGAAACTGTTGCGAAAGTGCAACCATGATCCTGTCCCGTGTGACCTTTGCCACAATCGACGCCGCGGCGATGGAGAGCGAGCGGCCGTCGCCCTTGATGACGGCCTGGGCCTGGCACGGCAGGCCGGGCGGGATGTGGCGGCCGTCGACGAGGACGAAATCCGGTGGGGTGGTGAGGTTGTCGAGGGCGCGGCGCATGGCGAGGAAACTCGCCTGCAGGATGTTGACCTCGTCAATCTCGGCAACCGTCGCCTCGCCGATGCCGACCGCGGCGCAGGCGGTAATTTCGGCCATCAGGCTCTCGCGCCGGGCGGCGGTAAGCTTCTTGCTGTCGTTCAGACCGGCGGGAATGTTGTCCGGGTCGAGGATCACGGCCGCCGCCACAACCGGCCCGGACCACGGCCCCCGCCCGACCTCGTCCACCCCGGCGATCCGGGCGTGGCCGGATGATATGGCCTCAAGCTCCAGACTGAGATCGGGGAGTGTGCCGGTCATGAGGTACATCCTGGATATGTGGAGAGTGGCGACCCCGACAGGATTCGAACCTGTAACCTGCCCCTTAGGAGGGGGCTGCTCTATCCAGTTGAGCCACGGGGCCTTGGTGGTGCCGGATTGACGTGGCGCATCTGTAACCAGGCTGAGGTGGCGGGGTCAATTGCCGGACGGCATAAATTGGGGAAATGGCGGTCAATGCGGGCTTTTGGCGGACTGCCACTCATCGAAGAGTGCGGTGATGCGGCTGCGGTCTTCAGGTGACAGCACGGCGGGCGGAGCGACGGGGTCGTTGGCGGTGATGCCGTAGCGGGCGAGGAAGGCATCGCGGGCGGCCTGGGAGGGCCAGTAGCCGCTGGCAGGGGATCCTGCGAAAGGCGACTTTTGGTTCATCCATTGCGTGAAGCCCTGGACGGTTTTGCGCCAGTCGTTGATCCCTGTCCCGGCCTCGCGGTTTCGTTCGCGGATCCACAGGACGGTGCGCGGGTCCGTGGTAACACGGGCGCGCGGGGCGGAGATGTCGAGACCGTTGACGCCGAAGACCTCGGCCAGAAAGGTGTTGGCGAGGCCGGTCTTTACGTGGCTGTCGTAGTCAAATGTGGTAGCCTGGCCGAAGACCTCGCGGAAAAGGGACACCTGGCGGTCGAAATCGAACCAGTGAATGCGTTCCTCAAGAAAGGTCTCGAAGTCATCGACGTAACCGAGGGAGTCCACGAAAGAGAAATACAGGGACTGTGCCACGCGGTCCTGGCGGCGCAGGTAGATGACCGGTTCAATCTCAAAGCGGGACAGGGCGTAGCGCAGGCGCTCCAGATAGGCGCGTCGTCCGGTCCAGTAGGTGTCCGGGTCGCCCGCGGCGGTCCAGTAGCCGCCGCCGCGGTTCGGATGCCTTGGCTCGCCGTCATGGTGGCGGCAGATGGCCTCGGCGCTGAGCAGAACGGTGCGGGTTTCGGGAACTTTTGCCAGTCGGTCCTGAAAGGCGGCCGTGTCGAACCCTCTGGGGCGGGCAATGGCATGGGCGAATTTGTGGTGGGCCTCCACCGGGTCGCGACCGAAGGGTGGCAGGTCGGGGTAGACGATGTCGTTTTTGCGGAGACGGCCGCGGTTGCTGGCGAAGGCCTTTTGCAGGGCGGTGGTGCCGGTTTTGTGCAGGCCCGCGTGGAGCACAAGGCGTGGTTTGCCCATCGTCCGGGTCCTTCGGTGGTCTGGCGGGTTTCAGGCTCAGTCGGGGAGCTGCTCGGCGAGTTCCTCGAGCGCATCCATGTTCAGCAGGTTGACCTTGCCGCGGGAGATGGAGACCCAGCCGTTCAGCTTCCAGACGGAGAGGGTTTTGGCCACGGATTCGCGGGTGGTTCCGACAAAATCGGCGAGGTCGGCCTGGGAGACCGGGACGGAGCCCGATTTTTCGCCGACCTTGCCATCGAGATAGAGAAGCCGGCGGGCCAGGCGGGCCGAGAGCGGCAGGAAGGTGCGTTCACCAAGCTGGGCGCTGACGTAGCGCAGGCGCTCGGAGAGCAGATTAATGAATTCCAGCGCGAGGTCGGGGTTGGTTTTCAGCTCCGCCAGAACCTCCGGGCGCCGGATGGAGGCGAGCACGCAGTCGCTAAGCGCGGTGGCGGTGGCGGTACGATCACCGCCGAAGAGGCCAATCTCGCCCAGAACCTCTTCCGGTCCCATGATGTTGAGCGCCAGTTTGCGGCCGGATTCGGAGAGCACACTGATTTCGACCTCACCCTGACGGATGATGTACATGCCGTCGCCGGGGTCGCCTTCCTGGAAGAGGATTGACCCCTTGCTCAGGCGGACCTCCTTGGCCACGTGTTCCATTACATTCCAGAGAGCGGGTGGCACGGAATCCAGTATGCTTTTCGGTAAATCTGACACGGTATGTCCTGTCCGGCCCCGATTTCGGGATTATTGCGGGCGCCTGCAACCCCTGGACAGACCCCTCCTGCCATCATCATCCTTATTCGGATCGGATAAACAAGACTGGACAGACGCGATTTCGCGGCCAGGCCTGCGGAAATGCGCTGATCTGGCGCGTAAACGGTCAGTTTTGCACGTTTTTGAGAATGAGGGGCAGTCCGCAGGAAACGAGAACAACTTCCGCCGAGACCGCGGCAATGGCCTGGTTTGCGGCGCCGGCAGCGTCGCGGAAGCGGCGCGCAAGGGCGTTATCGGGGACGATGCCCGCACCGACCTCATTGGTTACGAGGATGACCGGGGAGGTTTGGGCTTCGAGCGTGTCCGTCAGCGCCGTGAGGGCCGCCTGCCAGTCGTGGTCGGCCAGCATCAGATTGGTGAGCCAGAATGTGACGCAGTCAACGAGGCGCGCGCCGGTGCCGTCGGAGCGGGTGAGCGCGCCGGAGAGGTCGAAGGGTTCCTCGATCGTTGTCCAGTTTGGGCCGCGTCGGGCGATATGGGCGTTGATGCGCTCACGCATTTCGCCATCGCGGGGTTCGGCGGTGGCGATGTAGGTCCAGGGGAAGATGAGGCTTTCGATGCGTTCCTCGGCCCAGCGACTTTTGCCGGAGCGTGCGCCACCGGTAACAAGTATGATCCGTGACAAAACCGGCTCCTTTTTTGGCCCGTGGCGATCTCCCGAGGTTGCATAGACCGCGCCGACCTGTCACTCAATCCCGGACTTTTTTTGAGGCCGTCAAGGAGCGTCCGCCGATGTCGACCATTACCGTCTGCACCACCTGTCGCGTTCCGGAGAAGAAGGACGTGACCGATGAGCCGCCCTGTGGCGAGGCGTTCATCGAGCACATGCGGGCGGCGGCGGCAGAGGTTGAGGGTGTGTCGGTGCGGCCGGTCAAGTGTCTGATGGGCTGTGAGCGGTCGTGCAATGTGGCGCTCTCGGCGGAGGGCAAACTGACCTATGTGCTGGGCCGGTTTGAGGGTACGGCGGAGGATGCGCAGGCGGTGGTGGAGTACGCCACCGGGCATCGGGACAGTGAGACGGGCGTGGTGCCCTTCCGGACCTGGCCGCAGGGGGTGAAGGGGCATTTTGTGGCCCGCATTCCGCCGCTGTCAGCGCCGGTTGAGGGCTGAAACCGCATGGGGTCTGACGGGATTTCTGTCAGTGTCGCGGGACATTTCGGAGAGTTTTTGCAAGGAAGACTGGGCGCTGATGGGCCGGTTGTACTCGTGACCCTGCCCTGCCCGGATGCAGTCACGCAGGTGACGTGGCGGCCCGGGCCGGAGTTTGGGCTTTACCAGCACGGGGTTCCGGTTCTGTCGCGGGAGGATGTGCGGTGGTTGTTTCGGCTGCTGGTCGGGCAGCGGCCGTCAGGGATTTTTCGGGTGCGGTCGGGGATGCCGCCGGGGGGCGGTGCGGGAGCGTCGACGGCGGCGCGGCTGGGCCTGATCCGGGCAATGGCGGAGCCTCTGGGCGGATTGTGGCCGGAGATTGAGGCGATTTTGTGCGTGGCGATGGAGGGGGCGTCGGATCCGCTGATGCTTGAGCGGCCGGAGCGGATGCTGTGGGCCTCGCGCCTGGGTCAGGTGGTCGAGCGGCTCCCGGCCCTGCCCGCGTTTGACGTGGTTGGCGGGTTTGACGGGCCGGGCCGGCGCACGGATGCGGGCGATGCACGGTTTGCGGATATAAGCGATCTGGTGGCGCGGTGGATGGCGGCGGGTGGCGACCGGCGGGAGATTGCTGAGATCGCGAGCGCATCGGCCATGCGGAACCATTTGGTTCGCGGCGGGCGCGATCCGGGGCGGATATTGACGCTGGCGCGGGACCTGGGCGCGTTGGGCATAGCGGCGGCGCACACCGGGTCGGCGCGGGCGATGCTGTTTGAGCCGGGGCGTGCGCCGGATGGCGCGGCGTCCGCATTGCAGGCGGCAGGCCTGAGCGGCGTGCGGCGGTTTCGGGTTGGAGGGAAAGGTTGAGTTTCGCGGGCATGATGCTGGTGGCACTGGTGGTGGATGCGGCGTTTGGCTGGCCGGACCGGGTGTATCGCCGCATTGGGCATCCTGTGACCTGGATCGGGCGGATGATCGGCCAGCTTGAGGCATGGCTGGGCGCGGAGGATCAGGATGACGCGGCGCGGTTTCGGGCGGGAACGGCGACGGCGGTGATCGTGATTGGGGTGGTTGTGGTCGTGGCTGTGATGGTTGCGGCGACGCTGCCCGGTGGTGTGCTTGGAATGGTGATTGGCGGGATTTTGGCGGCGCCTCTGGTGGCGGCCCGGAGCCTGCACGATCATGTGGGGGATGTTGAGGCGCCCCTGTCCGCAGGTGATGTTGACGGTGCGCGGCAGGAGGTGGCGAAGATTGTGGGGCGCGATCCCTCGCGGCTCGATGAGGCCGGGATTGCGCGGGCGGCGCTGGAGAGTTTGGCGGAGAACACTTCGGATGGCGTGACCGCGCCGCTGTTCTGGGGGCTGCTGTTCGGGTTGCCGGGGATTGCGGGATACAAGGCGGTCAATACGCTCGACAGCATGATCGGGTATCGCAATGCGCGGTACGAGTGGTTTGGGAAGTTCGCGGCACGGTTTGATGATGTGGTGAATTACGTGCCGGCGCGGCTGACCGGGCTGGTGTTTTGCCTGGTGTCGGGTCGTCCGGGACAGGCGTTTGCGGTGATGCGGCGGGACGCGGGGGCGCACCGGTCGCCCAATGCGGGCTGGCCCGAGGCGGCGATGGCGGCGGGGCTTGGCGTGCGGCTGTCGGGGCCTCGGGTGTATGGCGACCGCGTGAGCGACGAGCCCTGGGTGAATGCGGGGGCGCGGGATCCGGAGGCGCGGGACTTGGCTGAGGGGCTTGGGCTTTATCGGCGGTGTGTTTTCGCGTTTGGGGTGGTTTTGGCGGTGTTGGTGCTGGTTTGATGAGGGTTGTGCGGATTTCCGAGGGCAGCGACGGCCGCGGGCGGAAGCGGAGCGCCGCCCAGGGGGGCGGACGGCGCTGCCCGGCGGTGCCGCCGGGCGGTGTGGCTGAACGAAGAATTGCTTCACTACATGCCGGGGAAAGTTTTCAATGAACACGCGGGATCACGGGGGCAACCTGGAAGGCGCGATTGCGCGGTTTGGTGGGGCGCGGGCGGACTGGATTGACCTGTCCACGGGGATCAACCGGGTGCCTTGGCCGGTGAGTGACCTGGGGCGGGAAGCCTGGACTGCATTGCCAACGGTGACGGCGCGGGAGGGACTGGTGGCGGCGGCGCGGCGGGCCTACGGCACGGGTGACGGGATTTTGCCGGTGGCCGGGGCGCAGGCGGGGATACAGTTGCTGCCGCTGATTCTCGACGGTCGGCGGATGGCGATTGCGGGGCCGACATATAACGAGTTTGCGGCCTCGTTCGAGGCGCGGGGCTGGTCAGTGGAACTGTCCACGGAGGGGCTCGACGGACTGCGTGGGGTGGATGTGGCGGTCGTGGTTAATCCGAACAATCCGGATGGGGCGCATTGCGGCGCGGATGATCTGCGGGCGCTGGCCGGTGAGGTCGGGACGCTGGTGGTGGATGAGAGCTTTGCGGATGCGGTGCCGGAGGGATCGCTGCTGCGGCGGCCCCTGCCCGGCAATGTTCTGGTGCTGCGGTCCTTTGGGAAGTTCTACGGGCTGGCGGGCGTCAGACTGGGGTTTGTGGTTGGCGCGGAGGCACGGCTGGAGGCGATGCGGGTGCTCGCGGGGCCGTGGAACGTGTCCGGTCCGGCGCTGGCCCTGGGGGCGGCGGCGCTGGCGGATGAGGGCTGGCGGGCAGCAACGGTGGAGCGTTTGACGGGTGAGATGACGCGGATGGACCGGATTGGGGCTGGTGCGGGCTGGCGCGTGCTGGGCGGGACGCATCTGTTTCGGCTGTTCGGGACGGAAGATGCGGCGGCGGCGCAGGAGCGGCTGGCGAAGGCGCAAGTCTGGAGCCGGATTTTTCCCTATTCCGACAGCTGGATCCGGCTTGGGTTTCCCGGAAGTCAGGCGGAATGGGAACGGCTTGAGGCGGCCCTGGCCTGAGACCCGGCGATTTTGAGAAGCCCATCGAGATCCGCGTGGGTTTCGAGGTGTTGGGCGAGGTCGTCCAGGGTGGTTTCCACCTGCGAGCCATATGAGGTTGTGGCGGCGGCAATGCCGAACCCGTTAAGCCAGGCGGCGCGGAAGGCGTCGTTGGAGAAGAGACCGTGCAGGTAGGACCCCGCGACGCGGCCATCGGGTGACGTGGCGCCCTCAGGGCGGGTGTCGATATGGGCGAAGGGGCGCGCGGTGTCCGGGCCCTCGGTGGCGCCAATATGGATCTCGTAGCCTTCGAAGCTTTTGCCGGTCGCCGTATGCGTCGCGGAGACGGTGGTGAGGTTTTTGCGTGGGTGCATGTGCGTGACCACGTCGAGCAGGCAAAGGCCTGGTGTGGTGCCGGGAGTGCCCTCGAGACCGTCAGGGTCGATCACGGTTTTTCCGAGCATCTGGTAGCCGCCGCAGAGGCCCAGCACGCGACCGCCGCGCCGGTGATGGGCGAGGATGTCGATGTCCCAGCCCTGCTTGCGGATGAAATCGAGATCGCCGCGCGTGGATTTTGAGCCGGGCAGGATCACGAGGTCCGTGTCGCCGGGAATGGGTTCGCCAGGGCGGACCATGGTGAGCGTGGTGCCGGGTTCGGCCTTGAGCGGGTCGAGATCGTCGAAATTGGCGATGCGGGAGAGGACGGGACAGGCGATTTTGAACGGGCCGGTTGAGGGGCGACCGGCGATGTCGAGCGCATCCTCGGCCGGAAGGCGGTGGGCTCCGTCGAACCAGGGAATGACGCCGAAACCGGGCCAGCCGGTGCGTTGAGCAATGAGGTCGTAGCCGTCGGTGAAGAGCCGGGGGTCGCCGCGGAACTTGTTGATGAGGAAGCCCTTGATGAGGGCGCGGTCCTTGGGAGAGATGACCTCCGCCGTGCCGACGATCTGGGCGATAACACCGCCGCGATCGATGTCTCCGGCGAGGATGACGGAAACGCCTGCGGCCTCGGCGAAGCCCATATTGGCGATGTCATTGGCGCGGAGATTGACCTCTGCAGGGCTGCCAGCTCCTTCGATCAGCACAAGGTCGGCCTGGGTGGCGAGGCGGTGGAAACTCTCCAGCACCGGGGCCATTAGCCCAGGTTTGAGTTTGGCGTAGTCGCGGGCCCTGACGGTGGTGAGGCGTTTGCCCTGGACGACGACCTGGGCGCCGGTGTCGGTTTCGGGCTTGAGCAGGATCGGGTTCATGTCGGTGTGCGGGGCCACGCCACAGGCGAGCGCCTGGAGGGCCTGGGCGCGGCCGATTTCGCCGCCGTCACTGGTAACGGCGGCATTGTTTGACATGTTCTGAGGCTTGAAGGGCAGGATTTTCAGGCCACGCCGGGTAAACGCGCGGCAGAGGCCGGCCACGAGCATGGACTTGCCGACATTGGAGCCGGCGCCCTGGATCATGAGGGATCTGGTCACGCGGCGGGCCTTTGGGGGTTCAGGAGGGCCGCGTTATCCGACGGTTGTTCCCTTGCCATGAGGGCAGTGGCGATCCTGGTGGCGCGAGAGCGCCTCCTGGGGGAGGATCGGCGCTGCCCGGCGTTGCCGCCGGGCGGGAGATTTGACAGGGGCACTGCCTCAATACCCGGCCTGTTCAGAATTCCACCCCGGCCTGGGCCTTTACGCCGGAGCGGAACGGGTGTTTCAGGAGTTCCATCTCGGTGGCGAGATCGGCGATTTCCAGCAGTTCCTCCTTCGCATTGCGGCCGGTCAGAACCACGTGGGTCATGGGTGGTTTGTGGTCGCGCAGGAAGGCCACGACCTCGTTTATGTCGAGGTAATCATAGCGCAGGGCGATGTTGATCTCGTCGAGCAGGACCATGCGGTTGGTCTCATCGAGAATGAGTTCCTTTGCCTTCGCCCAGGCGGCCTGGGCCATTTCCATGTCGCGGGACTTGTCCTGGGTTTCCCAGGTGAAACCCTCGCCCATGGTGTGAAAGGCGCAGCGGTCGGAGAAATGCTCAAGGATCAGGTCGCGCTCGCCGGTGGACATGCCGCCCTTGATGAACTGCACCACGGCGCAGGGCATGTCATGGGCGATGCAGCGGAAGATCATGCCGAAGGCGGCGGAGCTTTTGCCCTTGCCCTTGCCGGTGTGGACGATCACGAGGCCCTTTTCCTCGGTCTTGGTCGCCATGATCTTGTCCCGCGCGGCCTTCTTTTTGGCCATCTTGTGGGCGTGGCGGTCGGTATCCTCGTTCATGTGTCCTCCAGTGTCGCCATGGCGTGTTTGGGCCAGGGAAAGAATTCAAGCTCGGGCCAGAGAGCCATCTGGCGGGCGGCCTTGGCCTCGTGGGTCTCCCGGTTGGGCCGGATGGTATTTGGCACAAGACGAAAGGAAAAGATGTTGTCGAGGCCAAACGGGGCATGAACCGCGATGTTTCCGTCATGTTCCAGCCGCGCCGCGACGGAATGGGTCCTTGCGGCAAAGTACAGCAGTGCTTCCCGCGATGACGAGAATTTTGGACCTGGGCGGCCGAAGCGCTGTTCGTACCAGAGGTGAACCCGGGCCTGGTTGCGGGTCTCCACGGGTGGCTTGCCGGGGATGGCCTCCGCCACGCGGCGTATGACCTCGTCCTCGGCCTCCCAGGTGGTGTCGTGGTTGAAATAGAACAGGTCGATATCGTTGACGCCGTGCATGTCGGGCCGGCCGGTCAGGGCGTTCCAGACCGTGTTGTAGATCGCGCCCGATACGATCCAGGCATCCGGCAGATCCAGCAGGCGCACCCGTTCCATGACATCCATCATACGGGGTGAGGCGCGCAGGATTTCACGCAGGGTTTCCGTCTGCCGGGAAATGGACAGGCCGGAATAACGGAGATGGTCGTCGGTCATGTGCCTTCCAAAGCCGCGTCGAGGGCGCGGTCGCAGTGGATGAGTGTGGTGTCGAATACGGGTACGGCGACATTGGAGGCGTTCAGGAGCATTCCCACCTCCGTACAGCCGAGGATAAGGCTGTCGGCGCCCGCGTCAACAAGGCGGGCTGCTATGGCCTCATATGTTTTGCGGCTGTCACCGCGGATGATGTTTTTGCAGAGTTCGTCATAGATGATGCCATGCGTGGTCGCCCGGTCCGTGGCATTTGGAATGACGGGATCGAGCCCTTTTTCGCGGAGGCGGCCGATGTAGAACTCCTGCTCCATCGTGAAGGCGGTTGCCATCAGACCGGGGCGCTGCAACCCCTGCCCTGCGACAGCCTCTGCGGTTGCGGTTCCGATGTGGAGGAACGGGATGGCGAGGCCCTCAGTCATGCGGTCGGCCAGTTTGTGCATGGTGTTGGTGGCAAGGATCAGAATTTCCGCACCGCCGGCCTCGAGCAGGCGTGCCTCGTGGTTCAGCAGGTCACCTGCCGCGTCCCAGTCACCACGGGACTGCATGTCGGCGATGTCCGCGAAATCGAGGGAGCGGACGAGAAGGTTTGCGGAGTGCAAGCCGCCGAGACGCTCCATGGTTTGGGCGTTTAGACGGGCTTGGTAGAGGGCGGTCGAGGCGGCGGACATGCCGCCGAGGATGCCGATTTTCTTCATGCCAGCATCTCCTGCAACCGGATGCGGGCCGAGTTGGAGCGGGGCTGCCACAGACCGCGGTCGATGGCCTCGTTCAGGCGTTCGGCGATCTCGCGGAGCGCGGGCGCGTTGTTGTCGGCGATGAAGTCGCGGGTGTCGTCATCCTCAAGGTACGCGTCGTAGACCAGGTCGAAATGGTGGTCGCGGACGGCTCCGGTGGTGGCGGCGAAAGCGAAGAGGTAATCGACGGTGGCGGCGATCTCGAAAGCGCCCTTGTAGCCGTGGCGTTTGACGCCCTCGATCCATTTCGGGTTGACCGCGCGGGAGCGGACAACGCGGGCGATTTCCTCGTCGAGGGTGCGGATGACGGGGCGTTCCGGGCGGGAATGGTCGTTGTGATAGACGGTCGGGGCCGCGCCGCGCAGGGTCTCAACCGTGGCGGCCATACCGCCCTCGAACTGGTAGTAGTCGTCGCTGTCGAGGATGTCGTGTTCACGGTTGTCCTGGTTTTGGACCACGGCCTCAACCTCGGACAGACGACCGGCGAGTGCCTCACGGGCCGGTGCGCCCTCGCGGCCGTCGCCATAGGCGTAGCCGCCCCAGTCGAGCCAGGTATCGGCGAAATCGCTGCGGTCCTTCCAGAGTTTTTCGTCTATGAGCGCCTGAAGCCCCGCGCCGTAGGCTCCGGGTTTTGAGCCGAAGACGCGGTAGGTCGCCGCATCGCCCATGGCGCCGGATTCCCTGCGGAATTTGGCGGCTGACGGGTTTTCGGAGTCGGGCTCGTCCAGGTGCATCACGGCTTTGGCGGCGGAGGCCACAAGGTCGATCTGGGCCGGGAAGGCATCTCGGAAGAAGCCGGAGACGCGCAGCGTCACGTCGACGCGGGGACGGCCGAGGGCGCCCAGGGGGATGATCTCGAACCCGGTAACGCGGCCGGACATGTCGTCCCATTGCGGTTTGACGCCCATAAGCGCGAGGGCCTGTGCGATGTCGTCGCCGCCGGTGCGCATGTTTGCGGTGCCCCAGGCGGTCAGCGCCATGCTGCGCGGCCAGTCGCCATGGTCCTGGAGGTGGCGGTCGATGAGCAGGCCCGCGGATTTCCAGCCGAGTTTCCAGGCGGTGCGGGTCGGGATGGCGCGGCTGTCGACGGAGAAGAAATTGCGGCCCGTGGGCAGGACGTCGAGGCGGCCACGTGTGGGGGCGCCGGAGGGCCCCGGCGAGGTGAACTTGCCGTCGAGCGCGTTGAGAAGCCCGGTCATTTCGGCCTCGCCGGAGTATTCGACGAGAGGACGGACACGGGTGGTGATTTCCTCCATGACCGCACCGGATACCGGGCCGGGCGCGGTAGTTTCGCCCGCGACAAGGGTTTGGGCGAGGAGTTCCAGGCGTTCCACTGTGTCGCCGTGGCTGCGCCAGGTGTCGTCGGTCAGCGTGGCAAGCATATCGGGTTTGGGGCTGGTCCAGGGCGCAGCCATGTCGCAGTCGAGCGGATCGAAATCGAGGGCAAGATCGGCGGCCAGTGCGCGGATGAGGGAGGCGTCGCGGCCTTCGCCTTTGGCGCGGGGGACCCGTGTGAGGGCGATGGTGAGGTCGCGGGCCAGGCGGCCCTTGGGGGCCTCACCAAAGATGTGCAGGCCGTCGCGGATTTGGCTTTCCTTCAGCTCGCAGAGCCATGCGTCGAGTTTTTGCAGGCGACTGTCGGCATCGTCGGCGTCAGTTATGCCCGCGTCGCTGCCGAGGCCGGTGGCTTCCAGAAGCGTCACGATCTCGCGGCGGAGATGTTCGATGCGGCGCGGGTCCACGCCCGCGGCCTGGTAGTACTCGTCCACGAGGGTTTCGAGTTCGCGCAGTGGTCCGTAGCTTTCGGCGCGGGTGAGCGGTGGCGTCAGATGATCGATGATCACGGCCTGGGCGCGGCGTTTGGCCTGGGTGCCCTCGCCTGGGTCGTTCACGATGAAGGGGTAGATGTGCGGGGTTGGACCGAATGCGATCTCGGGGAAACACTCGTCTGACAGGGCCACGGCTTTGCCGGGGAGCCATTCAAGGTTGCCGTGCTTGCCCATATGGACCAGCGCGTTGGCCGCGAACGGGCCGCGCAGCCAGGCGTAGAAGGCCAGGTAGTTGTGCGGCGGGATCAGGTCGGGGGAGTGGTAGGTGTCCTCCGGGTCGATGTTGTAGCCGCGGGCGGGCTGGATGCCGACGACCACGTTGCCAAAGCGCAGGATTGAGAGGGCGAAACCGTCGCGGCCGGTGTCGAAGAACGGGTCGTCCTCCGGCCGGCCCCAGCGGGTTTCAATGCGGTCCCGGATTTCCCAGGGTAGCGCGTCATAGAAACTGCGGTACTCCTCCAACGTGAGGGTTTCGCCGCCCGTGCGGGTGGCGCGGTCCGCGAGCCAGTTGGTTGGTCCGGCCATGACGGCGTCCATCAGGTCGGACGGGGATTGCGGTATGTTTTCGGTGGTGTAGCCCGCCTCCGCGAGACGTTTGAGCACGCCGACCGTGGCGGCGGGGGTGTCGAGGCCGACGCCATTGGCGAGGCGGCCGTCCCTGTTGGGGTAGTTGGCGAGGATCAGGCCAACGCGGCGGTCCTGCGGTCTGGTCCGCGCGAGTTTGGCCCAGTTGGCGGCGAGGTCGGCCACGAAGCCGATGCGCTCGTTCTGGCCGCGATAGGCGGCGATGGCGCATTGGGTGGCCTCGTCGAAATAGGCTTCGGACTTGAAGCTGACGGCGCGGGTCAGGACCCGGCCATCCACCTCCGGCAGGGCCACGTTCATGGCGATGTCGCGGGCGGAGAGACCACGTTCGGTCTGCGCCCAGGCTTCCTCGGAGGCGCCGGAAAACACCATCTGGAACACCGGGCAGCCGGGTTCATCAAGGATGGTGGCGGGGCGATCGCCGGTCCAGCCGACGGGATTGGGCGAGGACACGGCGAAGGCGGTGGCGTTCAGGACAACGGCGGGCGGGTTTTCCGTGAAAATCCCGCGAAGGGTCTCGGCGGAGACCGGGTCCTTGAGCGAGGCCACAAAGACCGGCATCGGGTTGAGACCGCGCCGAAGCAGAGCCCGGACCATCTGATTGACCGGGTGCAGGCCCGCGCCCTGAAGGAGCGCACGGTAGAAGACCACAGCCACAACCGGCGCGCCGTCCTTCCAGCTGGCGCGGGCGGTGGTGGCGTCGGCGCGGGTTTCGCCGGGCCAGTACCAACCGGCGCGCAGGAGCGGTTCGGCGCGTGCCGGGGCCTCGCCGCGCTCGAGCATGTGGTTGGTGTATTTCAGGAAATTCAGCGCGTTTTCCGGGCCGCCCTCGACACAGTAGGACCAGAGATTTTCCCAGTGGTCCCGGTCCACGGTGGAATGGCTGAGAAGTTCGCCATCGGGTTTGTCGTCGCCGGGCAGTGCCACGAACGGCACGCCAGCCTCGCGCAGACGGATGGAGAGCTGTTCGACTGCATAGGTCCAGTAGGAGGCGCCGCCGAGAACCCGTGCGATGACGAGTTTCGAGCGGGAGGCGGTTTCGTCAATCCAGCGGTCAACGGTAAAGGGATGCGCCATCCAGGACAGGCTTGCCAGACGCAGTGACGGGGCCGCGCCGCCCAGGGTCTGACGCGCCTCGGACAGGGCCGCAAGCTCGGTGTCGGCGGCGGAGAGGAACACCACATCCGCCGGGTCCTGGCCGGTTTCAACCGGTTCGGTGCCGTCCGTGATCTGACCCGGCGTTGCGGCAAGCAGATGCATGGATCAGGCGGCCTGGGTGAGGTTTGCGAGGATTTTCTCGCGGTCAAGACCGGACAGGCCGATAACAACCAGTCTGGTCCCCCTCTCCTCACCCGCCGCAAAAGGCCGGTCGTAGTGGCTTTCGATACGGGGGCCGACCGCCTGGAGGACGAGGCGCATGGGCTTGCCCGCGACGGCGGCGAAGCCCTTCACGCGCAGGAGGTCGTGGGTGTCGATGGTGCGGGAGACGCGAGCGAGGAAAGCCTCGGTGTCGTCCAGTTCGGGCATGGTGACCACGAAGCTCTCGAACCCGTCATGGCCGTGTTCGTGCTCATGGTCGTGGTGGTGGTGGTCATCCTCATGGTGATGATGGTGATGATGGATTTCGTGGCGGCTTTCCATGTCGTCCTCGGCCCCGACGCCGAGCCCCAGAAGCACGCCGGGATCCACCGCGCCCATGTTGGAGGGCAGCACGGCGACGCCACCCCGGACGCGGGATTTGAGGCTGGTGGCGAGCTGGCCGGAGATGGCACTGTCGAGCAGGTCGGCCTTGCTCATCAGCACCATGTCGGCGCAGGCGAGCTGGTCCTCGAAAAGTTCCGACAGCGGGGTTTCGTGGTCGAGCGTGTCATCGAGACCCCGCTGGCGGTCCACGGCGGCCTCGTCGGCGGCAAAGCGGCCCTCGGACAGGGCGGGGCCGTCGACCACGGCGACGACGCCATCGACCGTAACGCGGGTGCGGATGTCGGGCCAGTTGAAGGCCCGCACAAGTGGCTGTGGCAGGGCGAGGCCGGAGGTTTCAATGACGATGTGATCGGGCGGCGTGTCGCGCTCGATGAGTTTTTGCATGGCCGGAACGAAATCCTCCGCCACGGTGCAGCAGATGCAGCCGTTGGAGAGTTCGACCACGTCATCGTCGGCGCAGCCCTCGATGCCGCAACCCTTCAGGATCTCGCCATCGACGCCAAGATCGCCAAACTCATTGATGACGAGCGCGATGCGTTTGCCGTTCGCGTTGTCGAGCAGGTGTTTGATGAGGGTGGTCTTTCCTGCACCGAGGAAGCCGGTGACGACGGTGGCCGGGATTTTCTGTGCCATGTACTGCTCCTGCACGCTCCATTTCAGTGGGATGCAGTCAGATCACGGGGGAACGCGGCCCGGTTTGGGCCCGCCCCTGCACCCACGGGGCACCCCGCCCGTGAACGTCCCGCCCGGCATGGCCGGTGCTCGTGCGAGGCAGGTCTCCTGGCTCGCGGGTCACGGCCCCTGCCCGCCTTCCCGGCACGAAAAACGTGTCAGTGGCGTCCGGGCAGCGGCTCACCGCATACAGTCGCGGGGGCGGCTGCGCATTGGGATTTTGGCCCCCGCGCATTCCCTTTTCATCCGGTTTGGCACTGGCCCCACCGGCAACCTTGCCGGGCCGTTATGTGACCGGAGTTTGACGGGTGTCAAGTGGCGGTGGACGGGGTGTATGGGGGCATTGCCGTCTCCACCCAATGCCATGACCTGAGGCACGACGCGCCATGTCCGACTTTGGGAGGGCTCCGACCCGGTTGCCAGGCGCGGGTCGCGTTAACGCTCGAAACCATTGAGCAGCCGCCAACGTCAGGGATGTCCTCCCTGGGGGAAAGTCGGACATGGCGTGTCGTGCCGACACGCCGGGAGGTTTGCGGGACCTTCGCCCAATACCCGGCCGAGCCATCGGAATACGGTTTTTTATAACGTTACAGCCAAACGGGCGGCGCATTTGCGCCACCCGCAGTCGTCGCTGCCCCAGGAGGACGAGCGAAAGCGTAGAGACGTTTACGCCGCCGTCACGCGCCAGATGATGTCGCCCACGTCGTCGGCCATCAGCAGGGATTTGCCGTCGGGGCCGACCTGGACGCCTACGGGACGGCCGTAGGATTCCCTTTCGTCCGGCGACAGGAAGCCCCAGAGGATGTCGCGCGGCGGACCGGATGGCTGCCCGTTTTCGAACGGCACAAAGATCAGTTTGTAGCCGCTGAGGGTGGAGCGGTTCCAGGAGCCGTGCTGGCCGATGCACATGCCGTCCGGGAAGCCGGGCAGCGTGCCTGCGGGCATCCAGCAAAGACCGAGCGAGGCGGTGTGACCGCCCAGCGCGTAGTCAGGCTGGATGGCGCGGTCCACAAGCTCCTGGTTCTGCGGCACGCGGTCATCCACGGTTTTGCCCCAGTAGCAGTAGGGCCAGCCGTAAAATCCGCCGTCCTGAACGGAGGTCAGGTAGTCTGGCGGTGTCTCATCGCCAAGGCCGTCCCGTTCGTTGACCACGGTCCAGAGCTTTTGCGTTGTCGGCTCCCAGGCGGTGCCGACCGGGTTGCGCAGACCGCAGGCGAAGATGCGGGCCTTGCCGGTGGGGATGTCGTATTCCCAGATACAGGCGCGTCCTTCCTCGGCCTCCATCCCGTCGTCGCCGATATTGGATTTCGAACCAACTCCCGCGTAGATTTTGGTGCGGTCGGGCGAGACGATCAGACTGCGGGTCCAGTGGCCGGCGGGTTTGAAATCGACAAGTTTTCTGCCCTCGCCCTTCAGGCTGGTTGCGCCATCCTCGTAGTCAAAGGCCACGATACCGTCGGTGTTGCCCACGTAAAATACGCCGTCCACCAGCGCCATGCCGAACGG
The DNA here is from genome assembly GCF_049800875.1 of Amaricoccus tamworthensis. NCBI lineage: Bacteria > Pseudomonadati > Pseudomonadota > Alphaproteobacteria > Rhodobacterales > Paracoccaceae > Amaricoccus > Amaricoccus tamworthensis. Next base: position 309,481 of record NZ_JBNAFV010000002.1, on the reverse strand, counting down.
CTGGTTCTGGTTTTCGAGGAAGACGTGACGGGTTTCGGCGACGCCGTCACCATCCTCGTCGCGCCACAGGCTGATGCGGTTGGCGGAAACGCCGATGGCTTTGGCACGGCGCATTGTGGCCTGCATGGCGTGGTCCATGAGCCCCTTGGGCGCGTTGGCCTGCTGCAGTGCCTCGGCAACCAAAACATCGCCGTTGGGCAAAACCTCGATCCAGCGGGGGTGTTCGAGCTCGGACGCGAAGGCGTTGACCTTCAGGCCTTCGGCGCATTTCGGGACGTGGCCGGGTTCCCAGCCTTTGGCCGTTGGCATCTTCAGTGTCATGATGCCCTGTTTTTTGGCTTCGGGGATCTGCGGTGATGTGCCCATGGCCTGGGTGTCGGGTGCGAACCCGCGCCGCAACAGGACCATGGCGCCACCGACGATGGTGGTTGCGCGTGCGATAATATCCATGATGTGCCTCAATTCTCCTCGGGGCGGACCCTACCCTGTGACGCAGGGCGGTCCAAGGGCGAAATCAGCAGGCGTCGGGTTTGGCAAGCCAGTCGAGGGCGGCGCGTACCGTCGTGACCGTTTTGGCGCCCGGTGGCAGAGGCGGACGGTCGACCATGACGGTTGTGATGCCAAGGGCGTCGGCGGCATCAAGTTTTGCCCGGCCCGCATCTCCGCCGGAGTTTTTGACGACCAGGTGCGTGATGGCGTGTTCGCGGAAGGTGTTTTCCTCTTCCGCCTGGGTGAAGGGGGGGCATGCGTTCAGGAATATGGCGTTGCCTGCGGGAAACTGGCTGGGCGGAGGCTCGATGGAGCGCAGGACGAAATGGACGTCGGCGCGATTGTGGAATGTGAGAGATGAGATTGCGCCAGTTGCCAGGAACGCGCGCGCTCCCGCTGGGAGCAGGTGCGCGGCATGTTCCAGAGATGTAGCGCGCAGATAATGCTTCCGGACCGGCCAGGGCAGGCGTTTTAGGTGCAGACACGGGATGCCCGCCGCTATGGCCGCCGCGTGGGCGTGATGGGGCATTCGGGCCGCATGTGGGTGGGTTGCATCGATCAGGTGTGAGATGGCGTGGTCGCGCAGCCATTGGGTCAGGCCATCGACGCCGCCGAACCCGCCGGTACGCACGGGACACGAGTAGTCTGCCGGAGATCGCGTGACGCCGGCGAGTGAGGTCGTGACGTCGCGGTTTTCGGCGGCAAGGGCAGCGCAGAGCCGGCGGGCCTCGGTCGTTCCGGCCAGAACAAGAATGCGCCCGGTCATTCCGGGTCCGTGGCCGCAACGATGTTGCCCGCGCGATCGATCACGAGGACATCGACAGCGATCGGTGCGGATGCGACCACCGCGCGGGCGGTGACGGCGGCCCGCAGGGCGATTGCCTGGGCGAGGGGTGGTCCGACGATATCGAGTGCCTGCTTGGCGGTGTTGCAGGCGGCGATTTCCGCGCGGTCGGCCCCAACGGAAGCCGCCACATCCGCCAACTGGTCGAAATCGACGCGGGACCGGGCCGAATGGAGGTCGAGACGCCCTTGGGCGAGCTTGGTCAGTTTGCCGAAGCCCCCCGCGACGGTCACACGGGCGACCGGGTGTTTCGCGAGGTATTTGAGCATTCCGCCGGCAAAATCGCCCATGTCGAGCATGGCGGAGGTGTCGAGGCCGAAATGGGCCTGTGCGGTTTTCTCGGAGGTGGCACCGGTCGAACCGACCACATGGGGCAGCCCGGCGGCGCGGGCCACGTCGATGCCGCGGTGAATGGATGCGATCCAGGCGGCACAGGAAAAGGGGCGGACAATCCCGGTTGTGCCGAGAATGGACAGGCCGCCGACGATGCCGAGGCGCCCGTTCCAAGTGTTGAGTGCTATTTCCCTGCCCCTTGGGACCGACACTTCGATCTCCACATCCGGCGGCACGCCCCAGCCTGCGGCGATGCGTTCCACCGTCTCGCGCATCATGCGTCGGGGGACAGGGTTGATCGCGGGCTCACCTGGCTCGATTGGCAGGCCGGGTTTTGTGACCGTGCCAACGCCCTCGCCCGCCACAAATGTCACGCCGCTGTCCGGCTTGCCGTGACGGGTGGTTGCAAGGATCGTCGCGCCGTGGGTGACATCGGGGTCGTCGCCCGCGTCCTTGACGATACCGGCCCGCGCCCAGCCTGGACCGTCACCGCGTTCGGCCAGGTCGAACGTGACCCGCTGGCCGCGGGGGAGCGTGATTTCGACACGGGGCTGCCAGGGGCCGCCAAACAGAACCTCGACCGCCGCCGCAGTGGCCGCCGTGGCGCAGGCGCCCGTGGTGAAGCCGGTTCTGAGAGGTCCGTCGGGTTTGCGTGTCATGTTGCCGGTATAGCGGCCAACGGCATGACACTACAGGAAAAAGCGCGGGCGCCTGATTGCGTCACCGCGGGGCACAACGACCTAGGAGCCGCGTTCCCTGAGATAACTGTCGAGGCTGACCAGAAGGATCGACCAGTAGTCAAAACTGATATCGAGGTTTGACGCACGCACGCCATTGAGGAGATTTACGTCCATCTCGACCGCGGGCACACCATCCGTATCTATATATGCCTTGGCAAACCGCATGTCGTGGTTCCAGGTATTGATTTGTTTGAGGGTAATGCCGTCAACATCCTCCCACCGGGCGAACATCTCAATGCCCTGGCAGTCGCCGCCGTTTTCACAGCCGAAAAACAGCACCGCGTAGTAGATACCCTCGATGCGTCCCTCAATCAGCGGATCTCCGAAATTGTCGGTGGACACCATGGTCGAGCCATAGCCGTTGGCGATTGCGGCGATCTTTTCCACATCGTTGGCATCCAGGATCTCGTTCGGGGTGACCATGTTGGTGCAAGCGGTCGGAAGTGCAAACGCCGCTGAAAGAAGCACGGTTCTGGAAAACATGTGGCCTGCCCCTCCCCCCTGACATTATTGAAAGGCTGTCAGAGCCGAGCCGGTTTGTAAAGATTTTCGTCCTTTGGAGCGTTTCGGAGGTCGTAATCATAGGTCCGACTTACTCCATGCCAACAAATACTGTTCGGCAGGCGGTTGTAGACTTCCCAAAGGGGCGGATCGACAGCAGGGATGCCCGGACCACAAGGCAGAAACCACCGCCGCAAAAAAGACGTCGCGCGTGGGCCTCAAACCGTCATTTCGGCTCTCGCCCTGGGCCGTGGAGCGGGGTATTGTTTCCGCCATGAGTGATGACCGTGATACGTTTTTGCCGCCAGGGGACTGGCCCGAGTTTCCGCCGGGCCTGGTCTGGCTGGCTGGTGCGGGGCCGGGAGAGCCTGGACTGATGACTTTGCTGGGGCTGCACGCGCTGCGGCAGGCGGATGTCATTGTGCATGATGCCCTGGTGGAGCCCCGTATTCTCGAATGGCGGGGGCCGAATGCGGTCGTGGAATACGCGGGCAAACGCGGGGGTAAACCGTCCGCGAAGCAGCGGGATATTTCGCTGAGGCTGATTGAGCTGTCGAGAGCGGGAAAACGTGTGCTGCGGCTGAAGGGTGGCGACCCGTTTGTGTTTGGCCGTGGCGGTGAGGAAGCGCAGACCCTGGTTCGGGCGGGCATTCCGATCAGGATTACGCCGGGGGTTTCGGCGGGAATCGGAGGGCTCGCATGGGCGGGCATTCCGGTGACGCATCGCGACGTGAATCAGGCGGTGACGTTTCTGACGGGCCATGACCAGAGCGGGCTGACGCCTTCGGCGATTGACTGGGGAGCGCTGGCGAAGGGATCGCCGGTTCTGGTGATGTATATGGCGATCAAACACCTGGCGCAGATCACCGGCAATCTGCTGGAGGCCGGGCGTGGTGCGGAGGAGCCGGTAGCGATTGTGTCGAATGCCACCCTGCCCTCGATGAGCGTCCTGGAGACCACGCTGGGCCGGGCGGCGGCGGATGCGCAGGCCAATGCGGTGGAGGCACCGGCGATTGTCTGCCTTGGTGAGGTGGTGCGGATGCGCCAGGTCATCGACTGGGCCAGCCAGTTGCGCGGAGAACCTCCCCGCGATCTGGACCCGCTGGCGATTGGCACGCCAGAGGCGTCGTGACGGCCAAAGGGTTTGTAATTGCCGCGCCCTCGTCGGGAGCCGGAAAGACCACGGTGACGCTGGGTCTCCTGCGGGCATATCGGCGACGGGGGATCGACGTGCGGGCGGCGAAGAGTGGTCCCGACTATATTGATCCGGCATTTCACGCTGTCGCCTGTGGCAAGCCCTCGATCAATTTGGATGGCTGGGCCATGCCACGCCTGGATTTGCAGTCGCGCGCCATGGAACAGGGCGGAGACCTTCTGGTGGTCGAGGGCGCGATGGGTGTGCTCGATGCGGCGCGGAATGGCCAGGGATCGGTCGCGGATCTGGCGGCACATCTCGGGTTTCCGCTGGTGATTGTTTTGGACATCTCCAGGCTGGGGCAGTCGGCGGTATTGCCGGTAGCGGGGCTTCGCACGTTGCGGCCGGACGTGACCATCGCGGGCGTCATCCTCAACCGGGCGGGGTCGCCGCGCCATGTGGAGATGGCGGAGGGACCGCTGCGCGAGGCCGGGTTTGAGGTTCTGGGGGCAATAGGACGGGATACCGCAGTGAGCCTGCCGGAGCGGCATCTGGGACTTGTGCAGGCGGAAGAGACCGTTGGACTGGACGGGTATCTGGACGACCTAGCTGCACGGATGGAGCGGGAGATCGACCTCGACCGGCTCATGGGGATGGCCAGACCGCTTCCCCTTTATACTGCGGCACACGCGAAGCTGGCAGCACCCGGGCAGCGCATTGCAGTGGCGCGGGACGTGGCTTTTGCCTTTGCCTATCCGCATATGCTCAGCGACTGGCGGGCGCAGGGGGCGGAAATCATTCCGTTTTCTCCGCTGGCGGACGAGGCCCCCGACGAACGTGCTGACATGGTTTTCCTGCCGGGAGGATATCCGGAACTTCATGCGGGCAGGCTTGCGTCCCGTGAAGGATTTATTGCGGGCGTTCGCAAGGCTGCCGCGCGGGGGGCACGGGTCTATGGCGAGTGTGGTGGTTTCATGGCTCTTGGTGAGGGCCTAATTGATGCGGACGGCGAAAGGCATCGCATGTGCGACTTGCTGCCGCTGACGACCTCGTTCGCGGAGCGACGTCTGACTTTGGGATACCGCAATTTGGCCTGTGGTCGGGATTCCCCGTGGAAGGGTCGGTTGAAGGCGCATGAATTTCACTATGCGACCACGGTTGAGACCGGTGAGGCCGAACCGCTGTTTATGGCCACAGACGCATCAGGAGAGTCGGTTGGGCCGATGGGGCTTGCGCGTGCCAAAGTTGGCGGGTCGTTTGCGCATGTGATTTCAGGCGGTTAGCGGCCGGTTCCGCATGTCCGGCCAGGCGGCTTGATGGTGGTACGTCCTCCGAAACGCTTTCGTTCAGTTTTTGCCACAGTCCAGCCGAAATCGAAAAGTTAATACTTGACTAATTTTATATGGAAACCTATCGCCGTCCCGAAGTAAGCCACCGGACGTTTTGCCTGCAGCCAACTGATTTCGCAAAAGCAAAAGTCAGGAAAGGTATTCATGGCTTACTCCAGGAAAGCGGCGCTGCTTGCGTCGGCAGCGGTTTTTTGTGCCCATGCGGCAGCGGCACAGGAAAGTTTCGTACTCGATCCCATTCGCGTTGAGGCGGAGGACGCCCAGACGACACTCGGCAATACCATGATTGACCGCGAGACGATTGAGGCAGCCAACCCGTCCTCGATGGCTGACGTGTTTGTTGGCCAGTCGGAGATCATTTCGTCGGGCGGTGCCGCGATCGCGCAGAAGGTTCTGGTTCACGGTATCGAGGAAAGCCTGCTCTCCGTCACCATCGACGGGGCCCGGCAGAACAAGTCGGCGTTCCACCATACCGGCAACGTTCTGATGGACCCCACACTGCTGAAACAGGTTGAGGTGAGTTCGGGTATCGCCCCGGCGGATGCGGGGCCTGGCGCGCTGGCCGGTGTGATTGCCTATGAGACAATGGATGCACGGGATCTGCTGCTGCCCGGTCAGGAGTTTGGTGGTCAGGCCACGCTGAGCTATGGCGACAACGGCAACAGCCTGCGCAGCGCGCTGACCCTTTTCGGCTCCAATAGCGGGTTCGAGTATCTGCTGAGCGGGACCCGGCTGACCGGTGATGACTACGAGGACGGATCGGGCAACGTTGTGCCGGGGACGGAGCCGGACCTGACCTCACTGATCGGCAAGTTCGCCTTTACTACCGAAACCGGCAAGCGCCTGGAGTTTTCGGCGGATGAGACGAAGGACACGGGTGATCGCGCCATGCAGTTGGGGCCTGGCGGGCTCTACTATGCACGGCCGGATTTTGCGGGTGTTGTTGGCCGGGACAGTGTTTATCTGCCCGCCGAGTCCAAACGCACGTCCTATACCTTCACCTATACCGATGAGCAGCCCACCGGCATTTTCGCACCGACCATCCAGCTGAGCTACAACGAGCAGTATGTTGAGGCGGGAGCGGCCATCGGGACGAACGCAAGCCTCAGCGGTAAGATCGAGAACGAGTTCTATATCGGCTCGGGGGCTCTGACGGCCGGTGCCGATTTCTTCCATGACACGGCCACACCGGAAAGCCCGCTCACCACGCCGGAAGAGAAGGAAACCCTCGACAGCGTTGGTATCTATGCCCAGATGCGGCAGGACGTTGGCGCACGGCTGTCGCTGTCCTATGGCGCGCGCGTCGACCATCAGACCTTTGAATTGGCCAGCGGTGATGACTACAGCGACACGGGCATCAGCGTGAACGCGCAGGCGGACTACATCCTGACGGACAGTCTGACGTTTAACATCGGTGGTGCGTCGAGCTTTGGTGGTTATGAGTTGAGCGAGGCCTCGCTGATCAATCTGGGCGGTGCCTGGGTGTACGGTGATCCGGAGACCTCCCGTGCCAACAACGCCCGCATGGGTCTGCGCTATGAGTATGGCGCGTGGACGGCCAGCGGTGCGCTGTTCTACACCGAGATCCTTGATGTGAATGACGTGCTGACCGCGGCCCGTGAAAAGTCGGACGTGACCTCCCAGGGTATTGATGCGTCGCTGACCTACAATACGACGCGGGCGTTTGCGCAGGTTAACTACACCTATGCCGATGTCGAGATGGACGGAGAGACCATTGGAACCACGGCCTATTACTATGGACGTCCGGTGGGTCACATCATTGGCGTGCTGGCCGGATATGAGGTCACGCCGGAGATCACCATCGGTGGCAGTGCGGAATTCGCGCTGAAGAACGACGACACGGAAAACGCGGCACTCGGAACCGAGGCGCTGGACGCCTATGAGGTTGTAAACCTCTACGCGGCCTACGTTCCGCAGCGGTTTGAGAATGTCGAGTTCCGGGTGGATGCGCGGAACCTGTTTGACGAGACCTATGTCGCCCGCGGCGCGGATGGCACGGGTCTTGCGAATGTCGTTCCGCTGAACGAGCCGGGCCGCAGTCTCTTCGTGACGGCTTCGCTGAAGTTCTGAGTTTGACGCTCCGGCCTGACGGGGTTGGGCCGGGGCGTTTTAACTTTCGCGGTGAGCCGAGGCTGCGCCGATCCGTCAGGCCGGGGCCGCCACCTTCCGCTTCGGCCGGAGAATGTGCGGTTGAGCGGCGTCGTAGAGGGCGCTGTCGGGGAATTCGGTTTCCTCAAAGACGCGGCCCACAAAGACGAGCGCGGTGCGGGTGAGTTTCTCCGCCCGCACTTTTTCGCGGATGTCCGAGAGCGTGCCGCGCAGGAACATCTCGTCGGGCCAGCCGACACGGTAGGCGACGATCACTGGGCAGTCGGCGCCGTAAAGCGGTGCAAGCTGGCGTTCGACCTCCAGCAGGTTGCGCACGGACAGATGAATGGCGAGTGTGGCGCGGGATTTTCCTAGCGTCGCCAGGTCCTCGCCTTCCGGCATGGAGGAGGATTTCATGGCGGTGCGGGTGAGGATGACCGTCTGCGCGACCTCCGGCACGGTGAGTTCCTGCCCCATGGCGGCGGCGGCGGCGCAGTAGGCGGGCACGCCGGGAATGATCTCGAACGGGATGCCCAGCGCGTTGAGGCGGCGGATCTGCTCGGCGATGGCCCCGTAGAGGGACGGGTCGCCCGAGTGGACACGTGCGACGTCCTGACCCTCGGCATGGGCTTTTGCGATTTCATCGATGATCTCATCTAGCGCCATGGGCGCGGTGTCCATGACACGCGCCCCTTCAGGAGCGCAGTCCACAACGGCTTCGGGGACCAGGGAGCCGGCATAGAGGCAGACCGGGCAGCGGGAAATCAGGCGCTGGCCCTTGACCGTGATGAGATCGGGATCGCCGGGGCCGGCACCAATGAAGTAGACTGTCATGACGGGACTCCGTCCATTTTCTTCGCGTAACCGCGGGGTGTGTAAATCATCGTGCCGTTTGCGCCGGCGGAGATGTCGCCGGTCTGTACGGTTTTTGAGGTGGAGGCACCGACCAGTACGATGGTGAGCATGTCGACCTCATCCACCGAGAGTTCACCGAGGGTGCGCAGGACCAGTTTTTCCTCCGGTCGCCCCAAGCTGGAAGCGAGCAGAACCGGTGTGTCGGCGGGCCGGTGTTGCAGCAGCACCTCGCGGGCCTCGGCCAGCAGGGTGCGGCGGCGTTTGGACACCGGGTTGTAGAAGGCGATCACGAAATCACCCTCGGCGGCGGCACGGATGCGTTTTTGGATGTCCTCGCGCGGGGTCAGGAGATCGGAGAGCGAGATGGCGCAGAAATCGTGGCCGAGCATGGCACCCGCGCGGGCCGATGCGGCCTGGAGGGCGGAAATGCCGGGGGCGTGGATGACCTCGACCCGGCGGGCGGCGGGGCTGACGCCGCCGTTATGGGTGTCGCGGTGGAGCAGTTCCATGACCAGCGCGCCCATGGCATAGATGCCCGCGTCGCCCGAGCAGATGAGCGCGACATTGCGGCCCTGCCCTGCGGCCTCGAGCGCATGGCGGCAGCGGGCCTCCTCGTCGCCGAGGGGGAAGTCGTGGCGAATTTTGCCTTTGGCGGCCGGGCCGAGCAGGTCGATATAGAGGCCGTAGCCGACGAGTTCATCAGCCTCCGCAATCAGGCGCGTGGCTTCCGGCGTACGCCATTCGGGCTGGCCGGGGCCGATGCCGACGACGGCGAGGCGGCCGCGGGACTGGCCCTGGCTGGGCTCGCCGGTGATTTTGGCGAGCGCGCAGGTCGCGTTGGCGGATTTGTGTTTTTCGATTGCGAGGGTTGCACCCTGCCCGGCGGCGGCGAGAGCCGCGCCTTCCGCGACACCGTGGCAGCCGACCTCGGCGAAGACCACATCGGAGGGGTTTTTGAGGCGTCCTGTTTCGGCTTCAAGCTGCTCGGCGGGGAAAAAGCTGGCCGGGACGTTGAGATGAGCGGCGAGCGCGTGGATGGCAGCCTCGTCGGCCTTAAGGTCAATGGAGTGGATGGAGGCCACCTCGAACAGGGAAATGCCGTCGTCCGCAAGAGTGGCGGAGACGAGCGCGATCAGTTCGTCCGGCGGGCATCCGCGGGCACAGCCGACGCCGAGGGCGAATAGCTGGCGGCGGAAGACCAGAGGTTCATTCCCCTCGACAGAGAGGACAACGGGCGCGTCCGCACTCGCAGGCGCGGGTGTGACGGTTCCGCCCTTGAGCAGTGGCGCGAGCCAGGGGGCGTCACCGGAGAGGGTCGCGGATGTGCCGCGGAGGAGCTCAGCCATAGCGGGTTTGGCGGCTTCGGGGTTTTCCAGACGCCAGCCTTCGGGCGGTTCATCGAGGGCGACACCAAGGGAGACGTCACCTGCGGTAGTGACGGCAGCGCCGGTGTTAAGGCCGGTGGCGATCCGGCGGGCGAGCGCGTTTGCGCCGCGATGGCCACCCAGGAGGGGCACGACCGCGGAGGCGTCCTCGGCCACAGCCAGCACGGGAGGCTCGGAGCGTTTGTCGCCCAAGGATGGGGCCAGGGCGCGGATCAGGATGCCGGAGGACATGATGCCAATGATGGCGTGGCCAGCCTCGAAGAGGTCGCGTAGATGTGGTGCCGTATCGGCAAAATCACTGCCGCGCATGTCGAGGCGCGCGCCGGTCAGGTCCCCGACCCGGCGGGCGGTGTCATGGGCGGAGGCGAGATTGCAGACGACGACGGGGCCGGGTTCAGACATGGGCATCCCTTCCGGGCAGCAGGATCATTGAGAAATACGGGGCCTCCTCCGGCGCGTCGGCCAGCGGGCAGACATGCTGTTCGGGGAGCGAGGCGTGGCGGACGAACATGGCACGGCCGGTGAGGCCAAGCCGGTCGACGACCGTCCGGGCCTTGGTGAAATGGCGGCCGAGTTTCATGATGGCGGCGGCATTGGCGCGGGAGAGGCGTTCGTGGAGGATGTCTTCCGGCAGGGTCGCGGGCAGGACCGTGAGGATTTCCTCGCGGGCGCAGAGGGGCTTTTGCGCCGCCGCGGTGACAGCGCCGAGGGAACTGACGCCCGGGATGATGGTGGTCGGGAACCGTTCGGCCAGGCGGGCAAAAAGGTACATGAACGAGCCGTAGAAAAACGGGTCGCCTTCGCAGAGGACGATCACGTCGCGGCCCTGGTCGAGTTCGGTGGCGAGGGTCCGCGCGGCTTCGTCATAGACCTCCTGGGCGGGGAACCTTGCGGCGCGCATGGGGACGACGATGGGGATCTCGCGGGCTGTTGCGGGGATGTGTTCAGCCACGATGCGGCGGGCGAAGCTCTCGCCGCTGTCTGGGGCGGGATAGGCTATGACCTCTGCATTCGAGATCAGGCGATGGGCCTTTAGGGTCAGCAGTTCGGGGTCGCCGGGGCCGACGCCGACGCCGTAAAGTGTTCCGGTCATACGGTTTTCACCCATTGCGTGACGGGCATCATGGGACGCCAGCCACGATAGCCACCCACGGGTTTTGCGCGGGAGACGGCGATGCGGGAGAGTTCGCCGCCGTGGCGGGCGTGGAGGTCCATGAGGATGGTCTCGGATTCGAGCGTTACGGCGTTGGCAACGAGGCGGCCTCCGGGGGAAAGCGCGTTGAGTGCGATGTCGACCGTTTCCGCGGTGAGGCCACCGCCGATGAAAATGGCATCGGGTGCGGGCAGATCGGCGAGGCCATCCGGGGCGGTGGTGTCGATGAGTTTCAGCGCGGGGGCGCCGAGGCGGGTTGCGTTGGTGGCGGCCATGGCACGGCGGTCGGCGCGGGGCTCAAGGCCGATGGCGCGGGCGTCACGACCAGCCCGCATCCATTCGACAGACACCGAGCCGCAGCCGCAGCCAATGTCCCAGAGCATGCCGCCGCGTCTGGGGTCGAGCGAGGCGAGCGTGATGGCGCGAACCTCGCGCTTGGTCATGCGGCCGTCATGCTCGAAGGCGTCATCTGGCAGTCCGGTCAGTGGAAGTAGTCGCGCCCCCGGTTCGGCGATGCATTCCACCGCAAGGGTGTGGAAATCCGGCGATGTGGCGTCCCAGGTGGCGGCGATACCGTCGATGCGGGTCTCATTTGGCCCGCCCAGCGCGCCGAGGACCGTCATGCGGCTGCGGCCGAAGCCGTTATCCGTGAGGAGTTTGGCGATCTCCGCAGGCGTGTCACCATCGCGGGTGAGGATCAGCAGACGGGCGTTTGGGTAGAAGCCCGCGAGGATCTGCTCCGCGGGGCGGCCGTGGACGGTGACGGTCTCAAGATCCGCAAGGCTCCAGCCCATGCGGGCGGCAGCGAACTGGAAGGCGGAGATCTGCGGATGGAACGTGACCTCGCCGGGCTCCAGCGCGCGTCCGATGATGGCGCCGGCGGAAAACCAGAGCGGGTCGCCGGTAACGAGGACGCAGACGCGGCGGCCGCGCCAGGATTTGATCTCGTCGACCAGGGCGCAGAAGGGAGACGGCCATTTGATGCGTTCGGCGCTGAAGCCTTCGGTGAGGTCGTGGTGACGGGCGCCGCCGATGATGACCTCGGCGGTTTGCAGGCGGGTGAGCGTGGCCGGGTGTAAACCGTCCAGGCCGTCCTCGCCGATGCCGATGATGTCGAGCCAGGCGGTCACGTACCGTCGCCCTTCAGGCCAAGGGTCAGTGCGTTGACGGCCGCGGCCGCCATGGCGGACCCTCCGCGTCGGCCGAGAAGCGTCAGGAACGGAACGTCGTGGCGATACCGCGCGAGCGCATCCTTGCTCTCGGCGGCTCCAACAAAGCCTACCGGGAACCCGAGGATCAGGGCGGGTTTCGGCCAGTCCTGGCCCAGGCGTTCAAGCAGGTGAAACAGGGCTGTGGGAGCATTGCCGATGACGACGATTGCCCCCTCAATATGGTCGCGCCAGAGTTCCACGGCGGCGGCGGACCTCGTGGTGCCGAGGCGCCTGGCAAGATCGGGCACGGACGGATCGTTAAGGGTGACGGTTGGTGTCAAACCGTCGGGCAATGCGCGGGTTATGATGCCGCGGGCGACCATCTCGGCGTCACACAGGATGGGCTTGCGGGCGGCTATCGCGGCGCGTCCCGCGGCCAGGGGATCGCCGCCAAAACGCAGGTCATGGACAATGTCCACCATGCCACAGGAATGGATCAGGCGTGTCGCCAGCGGGCGCAGCCCCGGGGGAAGCTCGGAAAAATTGGTCTCGGCCTCAATGATGCGGAAACTCGCCTCATAAATCCGCGCCGGGTCGCGCTCATATGGCGGGAAAGGCGACACGGTGCGTCAATGCTCCGGCTTGAGGTGTTTGCGGACGCTTTCCGGCCCCATGGGATGATCGGCATGAGGGTATGGCGGATGCGCGTGATCGTGATGGTGGTGATGATCGTGACCGTGATGATGGTCGTGATCATGGTGATGATGATGGTGGTGGTCCATGTCGAGGCGGCAGGCCCCGGTGCAAAAATCATCGCATTTGGTGCAGTCGGCCACATTGGAGCCGGGAGCCTGGGCGCCCTGCCCCTCGACATGATGGTGGTGGCTTTCCTGGACCATGCCGACCTCAGATTCGAACCCGAGAACCTGGGTGCGGTATTTGCACAGGCCGCAGTTCATGGCCGTGTTGCCCTCAAGGATTTCGATGACGCGCTCGGCAAAGGTCGCGAGCACTTTCGGATGATCGTTGAGGTATCCGGCCTTGACCCACTGGGTTTCCGGATGGGCCTCGGCGACCATGTCGGTGAAGCCGTAGATGCGGTCGATCAGGATGCCGGTGAAGAGGAAGTACGGGAAGACGATGACCCGTTTGTAGCCGAGTTTGGCAACCTGTTCGAGACAGGGTTCCACGAGCGGGAAGGTCACACCGGAATAACCGACCTCGCACCAGCCAAAGCCCATGCCCTCCCAGAGCATGCGGGCGATTTTGGAGACATTTGAGTTGGCGTCGGGGTCGGAGGCACCGCGGCCGATCACCACGAGACAGGTCTGGGACACGGGCAGTTCGCCAAGTTCGGCATTCGCGCGGTCGACGGCCTCCTGAATACGCTCGGAGGCGGCGGCGATCATGTTGGCGTTGACGCCAAGTTCGCGGCCATAGTCGACCTGGATGCCGTGTTTGGTGGCATATTCACGCAGGACCGACGGGATGTCGTTCTTGGCGTGCATGGCGGCGAAGAGCATGCCGGGCACGGCGAGGATGCGGTCGCAGCCGGCCTCACGCAGGTTGTCGAGACCCTTGCGGATTACGGGGTTGGCAAATTCGAGATAGCCATAATCAACCGGCCATTCGGGCGGCAGCATCGCCGGGAGTTTTTCGGCCAGCACCGAAAACTCGCGCACGGCGTCCTCACTCCGCGAGCCATGTCCACACAGCATCACACCGATTTTTCCCATAACCCATCTCTCCCCGGTTCACGGAGCCGCGTACGGCCCAGCCCTGTCTGACGGCATGGCAGCATTTCGGGGGCGGTTTCCCGCATCAACGATGTCGCCCTTCACCCCCTGATTGGGTCGGTGTCGGGGCAACTCCCTTTCAGCCTCCCGGCATCGTCACATTTCGCTGTTAGCAGTGCGGGCGGTGCGGGGCAAGTGATGCGTTTGGTCGTTTGAGATGCGTCGAAAGATAAAGGCCCGGCGCATGGAAAGCCATAGCCGGGCCCTATCGTTCCTGTCGGTTGGAACGGTGGCTTCCTAGAGCAGGTCGTCGATCTGGTCGATATCGAGACCGTGGAACTCGATGGAGCCTTGTTTGAACTCGATGAGAACACCGTCCTCGGTTTCCTCGGCCGACCATTTCTTTCCGTTGGAAATTTTCAGACGGTCCTCGCCGATCTCAAAGTCGGCAACAACGTCATCGCCAAACTTGCCCTTGAAGCGGAACAGGTCAGCGCCGTCACCGCCCCAGAGTTCGTCATCGCCCTTGCCACCGATCATTTTGTCCTTACCGGCGCCACCATCGAGGTAGTCGGAGCCCTTACCCCCGTTGAGCTTGTCCCGACCCTCGCCGCCGTCGAGGCTGTCGTGACCGCGCCCGCCGAAGAGCTTGTCCCGGCCGGCACCGCCATCGAGGTGGTCGTGCCCTCTGTCGCCGGACAGATTGTCGTGACCCCGACCGCCACTCATATGGTCGTCGCCATCGGCCCCGTCCATTTTGTCGTCGCCCCGGCGTCCGTGGAAGACATCGTCGCCGTTGCCGCCATCCATGTCATCATCGCCCCGGTCGCCCTTCTCGTTCAGGCCGTCGTCGTCGTCATCATCCTCGTCATCATCGGCATCGTCGTCGTCTTCTTTTTTGTCATCCTCATGATCGTCTTCGTCATAATGATCAGCGTCTTCCCCATCGTCGTCATGATCGTGATCGTCGTCTTTGTCCTTTTTATCATCGCCATGATCGTGATCGTCAGCGTCGTCATCTTCGTCCGCGTCGTCATCTTCGTCCGCGTCGTGGTCTGCGGCATCCTCATGGGCGTCCTCGGCATCGTCGAGGTCGTCCTCCGCTTTGTCAGCGTCGTCCTCAGCGTGTTCGAGTTCTTCTTCCCCGTGACCTTCCGCGTGATCAGCGGCGGCCTCCATAAACATCGCGACAGCTTCGCGGCGCTGTTCCGGATCGTAAGTGTCTTCCTCAAACTCAAACCGGATTTCATCGTCGTGCTGCGTGTTGATGGTCATGTAGTTGCCCCTTGATCCGAAGCCGGAAGCTCGCCACCGGCTTTTCTATGTGCGCCCACCGCGCGTTTGATGTGCCAAAAGCGGGCACAAACCTTTCCGGGAGGTTAAGCCAACGGGTTGGGCGTAACGGGAGGGTTAACCGGGGCGGCCGGGGCTCGGCCCAGATCGCCGTAAGGTACTTAAAAGGCGTCGAATGCAAAACCTGGCGGCGTTAATCATGACGCCGATGCGGCCCATAGCATGGCGGCATTACCGCATTGACAACACCATTGCGTGACTGCCATCAATAACCTGCTTCGGTTCCCGTGGCGGTCAAGCGTCCGGGATGAAAAGGGAACACGGTGAGGACGACCCAAGAGGGGCCAAATCCGTGACTGCCCCCGCAACTGTGAGTGGTAGGCGGGACCAACAGCGCCACTGGGGATTTCCCTGGGAAGGCCGGTCCAAAGCCCGTGACCCACGAGTCAGGAGACCTGCCGGTGCATGGGCCTGTTTTGGGGTGACCCTAACGGCCTGTTTCCACCGGATGCCGGGGTGAGCGTCTGGTTCGGAGAGGGCCGGACCCTTTGCGGACCATTTTACTCCCGACATTCAAATGCCTTGCATCGCGTTCCGGGGAGGAACGCAATGGAGTAGACCGATGTTTGATAAAACCGGCGCCGCCTGCGCGGTTACCTTGAGCCTTTTGGGGGCTGGGACGCCCGTAGCGGCCCATTTCCAGTTAATCTATTCTCCGGACACCCTGATCGAGCGTCCCGGCGATGTGCCCCTGAAACTGATTTTCTGGCACCCGTTTGAAAACGGCCATGCCATGGACATGGAAAAACCGCAGGAGTTCTATGCGGTTCACCGCGGCGAGAAAACCGATCTGATGAACAGCCTGTCCGAATTCGAGTTCACCGGACAGGCGAATTCCGCGAAAGCCTGGAACGGGTCGGTGCCCGTGAAACGTTCAGGGGACTACGTGCTGGTGACGGTGCCTCAGCCCTATTACGAGGAAAGCGAGGACATCTATATCCAGCAGCTCACCAAGTCCTTTCTGAACCGGAACACTGTTCCCACCGACTGGGATACGCCGGTGGGTCTTGCCACGGAAATCCTTCCCCTGAACAAGCCCTAC
This sequence comes from Amaricoccus tamworthensis, assembly GCF_049800875.1. Classification (NCBI taxonomy): domain Bacteria; kingdom Pseudomonadati; phylum Pseudomonadota; class Alphaproteobacteria; order Rhodobacterales; family Paracoccaceae; genus Amaricoccus; species Amaricoccus tamworthensis. The sequence goes on along the minus strand of NZ_JBNAFV010000002.1, from coordinate 293,306 downwards.
AACGTGCTCGCCGGGTCGACATTTTCGGGCCAGGTGGTGTCCGGAGGCGAGCCGGTCGCCGGGGCGGAGATCGAGGTCGAGTTCATGGCGGCGGAACCTGATATGGACGCCGATGCACCGCGTCCGGCCACCGCAGCCCCCCTGCCCGGCGGCAGTATCGTGGCCCTGACGGATGCGAACGGGTATTTCAGCTTTGGCATTCCGAAGGCCGGTTTCTGGGGATTTGCGGCCCTTGGGTCGGGTCCGGATACCGAGCATGAAGGCAATGAGCTGAGCCAGGATGCGGTGATCTGGGTTCGTGCCTGGGATCTGGCGGAGCAGCCCTGATGCATATTGTGGATGGCGCCCTCGCGAACAGTGTCGTCGCCGGTGGCGCCGTCGTCGCGGTGGGCGGCATCGCCATGGGCCTGCGCCATATGCCCATGGAAAAGATCCCTGTGGCTGGCGTTCTGTCGGCGAGTTTCTTTGTGGCCTCGCTGATCCATGTGCCGATTGGGCCGTCCTCGGTCCATCTGATCATGAACGGTCTGGCAGGGATCGTGCTGGGCTGGGCGGCGGTGCCTGCGCTGTTTGTCGGACTGTTGCTTCAGGCGGTGTTTTTCGGCTTTGGCGGGCTTACGGTGCTTGGGATCAATACGGTCAACATTGCCCTGCCCGCGGTTGCGGCGTGGTATCTCTGCCGCAGAGGTGTACGCTCATCGGATGCGCGCATTGCCGCGCTGTGGGGGGCTCTGGCGGGCGGTTTGTCCATTGCGATTACAACGATAATGGTCGCGGCGTCGCTGGCGCTGTCCGGAGAGGAGTTTTATCCGGCAGCAAAGTTCGTGTTCCTTGCCCATATCCCGGTGATGCTGATCGAGGCTGGACTGACGGCGGCGGCGGTTCACCTGACGCGTCTGGTCAAACCGGAGCTTTTGGATGTGGCTCCGGTCATGGGGGAAGCACGGTGATGCGGGTCGTTGCCGTCTTGCTTGGGCTGATGCTCGTTGAGGTGACACCAGCCTCCGCGCACAAGGTCATTGCCTCGGTGTTCATGGCCGGTGACATGATTGAGGGCGAGATTGGCTTCTCCAACGGTGCGGTTGCCGCAAACCAGATTGTTCAGGTTCTGGATACCAGCGGTAACCCGCTCGGACAAACGGTCACGGACGAGGACGGGTTTTTTGTTTTTGAGCCGGTCGGGGACATGACCCATGTGTTTCGCGCCGACCTGGGCGCGGGACATGTGGCTGAGGCCGTGATGGAGGGGAGCGAACTGTCGGATGACGGGGAAGCGCCCGTGGCTCCAACGGCGGGCCGGACCGGTTCGGTAGTGACGACCACCCTGCCTCCGGAGATGAAGGATGAGATCGCGAAAATGATCCGCGACGAATTGCGGCCATTGCGGCAGGAGATCGCGGCCTACAGGGAAAAGAACGACTTTCAAAACATTCTCGGTGGCATCGGCTATATCTTTGGCCTGTTCGGAGTGGGCTTTTACGTCATGGCCAGGCGCCAGGGACGGCAGGAGGAGAAAACATGAATCCGATACTGTCCATCACGGCGACTGAAGAAGACGTTCTGCCGCGGGTCCGCCGGCTGCCCAACCTTAACATGCTTGATCCACGCACACGGGTGATTGCTGCGGTTCTGTTTGCGGTTGTGGTCGTCGGGTGTCGGCATATCCCGGTGCTGGCGGCGGCCCTTGGTGTTGCGGTGCTGCTGATGCTTTCGGCGCGGGTGCCGATGCGTACGACCCTGCGGCGGATGATCGCAATGGACGGGTTCATCATTTTTGTTCTTGTATTTATGCCGTTCACCATGCCGGGCGATACAATGTTTACCGTACTGGGCTTTGAGGCAAGCTGGCAGGGATTTCACCGGGCGGTGGAAATCGGTCTGACGGCGAACGCTGCCATTCTGGCACTGATGTCGCTGGTGGGAAGTCTCGAACCGGTGACGGTGGGACATGCGCTGTTCCGGTTAAGGGTGCCGGAGAGGCTGGTGCATCTGATGATGTTTACGGTACGATATATCGAGGTGCTGCGCGAGGAGTATCAGCGCCTTCGGCAGGCGATGCTGGCGCGCGGGTTTCAGGCGCGGAAAAACGGGCTGCATACCTGGCGGAGTTTCGGCTACCTGATTGGCATGATGCTGGTGCGGGCGGTTGAGCGTTCGGAACGCATTCTGGGTGCGATGAAATGCAGGGGGTTCACCGGGCGTTTCCCGGTGCTCAACACGGTTTCATGGACGCGTGCCGATGTGGTGTTTGGTGTTGGTTTTGGGGCGGTTCTCTGCGCGCTGATAGTGGCGGATATTCTCCATGGCGCTGTTTGAACTGCGCGGAATACGGTTTGGATATGCGGGACGCCCGCCGGCGCTCGATGGTGTGGATTTCACTCTGGAGGCTGGCGAGCGGGTTTTCATCACCGGGCATAACGGCTCGGGCAAGTCGACACTGCTGAAGATTATGGTGGGGCTCCTGATGCCCCAGTCGGGAAGCGTGACAGCCTTCGGGGAGCGCCGGGCCGTGGACGCGGATTTCAATGATGTGCGCCGGCGCGCGGGACTGGTGTTTCAGGATCCGGACGATCAGCTTTTCTGCCCGACGGTGGCGGAGGATGTAGCGTTTGGTCCCCTGAATCTCGGGCAGAGCCGGACCGAGGCGATGCGGACCGTCGAGGCGACGCTGGCAAGGCTCGACCTGCTGCATCTTCGGGACCGGGTGACCCACAGGCTGTCGGGTGGGGAAAAGCGGCTGGTCACGCTGGCAACCGTGCTGGCGATGGAGCCCGAGGTGCTGCTGCTTGATGAGCCCACCAATGCGCTCGATGAGGAAAACGCCGGGCGTCTGACGGAAATACTGCTCGCCCTGCCCCAGGCCATGGTGCTGGTCAGCCATGATCCGCATTTTCGCCGCAGGGTCGCTACGCGCACTCTGAGAATGAAGAACGGGGTGTTGAGCGGGAAGCAACCGGCCTGCCGCAATGCGGTTTAGCCATTTGGGCAATCAGGGGCCGAAGCGCCAGGTCAGGCCGAGATTGAGCGCGTTGGTGACGATGTCGCTCCTCAGTGAGCCGCCGCCATTCATGTCGACATCGAGCCTGACGTAATTCGCTTCGTACTCGCCGAAGAGGTGCCAGTGATCGCTGAGAGGATAAGTCACTCCGAACCGCGCCGCTGCCGCGAGGCCGCCGAACTGGTACTCATATGTCCGGTCCTGGGACTGAGGTGACCGGGTTTCCACATGGGGGTAGACAAACCCGACACCAAAGCCCGCATGCGGAACAACGCCTGAGACCGGATCGAAACGCCTTGTGGCCCCGATGGTGGCGACGTTCAGGCCGTCGGTGAATTCGAGGGTTTCGAACCCGGAGCGGTCGAGCGACGCATCGTCCGCGTAGAGCTTCACATGGGTAAAATCGAGCGTCAGCCCCCATTGCGGTCTGCGCCACCAGGTGTAACGCAGGCCGTAATAGGGCGGCATGTCGAGGGATCTTCCCTCCCAGTCCACATCGAAGGACAGCGGTTGCCCGTTGACGTCCCTGCCGTCCATGTCCGAACTTAAGGCGCCCTGAATGCCGCCATAAACACTCAGTTCGTGTTGCGCCCAACCGGTGGCGGGCAACAGGGTCAGCAGGATTGCGCAGGCACGGGAAATCATGTCGGGCGGGTTTCCGGAAAGGGCAGCACGCCATGCGACCGGAGCAGAACCGGAATGCCGGCGACGCGACGACGCCAGCGCAGGCCGGAGAGGCGGCGACGGCGTTTGGCCCGTTGGTTTCGGGCGGCACGGTCAAATGCAACCCCGACGAGCGCACCGGCCATAACCTGAACGAGATCATGGTGACCGGATTCAACCCGGCTGCCCGCGACGAAACCGGCGGACAGCACGACGACCGGCCCGACCCATGGCACGAAGGAACCACACTCGCGGGCAAGATAGCTCGCGCCATAGGCTGAGGCAGCGGTGTGCCCGGACGGGAAACCGCGGTCGGATCCGCCGGGGCGCATGTTCAGCGGTGTCTCGCCAAGTCCGTTTTTCAGACCATGCACGACTGTCATGGCTCCCGCAAAGCGCAGAACATAGTCACGCGCGCCGTTTTTCATGGTTGAACAGGCCAGCCCCACAACCGGTAACGCGATCTGAACACGGTCGCCGATACGGTCACGGGCCGAGCCGACGCACAATGTCAGATACACCGCCGTAAGCAGACAAAGGGCCAGGGCCAGCGTGGAACGGTTCATCGCGCCTGAGATTGTACGGAGCAGAGAGTTAGGATCTGAAGACATTGAACTTCCGGACAGACACGGGACCGGATGCGGCGAACCGGCGCGTACCAAAGCCTGGAGGGAACGGGTAACGGCTCCGTGACCATGGAATGTCATTTGCGTAACGAAAACCGCGCGGACTTATTCCGAACGGCACGAATGTGCTACGGTTCCGGTTCAAACAGCCAACAGGAACGGGGAACAGAAAAAATGTGCGACATGTGCGTGATGAATTCGGTGAAGGACAGAATGCTGTCCCGGCGGGGATTGTTCAAAGGTGCGGCGATGGCGGGCACCGCAGCGGCGCTTGGCAGCGTGGCCGCGGCTCCGGCGGCATTGGCGCAGGGCCACGACGCGGTTGAGGACCTGACACATACCCTGACGCCGGAATTCCCGACCTTCTCGGGCGAACAGCAGTTCTTCATGGAGCAGAAATTCAACTACGCGGAGCATTTCTACAACCTGTTCGATCTGCGCGTTGATGAGCACACGGGCACGCATATCGATGCGCCGCTGCATTTTTCCGAGGATGGTGCTTCCGTGGATGAGATACCGGTGTCCAACCTTGTCGCGCCGCTCTGCGTTATCGACATTGCCGTCCGCGCGGCCGAAAACCCGGATGCGCAGGTCACGCCGGATGACATTTCCGCATGGATCGCCGCGAATGGGGAGATCCCGGCCAATGCCTGTGTCGCCATGCATTCAGGCTGGAGCTCGAAGGCTAATTCGGACACGTTCCGGGGCTTTGATGGAGAGGCGATGCATTTCCCAGGCTTCCACGTCGAATGCGCTGAGATGCTGGCAAATGCGGGAGCGGCCTCGGTCGCTGTGGACACGCTGTCGCTCGATCACGGGCCGTCCGCGGATTTCGCCTTTCACTACGCCTGGCTGCCCAGCGGACGGTTTGGGGTGGAATGTGTGGCAAATCTCGACAGGCTTCCGGCAACGGGCGCGACCCTGATTGTCGGTGCCCCGAAACACCAGGGCGGCACCGGTGGACCGGCGCGGATCCTTGCCCTCGTCTAGCGCTTAGGCCTTTCCGCAGTTCAGGCGACCGACCGTGTGTCTGGTGCCGGGCTGCGGAATTGGGCGAGCAGGGTTTCGCGGCGTTTTGCCACGGTTTCGGCCGCCGCGGCCTTCACCGGCCCGAAGCCCCTGATTTCCAGCGGGAGCAGCGCAATCTCAGCGGCAAGTGGGGCATTGTCCGGCGTGAGGCCCCTTTGCAGCTCGTCAATGTCGCCTTCGTATTGCGTGATCAAGGCGCGTTCCATGCGTCTTTCATCGGTGTAACCGAAGGGATCAAACCGGGTCCCGCGCAGGCCTTTCAACCGCGCAAGCAGGCGCAAAACGCGCATCAGGCCCGGGCCAAATTCGCGTTTGAGGGGACGACCATCCGGGCCGGTTTTCGACAGCAGCGGTGGCGCCATGTGGAAGGTTACCCTGCCCACTTCCGAGAAAGCGCCTGTGAGATGTTTCTCCAGTCCCGTGCTGTGCAGACGGGCCACCTCGTATTCGTCCTTATAGGCCAGAAGCGAGTGATAGCCTTTCGCGACCGCCTCCCCGAAGGCAGGATCGACCTCATGGGCGGAGCGGACACGGGTCTCGTAGCGTTTGGCGAGGTTTTCGTCCTGATAGTCAACGAGATGTGCGCGGCGGGCCGCAACGAGGTCCCCGAAACCTGTCGGCGCGTGAACCTCCGGCGCCACGGCAGCCGCGGCGTCATTGGGAAACGCCGCGGCCCAGCGGCCTAGCGTGAACGCGCGCAGGTTGCGCTCGACGTTTACGCCATTGAGGCGAATGGCCTGCTCGATGGCGTCCTGTCCCAGCGGGATCATCCCGGCCTGCCAGGACGCGCCAAAAATCAGCATGTTGGTGTAGATGGCATCGCCCAGCAGCACCTCGGACATGCGGGTTGCGTCCAGTGCGAGGATGGCATCCTCACCCAGCCGCGCACGAAGGCTGAGCAGCAACCGGTCCGTCGGAATGCGGAACTCCCGGTCGCGGGTAAAGGCGCCGGTCATGATCTCATGGAGATTGACGAGGCAGCGTGTGCGGTCGCGGGTCATCAGGCCCAGCGTTTTGGCCCCGGCCGAAACCACAAGGTCGCCTCCGATCAGGGCATCCGCCTCGCCCACCGCGATACGAATGGCGGAAATATCCGCAGGTTTTTCCGCTACGCGACAATGAATCAGGACCGCGCCGCCCTTCTGCGCCAGGCCCGCCATTTCCATGACGCCGACGCCCTTGTTTTCGATGTGCGCGGCCATGGCGATCAGCGCGCCGATGGTCACAACGCCGGTGCCGCCCACCCCCGTGATGACAATATTGTAGGTGTGCGAGATCGGCGGCAGATCGGGTTCGGGCAGATCGGGCAGGTCGAGTTCTTTAGCCTCCACTTTGCGGGGAACCGCGCCTTCCAGCGTAACGAAACTGGGGCAGAAGCCGTTCAGGCAGGAAAAATCCTTGTTGCAGGCGGACTGGTCGATCTGACGTTTGCGGCCGAATTCCGTCTCCAGCGGCAGGACCGCGACGCAGTTTGACTGCACGCCGCAGTCTCCGCAGCCCTCGCAGACATCCGGGTGGATAAAGACCCGCCGGTCGATGTCGGGGAATGTCCCTTTCTTGCGGCGACGGCGTTTTTCGGCGGCGCAGGTCTGGATGAAGACGATGGCCGAAACGCCCTCGATTTTCTGCATCGCCTTTTGAACCTGATCGAGCTGGTCGCGGGTGGACACGCTGACGGAGGACGGGAAGGAATTCGGATCGACATCCTCCTTCGGGTCGTACACCACGGCCACGTTTTCGACGCCCATCGCAAGAAGTTCGTTGACGATACGGTGCGGGGTCAGGCCGCCCTCATTGGGCTGACCGCCGGTCATGGCAACGGCGTCGTTGAACAGGATCTTGTAGGTTATGTTGACCTTCGCCGCGAGCGCCGCGCGGATCGCAAGCGTTCCGGAATGGTTGTAGGTACCGTCGCCAAGGTTCTGGAAAACGTGTTTGCGTTTGGAGAACGGGGCCTCGCCGATCCAGTTCGCGCCCTCGCCCCCCATCTGCGTGACGCCATCCGTGTCGCGGTCCATCCAGAGCGCCATGGTGTGACAGCCGATACCGGCATAGGCGCGGGAGCCTTCGGGAACGCGGGTGGAGGTGTTGTGGGGGCACCCGGAGCAGAACCAGGGCTGGCGCACGGCGGCCTCATCGGCATTGTCGGCCTGGACGGCATCCTCAAGCAGGCGGCGGCGTTGGGTGAGCGTTTCGGTCTCAATGCCCTCATGCGCCAGAAGCTCGCCGAGTTTGCGGGCAATCAGGACCGGGTCGAGCGCGGATTTGACCGAGAACACCGTCTCGTTCTGCTCGTTCTTCCAGCCGATGACGCGACGGCCGCGGCGGTCGTTGAAGATCGCCTCCTTGATCTGGACCTCAACGAGTTTGCGCTTTTCCTCGACAACGATGATCAGTTCCAGGTCGTGAGCCCATTCGCGGAAAGACTCCATGTCGAGCGGCCAGACCATACCGACCTTGTAGGTGGAAATGCCGAGGCGTTTGGCCTCATCGGCATTGAGACCCAAAAGTTCGAGCGCGTGAACGGTGTCGAGCCAGCTTTTGCCGCAGGATACGATGCCAATCTTCGCACCTTCCCGTGGCCAGAATTCCCGGTCGATGCGGTTTGCCCGCGCGAAGGCCTCCGCCGCGAACCGTTTGTAGTCGTGCAGGCGGGCCTCCTGGGCCACGACCTCAAATCCGGGGCGAATATTGACGCCGTCGGGGGGCATCTCAAAATCCGTGGGCTCGACGATGTTCAGACGATGCGGGTCGCCATTGACGACTTCCGTAACCTCAATCGTGTCCTTCACGCATTTCAGGCCCACCCAGGCACCGGAATAGCGCGACAGAGCCCAGCCCAGCAGACTGTAATCGAGGACCTCCTGCACACCCGCCGGGGAGAGGATCGGCATCATGACGTCGACCAGGGCAAATTCGGACTGGTGAAGCGTGGTGGAGCTTTCGCCGGTGTGGTCGTCCCCCATGCAGACCAAAACGCCGCCGAGTTTTTCCGTGCCGGCGAAGTTTGCGTGCCGAAAGACGTCGCCGCAGCGGTCGACGCCTGGACCCTTGCCGTACCAAAGTCCGAAAACGCCATCGACGCGCCCGTCGCCGCGCATCTGAACCTGCTGGGTTCCCCACAGGGCCGTGGCTCCGAGATCCTCGTTCAGGCCCTCCTGAAACACGATATCCGCGGCCTCAAGATGGTTTTTGGCCCGATTCATCTGGATATCCACGCCGCCCAAAGGTGAGCCGCGGTAGCCGGTTGCGTACCCTGCGGTATCATGTCCGGCCGCCACATCACGGGCTTTTTGCATCAAAAGTGCGCGGACGAGAGCCTGTGTGCCGGTGAGAATTACCTGGGAATTGGCCAGATCGAACCGGTCATCGAGCGTTATACGCTTTTCCGCAGCACCCGATTCCCGCTGAGGTTGTTCTAATTCTGCACTCATTTTGGCACAATTCGGTCCCGATCTGGCTGAAAACCGTTCATTTGGCGCTTGAACGGGGAACGATGTCACAAAGGATAATAAAATTTCAACACGATCGTGGCAAATGTATTTGCGCACAATTCCGTGCTATGGGAATAAACGCCATCTATCAAAATCAGCAAAATTTCAGCTTACGGGGCTCAATGGACTGGGACAAACTGCGAATATTCCACGCGGTGGCGGATGCGGGCAGTCTCACGGCCGCAGGCGAAAGCCTGCATTTGAGCCAGTCCGCGGTCAGTCGCCAGATCCGTGCGCTTGAAGACAGCCTGAACACGACACTGTTTCGGCGTCATGCCCGTGGGCTGTTGCTGACGGAACAGGGCGAGCTGCTGTTTGAGGCGACGCGGACGATGACCAAGCGTCTCGATGCCACGGCAGCCCGTATCCGGGATTCGGAAAACGAGGTTTTCGGGCAGTTGCGCGTCACGACGACCATCGGGTTCGGAACGCTGTGGCTGGCACCGCGCCTGCCCCGGCTGTTCGAGAAATACCCAAGCCTGAAAATTGACCTGATGCTCGAGGAGCGAATTCTCGATCTTCCGATGCGTGAGGCCGATGTGGCGATCCGCATGAAGGAGCCGAGCCAGGCCGATCTGATCCGGCGTCGTCTGATGAGCACGACGATCAAGCTCTATGCGACCAAGACCTATATCAACAAGCATGGCATGCCCGCCTCCGAGGAGGATTTGGCCGATCAGCTGCTGATCACGCAAAGCCCGTCCTCACCGCAGGTGCGCGCCGGAGCGGATTTTGTACGGCCGTTTCTTGCAAGTCAGAACTCGCTTCTGACCGTGAACAACTATTTCGGCATACTTGAGGCCATTCGCAGCCATATCGGCATCGGCGCCCTGCCCGACTACCTGACGGCAGATTTTCCCGAACTGATCAATGTGCTGCCCGACCTGCAAAGCACTGAAATTCCAGTATATCTCGCCTTCGTCGAGGAACTGCGGCATTCAAAACGCGTCGCGGCGTTCCGGGATTTCGTCCTTGAGGAACTAACGGTCTTTAAAAAACAGCTCGCATCCTAGGCAAACAGGTCATTTTTGTGCCTCTCCGTTATGCACTCATGTGATAGCGGCTATGACTAAATATAGTGCAATTGCACTTGCGAAATACAGCGAACATCTCTATATCTCAACTCGAGGTTGGCGGACAGTCGTCTACCGACCTCACCTCCCTGTTGGACTTGGGCCGAACGAAAGTTCGGCCTTTTTTTTTGTTTAAGTGTTGAGTTCCCGGCCAGTCGCGCTCCGCCGAATTGATTCGACGAAGCACGTATTCGGGGAAAAATCAGCCGTAGCGGTAAGGCCGACCGGCCTTCACCATATCGGCGTTGTACTTCTTGAAGATCTCAACAACCTTCGCCTTGGTCTCCGATTCAGCGGCAATCTCATCCCAGAACTTGACCGCGGCTGCCTCGACTGTGGCCCACTCCTCATCTGGAATGGTGGTGAGTTCAAGCTTCTCGCCGTGAACACGCAGGCTGGCCTCACCGCCCCAATACCACCACTGGCGGTAATAATGGCTCTGGTCCATGCAGACGCGGAGCAGTTCCTTGAGATTGTCAGGCAGCTCATTCCAGCGGTCCATATTCGCGAAGAACGATCCCGCCCAGGCACCGGAAATGTTGTTGGTCAGGAAGTAGTTGGTCACGTCAGCCCAGCCAACCGTGTAGTCTTCGGTGATACCGGACCAGGCGATTCCGTCGAGTTCTCCGGTCTGAACCGCAACCTCGATGTCTTCCCAGGGAAGGGTTACGGGAACCACACCGAACTGGGTCAGGAAGCGTCCGGCCGTCGGGAAGGTGAACACCCGTTTGCCCTGAAGGTCGGCCAGGCTGTTGATCGGGTCTTTTGTGGCGAAATGGCACGGGTCCCAGGCACCGGCGCTGATGTGTTTCACGCCAACCTTGGAATACTCCTCATCCCAGATTTCATTGAGGCCGTACTGGTTGAACAGTACCGGCACATCGAGCGAATAGCGGGACGCGAAGGGGAAGTATCCGCCGAACACGGTCACTTCGGTCGGCGAGGCCATCGAGTCGTCGTCGGACTGTACCGCGTCGATTGTGCCGTTCTGCATGGCGCGGAACAGTTCGCCGGTCGGGACCAGCTGATCAGCGAAGTAAAGCTCGATCTGCATCTGATCGCCGGCAATCGCGTTGAAGCTGTCGATTGCGGGCTTGATAACGTGCTCGGCCAGGGCCGGTCCGGCATAGGTCTGCAGCCGCCAAGTGATGGTGCTCTGGGCATGTACGGCGGGGGCCGCCAGGGCCGCCGCTCCGGTTGCTCCGGCTCCGGTGATAAACCTGCGTCTTGTTGTCATTGATATTCTCCTTGTTGGTCGGTTTGTTGTTTTTCGTATTGGGGTGTTTTTCCCGTTTTTCGGGACGTCACCCACTTTCTTTATCCGGACGGGCCCCGCGAGATGGCGGACCTGTCATCAAAACCCATAGACATAGCCCGGCAGCCACAGCGCAATGCCCGGGAACACCATGATCAGCGCGAGGGCGATCACCATCACCAGAACAAACGGCAGAATGGAGCCATAGATGTCGCGCATGGTGATCTCCGGCGGGGCCATCGCGCGCATCAGGAACAGGTTATATCCGAACGGTGGCGTCATGTAGGCGATCTGAGTCGTGATCGTGTAGAGGACACCATACCACACCAGATCGAAGCCCAGAGCCTTTACCAGCGGCACATAGAGCGGCGCCACGATCACCAGCATGGCCGTATCGTCCAGGAACGTGCCCATGATCAGGAATGACAGCTGCATCAGAATAAGGATGGTCCAGGGGTCGAGGCCCAGCTGTTCGGTGAACAGGTTGTCAATGGCCCGAACCGCGCCAAGACCGTCAAACACCGCGCCAAAGCCGAGGGCCGCCAGAATGATCCACATGAACATGCAGGAAATGGCCAATGTCTGACGCACGGAGTTCTCGAACACATCGCGCGTCATGCGGCCTTTCAGGACTGCGGCAAGGAACGCGGTCATCGCACCGATCGCGGAGCTTTCAACGAGGGATGTCCAGCCGTTTACAAACGGCACCATCATGGCCGCAAAGATCGCAATGGGCAGCAGACCGGCCCGCAGCAGGCGAAACTTCTCGGAGCGGGACACCTCACGCCCGGCGGACGGAAGCGCGGGCCCAAGTTGGGGCTGAATTTTGCAGCGGATGTAGATGTAGAGAATGAACATCCCCGCCATGACGAGTCCTGGGAATACGCCCGCGAGCCAAAGCTGGCCCACCGGCTGGCGGGCGATCATGGCATAGAGAACCAGCACCACGGAGGGCGGCACAAGGATCCCCAGGGACGAGCCCGCCTGGATCACCCCGGTGACCATCCGCTTGTCGTAGCCCCGTTTGAGCAGTTCCGGCAGTGCAATTGTGGCTCCGATGGCCATCCCGGCCACTGACAGGCCGTTCATGGCGGAAATCAGTACCATCAGGCCAATGGTTCCGATGGCAAGGCCACCGTTCACCGGCCCCATCCAGACATGGAACATGCGGTAAAGGTCGTCCGCAATACGGCTTTCCGACAGCACATATCCCATGAAGATGAACATCGGCAGCGTCAGGAGCGGGTACCACTTCATCAGCTTCATGGCGGAGGAGAACGGAATGTTCGACCCGCCCGTCCCCCACAGGGCCAGGGCCGCAATCGCCGCAACAAAACCAATGGCCCCAAAAACGCGCTGTCCGGTCATGAGCATGAGCATCATGGTCGCGAACATGAAGATGGCGATCATTTCATGGGACATCAGAGTTCTTCCCCGCGCAGACGGGCAAGATCCTTAAACAACTCGGATATTGCCTGGAGCAGCATGAGGAAAATCCCCAGGCACATGATGATTTTGATGGGCCAGATGTAGGGCCGCCATGCGGTGGCACTGCGTTCGCCATACTGCAGGGAGTAGGATGTACTGTCCCAGGCGCCATAGAGCAGAACACCAAGGTAGAAGATCAGAAACAGCACCGTAATCGCATCAACCTGCGCTTTGCGGCGGTCCGACCAGTTGGCGTAGAACAGATCCATCCGCACGTTGGAGCCCATCTGGATCGAGTAGGGCCCGCCGAGGATGTAGTAGGCCACCATTGCAAACTGGGCCATTTCGAGCGTCCAGAGCGATGGCAGGAAAAACGTCTTTGAGATGGACGACCAAAGCAGAATGCCGATCATGACGAACAGCCCGTACATGATCACCCGCCCAATCCGATAGTTCACCGCGTCCACAACGCGGACGTATTTCCTCATCAGATCAGACAAATCAAACTCTCGGCAGCACGGTTAATCACCCTGCCGTGAAGAATGCACCCCGAGCCTGGCGTGTCAACGCCATTGTGGGACTAACCGCGGGTCAGAAGCGGCAGGAACTCCGACATGTCCGGCCCGGAACTTCGACCCGTAAGGGCCTTGCGCAGCGGCATAAACAGGCCCCGGCCCTTACGGCCCGTCTCGGTCTTGACCGCGCCTGTCCAGGTTTTCCACGTGTTGCCGTCCCATGGCTGATCCGGCAGCATGGCGATGGCCGTCCGCACGAAATCCGCATCCTCCGCATCCACATCCGGCTCAAACCGGCCCTGGCAGATTGCCCACCACTCCGGGATTTCGGAGCGTTTTTCGATATTGCCGCGAATGGCCTTCCAGAAGGCGGCGGATTGATCCGGCGGCACGCCGATGGCGGCGAGGTCATCGGCAACCTCGTCGTGCTCCATTTCGTGCAGGAACCTTGCCGAAAGCGGCGCGAGATCATCCGGATTAAATTTCGTCGGAGCGGAGCCGAACGCATCAATGCGAAACCCCTCCGCCACGTCGCCCAGAGAGCGCTGAACCACCACCGGATCGGACGACCCCAGCCTGGCCAGCAAAGACACCAGGGCCATCGGCTCCACGCCAGCCTCGCGCAAATCACGCAGGGCAAGCGTGCCGAGTCGTTTGGAGAGAGCCTCGCCGCCGGGCCCGGTCAGCAGGCTGTGATGGGCGAAGCGTGGCACGTCGCCGCCCAGCGCCTGGAACATCTGGATCTGGGTTGCAGTATTCGTGACATGATCCGAGCCGCGGACAATATCGGTGATGCCCATGTCGTGATCGTCCACGACGCTGGCGAGTGTGTAGAGGTACTGGCCATCACCCCGTATCAGAACCGGGTCGGACACACTGGACGCGTCGATCGAAACGTCACCGAGGATACCATCCTTCCACTCAATCCGGCCAGGATCGAGGCGGAACCGCCAGTGACCGGGGCGCCCGGCCCTTAGCGCGTCTTTCTCCTCGTCCGTAAGCCGGAGCGCGGCGCGGTCGTACACCGGCGGCTGGCCCGCGGCGAGTTGTGAGCGGCGTTTCAGTTCAAGTTCAGCCGGAGTCTCAAAACACTCGTAGAGCCGACCGGACGCCCGCAGGCGATCCGCCGCGGCATCGTAAAGCGCGAGCCGGTCGGACTGACGGATCATCGTGTCCCAGGTCAGCCCAAGCCAGGTAAGATCCTGCTCGATGGCCTCGGCGTATTCAGGCATCGACCGCTCCGGGTCGGTATCGTCCAGCCTCAGCACAAACCGCCCCCCCTGTTGGGCCGCGATCAGCCGGTTCATCAGCGCGGTACGCAGGTTTCCAATGTGGAGAAAACCGGTGGGTGAAGGGGCAAATCGGGTAACGGTCATGGGCATCCTTTCGGTTGCCCCTGCTTATCGCAGGCCATTCAAAAACGGCAAGACACCCCGTGAGCCTACAGAAGGCTCAGGCGGCCAGTTCGACCCGGTTTCGACCGTTTTTTTTCGCGAAATAGAGAGCGGCGTCCGCCCGCTTCAGGATCTGTTCCGCCGTCAGGTCGTTTGGCCGGACCGCAGCCACACCAACACTGGTCGTACAGCGGATGTCAAAGCCGTCATGGTGGCGCTGAAGGTTTTCGACCAGTTGGCGAAACCGTTCCGCAATCATTTCGGCCTGCATGATGGAGGTATCATTGAGAACAATCGCAAACTCTTCTCCGCCGAGGCGGGCAAGCATATCCTGTTCGCGGATGTTGTCGTTAAAGGTATCCACCACCCCGCGCAGGACCTCATCTCCGCCGGAATGCCCAAAACGGTCATTGATGCTCTTGAAGCGGTCCAGATCAAACAGGATCATCGCAAGCGACATGCCCTCGGTATGGAATTTTCGCATCAGATCCGTGGCATGATTCATGAACGCGCGCCGGTTCTTCGCGCCGGTCAGGGGATCCGTATAGGCCAGTTCGTTGAGCTGGCGCATCTGTTCGTGAATTCTGATCTGTGACGCCATGAGACGGCCAACAGCACAGAGCGCGGCCATTTCGTAATCACCGAAATATCCAAGTTCAGAGTGGCTGAGGTTCAGGGTTCCAAAACAGTAATCACCGCTCAGAAGAGGAACACAGATGCTGCTGCGATACCCCGCCTCGGCAAGCTTGCGGCCGGCATCCGAGGTCTCCAGCCGCTGGTCTCTTACCAGATGGGGAGTACGTGTCGCGAACACCTGTCCCACACGGGAGTCGGTCGGGTCAAAAACCATGCCGGAGTGAAAAATCGGCTCCCCAAGAAAACCGCAGATCCTGAGTTCCCCGTCTTCCAGCACGGCGATACTGCCCCGGTCGGCGCCAACGAGTTCGGGAAGCCACCGTACCGCCACGTCGAGAATTTCATCCCGCGTCTCGGTAGCGGAAAGGGCGTCTATCAACCCCATCGGAATTTTGACACTCATTCCTCGAACCCACGCATCACGCACCTGCAATTAAACAGGACATAGGGGCATTTCCCTAACGGGTTCTGAAAAGGCGCCAAATTTCAGTGCAATAGAAAGCGTAATGAATGTAAACTTTGTCACAAGAACGGGGCGAAAAGCTCACATTCCACCCCGCTTCAGGAGGGATCGCGCCAGCGGTTTACGATGGGATAGCGGCGGTCGAGCCAAAACGCCTTGCGGGTCAGACGCGCCCCAGGAGCCGACTGGAACCGTTTGTATTCAGAGCTGTACAACAGGTTCTCGATCTTCTTGACCGTTTCGCGCTCGAAGCCTTTTTCGACGATCTCCGATACTGCCATGTCATCCTCCATCAAATGCTCGAGAATGGCATCGAGCACCTCATAGGGCGGCAGGCTGTCCTCGTCCTTCTGATCGGCGCGAAGCTCTGCGGAGGGCGGTTTGTCGATTACGCGCTGGGGAATCACCATGCCTACCGGGCCGCGCATCCACGGACGGTGATTGGCATTGCGCCAGCGGCAGGTCTCAAAAACCCGCATTTTGTAAAGGTCCTTGATTGGATTGTAACCGCCCGCCATGTCGCCATAAATTGTGGCATATCCTACGGCCACTTCTGACTTGTTGCCGGTGGTCAGAAGCATCGAGCCAAACTTGTTCGACAGCGCCATCAGAAGCAGCCCACGCAGGCGAGATTGAATATTTTCCTCGGTCAGGTCTTCGGGCATACCCTCAAACAGCGGCGCGAGCGTCTCGGTGATCGCCTCGCGTCCCCTTGTAATGGGCACGGTATCGAGACGGCAGCCAAGTGAGTTCGCCACCCCGGCCGCGTCCTCCAGGCTTTCGTCCGAGGTAAACTCGGAGGGAAGCATGACACAGTGAACGTTGTCCGGTCCAAGCGCATCGGCGGCAATTGTTGCCACAAGCGCGCTGTCCACACCGCCGGACAGACCCAGCACGACCTTTTTGAAGCCTGACTTGGCCATGTAGTCGTGGAGCGCCATGACCATCGCGCGGTAGTCCTGTTCGACAACCGGCTCGTGGACGGCAACATCGCCCGGAATCGCGCGCCAGCCGTCGGATTTCTCCTCGAAATCGACCTCGGCAATGACCTCGTCAAAGACTGGGAACTGACGCACGAGTTTCCCGTGCGGATTGAGAATGAACGACCCACCGTCGAAAATCTGATCGTCCTGTGCGCCGACCATGTTCAGATAAACGAGTGGCAGTCCCGTTTCGATGACGCGGGACACCATGTGGTTCACACGAACGTCGAACTTGCCGCGACGATAGGGCGAGCCGTTGGGAATCATCAACAGCTCGGCGCCGGATTCCGCCATTGCTTCGGTGACATCGTCGTACCAGCTGTCCTCGCAAATGGGCGTTCCCATGCGCAGCGGGCCGATGGGGAACGGCCCGGAAATGGGCCCATGGGCAAACAGCCGTTCCTCATCGAAAACATTGTAGTTCGGCAGGTGATGCTTGCGGGCATAGCCGATCACCTCCCCATCGGAGAGAATGGCATAGACGTTGAAAAGCTGGCCATATTCCATGATCGGCAGCCCGATGCCCAGCGGTGGCCCGTCCGCGCAGTCAGCCGCAAGCTGATGCAGTTCATCCCAGGCATGTCGCAGAAAGGCGGGTTTCAGGATCAGGTCCTGCGGCTGGTAGCCCACCAGGAACATTTCCGGCAAAGCGACGAAATCGGCTCCGTTTGCCCTGCCCTGGACATGGGCCCGCATGGCCTTGGCGCGGTTTCCAGCCAAATCCCCCACGGTCGGGTTCAACTGGGCCATCGTCAGCCTGAATTTACCCGCCATACGCCTCTCCACCACTTTGCTCCTGCACCCGAATACCGTTGCCTCACCCGAAAACACAAGAGAAGGCTTCGCCCGGAACAAAACGGTTAACAAAGCCATTGTTCCCGGACCATGACATTCGTAAGTTCGTTTCCAACGGATGTAGTCGGATTTGGCCTGCGGGGGAGATGACGTGAAAAGAGTAGTAGTGTTTTGCGCCATGACGGGGTTGAGCCTTGCAACCGCTGGCGCGGCGCTGAGCCAGACGGACGTTCTGACCAAGGAGTACGAAAACGGCGGTGTTTATGAGGGCGAGTTCCTGGACGGTCGCCAGCACGGACAGGGAAAATACACTCTGCCCAATGGCTACGTTTTTGAGGGCCAGTGGGTCGAGGGCCGCATCGAGGGCGAAGGCAAGGCGACCTTCCCGAATGGCGAGGTGTATGAGGGCGAATTCCTCGACGGACGCCCCCACGGCATCGGCAAAATGACCTACGCGGACGGTTCAACCTTCGAGGGCGGCTGGAAAAACGGTCAGATCGATGGCGAGGGCGTCGCGGAATATGCCGAGGGCGTGCAGTATGTTGGCGGCTTCCGAAACGGACAGCAGCATGGCGAAGGCGTCCTGACCCGCCCGGACGGGTATGTCTATGAGGGCGAATGGGTCGATGGACGCAAGGAAGGCCGTGGGCGTATTACCTATGCCGATGGCAGCGTCTATGAGGGCGCTCTCATGGCGGGCCTGCCGGAAGGCGACGGCATTCTGACCACGGCGGACGGCACCAGCTATGAGGGTGAATGGGTCGGCGGCGAGATCCAGGGCGAGGGAACGCTCGAACAGCCCGATGGCCTGACCTACGAGGGCGCGCTGGTTGCGGGCAAACGCGAGGGCTTCGGCCGCGTGACCGATGCCAATGGCGATGTCTATGAGGGCGGTTTTGAGAACGACCTGCGCCACGGCGCGGGCACGCTAAAGGCGGCAGATGGTTTTGAATACACCGGCCACTGGGTCGAGGGCCGGATCGAGGGCGAAGGCAAGGCGATCTATCCTGATGGATCGGAATATGTCGGCGGTTTCCTCGACGGAAGTCCGCATGGGCAGGGGAAAATAACCTATGCCGACGGCTCGACATATGAGGGCACCTGGGAAAAGGGTGTCATCTTCGGATCCGGTAAGGCGGTCTATGCCAACGGGATCACCTATGAGGGTCAGTTCAAGGATGGTCGCAACCACGGCGAGGGAACGCTGACCTCCACGGACGGCTACTCCTATACCGGCGACTGGGTGGACGGCCTGCGCGAAGGCACCGGCACGGCGGTCTACGCCGACGGCACCCGCTATGAGGGTGGATTTGTCGCCGGCGCCCGCAGTGGTCAGGGAACCATGACCATGCCGGAGGGGCACCGGTTTGAGGGCCAGTGGGAAGACGGCAAAATGAACGGACCAGGCCGCGCGGTATATCCCAACGGGGATGTCTATGAGGGAAACTTCGTTGACAACCAGCGCGAGGGCACCGGGCGCATGGTCTTCTCTGACGGACAGGTTTACGAGGGTGACTGGGAAGACGGCCAACCCTCCGGCGAGGGCACGAGCACCCTGCCCGACACTTCCGGCGAACCCGACAACCCGTCCGAACCTCCGGCCTCCGGCAACTGATGGTTGCTGACCCGGCTACAGGCATATTCCCGTGAGCGTGGATGACCGCGCCCTGATGGCTGCCGGCAACAATGCCGACTGGTATGCCGTGATGTTTCGGGCCCATGGCCTGGAGCATGAGCGGATGTCCTTTGCCTTCGTCGGACGCGACCGGCCACCGCCCTATTATTCCAACCTGACAGTTTTGAGGCCTGGGCATGCCAACGGCATTGTTCGCCTCGTTGCGGAACTGGCCCAGGCGCATGGTGGCAAGGTGGGCCTGAAGGACAGTTTTTGCGAACTGGACCTGGAGGGAAATGGTTTTCAAACCCGCTTTGAGGCTTCGTGGATCTGGCGTGAGGCATCCGCCCGTCAGATGCCGGACGGCTGGCGCGTTGTGAAGGACGCCGAGGACCTGTCGGCCTGGGAAAACGCCTGGAAATCCGCCGGTTCACCCGCTGACAGACGCATGTTCCCGGCCAGCCTCCTCGACCACCCGGATGTGCGGTTTTGTGTCCGGGAGGACGCTGGCAAAATCGTATCGGGATGCATTGCAAACCGGTCCGGGGACTGCATCGGGCTTTCAAATGTGTTTTCCACGTCCGAACAGGACGGGTATTTTTCCGAGGCGGCGGACGCGGCGTTTGCTTTCGACGAAAGCCTGCCGGTTGTTGGCTATGAAAGCGGTTCGGATCTGGATCTGGCAAAAGCGGCGGGATTTGAAACCGTGGGCGATTTGCGGGTCCTGTATAGCGAAGCCGTGCTTCTCTAGACGCCACCTTCTCCGGGCCAGGCACCATTCGACGCTGCAAACGGGTTCTCCGGGTAATCGACACCCGTCAGATACAGACCATCCGGCGGGCTGACCGGACCACATTGCGCCCTGTCCCGCGATGCGAGTGCGGCACCGACGCGCTCCGGCTCCCAGGCGCCGCTGCCGACCCGTTCAAGGGTTCCAACGATGGAGCGGACCTGATTGTGCAGGAACGACCGTGCGCGCAGGTAAAACCGAAACTCCACGCCACCCGCGTAGTCCGACTCCACGATCCGGATTTCGTCAAGCGTCTTGACCGGGCTTTTGGCCTGGCACAGGGATGAACGAAACGCGGTAAAGTCATGCTTTCCAATCAGAAAAGCGGCCCCCTCCCGCATCGCCTCCACATCAAGTTCATGCCGAACCCTCCAGGCAAACCCACGGTCATGGACCAGCGGCGAACCACGCGAGACCAGGCGAAAGAGGTAACGTCGTTCCATAGCCGAGAATCGTGCGTGAAAATCGTCAGACACCGGACCAACCGCAACCACGGCCACCGGATGCGGTCGCAGATGCGCATTGATGGCCTGGCCCAGCCGGTACGGGTCCCAGTCCCGGGACAGATCCACATGCGCCACCTGTTCGGTCGCGTGCACACCGGCATCGGTTCGGCCCGCACCGGTGATTTCCGGGCCAACGGGATCAAGCTTTGCGATCGCCCGCTCCACCGCCGCCTGCACGCCAGGGAGGTCCGGCTGCCTCTGCCAACCCACGAAAGGGCGGCCGTCATATTCGATTTTCAAAGCATATCGTGGCATGGCCACGCCCCTACCCCTCCGCGAATGATTTGCCAAGTCCGCGCCCCGACCGTGCCGCAGGTCGTTGCAGCCCGCCCGCAAAGTCACTACCTCTTGGCGGACCGCCGAAATGAGGACCGCCATTGATCCTGCGCCGCATTACCGACAGCATCACCCACACCGTTGAGGATGCCATCGACGGAGTTAGCTCCGCTCTCTTTGACCCCGTGATCCGCGTTGGCGTGACGGGACTGAGCCGCGCGGGCAAGACGCTGTTCATCACGTCCCTCGTGGCAAACCTGCTGGAACGCAGCCGGATGCCGCAGCTCAAATCGGCGGCGGAGGGCCGGATACTGGCGGCATATCTTCAGCCGCATCCCGACCACAAAATGCCCAGGTTCGCGTTTGAGGATCATATGGCCGCACTGACGGCCGTTGACCCGGTCTGGCCGGAAAGCACGCGGTCGATTTCCACCGTTCGCGTCTCGCTGAAGGTACAGCCGACCGGGCTTCTCAACGGCATCACCGGGCCGTCGCAGATCCATATCGACATCGTGGACTATCCTGGCGAGTGGCTGCTCGATCTTCCGCTGATGTCCCAGAGTTACGCCGAATGGTCCGCCGCAACGCTCGATAAAGCCATGACACCAGGCCTTGCGGAGCATTCATCAGGCTTCCGCGATCTGCTGGGCCAAACGGACCCCGCCGCGCCGCTTAACGAGATGAACGCGAACCGGCTGGCGGATGCGTTCAAGGGATACCTTGCGGCCTCCCGCGAGGCCGGTTTTTCCTCGATGGCACCGGGTCGTTTCCTGATGCCAGGCGACCTGGAAGGTTCTCCGGCACTGACATTTTCGCCGCTGCCGAAAGCTGGTAAATCCGGGGGAGGCTCCCTGTGGCGGACGTTTGAAAAGCGGTTTGACAGCTACAAGCGTGTTGTGATCGAGCCGTTCTTCCGCAACCATTTCGCCCGTTTCGACCGCCAGGTGGTCCTTGTCGATACGCTTGGTGCCATCCATGACGGCCCACGGGCGGTGGAAGACCTGCGCACGGCTCTTGCTGAAATCCTGACTTGTTTCCGGCCAGGAAGAAATTCATGGCTGGCACCGATTTTGGGCAAACGCATCGACCGCATTCTGTTCGCCGCCACGAAATGCGACCATCTGCATCACACCCAACACGCCCGCCTGGCCGCCATCACCGAGGCGCTGGTTCGCGATGCCCGCGACCGGGCACGGTTCCGTGGGGCAAAGACGGAGGCGATGGCCATCGCGAGCATCCGGGCGACCGTGGAACAAAGCGTTGAGCGCAACGGCGAAACCATCAAGGTCGTGCGCGGGCGGCTTCAGGATACCGGAAAGTCCGCAGCGCTTTTCCCGGGGAACCTGCCCGAAAACCCGTCCGACATTCTAAACCCCGCCCGCATGCGCGAGGGTGACTGGTCGGATGCGGCCTACAGCGTCACCAAGTTCGCTCCCCCCATCCTCGACCTCACGCCGGGCGAGGCGCCGCCCCACATCCGGCTGGACCGGGCCGCGGAATTTCTGATCGGAGACCGTCTGACATGAGCCCGCGCCACGATCCGTTCATCATCACCGGAGACGAACTGCCCGAAGGTGAGGTTGAGAGCCCTGCCGATGCGCCGCCCGTGCTGGACGAGCCCGCCCAGGTAGCCGCCATGCAAAGCGCCATGCGCGTGGCCGGGCGCAAAAAATCCCTGTTCTCGGGCTGGTTCTGGCCACTGCTGGGCAGCGTTTTGACCCTGATGATCGGTATCGCCGCCCATGACTACGTCACGGGGCTGATCGACCGGTATCCCTCGCTCGGGTTTGTGGTGCTGGTATTGCTGTGCCTGCTCGGTCTGGTCATTCTGGTTCAGATCGCCCGCGAACTGATTTCCTTTCGCAAACTTGCCCGGATTGACCGCTTCCGGGCCGGTGCCGCCCAGGCCCTTGCCGACGCGGACCATACGGCCGCCCTGAAACTGTCGCAGGATCTTGAGGGCTTTTACGCGGGCCGTCCGGAAATCCGCTGGGGGCAGCGCAGTCTGGAGGAAAGCCGCAGCGAACTGCTCGATGCGGATGCTGTCATTGGCCTGACCGAACGCGCGATATTCACGCAGCTTGACGCCATGGCCGTCCGGGAAATCGAAAACGCGGCCCGCACGGTGGCCGGAGCCACGGCGCTAATTCCGCTGGCACTTGCAGATGTGCTGACCGCATTGTCCATGAACGTGCGCATGATCCGGCGGATCAGCGAGATCTATGGCGCACATTCCGGCTTTTTTGGGTCCTGGCGTCTCCTGCGCTCGGTCGCGGCGCATCTGCTGGCGACCGGCATGGTGGCTGTAGGCGACGACATGATCAGCAGTTTTGCCGGTGGCGGCGCGCTGTCCAAAATCTCCCGCCGCTTCGGTGAAGGTGTGGTCAATGGAGCTTTGACGGCACGCGTGGGCATTGCCGCCACCGAAGTCTGCCGGCCCCTGCCATATGCCGCCCTGCCACGACCCAGGGTCTCGACCATCATGAGCCGGTCCGTGACCGGGTTGTTTCCGCAGAAGGACGACGGGGAGAAACAGGCCGGAGGCTAGCCGCGCTCCTGCAAGACATCGCCCAGTTTGTCGAAAGCCTGCATCCAGCCGCCCTCTCCTGCCGTACCGGTCGGCACACCGATATGAACCATCGTCATAAGGGTTTTGCCGCCCTGGCTGGTCAGTTCGACGATGACTTCGGTCACATCCGGGTGCCGCTCCGGCATGCCCATGCTCTGTGGTGAAATTATGGTGCCGTGTTCATCACACATGCTTTCGGTGTAAACCAGACGGGTCGGGGGCGTGACCTCGCGGTAGACGCCGGTGAACCACATTTTCATCTGACGGTCCGGCGACGTCATTTCCATGCAGATCTTGCGGGTTCCACCGACGACCAGATCCATATCCGCTTCCGGCACATGCATCCCGCGGGGACCGTACCACTGCATGAACAATTCGGGTTTGGTCCACATGTCCCACACCGTTGCGATCGATGCGTCGAATTCGCGGGTGATTTTCACCCATTCCTGACCGTCATTCATCCACACTGTCCCCCATTTTTTTGATGACCTCATCCATCGCATCGAACCGCGCATCCCAGATGTGCCGGTACTGATCCGTCCAGTGAACAACAGCCTGCAGTGCCGGGCCGTTCAGTTCACAGGGCCGAAACTGCGCATCCCTGCCCCGCTTTATGAGCCGCGCCTTTTCCAGAACCCGGATGTGTTTGGAAATGGCGGGAAGGCTCATGTCGAACGGTGCCGCCAGTTCGTTCACGGTCGCTCCGCCTTCCGCAAGACGGGCCACGATGGCCCGCCTGGTCGGATTGGCGAGCGCAAAGAAAATTGCGTCAAGCTGGTTTGCATCGTTCATGCATCCATTATTAAACCACGCCTTTAATTAATCAACCGGTTAAATAAAACGAGCAAGGGGCGCGTCCCATGCCACCCGACCGCGAAACACACGAAAAAAAGCGCATTGATGCATCACCGCCGCGCCGTTATACCCCAGCCCATGTTCCATATCAGGTCACAGGCAATACGAATTACCACCGCGGCTCTCTGAGGCATCAGGGCAGCCGTTTCCCCCGTTGCGCCAACCACCTGATATCTTCTGACACGGATTTTCCCCGATGAGTGCCGAAACCCCAAACTACAAAGACACGCTCTTTCTGCCCAAAACCGATTTTCCCATGCGCGCGGGCCTGCCCAAACGCGAGCCCGAATGGCTGGAACACTGGGCAAAAATCGGCGTCTATGACCGTCTGCGCGAGACCGCCGGAGACCGCAAACCCTTCGTTCTCCATGACGGCCCTCCCTACGCCAACGGCAACCTGCATATCGGGCACGCGCTCAACAAAACCATCAAGGACATGATCGTCCGCTCGCATCAGATGATGGGGTTTGATGCGCGCTACGTCCCCGGCTGGGACTGCCACGGCCTGCCCATCGAATGGAAGATCGAGGAGCAGTACCGCAAAAAAGGCCGCAACAAGGACGAGGTGCCGATCAACGATTTCCGAGCCGAGTGCCGGAAATTCGCGGAGGGCTGGGTCGACGTGCAGCGCGAGGAGTTCAAACGCCTCGGCGTCACCGGCAACTGGGCCAATCCCTACCTGACCATGGATTTCCACGCCGAACGGGTCATCGCCGAGGAATTCATGAAATTCCTGATGAACGGCACCCTGTATCAGGGCTCCAAGCCGGTCATGTGGTCTCCGGTGGAGAAAACCGCTCTGGCCGAGGCCGAGGTGGAATACCACGACAAGGAAAGCTTCACGATCTGGGTGAAATTCCCGGTTGCGGAAACCGGTAATGACGCTTTGAAAGGCGCCAGCGTGGTCATCTGGACCACCACACCCTGGACGATCCCGTCCAACAAGGCCGTCGTTTATTCCGCGGACATTTCCTACGGCGTTTATGAGGTAACGGACGCGCCGGAGGACAACTGGGTCACCGCCGGCGAACGCTACATCATCGCGGACAAACTGGCCGAGGGCGTTTTCGCGAAGGCCCGTGTCACCGAATACACCCGTGTCAGCGATGCGGGCGATCTGTCCGGCACGTCGCTGCACCACCCGCTTGCCAACGCGGAAGGCTCCGATGGGGAATGGGACGACCCGCGCGATTTCCGCGCCGCTGATTTCGTCACCGACGACGAGGGCACGGGCTTCGTTCACTGCGCCCCGTCCCACGGTCTTGAGGAATACGAGCTCTACCGCGACCTGAACATGCTCGACCAGGTCATCACCTACAACGTGATGGAGGATGGCGGCTTCCGCGCCGACCTGCCCTTCTTCGGCGGCAAATACATCCTCAACCGCAAGGGCGGTGAGGGCGATGCCAACAAAACCGTCATCGACAAGCTGGTCGAGGTTGGCGGTCTGTTTGCGCGCGGCAAGATCAAGCACTCCTACCCCCACTCCTGGCGCTCCAAGGCGCCGGTCATCTACCGCAACACACCGCAGTGGTTCGCCGCCATCGACCGTGAGGTGGGCGACGGTCAGGACACATACGGCAAAACCATCCGTGAGCGTGCCCTCGCCTCCATCGACCAGCTTGTGACATGGACGCCGAAAACCGGCCGCAACCGCCTGCACTCGATGATGGAGGCGCGGCCCGACTGGGTGCTCTCACGCCAGCGCGCCTGGGGCGTGCCGCTCACCTGCTTCACGCGGAAGGACAAACTGCCGACCGACCCCGACTTCCTGCTGCGCGATCCCGCGGTCAACGCCCGCATCGTGGACGCAATTGAAATCGAGGGGGCCGACGCCTGGTATGCGGAGGGCGCCAAGGAACGTTTCCTGGGCAGCGACCACAACCCGGAGGAGTTCGACCAGGTCACCGACATTCTCGACGTCTGGTTCGACAGTGGCTCGACCCACGCCTTTGTCCTGCGCGACCGCGAGGACGGAACCGAGGACGGCATTGCGGACGTCTACATGGAAGGCACGGACCAGCATCGCGGCTGGTTCCATTCCTCCCTGCTCCAGGCCTGCGGCACCCTGGGCCGCGCGCCCTACCGCAATGTCGTGACGCATGGTTTCACCTTGGATGAGAAGGGCATGAAAATGTCCAAGTCCCTGGGCAACACCATCGCGCCGCAGGATGTAATCAAACAGTACGGCGCCGACATTCTCCGCCTCTGGGTGGCCCAGACCGATTACACCGCCGACCAGCGGATCGGTCCGGAAATCATCAAGGGCACCGCTGACAGCTACCGCCGCCTGCGCAACACCATGCGGTTCATGCTCGGCGCACTGGACGGTTTCTCGGATGCGGAGCGCATTGAACCGGCCGACATGCCGGAGCTTGAGCGCTTTATGCTGCACCGGCTGGCGGAACTCGACGCGGTGGTGCGCGAGGGCTACGCCTCCTTCGACTTCCGTCAGGTCTATGAGCGGCTGTTCCAGTTCTGCACCCTGGAATGCTCGGCGTTCTATTTCGACATCCGCAAGGACGCGCTCTACTGCGACGGTGAGGACAGCCCCCGCCGCCGTGCCTGCCGCACGGTGCTGGACCTCATCTTCCACCGTCTGACCACATGGCTCGCTCCGATCCTGTGTTTCACCATGGAGGATGTCTGGCTGACCCGCTTCCCGGGTGAGGACAGTTCCGTCCACCTCCAGGATTTCCCGGATACTCCGGCGGACTGGAAAGATGCGGAACTCGCGGCCAAATGGACCAAAATCCGCACCGTCCGCCGGACGGTCACGGGGGCCCTGGAAGTCGAGCGGACCGAGAAACGCATCGGATCGAGCCTTGAGGCCGCGCCAACGGTTCATGTCTCAGATGCGGAGACACTGGACCTGCTGCGGACGACCAGTTTCGAGGATATCTGCATCACATCCGACGTGACGCTCACCGATGAGCCGGCACCGGACACGGCCTTCACTCTGCCGGAAATTCCAGGCATTGCCGTCGTTCCTGGACGGGCCAGCGGCGAAAAATGCGCAAGATGCTGGAAAATCCTGCCCGATGTCGGAACGCACGAACATCTTGGCGTTTGCGGCCGCTGCGACACCGCGCTGAGCGGAGCGGCGGTCACGGCCTGACGCTCTGAAGCAACGCCTATCCTCCGCAGATCCGGATTCGGGTCTGCGGATCAACAACAGGACGCCTTGGGCCAGTGAACTATGAATTCGAGCTACCGCTGCTGAACTGCCCCTGCTGTAAACTGCCCACGCTCAGGGAACGCGGTAAGTTTGAATTATGCATGGTCTGCTGGTGGGAAGACGATGGTCAGGATGACGCACAGGCGGATGAGGTGTGGGGCGGCCCCAACGGCGATTACTCGCTGACCAAAGCACGAAAAAATTATCAGCACCACGGTCACATGTATGATGGTGAAGACCGAATAAGGCACGAAGAAAATTCAAATGCGGTGCAACAAGCGATCGACCGGTATGTCGCTTTGATTCGTAGCGGGGAATGTGAGCTGGATCCGCTACATCTCCGTCAACTCATCGGCGAGTAGCTACGTCGCCTATCATCACAAGTATTTGCACCCCCAGGTCCAACGTGCGACACTCGCCCACCGGGGAGTCGCAGTTTTAGACTCCGAATTCACGGAACGGACTTTCGCCCGGAACTTCTCCCGAGCGGATTTCCAATACCCGGAAACGGACGGGTCGCTGCTTCGCACACCTGTCGGAAACAGGAGGGACAATGTTCAAAAAAATAGTTGTACCGGTTGACCTTACCCATGCGGACCGTCTGTCGAAGGCCCTTGGGGTAGCCGCGGACATGGCCAGCCAGCACGGTGCCGAGGTCTGCTACGTCGGGGTGACCACATCCACCCCGGGCGGGATCGCCCGTACGCCTGAGGAATACACCCAAAAGCTCACGGCATTCGCCGGTGAACAGGGCGAATCCCGGGGCATCACCACCTCGAGCCACACCATCATCAGCCACGACCCAAGCACCCAGATGAACCGGGAACTGGAAGCGGCTGTGGAAAAACTCGGGGCGGATCTCGTGATCATGGCAAGTCACGTTCCCAATGTAAGCGACTATGTCTGGTCGGGTCACGGCGCGCATATCGCGGCCCACAGCCCCGTATCCGTAATGCTGGTCCGCGACTGACGAAAACACGAAACGCAAAGAATAATTGAAAGGAGGCCTCATGACGGAAGAGTCTCAGGAGGGCGTCAGCCCTGAAGGAATTCCGCAACCGGAAGGCGCCGTACATCTCATCGATACCGATTACGAAATCGGCCAGGACAATGTTGAGGGCCACCTGGGCCCGTTTGGTTTCGACATCCACAACCCCGTCTTCGTGGTCTCGGGCGCCTGTATCGTGGCGTTCGTGTTCTACGCCCTGGCCCTGCCCGAGCAGGCCGGCGCGCTGTTCTCATGGCTGTTTGGCACCGTCACCAAGGGCTTTGACTGGTTCTTCCTTGGTGCCGCCAATATCTTCGTATTGTTCTGCCTTCTGCTGATCGTCACACCCTGGGGCAACGTGCGTCTCGGCGGCAGTGAGGCCGTGCCGGATTATTCCTATATCGGCTGGTTCGCGATGCTGTTCGCCGCCGGTATGGGTATCGGTCTCATGTTCTACGGCGTGTCCGAGCCCATGAGCCACTATTCCTCCGCGATAGGCGGCACGGCGGTCGAAAACGGTGTCCGCACCGACTGGGCGCCTCTTGGAGCCGCACAGGGGGATGAGGCCGCCGCTGTACGTCTGGGCATGGCCGCGACCATCTTCCACTGGGGTCTGCACCCCTGGGCGATCTACGCCGTTGTGGCCTTGGCGCTGGCTCTTTTTTCCTACAACCAGGGCCTGCCGCTGACGATCCGCTCCGCTTTCCACCCCATCTTCGGCGACGCCGTATGGGGCTGGGTTGGCCACGTCATCGATATCCTTGCGGTTTTTGCCACGCTTTTCGGCCTCGCCACATCGCTCGGCTTCGGAGCAACCCAGGCAAATGCCGGACTGAATGAACTTTTCGGCCTGCCGATCGGACCAACCACGGAAGTTGTCCTGATTTCCGTCATCACCGCCGTCGCACTGGTGTCAGTTGTGCGTGGCCTTGATGGCGGGGTTAAGGTGCTCTCCGAGCTGAATATGGGTCTGGCGCTCCTGCTGCTTCTGTTCGTGCTTCTGGTTGGACCTACGATCTACCTGCTGAAGCTCTTCGTCAGTTCGCTCTTCGCGTATATTGAGTACCTGCCGTCCCTGTCCAATCCGCTGGGTCGTGAGGATGTCAACTTCATGCAGGGCTGGACCTCGTTCTACTGGGCCTGGTGGATCAGCTGGTCACCGTTCGTGGGCATGTTCATCGCCCGCGTCAGCCGTGGCCGCACGGTCCGGGAATTCGTGGTCTGCGTTCTCCTGATCCCCTCCATGGTCTGTGTGCTCTGGATGTCCGTCTTCGGCGGCACCGCCCTGCACCAGGTCGTCAATGACGGCTACACCGTTGCGCAGGACGCCAACCTGGAACTGAAGCTCTTCAAAATGCTCGACGTTCTGCCGCTGGCCGGGATCACATCCCTTGTGGGCATTGTCCTCGTGATCGTGTTCTTCGTGACCTCTTCGGACTCCGGTTCGCTGGTCATCGACACCATCACGGCGGGCGGCAAGATCGACGCACCGGTACCCCAGCGTGCCTTCTGGTGCATCTTCGAGGGTGCGGTCGCCATCGTTCTGCTTCTGAGCGCCGGCGGACTGCAGTCCCTGCAGTCCATGGTCATTTCGACGGGCCTGCCCTTCACCATCGTTCTGCTCCTGATGTGCATCGCGATCGCCAAAGGCCTGATGGCGGAACGGCGCCTCGGCAAATAAAGAAAAAAGCCGCCCGGCCCTTCACGGACCGGGCGGCAAACACCTCCCGAAGGTCAGCCTGGTTTCTCCGGTTAACCCCGCGCCTTCGCCAGTTCATCAAACCGCATCAGTTCCGCGATCAGGGCCGGCATCTGATCCAGATGGATCATGTTGGGACCATCCGAGGGCGCGTTGTCCGGGTCCTCATGTGTCTCGATGAACACCGCCGCCACACCGATTGCCACCGCGGCCCGGGCCATGACCGGCGCAAACTCGCGCTGGCCGCCGGACGAGCCGCCCTTGCCTCCAGGCTGCTGCACCGAATGGGTTGCGTCCATCACCACCGGATAACCGGTTTCCGCCATGGTCGGCAGGCTGCGCATGTCCGCAACCAGCGTGTTGTAGCCAAACGAGGAACCCCGCTCGCAGAGCATGATCCGCTCATTGCCGGTTGAGGCGATTTTGGCTGCCACATTCGGCATGTCCCATGGCGCCAGAAACTGCCCCTTTTTGACATTGATTGCGGCCCCGGTGTTGCCCGCCGCCAGCAGAAGATCCGTCTGACGGCAGAGAAACGCCGGGATCTGCAACACATCCACCGCCTCGGCCACCGGCGCGCACTGATCGGCGGAGTGCACATCCGTTATCACCGGACAGCCAATCCGCTCCCGCACGGTCTGCAACACCCGCAGTCCCTCATCCATGCCAAGGCCACGCGTCGCGTTGAGCGAGGTCCGGTTGGCCTTGTCATACGAGGACTTGAAAATGAAACTGGTACCGTTTTTCCGACAGGCTTCCGCCAGCGGCTCGGCAATTTTCAGGGCATGATCCAGACTTTCCAGCTGGCACGGCCCTGCAATGAGCGTGAGCGGCGCCGCGTTCGACACCGTCAGATCCCCGATCCTGACATCCTTTGCTGTGCTCATCGCTCATCCCCTTTGATACCGTTGACCGACCGTTAGCGCGAAGGCGTACAGGGGTAAAGCGCGATGACTTGACCGCAGAGACGGAATACCCAGTTTGAGGGTATGACGACCGAAACCCTGCCTAATCTGACGCGGCGCATCACGGGCTGCAGAATCTGCGCCCAGCGCTTCGCGGCCACACGAACCGCGCACAGACCGCGACCTGTCGCCTGGCTCTCCGATACGGCGCCCGTGCTGCTGTGCGGACAGGCACCGGGCGCACGCGTTCATGAATCGGGTATCCCTTTCGACGACAGATCCGGCGACCGGCTGCGGGACTGGCTCGGCGTAACCCGGGACGAATTTTACGACCGTTCGCGCTTTGCCGTTCTGCCCATGGCGTTCTGTTTTCCAGGCTATTCCGCCAACGGCTCCGACCTGCCACCACCCAAAGTCTGCCGCGAAACCTGGCACGACCAGGTCATTGCGGCGATGCCCCAGGTGCGGCTGACCGTTCTGATTGGCGGATACGCCCAAAAATGGGCGCTCGACCGTGCCGGGTCGGTCTCCGACACCGTGCGCAATCACGCCGATCTGTCGCCGCACCTTCTGCCCCTGCCCCATCCCTCCTGGCGCAACACTGGTTGGTTGAAGAAAAACCCGTGGTTCGAGACGGAACTGGTCCCGAAACTGCGGGAGAAGGTTTCAAGCCTTCTGGAGGCCCGCGAGGTTTCTTAGGCCCCGTGCCAGTTCACAATTCGCGGTTTCCCCTGAACCCAAAACCCTCTAACCCGTCGCGGTGACCGAAGGAAAACAGCAGCGCTATGGACCACACCCCCGTCGACCTCACCTATCTCGCCCACGAGGCCGAGCCGGACAACGAACGTTTGCACCACCGGTTTCTCGAACGGGTGATGGACGCGGAACTCTACATTCTGACGGAAACCGAGTCCGACGGCGGAACGGTCCGGCCCCGCATCATGGATCTGGCCGATGGCCGGTTTGTCCTCGCGTTTGACCGCGACGGCAGGCTTGCGGAGTTCTTGGACGAACCGGCGCCCTACATCGCACTTGCCGGGCGGCGTCTTGTGGAAATGCTGGCGGGCCAGGATATCGGCGTCGCGCTCAACCTCGGTGTGGCGCCATCCTCAACGCTGCTGCCCGCCGGGGCGATTGACTGGCTGGCGGAAAACCTCGTTGCGCCACCGGACCTCGAGGATGCGAAACCCGACACCATTTCGACACCGGGCCGGTTGAGCCAGGACCTGCTCGACGCGCTC
The DNA here is from genome assembly GCF_049800875.1 of Amaricoccus tamworthensis. Classification (NCBI taxonomy): domain Bacteria; kingdom Pseudomonadati; phylum Pseudomonadota; class Alphaproteobacteria; order Rhodobacterales; family Paracoccaceae; genus Amaricoccus; species Amaricoccus tamworthensis. The sequence continues at coordinate 261,332 of NZ_JBNAFV010000002.1, read as the reverse complement.
GACACAAAACTGGCCGCCATGGCGCATCTGATTGGTGAGGCGCATCTGGTTGAGTCCGGGTTTGCAAACGCGGACAGCCGCCTGATGCTTGGCCTCGTGGCCGTGCCCGAACCAGCGCGGACCGATGTGGCGGCGGCGATGGCGGAGGCGGTGCGGTTCAGCAGCTCGGAGGCCGACCTGGACGTAACCTTTCTCGAAAAAGACAGCCCCGCGCTCGGCCACATTCAGGACGTTTCGATCCGGTTTGACCTGCCCGAACCGCCCGAGCCCGAGAAACTGAAACCCGTGGCCCCCGGCATGAACCCCGACAAGCCACCGGTTCTGCGCTGATCTCAGGCCTCAGTACCCGGCTGACAGGTCAACCAGGTGCAGCAGTTCCTCGCCGGCCAACCCCCGGCGGATATTCTCGGCCAGGGTTTTAACTGCGGTTTCCGGACGCGTAGCCGCGGCAATATGCGGTGTCACCGTGACCTTCGGATGCGCCCAGTACGGATGGTCCACCGGCAGGGGCTCCTGCCTGAACACGTCCAGTGTGGCATGCCCGACCTGGCCACTGTCCAGTGCCGCCAGAAGCGCCTCGTCATCTATCAGCGGACCACGTCCTGGATTGATAATCATCGCTCCTTTCGGCAGCCATGCCAGCGTCTCCGCATTGAGCGTGTTCTCCGTTGAGGGCGTGTCCGGCAAAAGCGTCACGAGGATTTCCGACGCCTCAAGCGTTTCACGCAACCCCTCCGGGCCACTGTGACAGGTCACGCCCGGCACATTCGCCGTGCGCCGGCTCCACCCGTGGACACGAAATCCGATGCCCAACAACTGTTCCGCGCAGGCACTGCCAAGCGCTCCCATGCCGAGAATTCCAACCGACCGGCTTGATGCGAACGGGGGCAGGACATCATTGCGCCACACGCCGTCCTGCCCCTCAAAATGCGCATCCATGCCAAGGTGATAGCGCATCACATGGCCCGTGACATATTCCCGCATGGCCTCGGTCAAACCGATATCCACCATGCGACACAACGGCACACCAGCCAGTTGCGGGTTTCCGATAAATTTCTCAACACCCGCCCAAATGCTCAAAACCGCCTTCAGGTTCGGCAGCGCCGAAAAATCCGGCAGTTCTCCGGCCGGGCTTGCGACCACAAACTCCACATCTTCAGGATTATCCGGCACCGTGACGGCGCGGGCCTCGACGCCAACCTCGCGGCAGGCGGGCGCAATAAGATCCCTGTAATCCGCCGTTTCCGACGGAGACAGACACATCAGTACGGTCGTGGTCATGTCAGTCCCTTATTCTCGGCCGATGGACATGGGCGCTCTGCACAAGTCCGAATGCCGCAAGCAGAACCAGCATCGCGGACCCCCCGTAGGAGACCAGCGGAAGCGGCACACCCACCACCGGCATCAGGCCCATGACCATGCCCATATTGACCGCGAAGAAAAGGAAAAACGTCACCGCAATCCCGCCCGTGAGCAGCGCCCCGAACCGGTTGCGGTTCGATATGGCCGAAAAGATGCAGAACACGATTACAAGCGTGTAAAGCCCCAGCAGGGCCGTGGACCCGACAAAACCAAATTCCTCCGCCAGGGTCGTGAAGATAAAGTCCGTATGCTTCTCCGGCAGGAAGTTCAGACGGCTCTGCGTGCCCTGCATGTAGCCACGTCCCGAGAGACCGCCGGAGCCCATGGCGATCTTGGCCTGGGTGATGTGATAACCGGCCCCCAGCGGATCAGCGGACGGGTCGAGAAAGGTGAAAATCCGGCGGTACTGGTAGTCCTTCAGGAGCTGCCAGTCCGTCCCCTGGGACTTGAGAACGGCTGTCACAAGCCCAACGGCCGCGGCCAGCGCCGTGCCAAAATACCACAGGCTGACCCCCGCCAGAAACATCACCGCCCCGCCGCCCATCACGAGCAGCAGCGCCGTACCAAGGTCGGGCTGTTTCAAAACCAGTCCGACCGGAAGAAGGATAAGTATGAGCGGCAGGATAACCCAGAAAATATGGGAGACCTTGTCCACATCGAGCCAGTTGTAATAGGCCGCCAGAACCATCACGAGCGCGATTTTCATCACCTCCGAGGGTTGGAGCAGAATAAACCCAAGGTCGATCCAGCGCTGCGCCCCCATGCCCACATGGCCCATGACCTCCACAAGCACGAGCAGCCCCATCGCAAAGAGATAGGCCATCGGCGCCATATAGAGCCAGAACCGGATCGGGATCATCGCAATGATCACCATGGCGATCATGCCAACCGCAAAGCGGATCATCTGCGCCCGTGCCCAGGGGTCCAGCGCGCCACCCGCAACGGAAAACAGCATGGTAAACCCGGCGCAGGCAATCGCGGTGATCAGCACGATCAGCGGCCAGTTCAGGGCAAAAATCTTGCCCAGCCCCGATGGCCCGCTGCGCCGCGTGTCCGACATCATGCTCATGCCGGGTCAGCCTCCACCGGTTCCGGCTCCATGAAACCCAGCTCGATCCAGCGTTCCTCAATCGAGGAGCGCTGTTCCGCTGGATAGGCCTCCATCGGCGGCATCTCTCCGTAGAGCGCCCGGAGCAGAATATCCCGCGCCACGGGTGCGGCTGCGGTAGACCCGCCGCCCCCATGCTCAACAACCTGCGCAATCGCATATTTCGGCCGGTCATAGGGCGCAAACGCTACAAACAGGGCATGGTCGCGCCTGTTCCAGGGCAACTGTTCATTGCGTGTCACACCTGCGGCACGTTCCGCCGCCGTGATGTTCCGCACCTGACTGGTGCCGGTCTTGCCCGCCATCTCCATCGTCTCGACGTCAATGCGGGACCGATACGCCGTGCCACCCGGCACATTGGACACCGTATACATCCCGTCACGCACCGCGTTCAGACTGCGCGCACTGATCCCCAGCGGCTCCATCGGATGCACGGGCTGCTCAACACCGCCCATCGTGTGTACAAGCCGCGGCGTCACCGACAGACCGGTGGCAATACGCGCAGTCATCACGGACAGCTGCAAGGGCGACGCGAGGGTAAAACCCTGGCCAATGCCATAGTTGAAGCTGTCTCCGACCGTCCAGGACTCGCCCCGCCGTTCCTTCTTCCAGGCGCGGTCCGGCATCAGACCCTCAGTCACCGCAGGCATCGGCAGATCATGGCGCACGCCAAGTCCCAGCCTGTTCGCCATCGCGGAAATACGGTCCGCACCAACCCGCCGGGCCATCTCGTAGTAATAAACGTCACAGGAATGCGCGAGACTGTTGCGCAGATCCACCGAGCCATGACCACCGCGTTTCCAGCAGTGGAAACGCCTGCGTCCCAGCTGACTGAAGCCGGGGCAGTAGACCGTCTCCCCCGGGTTTGCGACACCGGCCTCCAGCGCCGCGAGCGCCACCACCATCTTGAACGTCGACCCCGGGGGATAGGCCCCGGATACCGTTTTGTTGGAGAGCGGCCGGTATTCATCGTTCAGGAGCGCGTTCCATTCCGGCGAGGAAATACCGAACACAAAACTGTTGGGATCAAAGCCCGGCGAGGAGGCCAGCGCGATGATGTCGCCGTTCGTCACGTCGATCACGGACACCGCCGCACTCTCGCCCTGCATCCGCTGCATGGCGAAATCCTGCACCCCCTGGTCCAGCGTCAGCACCAAATCATTGCCCGCCGTGCCCTCAACGCGGTCGATCTCGCGCATGACACGCCCGGCGGCACTCACCTCAATCTGCTGGTTTCCGGCCTGACCCCGCAGGTCGGTTTCCAGGCGCTGTTCCGCGCCGGTTTTTCCGATCTGAAAGCGGGGGATCTGCAGCAGGGGGTCGGGGTCCTCCAGCTTCTCCAGATCCCGCTCCGACACAGGACCGACATAACCAACCACATGCGCGGTGTTCCAGCCTTCAGGGTAGAACCGGCTCAGTCCAACCTCGGGGATCACACCCGGCAAAACCGGTGCATTGGCGGAGACCCGCGCCACATCCTCCCAGGTCAGGTGTTCCTGAACGACCACCGGGACAAACGCGCTGCGCGCCTGCATTTCCCGCAGCACCCGGTCCCGGTCCTCGGGTGGCAGGTCGATGATTTTCGCGAGACGATCGAGGATCAGTTCCGCATCCGACGCCTGCTCACGCACCATAACGATGCGGTAGTTCTGCCGGTTGCCGGCCAGCAGACGCCCGTGACGGTCATGGATCAGCCCGCGCGCCGGCGGCAGAAGGCGCATGTTGATGCGGTTTTCCTCGGCCAAAAAGTGGAAATGCTCGTTCTGCTTGATCTGCAGATCGCGCATCCGCCAGCCGAGCGCGCCAATCACACCAAGCTGCAAACCACCGAGCATCAATGCGCGGCGCGTGATCGGCGGTGGCAAATCCCTGTCATTTCCCGACATCACCAGGCCCTCCCGGAAACGCCGCTCAGGGACCGTTCCCCTTTTTCCGATTTCGACATTCTAAGCCCAAGCGCAACCGCCGCCGCAATCACCGGGTAGAGAAGCACCGTGCGGAAGGCCAACTCCATGGAAAGGCCAATCTCAGGCACATCCACGAAAACCATTTTCAGCACCGCCTGGGTTCCGGCAAGCATCACGCAGTAGAGAACCGAGACCACCAGCCACTCCGAGAAAAAGCCCAGGCCGCGAACGGCCGCGCGCCGGTGCCGCACCATGTCGGTCACAATCAGCATTCCCAGCGCCATCAACCCCGGCGGGCGGAACATCAGCACATCCGCCACCAGCGCCAGGGCCACAATCACCCAGAACGGCGCCGCATCAGGGTCACGGATGATCCACGCCATCGCAAGGCAGTAGAACGCATCCGGCGTGATCTGGGTCCCGCCCGGCGCGACCGGGATCATCGGCGTGTAAATCGCAACGATGGCAAAGATCAGGAAAACCACCATACGAAACCAGGGACGGCCACGCGAGGTCTCCATCACTGCTGCTCCTCCGCGCCCGTGTCGGAGGCGAGACTGCCGACGCTCTCAGGCCGAAGCGGTCCGATCAGGCCACCCGGCCCCTCAATGGCCGTGGCGGGACGTGAGCGAACCACGCGAACGAAATCCAACCGGCCGTAGTCGGCCGCCGGACGCACGCGATGGCGGCCATGCCCGTCATCGACTACACGGCCGAGGAGAATATCCGGCGGGTAAAGCCCTCCGGCCCCGGACGTGACGACCCTGTCCCCGACGCTGACGGCATCGGACTGCTCAAGGAATTCCAGCACCGGCGCGGAGGAATTGTCCCCGGACGCGACCGCCCGCTGACCCGAAGGCAACACAATCACCGGAACCCGGCTGGACGTATCCGTCAGGAAAATGATCCGTGAGGAGCGCGATGCAACACCAGCAATGCGCCCCACGAGGCCAAGGCCATCCATCGCGGCCGCGCCATCCTCAACGCCATCCACCGTTCCCACATTGACCATTGCCGACCGGCTGAACGGACTTCCCGGATCGGACACGATCTCGCCCGTGACATAGGTCAGGCCAGGATTGAGGCGCACATTGTTGATCGCCAGAAGTTTGGCGTTCTTCTGCTCCAGCTGAAGTGCCACTTCCCGCCAGGCCTGCATGCGCTGAAGTTCACGGCGCAGTTCATTGTTCTGCTCGTAAACGCGATTGTAGGCCTGAAAATCCCCAATCATCCGACCGGCCGCCGCCAGGGGTTTCAGCGTCCATTCAAAGCTTGGAACAAAACGGTCGACCAGGGCCACGCGAAGGCGTTCAACCCGCGCATTGTCGATCCGCCACAGCAAAAACAGGGCGATGAGCACGAACACGACAATGCCAACAGCAATCCTTCGGACGCTGCGGATATAGTCGGGCTGCGTGCGTTCCCCGTAATGCGCCAAGCTGTTTCGCTGCCTCCAGGTGCAGGCTGTCTACCCGTTCCGGCGGGAGCGTATCAAACGGTCAATTCCGTGCAATACGCCCTGATCCTGCCGGGACCGGGCGCCAGCGGATCGTATCAGTTTCCGAAATCCAGAACATGGGCAAGCTGGTTTTCGAACTCCAGCGACTTGCCCGTTCCGACCGCGACGCAGTTCAACGGATCTTCCGCAACGGTGATCGCGAGACCGGTCTGTTCCCGCAGGGCAAGGTCGAGATCCCCAAGAAGCGATCCACCACCCGTCAGCATCACGCCCCGGTCAACGATATCCGCAGCCAGATCCGGCGGGGTCTGCTCCAGGGCCGTCATCACCGCCTCAACGATGGTCTGCACGGTTTCGGACAGCGCCTCCGCGATCTGCGCCTGGTTGATTTCCATCTCTTTAGGTACACCATTCAGCAGGTCGCGTCCACGAACCTGCATCCGCTCGCCCCGGTTGTCGTCGGGGATGCGCGCCGTACCAATCGAGGTTTTGATCCGTTCCGCCGTGGCGTCACCAACCAGCAGGTTATGCTGCCGGCGCAGATAGCCGATGATGGCCTCATCCATCCGGTCGCCGCCCACACGGACGGAGCGGGCATACACCACGTCACCGAGGGACATGACGGCAACCTCGGTGGTGCCGCCACCGATATCGACGACCATGTTACCGGTGGGGTCGGCAATCGGCATTCCCGCACCAATCGCCGCCGCAATCGGCTCGGAGATCAGACCGGCCTTGCGCGCACCCGCGGCCATCACGCTCTCGCGGATCGCGCGGCGTTCAACCGGCGTGGCTCCATGAGGCACGCAGACGATGATCTTCGGCTTGGCCCAGTTCCCGCGTTTGTGAACCTTGCGGATGAAATGTTTGATCATTTCCTCGGCAACGTCGAAATCCGCGATAACACCGTCCCGCATCGGCCGGATCGCCTGAATGGATTCGGGGGTACGGCCGAGCATGAGTTTCGCATCCTCACCAACCGCCAGGACCCGCTTCCGGCCTTCCTTGTTGTGGTATGCGACAACGGAGGGCTCGTTCAGCACAACCCCCTTGCCTTTCACGTAAATCAGCGTGTTCGCCGTGCCCAGGTCGATCGCCATGTCCGACGAGAACATCCCGCCCAGAAAACCCATCATTGTCTGTCTGTCCTTCGAATCCTGCCTGGATTATCGTTATGCGCCAATACTGCCTGTTCCGCCGGCTTTATAGTCCCCAAATCTGCTGACGGTAAGGCCTAACCAAAATGGTTAATTTGACAGTTGCAACCATTAGATGAAAATTTTCTAAATATTCTCCCGGCCCTGACCTCACGGCCATAATTTCCCGGGCTTGTGGCCTCAGACCGCCCCTGGCAAACCGCTCCAGCACGGCAAAATGTCGCCTGGACGGGGGCTGGCCGAGAAAACCGCCTGCGCAATGGCCCGCGCGAGGCAGTTCGCCGCCGCCTGCTCCACCATCATGCCCACGGCGTCCCAATCCGATTCCATTTCGCGTTTGCCGGTCGAGGCCGCAAACACCAGATCCCCGTCAAAACGCGTATGCGCTGGATAGAGAGCCCGTGCCATCCCGTCATGGGCAATCGCCGCCATCCGTTTCGCCCCGGCCTTGTCCAGCGCCAGATCGGTCGCCACCACCGCAATCGTGGTGTTCTCCAGTGGCTTCGCCGGACCGCGCTTGATGTAATCCGGCGAAAACGGCTCCAGCGATACATTACCGGTCCCCAGCCCGCCGAACTCGCCATCCAGTTCCAGCATCCCCGCGAGGAAATTCCGCCCCCCAGGCACCGTCGCCATGCCTATCGCATTCACGGCCACCACGGCGCCTACGGTCGCGCCATTGTCCAGAACCAATGACGCCGACCCAAGACCGCCCTTCAAAGTCGCGGTGTTCGCCCCCGTCCCGGCCCCTTCCGTGCCCAGCGCAAAATCAACACCCGCAGCACCCAGAGCGGTCCGCCCGAGCCTCCGGTACGGGTTTTCGCCCCAGTCCTTCGCCCCGCCATTGGCCAGATCAAACAGGATCGCAGCCGGCACAATCGGCACCCGCGCCGGTCCCGCCGGAAAACCCCGCCCCTGCGCACGCAACCCGTCCGAGACCCCGGAGGCCGCGTCCAGCCCAAAGGACGACCCGCCCGACAGAACCAGCGCATCGACCTGTGACACCAGCTTTCCCGGCTCCAGCAGATCCGTCTCCCGCGTGCCAGGCGCACCACCGCGCACATCCACGGCCGCCGTAAACGGCTCCTCCGCCGTCACGACCGTCACACCTGATTTCAGCCGGTCATCGGAGGCATTGCCAACGAGAAGACCCTCAACATCCGTGATCAGGTTCCGGGGCCCGGGCCGCATCAAACGCACCGACCACCGTCGATCTCCATCGCAACACCCGTGAGCATGTCCGCCTCATTCGAGCAGATCCACGCGGCCGCATTCCCCAGATCCTGCGGCGTCGAAAAACGGCCCAACGGGATTTTCGACAGGAACTTCTCCCGGTTCTCCGGCGTATCCCCGCCAAGGAACGACGCCAGCAACGGCGTCTCGCCCGCCACCGGGCAAAGCGCGTTTACCCGCACGTTATAGGGCGCAAGCTCAACCGCCATCGTCTTGGTCGCAATCACCATCCAGCCCTTGGAGGCATTGTACCAGGACAGGTTCGGCCGCGGACTGATCCCGGCCGTTGAGGCAATGTTCAGGATCGTGCCCGACCCGCGCGACTTCATGCCCGGCACGAACCGTCGTGACATCAGATAGACGGATTTCACGTTGACCCGCATCACCCGGTCAAACTCGTCCTCACTGATGTTTTCCAGCGGCGCGGGCATATGCGTCACGCCTGCGTTGTTCACGAGAATATCGAGGTTTCCAAGCTGTGCCGCCGCAGATACGGCGATATCGGCCACACCCTGCACGTCCGCCACATCGCCGCGCACATGGAAACAGCCCAGTTCCGAAGCCGCCTTCTCCACCGCCTCGCCATTGATATCCGCGATCAGAACCCGCGCGCCCTCATCCATGAACTTCGAGGCGATGCCATAGCCAAAACCGGACGCTCCGCCGGTGATCAGTGCAGTTTTACCTTCCAGCCGCATGTTACTCTCCGTGATGTGTTGCGACGGTTTTCAGGCGGGTGAAGCCATAAAGGGACTCAAACCCCTTCTCGCGCCCGTGACCTGACAACCCCACTCCCCCGAACGGCAGTTCCACTCCGCCTGCCGCTCCATAGTTGTTTGTGAAAACCTGACCGGCCCGCAACCGTTTGGCAAGCCGCATTGCGCGCGACCCGTCCCCGGTCCAGACCGCGGCGACCAGTCCATAACCGGTCGAATTTGCGATCCGCACCGCCTCGGCCTCATCCTCAAACGGGATGACGACCTGAACCGGACCAAAAATCTCCTCCCGTGCCAGCACGTGATCCGGCGGCACATCCGCAAACAGAACCGGCGGCACGTAACTGCCACCTTCCGGGGAATGATCCACGATCCGGCCACGCCCGGCGATCCGCAGACCATCCGCCTGGTCCAGAAACCCCTCCACGACGGTTTTCTGGCGCGCCGAGATAAGCGGCCCAAGATCGAGATCATCCAGCGCGGGACCGGCCCGAAACGCGTCATACCGTGCGCCCATCCGCGCCACGACCTCCTCGTAGACGCCCTGCTGCACCAGAATTCGCGACGCCGCCGAACAGGTCTGGCCGGCATTCTGGATGCCTGGCCCCACCAGAAACGGCAGTGCCCGGTCAAGGTCCGCGTCATCAAACACCAGTTCCGGCGACTTGCCACCCAGTTCAAGCGTCACGGGAACAACTGCAGCCGAGGCCGCCGTCTGCACCGCACTGCCTGTCGCAACCGATCCGGTGAATGAGAGGTGATCCACGTCCCCATGACCCGCCAGAGCCGCACCCGCGCCCTGTCCCAGCCCCGGAACCACATTCAGCGCCCCGGCGGGCAGCCCGGCCTCCTCGGCCAGTTCCGCGAAAGCCAGTGCGGTCAGGCACGCCTCCTCCGCCGGTTTGAGCACCGCGGCATTTCCCGCCGCCAGCGCCGCCCCGACCGAGCGCCCGATGATCTGCATGGGGTAATTCCACGGCACGATATGCCCGGTCACCCCATGCGGTTCGCGCAGGGTGTACACCGTGTACCCTGCCAAAAAGGGAATGGTTTCCCCCATCAGCTTGTCCGCCGCCCCGCCGAAAAATTCCATGTACCGCGCCAGCGCCACCGCATCCGCCCGGGCCTGGGTCAGCGGTTTACCCACATCCTGCGCCTCCAGGTCGGCCAGTTCATCCACGTGCTCCAGCACCAGTTGCCCAATGCGCGTCAGAACACGCCCGCGCTCAACAGCCGTGGTCGCACCCCAGACACCCTCCGCGGCCTCCCGCGCCGCCTGCACCGCGGCATCAATCTCAACCGGCCCGCCAAGGCTGATCGAGGAAAAGGCCTCCCCGGTGGAGGGATCGACCGCGTCCATGACCGCGCCATCCCGCGCCGGAACCCAGAGACCGCCGATAAAACACTGCCGCCTGTGAAACCTCTTCATGCCGACATCTCCAGTACCGGTGCCGCCGCCAGCAGCGTGCGGGTATATTCGTGTTGCGGATTGGCGAAGACCTCTTCCGTCCGTCCCGTCTCCACGATCTCACCGGCTTGCATGACCATCACCCGGTCGGTAATGGCCTGCACCACCGTCAGGTCATGCGTGATGAACAAGTAGGACAGCCCGTAGCGTCCGGACAAATCCGCCAGCAGGTCAAGGATCTGCGCGCGTATCGACACATCAAGCGCCGAAACGGCCTCATCGAGAATAATCAGCTGCGGCTTGATAATCAGCGCACGGGCAATGGCGATGCGCTGCCTCTGCCCGCCGGAAAACTCATGGATATACCGGTCGGCGTCATCGGGATGCAGCCCCACATCGGTCAGCGCCGTATCAATCGCCGCCTTCCGTTCCGCTCCTTTGGGTGGGTTGTCCAGGAGGTGAAACGGCTCCGTCACCAGTCGCCCGACCCGGTGCCTGGGATTAAAACTGCCATAGGGGTCCTGGAACACCACCTGCATCTTGGCGCGCAGATCCTTCGGCATCTTCTGGCCCGCCTCAACCGGATGCCCGTCCACATGGACACTCCCGCCCTGCAGCGGCTCAAGCCCCAGGATGGCCCGCGTCAGGGTCGATTTGCCACAGCCGGATTCGCCCACAAGCCCCAGACTCTCGCCATGCGAAATCGCGAAACTCACGTCACGCACCGCCCGAAACGTGCCATGTGCCCCGAACAGACCCTTTCGCGGCGTGACATAGTCCCGCACCATGTTGCGCGCTTCCAACAGTGGCGTGCCTACATGCCCGGCGGTTCTGTCCGGCTGATGCGACGACGCCTCAAACAGCGCGCGGGTATACGGGTGGCGCAGCTCGCGCATGACCTTGTCGGAGGGCCCGGCCTCCACCACCTGGCCCTGTCGCATGATCGCCAGGTGATCGGCATTCCCTGACACCACGGCCAAATCATGCGTAATCAGGATCAGACCCATGCCATCCTCAAGCACCAGACGGCGCAGCAGACGCAAAATCCCCGCCTGCGTTGTCACATCCAGCGCGGTGGTCGGCTCATCGGCAATCAGCAGCCGGGGACGCAATGCAATGGCCATCGCGATCACCACCCGCTGCCGCTGCCCGCCGGAAAGCTCATGGGGATAGCGCGTTGGAGGAAACCGGTCGCGGGGCAGACCGACCCGCTCCAGCATATCACCCGCAATTCGCGCCGCCTCACCGCGTCCGGCCCCGCCATGAATACGTACCGTTTCGGCCACCTGATCGCCAATGGTGCGCAGCGGATTGAGCGCGGTCATCGGCTCCTGAAAGATCATGCCAATGTCGCGACCGCGAATGTCACACATCTGCCGCTCGCTCAGCCCGGTCAGGTCGTTGCCGTCAAGTTCAATCGACCCGCTCATCTCCGATCCATCCGGCAGCAGATCCATGATCGACAGCGCCGTCATCGACTTGCCCGAACCACTTTCACCAATGATCCCCAGCACATGCCCCGGCGCAAGATCGAGCGAAACCCTGTTCAAAACCCGTTTCCCGTGGATCGACAGATCGAGGTCGCGAATACGCAGCAGGCTCATGCCCGCACCCGTCGAATGCGCGGATCAAGAATGTCCCGCAACCCGTCCCCCATCAGGTTCAGCCCGAGGACCGTCAGAACAATGGCCATTCCCGGAAACAGCGCCAGGTGCGGCGCAAAGGATATCATCGTCTGGCTTTCCGCCAGCATCCGCCCCCAGGAGGGCGTCGGCGGCTGCACACCGAGGCCCACATAAGACAGCCCCGCCTCCGCCAAAATTCCCAGCGAAAACTGGATAGTCCCCTGCACGATGAGAAGGCTCATCAGGTTGGGCAGGATATGCTCGAGCGAAATCCGCACCGCACCCTTGCCCGACACCCGGGCCGAGAGAATGAAATCCCGCGTCCAAAGGCCCAGCGCCGCCCCGCGGACCAGCCGCGCAAACACCGGTATGTTGAAAATCCCGATGGCAATGATTGCATTGACCGCTGACGGCCCAAACACCGCCGTAATCATGATCGCGATCAGGAGCGCGGGAAACGCGAAAATCAGGTCATTGCCCCGCATGATCACCTCATCGAGCAGCGATCCCTTGCGCGCCGCCGCCGTCAGCCCAAGCGGAATGCCAATGCCCATCCCAATGCCAACCGCCACAATCGCCACCGCAATTGATACCCTCGCGCCAACGAGGATCATCGAGAAGATGTCGCGACCGAAATGGTCCGTTCCGAACCAGTACCCGTCCCCCGGCGTCAGCAGCTTCGCGGCGATGTTGATCGCCTCAACGTCGTGGGGCGTCCAGAAAAACGACACGATGGCGCCCAGCACGAACACCCCGGCAATCACCGCCCCGGTCAGCAGCGTCCGCATCAGCCCCGCCTCCGCAGGCGCGGATCCACGGCCGCATAAGCCAGATCCACGCAGAACGTGACCACAATCACCGCCACGACCAGCAGCATCACGACACTCTCAACCACAATCAGGTCCCGCTGGCTGATCGCCTGAAACACCAGCCGTCCGAGCCCTGGCAGGAAAAACACGTTCTCAATGATGATCGCACCCGCCAGCAAAAACGAAAACTGCAGCCCGATGATGGTCAGCACAGGAATAAGCGCATTGCGCAGCGCATGACGCCACAGAGCCTGCCGCCGGCTCAGTCCCTTGGCCCGCGCCGTCCGGATGAAATCTTCGCCCATCGTGTCGAGCAGCGCCGAACGCATCACCCGCGCCAGGATCGACGCCTGCGGCAGGGCCAGCGCAATGGCCGGCAGCGTCAGCGCCTTCATGCCCTCGAAAAATCCGGCATCCCAGCCCGGAAACCCACCGGCTGAAAACCAGCGCAGACCGATTGCGAAGACCAGCACCAGCAGCATCGCAAACCAGAAATTCGGCACCGCAATGCCAAGCTGCGTCGCCGCCATCACACCTATGTCCTGCGCTTTGCCCCGGTGCGTCGCGGCCCAGATACCCACGGGAAACGCGATCAGCGTCGACAGCGCCAGCGCATAGAGCGCAAGCGGCAGCGACACCTTGATCCGCTCCCCAATCATCTCCGCCACCGGCGTGCGATAGGTGTAGGATATCCCGAAATCTCCGGTCAGAAGCCCCGTCGCCCAGGTGAAATACCGCTCCACCGGCCCGGCATCTAACCCCAGTTCCGTGCGCAGCGCCGCCACCGTCTCCGGGCTCGCGTTCATCCCCAGCATGTAGGCCGCCGGATCACCCGGCACGACCTCCAGCGCGAAGAAAATCACGACACTGGCCACAACGAGGCTCAGCCCCAGGGAGGTGAGGCGGGCCAGTGCGAAATGCAGCATGAATTCAGCCTGTTCCTGTCTTCAGTGGTTGTACGTCGAACTGAACGAAGGCGTATCGCGCCTATTCCTCCCAGTAAACCGCAGTCACATCATTTGCCTGTGTGGGCGAGTTTTCCCACAGGCCCCGGATTTTGGCATCGGCCACACCGGTTTTCGCGAGCTGGAACAGATACCCGTTCACATAGTTCTCCGCGATGCGGGTCTGCGCCGCCTCAAGCAGGGACGCCCGGTCCTCCGCATCCGCCGTGGCGTCCAACTCGTGCATCAGGGCCGCCATCACCGGATCGCGGTAGTCGAAATAATAGTCGTCACGGGCGTAGATCCCGATATCCATCGGCTCCGTATGGCTGACAATGCTCAGGCCATAGTCCTTGGCCTTGAACACCTGCTCCAGCCACTGCGCCCATTCCACATTGATGATCTCCGCATCAATGCCGACCTCGCGCAGTTGCGACGCTATAATCTCACCGCCACGCCGGGCATAGGACGGCGGCGGCAGGGTCAGGGTCGTCTCAAACCCGTCGGGATACCCGGCTTCCTCCAGCAGCGACCGCGCAAGCTCAGGGTCATATTCCGACATCCCCGTCAGATCGACATAGGCCGGGTGATGCGGCGCAAAATGTGAGCCAATCGGCGTCCCGTAGCCAAACATGGCCCCATCGATGATCGCCTGCCGGTCGATGGCATGGGCAATCGCCTCCCGCACCAGAATATTGTCAAACGGCTCGCGACCGTTATTGGTCGACAGAATTGTTTCACCCTCGGTCGAGCCCACTATCACATTGAAACGCGGGTCAGCCTCAAACTGCGCCAGGTTTTCCGGCGCGGGAAAAACCGGAAACGCATCCACGTCACCCGCCATTAGAGCCGCAAAGGCTGCGGTGGGATCGGAAATGAACTTGAACGTCACCTCTTCAAGCTTCGCCGGCTCACCCCAGTAGTCCGGGTTGCGGACCAGTTCCACGCTGTCGCCCTGCACCCAGTTCGAGAACCGGAATGGTCCCGTACCCACGGGCTCGGTGGTGTTGGTCTCCGCACTGCCCGGTGACACGATCACCGCATCCCCCCAGGCCAGGTTGGAGAGAAGCGCGCCCTTGGGAACGTCCAGACCAATCTCGACGGTCACATCATCAATCACATTGACGGAATTTATACCGTCGAAAAGCTGTTTCTGCGCATTGGTGGAATCCTCGGCAATCGCCCGTTCCAGCGAAAACGCCACATCCTCCGCCGTGAAAGGTGCTCCGTCGTGGAACGTCACGCCCTGGCGGAGATTGAACACCCAGGACAGCCCGTCCGGCGCAATTTCCCAGCTTTCGGCAAGCCCAGGCAAAACCGAGCCATCCGAGGCAAAGCGGGTCAGCCCCTCGAACACATTGGCGTAGGTCACCTCGTCAATCGCCGCCGCGGCAGCCGAGGTCGGGTCGAGATGCGGAGGCTCAAGCTGCATCCCCAGAACCAGATCCGTCTGCTGCGCATGGGCCGCTCCCGCAAACAGCAGCAGTCCACCAGCAAGCACCAGTTGGGTTGATTTCATTGCGACCTCTCCTGTGTCCCCGGCGGTTATCCCGCCTCCCCGTCCGCCGTTACTCCAAGCAGTCCCGCGAGGGCGGTAGCCATCACGGTTGCCGAGTCCAGCATGTCATTTACACCCACATATTCATCCGGTTGATGCGCAAGGTCCAGTATTCCCGGACCGTAGGCCACACAATTCTTCAGCCGCCCGATCCGGTCGATATGTTTCTGGTCGTAGGTTCCGGGCGAGACGACAAATTCCGGGTCTTTGCCAAACTTCGCGGCCATCGCCCCGGACAGGGCCTGCACCACCGGCGCGTCCCTGTCCGTCATGGAGGGCAGAACGTCATGCATATCGCTCAGGCGGTATTTGAAATCCGGGCCCCGTTCCCGGGCCCGGTCGACAACCTGACGGAACTCGTCACGCACATCCTCAAGGCTTTCCTCTGCCAGGAAACGCCGATCGATGATCATCCGGCAACTGTCCGGCACCACCGCCGAGGGCCAGCCGTCGAAATCCGCGGGCCGTTCATCCTGTCCGCCGTGGATGGAGTTGATGTTAAGTGTCGAAGACCGCGCCCCGTCCGGCACCACGGGCATCGCGGTCTTGCGCGCGGCCAGCGCGGGATAGAGCACATCCTCCATCTCCCGCATCACCGCCCCCATATGCCGCACGGCGCAGTCGCCCAGGAATGGCATCGAGCCATGCGCGATCCGCCCATAGGTCTCCAGTTCCGCCCACCACACGCCCCGATGGCCCAAGCAGATCCGGTCCTTGTTCAGGGGTTCGGGTATAATGACGTGCTGCACCCGCTCGGGGTTGAAGTAGCCCTGTTCCGCCAGATAGGCGACACCGCCATAGCCCCCGGTTTCCTCATCCGCCGTGGCTGAAATCTCAATCGCCCCCGCAAAATCAGGACATTTGGCTAGAAACGCTTCAACCGCCACAATCGCGGCCGCAATGCCCCCCTTCATGTCGCAGGCTCCGCGCCCATAAATCAGCCCGTCTTTCAACTCACCGCCGAACGGATCGGTTGTCCAACCCTGTCCGACCTCGACCACATCCGTGTGCCCGTTGAAGTGAACGCAACTGCCAGGCCGTGCCCCCTCCCTGCGCGCCACGAGGTTCCAGCGCGGATAGCGGTCGCTGTCGCCGGGCGTGTCATGGGCGCGGATCAGACGCACCTCAAACCCCTGCCGCTTCAGGCGGTCCGCGAGAAACTCACATACGTCGCGGTAACATTCTCCCGGCGGGTTGAGCGTGGGAATTCGGATCAGATCCTGGGTCAGCGCAATCAGATCGTCCCGGCGCGCCAGAACCTCCTGATCGAGTTTCTCTGAAATATCCTGCATGGAAGCCCCGCCTGTCTTTTCCATCACCATTGAGAACATGACCGCGTTTGTCCAGTTACCCCCGTTCAGCTAATTGTAACCACGCCCAGCCAGTATTTCTGTTACTGGGCTGTAACGGATGCCCGCAGATGGGCGAAGAGCAACATGCAGCAGAAAAGGCCAAAGGCATGTTCGACGCCGAAATCAGGACACATATTGACCCGCCCCTGAACCGCATGGGCCGGCGGATGGCGGCAATGGGCATGACCGCGAATACGGTCACCCTGACGGGCCTCGTCCTGGGTCTGTGCGCCGCAGCCATGATTGCGCTCGGCGGTCCCGAGGCCGCGCTGATCCCGCTGTTGCTGTCGCGCTTGGCTGACGGTCTCGACGGTGCCATTGCACGGGCGACGGAGACCACGGATTTCGGCGGATATCTGGACATCACCGCCGACTTCTTCTTCTACGGGGCCATACCGCTGGGCTTCGTGCTGCTTGATCCCGCCGCCAACGGGGTGGCGGGGGCGGTGCTGTTGCTGTCCTTTTACGTGAACGGCTCATCATTTCTGGGCTTTGCCATTATCGCCGAAAAACGCGGGCTTTCGACCAGTGCGCAGGGTATCAAAAACCTTTACTATTCCGGTGGACTGCTCGAGGGGTTCGAGACCATCGCCTTCTTCGTCCTGCTCTGCCTCTTCTCCTCCGCCTTCGCCCCAATGGCCCATGTCTTCGCGGGTCTGTGTTTCTTCACCGCCTTCCTCAGAGTGCGTCATGCCTTCAAATTACTGTCAAATTTGGACTAAATTGAGGGGAAACGGCCAAAAGTGCGACATTGTTGCACTGCATCATCGGATTAACGTTCGCTTAACCATGATACCTGCACGAGTGCTTTGACCGATTGGCCGGTGCCTGCTAACACCCACGCAGTTCCGAATCAGTGGTAAAGGTTCCCGTAAATGACTGCCCCAAATCTCGTTCCAATTCCCGAACTGTTTGTTTCTTACGACAGCGCGGAAAAGCTGAAGGTTGAGGCTGCGCAGCTTCCGTCCTGGGATCTTACGGCGCGGCAGGTTTGTGACCTGGAGCTGCTGATGAATGGCGGGTTCAATCCGCTCAAGGGATTCCTCGGCAAGGACGACTATGAGAGCGTTGTCGAGAACATGCGCCTGGCCGACGGTACGCTGTGGCCGATGCCGATCACGCTGGACGTGAGCGAGGAGTTTGCCTCCAAAATTGAGCCGGGTCAGGACATCGCGCTGCGCGACCCCGAAGGTGTGATCCTGGCGATGATGTCGGTTACCGACAGCTGGGAGCCGAACAAGGCCAATGAGGCCGAAAAGGTCTTTGGTGCGGATGACGTGGCCCACCCGGCCGTGAACTATCTGCACAACACCGCCGGCAAGATCTATCTTGGCGGTCCGGTCACCGGCATCCAGCAGCCGGTCCATTACGATTTCCGCGCACGCCGCAACACGCCGAACGAGCTGCGCGCGTTCTTCCGCAAGCTGGGATGGCGGAAAATCGTTGCATTCCAGACACGTAACCCGCTGCACCGTGCCCACCAGGAACTGACCTTCCGGGCCGCACGTGAGGCGCAGGCCAACCTTCTGATCCATCCGGTTGTCGGCCTGACCAAACCAGGCGACATTGACCACTTCACGCGCGTGCGCTGCTATGAGGCGGTTCTGGACCAGTATCCGGCAGCCACCACGGAGATGTCCCTGCTGAACCTGGCCATGCGTATGGCCGGCCCGCGTGAGGCCGTATGGCACGGAATTATCCGGCGAAATCATGGCTGTACGCACATGATCGTTGGCCGCGACCACGCCGGACCGGGCAAAAACTCCGCCGGTGAGGACTTCTATGGTCCCTACGACGCGCAGGAGCTGTTCAAGAAGTACCAGGACGAAATCGGCTGTGAAATGGTCGACTTCAAACACATGGTCTACGTCCAGGAGCGCGCCCAGTATGAGCCGGCGGATGAGGTTGAGGAAGGCATGACCGTCCTGAACATCTCCGGCACCGAGCTGCGCCGCCGTCTTCAGGAAGGCCTTGAAATTCCTGAATGGTTCAGCTTCCCGAATGTTGTTGCCGAGCTGCGCAAGACCAAGCCGCCCCGTGACAAACAGGGCTTCACCGTGTTCTTCACCGGCCTGTCCGGCTCCGGAAAATCCACCATCGCGAACGCGATGATGGTGAAACTGATGGAAATGGGCGGCCGTCCGACCACTCTTCTGGATGGTGACCTAGTTCGTAAGCACCTGTCCTCCGAGCTTGGATTCTCCAAGGAACACAGGGACATAAACATCAAGCGGATCGGTTATGTGGCCTCCGAGATCACCAAGAACGGTGGTATCGCGATCTGTGCGCCAATCGCGCCCTACACCGCGACCCGCCGGGCCGTGCGTGAAATGATCGAGGCTTACGGCTCCTTCGTTGAGGTGCATGTGGCGACCTCCGTGGAAGAGTGCGAAAAGCGCGACCGCAAGGGTCTCTACAAGCTGGCCCGCGAAGGCAAGATCAAGGAATTCACCGGTATCTCCGACCCCTACGAGGAGCCGCAGAACCCGGAAGTCCGCCTTGAGACCGAAGGCACGGACGTGGATTACTGCGCACAGCAGGTTCTGCTGAAGCTGGAAAGCATGGGTCTGATCGGCGCCTGATCCGGCCTAACCTGACGACAAAAAGCCGCCGGCCCCCCGCAGGGTCCGGCGGTTTTTTTGTGTCCGAAAGTGGCACGTTTTGACGTCCAGGTGGCGCAGACTGGTCAAAAAGTGGCACAGATTGTGAGTCAAATGGCACAGATTGCACGGGGTTTTGCCGAAAATGGCCGAAATTGTCACCGGTTTTGCCCTCTGGGGCCCCGGGAGCGAACGGTGGTAAAAAAATCCGCGCAACAGGCGGATCCTTTAGGGAACGGTCCCAAAGGTTAATTTCCATGGTCGCGAATATGGCGACCCGCGGCCACCGGGTCCGGCACCTGGGCGGGCGGATATTCGCTTAAACCAGGCAGCGCGCGGTTCGTTAACCTGTTGCAGTGCAGCATTGCACCGAAAATTCACTCTTCCGCTACCCGACAGTGGCGCCGGGTATGGATTCGGGTCAGCCGGTCAGGCGGTTGCAGACGCCGCGGGCCCAGCGGCGGGAGGCTTCGCCGAAGCAGTCGTGGAGCGAATCGACGGCGATGACGGAGCCCAGCGCGAGGCGGCCGAGCAGGCAGAGGCCGGGCTGGTCCTGGCCGTCCGCGTCGATCAGGCCGCCATCGGCGGCGGTGTTGGCCGAGAGCCCTTCGTCAATGGACGCGAGCACACCCCGGTCCATCAGATCCCGGATCAGGGGGGCGGTGACGCTTGCCGGATCGGGCGGTGGCAGGACGGCGTCGATCATCACGGAGGCCTCCGCCGTGCCTGCCCCGGACGTGAGGGTCCAGCCGTCATCGGTAAGGTCAATGTCCGGGTCGGCGGCGAAGTCGAGGTCGATCAGGCCCGCGTCGATCACGGCCAGCATTTCGCGGGCGGACGACACCGGGGGGCCATAGGAGTAGCGCTTCATTCCCTCGTCGAAGCCCACGATGATTTTGGCGGATTCCGGCGGGGTTGTGGCGGGGTTGTAGCCCGCGCGGACCTGGTCCTGCCATTTACGCCAGATCTGGCCCAGGGTGTAGCCGATGGTGAGTGGCGCGGTGCCCTCAGCCAGCGCGACGCCGTGGCGCAGGGTCTCAAACGTATCGCCGGTTTCCTGGCTGCCGGGGTCGCTCCATTCGGTGTCGAGCCAGGCGTATACGCCCGCCAAGTCCGCGCCCTGGGCCTTCAGGATGCGGTCTGCGACGGGAATGAGGGCGGTGGTGATGAGGTGGCGGGCGGTGTCCGGGTCGCTTTGGGAAGCGGTGGCCATTGCTGTCTCGAAGGCGGTGGTCTCCGTGTCGAGCGGGTCGAACCAGGCGTCGATTTCCTCCGTCGCGGGTTTGGGGAATGGCGGTTTGCCGTCGAGGGAGAACGGGACAATACGGGCGGGTTCCTGGCCCGAGGGGGTGTAGCGTCCCTGCTCAAAACGCCCGCCCTGTGCGGCGGTCAGAGCGCGCAGAACGTCGAAGAATGACAGGGCGAGGCCACGGACGGCGACGGTGCGGCCGGTCCAGTTGGCGGCCTCCCCGATCAGGGTTTTGGCGGGATAGGCCCCCGCCAAGCGGGCGGTGGTGCGGGCGGCGTGATCGCGCCATTCGGCCAGCTGGTCATCGGGGGAAACCGGCGGCTGGCCGAGGGTCAGCAGGACCTCGTCATAGACGGCGGAGGCGCCCTGCGCGGTCTCGATGCGCCAGCGGCTGCCGTCGCGGGTGATGCGCTCGACCTCGCCCGCGACGGGGGTGATTTCGGGACTGTCCCGGCCAAGCAGGTCGGCGGAGCGGGCGCGGAGGTAGCGGCCGAGTTCGGCGCGGGGTGGGAAGGCGTCGGGGTCGCAGTCCGGTCCGGACCAGTCGGTGAAGCCTCCCAGTTTGGAGAAGCCAGGCGGGCGGATGTTGATGTCGCGGTTGGGGATGTTCAGCAGGCAGAGCGGGGACTCGTCCGGGTCGAAATTCGGCCCGGCCCCGCGGGCGGCGTTTGCGTCATACATGTCGACGGCAAGGGAGAGGTCGCGGTCGGCCATGCAGTCGGCCAGGGCCTCCAGCGCGCCAAGACCGCGGGGGCCGAAACCCACCACGGCGATACGTCGCGTTTTTACGTCCTTGTTCACTGCCCGCCCCCTCGTGATGCCCGTGCGGACCACCCGCCTGACATAGATGAAGAAACCCGCGGGCAATGAAAAGACCCCGCCGCATGTGAAGGATGCGGCGGGGCAAGTGGGGGAGGAAGTCGCAGTGAGGGTTATGGGTCTCCGTTAGAGGATAAAGTCGTGGGCGGAGTAGTCGTGGGCTTCGATGTGGCCGTCCTTGATGACCACCTTGAACTCGATGCCCTTGTCGCCGTCGGTGTTGCCGAGCAGGACGGTGTTTTTGCCGTCATTTTCCATCCAGACCTTGCCGTTGCCGGGGCCGTGGCTGAATTCCAGGTGCTGGAAGCCGGCGGTGTCGGTGTCAGCGTCGATGCTGGAGAGGTCGAACACGTCGCCATGGGCGTGGCCGGCTCCGTCGAAGCCATAGACCTTGTCTGCGTCGCCCGGGCGGCTGTCATCGGCATATTTGAAGACGAAGGTGTCCGCGCCCTTGCCGCCCCAGTATTTGTCGCGGCCCTCGCCACCATCCAGGGTGTCGTCGCCCTTCTGGCCCTTCAGTTTGTCGTTGGCGTCGCCACCATGCAGGTAGTCGTCATCCTTGCCGCCGTAGAGCTTGTCCTTGTCATCGCCGCCATAGAGACGGTCGTCGTCGTTGCCGCCATAGAGTTTGTCCTTACCGTGGCTGCCGTAGAGCGTGTCCTCGCCGTAGCCGCCGATGAGTTTGTCGTCGCCCGAACCGGTGTGGATCATGTTGTCGTCGTCATTGCCACGCACGGTGTCGTCGCCCATGCCGGTGTAGATGCGCTCGATGGAGTAGAGCGTGTCGGTGTCGGTGCTGTTGCCCGGGAAGGCCACCACGCCGGTTTCGAGATCGGCGTCCACGTCGCCGCTGTAGAAGGTGTAGCTGGTGGTGTCCGTGCCGGAGCCGCCATTGATGTAGTCGAAGCCGTAGCCGCCGTCGATCCAGTCGTCATCCGAGCCGCCATAGAGGCTGTCATCGCCGTCGCCGCCGTAGATGGTGTCGTTGCCCGCACCGGTGGAGATGACATTGTCGGCGGTGGAGCCGGTGACCATGTCGTGGTTGGAGCCGGTGTAGATGTTCTCAATCGAGGTGAGCTTGTCCGTGCCGGAGCCGCCGGTGGGGAAGCTGACCACGCCGGTGGCGAGGTTGGCGTTCACGCGGCCGGAATAGAAGGTGTAGGAGGTGGTGTCGGTGCCGGTGCCGCCGTTGATCTCGTCATAGCCGTAGCCGCCATCGAGCCAGTCATTGCCGGAACCGCCATAGATGGTGTCGTCGCCGTAGCCCGCATAGACGTAGTCGTTGCCCGCGCCGGTGGAGATGTAGTTGTCGTAGGCGCTGCCGGTGACGGTGTCGTTGCCGGAGCCCATGTAGAGGTTCTCGATGGAGACGAGTTTCTCGGTTTTGGTGCTGTTGCCGGGGAAACTCACGACGCCGGTGGAGAGGTTGGCGTTCACGTTGCCGGAGTAGAAGGTGTAGGTGACGCTGTCGATGCCGGAGCCGCCGTCGATGTGGTCGAAACCGTAGCCCCCGTCGAGCCAGTCGTTCCCGCCGTTGCCGTAGATGTAGTCGTCGCCATTGCCGGGCTTGGGCGTGAAAATGGATTTCAGAACGAAGGGGGAGACGTAGGTGGGGGTAATGGTGTCGTTGAAAATCGATCCGGTGAAAGTCGCCATGGGGTAGTCCTCTCGGTACTGGTTAGGTTTTCGGGCCGGCGTTTTCTGCCGACCGTTGAGGACATGGTTAACCTGGCGGGCGGATCTTCGAAGTGACAGGTGTCACAGGGGGGGTGTGGGGTGTGGGTTTTTGGCGGATGGGGGTGTGGGGGGGCGCGTTGGACCGCCCGAAGCCGACATCAGAAAGGTGTGGACATTGCTGCGGTGCGGCCTATCGAAGCCGCTGTTCACTACATTCGCGTTAGTCAAAAGTCTTATAGGTTTCTGGTGGTGCTGCCGCTTTGAGCATGCACCCTGCGACATATCTGTAGACTTTTTGAGCTACACTTTGACCAAATAGGTGTTCCGAGCATTTTGCACGTTCCGCCACACTGTCCGTGAACGGCGATTCTGTTAGCTCGATATATGACAGCCCTTCAGCTTCAAATAATCGAGCATAGGCTGGACCTTGGAATCCAAGACTATAGTCTTCGGCTCTGTGGTCATCTACTTTGGCGAGATAACTACTAGAAAGTGACTGCCAATCCAACAAAAGCACTGCGCCGCCAAACCTACCAACGGCGTCTATTATGATCGGATCGGAAAACAAATCCAACGATGGGTCTTGGAACATATCACGACTTAAGCTGAATGACACGTAGACGACCGCTCGGTTGTTAGCTTCAAAGAACTCAAAGGTATCCGTGCCTTCGGCCGTGTCCAAATCAATCGACGGCAAACTTCTATTGGCTGTAGTCACCTCAAATAAAAAGACCAAGGCTGTGACAACGCCAACAACTTCAACTAGGCGACCTGCTGCGTTTGAAAAGTATCCGACCATATCCGTTGGTTAGCGAAGTAAGGGCGCCTCTGGCAACGACCCATAGCGCACTTCTAGCTATTGACATCGATGCTGTGAGCGAAGCCCGCATTGCCGACATTCGCTGCGCCAACACTATAACGGGATCGGCCAACTTACAGTAAGCAAACTTGGCAACCGCTCGAACAATGCTGGCTACGTTCGTTTTGAGAGGGCTTCGAAGCATGCGTTTCCTACGCGCGAGGTGTCAAATCCGAAATCACTCGTGACTTCGATTTCGACGACCGCCATCTACAATTTTGGGATTGAATGCACCCACATGTCGGATAGAATATATCAACGGGACAACATGTTGTGTTTAAACGGATAAGAACCGATGGTCAATAAGCGACTCGAGAAATACGCATTGTTCTCAAAAGGATTTCGGGGCCTGCCAGACGGCTGGCATAATTTGAGAGCGTGCAATTTTCTTGTTGGAGAGAACAGTACCGGGAAGTCGAGTTTTCTACAATTGATCCAATTGATAGATTCAAGAGAGCATATGGTACTTTTTGATATTTGCGGCGTTGTTGACGGCATAGATACAGCTTTCGACGTTTGTTCTCGTTTAGCTAACTGTAAAGAGACAACGATTGGCTTTCTAATTAAAGAGCGTCCCGATGAAGATCGAAAATCTTACAGAGGGACTTTTGGCCGACTTGCAACATACAAAAAGGTCAATGAAGAAATGCAACTTCAGCGTCTGACGATGGTCTCAGGCGATAATATTCTGCGACTCAAACGGAGCAAGGACAGAATTTCGTATCGTTTTGATACGTTTTTGTACAACTCGGAAATTTCCCATGCGGGGAACGGTAAGCAAGTAGAATTGTTGCATTTCAAAACAGGAGACAAGTTTAGAAACCACTATGAGGTGATTTGGCCGGAAGTTTCTGAAATTGCAGCTTGGCATGAAGCCTTGAGCCATGCAGTGTTTAAGTCTGAAGACAAGAGAGAGAGACGGATACTCAACTCCTATTCACCGCTTCGCTGTCTTCACCACGGGCCAATTCGAGCGCAAACGCGACGATTGTATCACGGCAGCAATTCTGAATTCAGTTCGACTGGAGAACATACTCCTTTCTTGCTTCGAGATATGTTAATTGAGGGTTCTGAGCTTGCGCAGTCCATAGAAGACTTCGGCGCTGCAAGTGGACTATTCGACAGAATTTTGACGACTTCTGTACGGACTGCAATCAAAGACAAACCGTTTGCACTACAAGTTGAAAAGTCGGGCTCATTCTTTTATGTCGATGAATTGGGATATGGCGTTGGCCAAGTACTTCCGATCATTTCTGATATTGCCTTCGCATCTGGGACGCACGCATTTTTAATTCAGCAACCAGAATTGCATTTACATCCCCGCGCCCAAGCCGCTTTGGGTGATGTATTTCTTAAGTCAGCTGAATCTGGAGGCACGTTTGTCATTGAGACCCACAGCGACTTCATTATTGATCGTTATCGTTTGAAGCATAAGCAATCTGATAACGGTCCCAAATCCCAAATTATTTATTTTGAAAAATTAGGGGATGGTACGAACCAAGCTTACGAGATCGAGTTGAATTCTGATGGAACGATGGGCAATATTCCAGATTCTTACCGAAGCTTTTTCTTGAATGAATCCATGGACAAGTTTGAAAACCTCTAATGCGTGAATTTATTTTGGATCTAAATGTTGATTTAAAGCCACATCAGCAAAATTACCCATACTACTTTTTAAAGATATTAGGAAAAACGGAAAAGTAAAAATCGTTGTCGGTGGTACAGCTTATCGTGCTGAAGTTAAGTCGAAGAAATCTTTACTTGAACTGATCGGCCAGTTCATTAGTAGTGGAAAGGTCCGCACTGTTCCTGATGAGTCAGTAGACGAGGCTCAGAGCAGACTAGAGGCCAAAATTGAAGAGCGTTTTGAGAGTTGCCCAAGAGAATGTGACGATTCGCATATCTTTGCTCTCGCCTTAGTCAGTGGGTGTGTGAACGTCATTTCGAGGGATGCAAGAATGGCTTTATGTCGCAATCAAATTCGGAACGTCGTTGGCCATGATCTTTGTGCTGACATAAAAGTCATAAAAGATCAGGCGACTTATAATCGAGCAAGATAGTGCTTTTATCATCGTTGAGATTGCCGCATTGGGAGCAATTCCTATTAAAAATGATGATTTGACCGGCGCCCCCTCCATTTTTGGATGGACCGTGTGTCGGTCTGGACCAATAGACCCTTTTCAGAAATGCGCACAACGGTCGCGTAAATTTGTCAATTCCCAGCTCCGCGTGAAGCTGCATCGTGTCCATGGTTTACTGAATGTCCAATCCGTGATCACTCGAAGAGTGGCAGCATTGGGCATGCCGCAACGTCGCTTCGCGATTGCGTCGAACTTACGCTTTCCGCCCATTCCCAACGCCTGCCATTTGCCTCACAGTCACAGGATGTTCGGGGATTCGCTCGCGCCGCCTTGGTCGAAGTGATGCTCCCAAGGCCTCGCGCGGTGTCGGGGCGGCGGCGTTGGAGTGTGTCGAACGGGCTCGAGTGCCCCGCGACCGGGCGCCCGTTCCAGCCGTGAAGTAGAGCCGTGCCCGCGGCGGACCGGGGGGTGGCGCGCGGGGTGGTTGGGCGGCGCGGTTTTATGGTGCAGTGTGCCTCTTCGGGGTGATCCCAGGGCCAACGTTGACGGGCGCCGGCCCATGGGGCCGGGCCGGCGCGGGC